>NZ_CP104132.1:0-772620 GCF_029201645.2 Sinorhizobium prairiense
TTATTGGTGCAACGGCAGCTTTCTTTCTCGCCGAGCGGGGACTGTCCGTAGCTCTGGTCGAAAAGGGCAATGTCGGCTGCGAGCAGTCGAGCCGCAACTGGGGATGGTGCCGCCAACAGAACCGGGATGAGCGCGAGCTGCCGCTATCGGGTGTCGCCCTGCGGCTATGGGGTGAGTTTGAGTCCAAAATCGGAGAGGACGTCGGCTTCCGTCGATGCGGTCTGCTTTACGCTACGGACAATACCCGGCAACTGGCGGAATGGGAAGCATGGCGTGATACGGCCCGGCAGTTCAATGTCAATACGAAGATGCTGAGCGCCAAAGAAGCGGCTGCCACGATTCCCGCGAACGGCCGCCGATGGCTGGGCGGAGTGCATTCGATTGATGACGGCAAGGGCGAGCCTGCCATCGCCGCGCCGACGATCGCGAACGGCGCTCGCAAATTTGGGGCGACGATCCACCAGGAGTGCGCTGCCCGGGGCCTTGATCTCGTAAATGGAGCGGTGGCGGGGGTGATCACCGAAAAGGGGCTCATCCGGACACAAGCCGTTCTCTGCGCCGGCGGTGCCTGGACGTCCATGTTTTGTCGCCAGAATGGAGTTCTGTTTCCGCAGGCGAGCGTGCGCCAGACAGCGCTCCGTACGCGGCCAACAGCGAATCTGGGTGAGGCGATCTATACGCCGGAGTGTGCGTTGACCCGCCGGTTGGATGGCAGCTACACGCTTGCGATCAGCGGCAGGGCGATGCTGGATATCACCCCACAAGGCATTCGCTACGCCCGCTGGTTCATGCCGATGTTCATGAAGCGTCTGAAAGCGGTGCAGTTCGGCATCGGCAAATCCTTCCTCCATGGTCCGGAGGCATTCGGTACCTTGAACAAGAGTAAACCGTCGACCTTCGAGCGGATGCGCGTTCTCGACCCGCCGCCGAGCCGCCGCACTCTCGCGGCTATTTTGAAACGGGTAACCGAGCAGTTTCCTGCGTTGGCGGGGGTTGAAGTCGCCGACAGCTGGGGGGCCTACGTGGATTTCACGCCGGACGCGGTGCCGGTCATCTCGCCGGCCGATGGTGTGAAGGGCCTTTACCTGGCCGCGGGCGGCTCCGGCCACGGCTTCGGCCTTGGACCGGGTATCGGACGCCTGGCGGCCGACCTGGTTGCCAATGATACACCCTGTGTTGACCCCACCCCCTTCCGCCTGTCGCGCCTCCTTGATGGTTCGAAAGTCAAGGTCGGCGCAATCTGATCGCGAGGCCAGATCCGGAGAAGGCCGTGGGATACGCGCCGAGGTTAGCTAGCGGAATGGATTACGACGTAATCGTCATCGGCGGCGGGCTGGTAGGCGTATCGATAGCCTGAACTCATCTCCTGCCGGGAACACCGTGAACCGGTAGTGCGCAATGACGGCTCTTGTCTGCAACACCGCCATTCAGCGCTTTGGGCGCCTAATTCCGCTCACCACCCAAAGCGGGAGTTTGTGCCAGGTCCTAAGCGCCAATTTTTCACCATTAGTTGGCTCCGAGCCGCAGCCGACACATGCAGCTCTCGATCTTATTCCAATAGAAAAAGGACCTCCCCTCGCGAGGCTTGCGGTCCGAGCGTTCGTCTTCACAGACGGGGTATTGATGACAAACGTTGTGCAGGGCACCAGTTGTGCACGGCGCGGGTAAGGAGAACCGGTAGCGCAGGAGTCAATTGGCTGATCAAGGGACCCTAGCGTGCTGCCGACGTGGTCGGATTTCGAAGAGCGGTGACCCCGTTGGACCATGGATAGCCCAGCGGGCGGCTACTTCTTGAAACGAACACCCACGCCGCCGCCATTTTCGGCGATGAACTCAATACCGGCGCTTTCAAGAGCAATTCGGATCAGCCTTAGATTCGCCGGCGTAATTGTTGGTGGCCCATCTTCCGCCTCCGCCCGTCGTATCGTCGAGAGACCTACACTAGCTGTATTTGCTAGCTCTTCAGCGGTCCATCGTACCAACGCCCTGGCCGCGCGAATTTGAGCTCCCGTTATTTCATTCATAAATTTCGGTATTCCCGGTTGAACTTTTTTCGTTCATGTGGCACTTAACGTTTCAATGCGGCCGTGCTCGGTGCTCGCAACACCGAACACAGCCTGACCACAACCAAGCTTACGGGAGCTCGGATCATGGCTGATTCCGACAATAGCAGAACTTTGTCTACGGTCACCCGGGGAGAAATTCTTTCCTTCGTAGCCGCCTCGTTACCCACAATTCCCGACTTTGCCACGACGAAGGCCCTGCCTTCGGATCGGGGCAACGACGATCCCGCGCTAGCGGTTTGGCAACAATGGTGCAGCGCTTGGCAGCATTTGAGCGAATCGAGTTTGCGCCAGCAGCAGCTCGAAAGAGCGCTCTTTGCGGCTGTTTTGCCGCCACCGCTTGAGCAAGCCGCAGGTTCGCGAGCCTACGACGAGGCCCTCGAAGCTGAAGATCGTGCATCCGTCGCGGAGGACGAGGCGGCGAAAGCCCTGTGGAGGACACCGGCGCGATCGCTAGCGGGGGCAACGGCAAAGCTCCACGCAGTTGTCACAAAGTGGCAACCCTCCCCCACAAGCCAGGAAGATCCCTGGCCGCAAATCCGCTCCGTCATTGCCGACCTCTTGAAGATCGATATCGCCCCTGTTGCGAGCGGACGCAATCGCGTGTCGGCGCCCGACCTCCAACCCGAGTCTCCGGGGATGGTCCAACCACACGCGTGATCCGGGCTCGCGGGCGAGCTAACAAGACATTCGCTCCGCGTTCTTTGCGAGCATTTCGCCCCGGAAATCACACGTTAGGGCCTGCCCCAACGCGGCATTCCGATACTACCAAAAACGAAAAACAAGGAACTTCAAATGAAACTGGGAAGCCAATTTCGTCCACGCCTGCTTTCCGCGCTTCTGATCTCAGTCTTCCTCGGGAGTGCTCCGTCGACGTCGGCGCAGGCACAGGACACCGGGGAGCTTCGGATCGCCACGTCCTACAAGCTGATGACGCTCGATCCGCACTATGCCAATCTCAACGAGAACACCTCGCTGCTCTCCCACATCTACGAGCGGCTGGTCTATCAGGGCGAGAATCTCGAGCTCAAGCCTGGCCTTGCCACCTCCTGGCGGCCACTGTCCGACACGCAATGGGAGTTCAAGCTCCGCGATAAAGTCCGCTTTCATGACGGTTCAGCCTTCACGGCGGACGACGTCGTATAGGATGATGTTGAGCCTGGAGGAAATCGCGCTGCGGATCGTCGATGCCTGGTACTCTGTCATCACGCCCGAGCGCACATACTCGTCGAGCGGGATAAGACGCGACGCACGACGACGAATAGTGAAGGCAGGCTTGGCGACCACCGGCGGCAAAAGACCTTCAAAGCGGTGGCCACCGATCGGCAGCTCTCCGGAGATGATCGGCTGTTCCGTGTCCACCTCTGACTGAAGCGCATGCGCAACGGTACCGATCACCATTTCCGCCGCGGCCGACGACATCTCACCGGCCGGCGCGACGCCGTGGCCGAGCCGCTCGATGAAGAGCTTTCCGTCCGGATTGAGCATGATCTCGACGACCGTTGCATCGTCCAGCGCCACGCAGAGGTGATCGCCGAGCGCCTCCTGAAGTTTGCGGACAAGCCGAGGGTGAGAGCGAAGCTGGTTCACCGATTTCTCCTTACGCTGCCTTGCTGAGGGGGGTGCATTCAGATCGGTAGTTGGATGGGCGGAGTTTTTGAAATGTCCCGGCGTCGGCGCGTAGGATGCCCGCTACGGCCATCGTCACGCCGATCTTCTTCGGCTCCCCCAACCGCTGCAGCGGCCAGCCAACACGAGCGAGGATCCGCTCGAAGCGGAGGTCGGTCACCGTGACGATTTCGGTGAAACCATTCGCCATGCACCATTCAAGAATGCCTGCGAACATCGTCAGCGTTGCCTCATGTACCGAGCCGGCTCCCCTGCCCTCCCCGAGACTAGTGTCGACGCAGAAGCGGGAGCTTTCGATCATCGCGGAGTGCGCGTTGAGCTGGCCATTCGGAAGTAGCGAGGAAAAGACGTCCGTAACCATGGTCGGGCCAAGCGCCGGAAGCAGCCTCGCGCACCCTGCCACGTCACCGTTGTTGGAAATTGCGAGGATGTAGGTTGGCATCAGCGCGTCAAAAGTGTCTGACTCCCGACCGTCAATAACGTCAACGTCCCAGCCCAACCGGTTGGAGAAGATCCGGGCGCGCAGTTGGTGATGCCTGTGGAGAAGCCGGGCTTCTTCGTCATTCCGTGGCTTCGAGATCGCGAGAATCTGCATGAATTTCTCCGTCGTTGTTGGTCGGCGGTGAAATCAGCACGGATCGGAATCGGTTGGCAGTTGTAGAATCCTACAAAGCCAAGCCGAGATAAGCGGGCAATGCGGAAAAGGGCTTAGTCATTCGGATGCGGATATCGCTGCCTTCGCTCGCAATCTCAGCAATCGGAGCTTGGGACAAGACGCCGACACCGCGAGTGCCCTCTTAAGGCTGACGGCAGCATTTTCGTCAGTGACGGGGTTCCATCATGAAGGTTGCCTTGCTGCGCAGCGTAAAGGCACAGCTGAGGCGGACCTGCGAGACCGCCCATTTTCGGCAAGACCTGGAACCAGTGCGCCTTGCTCGTCTGCCGTAAAAAGCGGTTCGGCTCCCTGAAGACGGCTAAGAGGGGAGAATGCCCTCTGTTCTCGCTCCCCCGACAAGCACAAAACCGGTCTCCCCATGCTTCGGCGGATGGGTGGTCCCCCTTCGGTTTAGCGCTTGTCCCCCTCTCTTCCCTGTTCCGCACGAGCTCGGGCGCAGGAGCAGGATTCCGCCCTCCCTTCGATTGGTTTCGATTTGGGAGGTCCGGTAGTTAGCGCGGAGCCTGGGAATGAGGGCGCAATAACAGAAGATTTTGGAAGAAGAACATGCCGAAGATCGGTGGCTTCCGGTCCTTCGGAATGGCGCGGCGAACGATCGCCGGTTTGAGAGCGATGTTGTGGCTGCGCAAAGGGTTCGGCTTCGCCGGTGGCTGGACCGTCATTGACCAGAACAATCTGCTCGCGCGCCCTCTTCGGACTTTAAAAGGTTAACAAGGCGTGAAGAGCAGGGTGTACTTTGGCTCAACGCGCCTACCGCCACCTTGTGACAAGCCCCCTAAATGAGCTTGAATTGCGCGAACCCGCAACCGCCCCGAAAGCGCTAAAACTCAGCCACTTTGCCCCAGGCGGAGCCTGTAAGACGCTCCGGTTTGTAGGGAACAGGGTCGACAAGGGGCGTTTGTCCGGTGATGACATCTGCGATCAGATGACCGGCACCCGGGCCGATTCCGAAGCCATGTCCGCTGAAACCAGCTGCGAGAATGAAGCCGGGAATGTTGGGGACCTCGCCGATGGCCGGCACACCGTCGGGCGTGCTGTCGATATAGCCGGCCCATCTTGAGGCAATTTTCGCCTTTGCGAGGCCCGGCAGTAAGTTCCGGGCCCGGCGGAGAATTTCGGAAATCGTGCCCTCGTCGACAGCCGGATCGAGAATACGCATGCGTTCCATCGGTGTACGCTCATCGAGTCGCCAGCGTCTGAGCGTTTCATGTCCCGAGCGCCAGCCCTCGACCCCGCCCGGTGCCAGATTCCGCCAGCGGCGGGCAAACATCGGTACGAAATATCGCGCGAACCGGAGTTGCTGTGCCGTAACGTCGACCCTAGCGCGGCCGCTGATCGCCAGGGTGTAACCGCCATCGGCACGCCGTGTCGTGGAGACCTCCGTCGTGTGGAGAGCATCCGGCAGGCCCTCGACAGGTTCGACGGACAGAATCGACGACCGGACCGAAGCCTGAGGGAAGCGCACACCCAGGTTGTTGCAGAATGACGAGGCCCAGGCACCACCGGCAAGGACGGCGACCTTTGTCCGGATTGTCCCGTTCTCGGTGATAACGGCGGAGAGTCGGCCGCCACTCGTCTCGATGCCGCGAGCTGCGCAATTCTGGAGTACGACGCCCCCCGCGCTGATGATCGCGCGCGCCACCGCAGGCGCTGCCTTGGACGGATCCGCGGTGCCGTCAGACGAAGAAAAGACACCGCCTTTCCACGGCTTCCCCGTGGCTTTGCCACGCTCGGTCGCCTCCGTGGAAGACAGCATGAAGGTGGTCACGCCCACTGTGCGGGCGAAGTCCCGCCAGCGAGCCCAGCCCTCCAACTCCCTCTCGTTGTTGGAGAGATAGAGAAGCCCGCAGCGTCGGAAGCCGGTGTCCTCTCCGGTCTCTGCGGCGAACCGATCCCAGAGGTCAAGGCTCTTGGTGGAGAGTGGAAGTTCGCGGGCATCGCGGTTCTGTTGCCGGCACCACCCCCAATTGCGGCTCGATTGTTCGGCGCCAATAAGCCCCTTTTCAACGAGAACTACCTTGAGACCGCGGCAAACGAGATAGTAAGCCGTAAAGACGCCGACGATGCCGCCCCCGATCACGACCACATCTGCGGCTTGGGGCTGGGAGTCCGTGGTTTCTATGCGAACGAGCGGGGCAGGCATGGTCATCTCCGTTGGGGCAAATCCATACTATTGCCGGGTCCGCCAAAGTGGCGCGCTGAATCCAGCGTTCCACGGAATAATGTTCTGCAATTGATGGCAAGTATAACCATTTATGCTGGCTGGATGTTTCCAAGCGAAAATGGACAAGGTGGGAAGCTGTGTTATGCTCTCTGGCATAATCTGCTGAAAGGCGGGCCCGAAACGGCCCCGGGGAGACCGCGTGAAGCTCGACCGCATCGACATCAAGATTCTCTATGAATTGCAGAAGAACGGCCGGATTACCAATGTCGAGCTCGCCGAACTAGTTCATCTATCGCCGAGCCCATGTCTGATGCGGGTGAAAAAACTGCAGTCGGAAGGCTATATCGACGGCTATTCCGCCCATATTAACACCGCCAAACTCGGTCAGACTATAACGGTATTCACCGAAATCACCTTGAAGAACCACCGGCAGGTTGATTTCGCACGCTTCCTGTCGACTGCCGAAAAGATCGACTCGGTCATCGAATGCCACCTGGTTTCAGGTGGGTACGACTATCTGATCAAGTTCGTCACCAGCGGCATCGCCGAATATCAGGAGATCATGGAGCGTCTCATCGACATGGATATCGGCATCGACCGATATTTCAGTTACGTCGTGTTGAAATCGCCGATCGTCAAATCGCACCTGCCGCTGACCAGCCTATTTCCCCTGTGAGCCGGCAAAAGCCAGCAAAGTTCGAGTGGCGCCTCCCGAGCAAGGCTTTTCCGAGCTGCCGGAAGTAAACAACTCGCTCCCGCATCAAGCCATGACCAACCTGACGTCACTGTCTTCCAGCGTCTGGTCGAGTGTCTTCCGGGTGCGGGCGACGATCGCATCGATATCGCCATCTGTGCAACAAAGCGGCGGCGCATAGCCCAGCACGCCATTGCCGAAGGCGCGGATGATGAGGCCGTTGTCCCACGCCCGGTCGAAAATCCGACGGGAAGGATCGGCCGTGGCCGGAAGCGGCGTCTTCTTCGTCTTGTCGGTGACGAGCTCGATCGCCGCCAGCATGCCGCGGCCCCTGATGTCGCCTACGAGCGGATGGTCGGCAAGGCCCTGCAGCCCCTCCATTAGGCGCTTGCCGGCCTTGCGGCCATTTTCCAGAAGCCCGCCCTCGTAGAGGCGCAAAACCTCGAGCGCCACCGCGGCACTCACTGGGTGGGCTGAATAGGTATAGCCATGCCCCACCAGGGAAGTGCCAGCGCCGTCTGCGATCGTGCTATACACGCGCTCGGTCATGAAGACCGCGCCCATCGGCACATAGCCCGAGGTCAGGCCCTTGGCGACTGTCAGGAAATCGGGAACGACTTCGTCTTCGCTGCAGGCGAAGAGCGGGCCGGTGCGGCCGAAACCGGTGATCACTTCGTCGGCGATGAACAGGATATTCAGTTCGTGGCAGAGGTCGCGCATCGCCTTCATCCAGCCCTTGGGCGGCACCAGTACGCCGCCCGAGCCCTGGATCGGTTCAGCATAAAATGCCGCCACCCGCTCCGCGCCGATCTCCTCCACTTTCTGCCGCAACGCCTGTTTCGAGGCAGCGATGATCGCTTGCGGATCGGGGCCCACGGGATTGCGGTAAGCGTAATGCGAGGGGATCTTGTGCTGCCAGTCGAAGGGGATGCCGAAGCCGGCATGGAAGGCCGGAAGAGCCGTCAGCCCGGCGCCGACCGTCGAAGAGCCATGATAGCCCTGTTCGAGCGATATGAACTGGTCTTTCTGCGGGGTACCCTTGGCGTGATAGTAATAGCGGATGAACCGGACAGTGCTGTCGATCGCGTCGGATCCGCCGAGGGTGAAATAGACATGATTGAGATCGCCAGGGGCCCGCTCGGCAAGCGCCGCGGCAAGACGGATCCCCGGCTCGGCGCCGAGGCCAAAATAAGCGGTAGCGTAGGGCAGTTCCCGCATCTGCCGCGCGGCAGCCTCGACGATGCTGTCATGACCGTAACCGGCATTCACGCACCAGAGGCCCGCAAAACCATCGATCAGCTGGCGCCCGGACATGTCGGTCACGGTCGCACCGGAAGCAGAGGACAGGACGCGTACGCCGAGTTTTTCGTGGGTACGATAGGAGGCGACCGGATGTACGAGATGGGCGCGGTCGAGCTCGATAAGGGAGTTGCTGAGCATCTTTGTCTCCGATTCAGCCGAAAGCCTGATTGGCCAGGGCAAAGGTTTTTACACGGGGAGAAGGGTTGACTTGGCCGCCGCGCTGCATTGCCGTCGCTCCGCCGACGTGGATAAGTCCACGTTCGGCCAACCACTGCGACAAGCCCAAGTCCTTGGGTGTGTCGATGCGAAGAAATCTGTCGCCTCGAGCCGCTATTTGGAACAAAATGAGCTTCTTGGCATCATCGGCATTCTCCGCCACCACGGGACCGATGACCTCACCGCGGCCGAAGGGGCGCGTCGCCGAGAAACCTGCGACGTGTCCGTCGCGCCGGATCACCGCAAACCGCCCGATATCCTTCATATAGAAAATCAGCTTGCTGCGATCATCGCCGAAGGCTGCCCTGTCCAGGGCAGCTATTTGCGGGAGATCGCCGGATTGCATCCATTCGACATCGATCGGCGCTTCAACGGCCGCACAGATGCCCTGACATTGCAGAATATCTCCAACTTGGCGAAAGCCCATCTTCTCATAAAGCGGCAGGCCTTCCTGGGTCGCAACCAGTCTGCATGGCACTCCGTGAGCACCATCAAGACCCGCTTCCATCAGTCGGCGGCCGAGGCCATGTCCGCGCATGGCTTCAGCAACGATGACCATATTTATCGTGGCGCAGCCTCCGAAGAGTGTCGTGAGTGTAGTGCCGACGACCTTTTCATTCTCCAGCACGACGACGCCTGTGCTCATTGCAAGTGCCGTTTCCCAATCCTCCAGCCTGTGTGGCCAACCGGCCTGTCGCGAAAGCGCGAGCGCGCCTTCGAGATGTTCGGTACCAAACGGAACGATGTCGAGTTGGGTCATATGCATTGCCTGGATCCCTGCTTCTTCACAGGGAAGAATAACGTCGCCTGAAAAGAAGATCGTCCCGACAACCGGAGACGGGCGACATCTTTGACCGTGTTGGCGAGCGCTCACCGCATCTTATGCTGATAGCAAATCTGCGAATGGCTCGGTGCCACAACGGCTCCCAGGCGCAACTCTCTGCCAAATATCGAGGAAATACGAACGATTCTGCTTCGCACAGTGGCAACTGCGGCCAGTTGCTCTGCATAGCCCCCGCTAGAATTACCTGTATCGAAGGCGCCTCGGCATAACCAAGGACACTCGATGATACGATACCGACCGAAATGCACTACCTTAATTACTGGAGTGTACTCCCCCATGTTCATGTCGGCACTCCGTTTCCATATCCAGAACAAACTTGATCGTAGACGCGAGCCGATCGACGGCTATGTCGAGATCAAGAGCATGGCATACCATTCCGGCGTTGTTGGCCTCTAGCGGAGCAAGGCGATGAAGTTCGAATCCTACTGGCACGACACCGCCCCGAAATTCGCAGGCGCCTGCGGTGGCCCTGTCGAAGGCCATTATGATGTTGCCGTGATCGGCGGCGGCTTCACCGGCTTGGCCGCAGCACGGCAGCTCGCGAAGTCCGGCGCGCGCGTGGCCGTGCTGGAGGCGAACCATATCGGATGGGGTGCATCTGGCCGCAACGGCGGGCATCTCAACAACGGGCTTGCCCACAGCTTCATCGCCGCCAAGGCAGAGCTTGGAGAAGAAGGCGCGGTGGCGCTTTATCGCGCTCTCGACGACTCGATCGATACGATCGAGAAAATCGTTGCTGAGGAAGCCATCGATTGCGACTTCCGGCGCGCGGGGAAGCTGAAGCTCGCTTCAAAGCCTCAGCATTTCGAGGCGATCGCCCGCAATTTCGAAGCGGTGCATCGTGAGGTCGATCCGGATACCGCCCTGCTGACGCCGGATGCTCTCAGGACCGAGGTCGGCTCTCCCTTCCATGGCGCAATGCTCTCGAAGAAGAGCGCGATGATGCATATGGGCCGATATGTCGTTGGATTGGCCCAGGCGGCAGCACGGCATGGCGCGACGATATTCGAAGACGCCCATGTGACACGCCACACCATATCGGGCCCGAAGCACCGACTGGAGACTGCCCGAGGTGAGGTGACCGCCGACCATGTCCTAGTCGCGACCGGCGCCTATACGTCCGGGGCCTCCTTCAACTATTTCCGGCGCCGAATCATCCCGGTCGGCAGTTTCCTGATCGCGACCCGGCCTTTGACCTCGGCGGAAGTGGCAGCCACCATGCCGGGCAACCGCACCTGCACCACCTCGATGAACATCGGCAACTATTTCCGCCTGTCGCCCGACAACCGGCTGATCTTCGGCGGGCGCGCCCGCTTTGCCGCGACGTCGGACCAGCGCTCCGACGCGAAGAGCGGCGCCATATTGCGCGCCAGCCTCGCCCAGATCTTCCCGCATCTTGCCCATGTGGAGATCGACTATTGCTGGGGCGGCCTGGTGGACATGACCAAGGATCGCTATCCCCGCGCGGGCTATGTCGACGGCGTGTGGTATGCGATGGGCTATTCGGGCCATGGCGCGCAGCTCTCGACGCATCTCGGGATGATGATGGCCGACGCCATGCTGGGCAAGGCTGACCGGAACCCGCTCAAGGGCCTCGAATGGCCTGCTGTGCCCGGCCATTTCGGCAAGCCCTGGTTCCTGCCGCTGGTCGGGCTCTACTACAAGACCCTCGACCGATTTCAGTAAGGCGGCCCTCCTCCCCTGCCGCCAATTAAGGCGCGGATCTTTCGATCCGCGCCTTCTTTTTCACCGTAGGAATAGATGGAAGCACTTCAAGCAAGGATACTGCTCAATGCCAAGTTGGGGGCGCTTGAGCACTTGAGCGGTTCCTCAGAGAAGACGTTCGAGCACTGCCTTCGCAATCGTCTCAGTCGTATGCCTTCCAGGAATGGTGCCAATCCCGGCCTTCGTCGTCGCTTCGATCGCCGCCATGACGCGCGCCGCCGCGGCACGCTCGCCGAGATGGTCGAGCATCATCGCCCCCGACCAGATGGCGGCGATCGGGTTGGCAATACCGAGATACGCGATGTCGGGTGCTGAGCCATGGACCGGCTCGAACATAGAAGGCGCGGTGCGATCGGGATTTATATTGGCCGAGGCCGCAAAGCCGAGCCCGCCCTGGATGGCGGCGCCGAGATCGGTGAGGATATCGCCGAACAGGTTGGAGGCGACGACGACGTCGAGCGTTTCCGGTGCCATGACTATGCGCGCCGCCATCGCGTCGATATGATAGCTCGTCACCTCGACGTCGCGATATTCGGCGGCTAGGCTCCGGGTCATCTCGTCCCAGAACACCATGGTATATTTTTGGGCATTGGATTTGGTGACCGAGGCCAGCTTGCCGCGTCGCGCGCGCGCTTGCTCGAAACCAAAGCGCAGGATGCGTTCGACGCCTTTGCGGGTGAAGATGGCGGTCTCTATAGCCACCTCGTCGGCCGTTCCTTGATGAATGCGCCCGCCGGCGCCGGAATATTCGCCTTCGGTATTCTCCCGGATGCAGAGTATGTCGAAGTTGTCGCTCTTCAGCGGGCCGGAGGCACCGGGCAAGAGCCGGTGCGGGCGGATATTGGCATATTGAGCGAAGGCCTTGCGGATCGGCAACAGCAGCCCGTGCAGCGAAACGGAATCCGGCACCTCCGCCGGCCAGCCGACGGCACCAAGCAGGATGGCATCGAAGCGTCTGAGCGTTTCTATGCCATTTGCCGGCATCATGGCCCCGGTTTGCTTGTAGAAGTCGCAGGACCACGGAAAGGTCGTCCCCTCAAGCGTAAAGCCCGATGCCTTGGCCGTCGCCTGGAGGACGTCCCAGGCGGCCTCAGTGACTGGTTTGCCGATGCCGTCGCCCGGCAGTAGCGCGATCGAGTAGGTCTTCATGTGTGATCCTGGAGGTTGATGAGCACGCTCTTGCTCTTGCGGTTGGCGTGATAGGCTTCGCGGCCGAGATCCTTGCCGATGCCGGAACGCTTGTAGCCACCGGTCGGCAGGATATGGTCTCGGGAGCGGCTGTAGCGATTGACCCAAACAGTGCCGGCCTGCAGCCGTCGCGTGATGCGGATGGAACGCGAGAGATCGCAAGTGAAAAGTCCTGCCGCCAGCCCGTATGTCGGGTGGTCGGCGAGTGCGAGGGCCTCCTCTTCATCCGTGAAGCTCTGCACAGTCAGCACTGGGCCGAAGATTTCCTCCGTGACGGCCGGGGAGGTCTGGTCGATGTTCGACAGCAGGGTTGGGCCGTAGAAATAGCCGTCAGTTTCGAGGCGTTTGCCGCCGGCCAGGCATTCGGCTCCAGCCTGACGCGCCGCCTGCACGATGGCATCGATACGGGTGATCTGGCGCTCCGAAATGATCGGCGAATAGTCGCTTGTCTCGTCCCAGGTCGGGCCGGGTCGGATCGTCGCCATTTGTGACAAGATCGCCTCAATCAGCGGCTCCATTACGGATTGCTCGACGATGATGCGCGAACCCGCGACGCAGGCCTGGCCGGCATTGACGAGGATGCTGTTGGCGATGGCATTGGCGGCAAGCGTCAGGTCGGCATCGGCAAAGACGATCTGCGGGCTTTTGCCGCCGAGCTCGAGCGTCATTGGCTTCACGCCCGTCCTCGCGATATTCGCCATGATGGCAGACCCGGCCGCAGTCGATCCGGTGAAGCTGATCTTCGCGATATCGGGATGACCGGTCATCGCCTGGCCGGTGGTCTGCCCGTCGCCGAGCACGATATTGATGAGGCCCGCCGGAATGCCGGCCCGCACGGCAAGTTCGGCGAGGTAAAGCGTCGAAAACGGCGTCATCTCCGAGGGCTTCAATACAACGGCATTGCCGGCGGCAAGTGCGGGCCCCAGTTTCCAACCCGCCATGGAGAGCGGAAAATTCCACGGCGTGATAGCGCCGACGACGCCATACGGCTCGGTCAGGATCATGCCGAGGCACGAGTCATCGGTCGGGACGAGATCGCTGCCTTCCTTGTCGGCGAATTCGGCGAAGAAGCGTATCTGCTCGGCGGTGACCGCGACATCGCCCCCAATGAGCTGGCCGATCGGGCGCGTGGAGGAGACGGCTTCCAGCCGGGCAAGAGTTTCGCCTTCGGCCTCGATCAGGTCCGCCCAGCGATGCATGGCATTGGTGCGTTCGCGCGGGCGGCGGGTGGACCAGCTGCTTTCGCGGAGCGCCGTCTTGGCAGCGGATACGGCCTCGTCGACAAGGCCGTCATCGGCTACGGGGCACTCGGCATAGACGACGGCATCGGAGGGGCGGCGCATGGGCAACCCACCCTCGGCATCGATGTAGCGCCCGCCGATGAAATGGCCTTTCGGCAACTGAATTGTGTCTGGATCAAAGCTCAGAGCCATGGCCGTGTCCTTGGATGATATTGGCGAGGCCACACGAGGCCTACTATTCCACTCAACAGGCTCGTGCGGTCCTCAAAAATGTGGTCGACTGTGCGGTTACATCACAGTCACATAGATCTTCCTGACCGTTTCGATGGTGCGCCAGGTGCCGGTGAAGCCCGGCTTCATGACAAAACTGTCGCCCGCTTTGTATCTAACCGGCTCGCCTTCATCCGGTGTGAGCTCAACGACGCCTTGAAGGATATGGCAGAACTCGAAGGTCTCGCCCTTAATCGAGCGGGTGAGACCCGGCGTTGCTTCCCAGACCCCGGTATGGACGAGCCCATCGCGCGCCACATCCTGGGCCCAGGTCTTGAACGAGGGATCGCCAGAGATCAGCCGCTCGGGGAGCGGTTTGGATTCGCGCGGGGCCTCTGTGCTGTTCGGGTCGATGGTCTTGAGAAGGGACATGGTTTCTCCAATGCTGTCCTGCTGTGGTTCAGTACCCGCGGCTGCGATCGACCAGTCCGATCGGGTCGAGGCCGGCGCGATGGCGCTTGACGTTCTCGATGACCGCACGGGCCGCGGTGTCCGGCTGTGTCACGCTGGCGATGTGCGGCGTGAGCATGATCTTGGGGTGCCGCCAGAACGGATGTTCGGGCGGCAGAGGTTCCGGCTCGGTGACGTCGATCACCGCCCCGGACAATTGATGCCTATCGAGCGCATCTATGAGGGCATCATGATCTAGCTGTGCGCCACGACCGACATGAACGAGCGATGCGCCGGGCGAAAGGGCCGCAAAGAGCTGCGCATCGAGAATGCCGCGGGTCTCCCCCGTGAGCGGGAGAAGGCAGACCAGAATGTCAGTCTCCCCAAGAAAGGACGGCAGCGACTCGGCGCCATAATGACAGCGCACTCCGTCGATCTGGCGTGGGGAACGGCTCCACCCGGACAGCGGAAAGCCGAATGGCGTCAGCCGCTCGATGACCGCTTGCCCGAGCATCCCGAGACCGAGCACGCCGATCCGGCGGTCTGCCGCCTGCCGGGCGGGCAGGGCTTGCCATCTGCCTTCGGACTGCTGCGCAAGATATGCCTTGAGATTGCGGTGAAGCGATAATACGGCAAGCATCACATATTCCTGCATCATGCGCACGATGCCGTCTTCGACCATCCGGACGAGCTTGACCTCAGTCGGAAGGGTCTCGATCCGGAATTGATCGACGCCGGCACCGATCGAAAAGACGATTTCGAGATTTTTGAAGCGGTCGAGATCCGGCGGTAAGGTCCATGTCAGGACGTAACGGACATCATCAGGATCAACCTGCGTCAAATCCATAATGAAGGGGAGATCGGGAAGGTCGCGGGCGAAGGCTTCGGCGAAGATGCGCCCTCTCTCTCGATCGGAATTGAACCAGAACGCCATTTGTATGCCTCAGCTTCGGAGTGTTTCAGCGAGTCGCTCGATCATTGTCTGACACGCAACGAGTTCGTCGGTGCGAATGAATTCGTCGGCGCGATGGGCCCGGGCGATATCGCCCGGCCCGCAGATGATCGCGTCGATGCCGGCCGCCTGATAAAGCCCGGCTTCGGTGCCGTAGCTCACGGCGGCAAGCGTTTCGATACCGGTCAGTTGTTCCATCAGCCTAGCAAGTGGCGCATCGGCGGCGAGCGACAACGCGGGGTAGCAGCTCAGAAGATCCCACTTTGTTTCAAAGCCTCGCTGCGCAAGCGCGACTGCGGCAAGCCTTACCGGCTCGAGGAGATCGGCGGGTGTCGCTCCCGTGATCGCCCGGGCCTCGATTTCCGCCGTGAGGAAATCCGGAATGATGTTCACTGCTTGCCCGCCAGACACAGTTCCGACCTGGAGCGAGGAATAGGGTGGCTCAAAGCTTGGGTCCAATCGGCTGCTCTGGAGTGCCTCTCCCGTACGAACGGCGGCAAGCAGGACGCAGGCGAAGGCATGGATCGCATTTAGACCCTGATCGGGCCGCGACGAATGACCGGATCGTCCGCGGATCTCAACTCTTGCTGCGGCCTTTCCCTTATGGGCGCGGATCGCACGCAGGCCACTGGGCTCGCCGATGATCGCGCCGATCGGCTTAGCGCAAAGGTCAGGCAACTGGCGGATCAGATGGGGCGCACCCCGGCAGCCGGCTTCCTCGTCATAGGAAAATGCAAAGTGCAGGGGGCGTGCGAGCGGCATTTCCACGACCGCGGGGAGTGCGGCCAATGCTGCAGCGAGAAAGCCCTTCATGTCGCTCGTCCCCCGGCCGAAGAGCAAATCGCCATCGGACCTCAGCGTGAACGGATCGGATGTCCAGTTCGACTCCAGGGCGGGAACGACATCCATATGTCCAGATAGAATGTAGCCGGGCACATGATTGGGGCCGACCGTTGCGAAGAGGTTGGCGCGATCGCCTTCCGGTCCCCGCAGTACCGTCACCCTGGCACCGCAGCCTTCGGCAAAATCCCTGATCCATGCAACGATTCCGTCATTCGGCGTGCCTACGACGGAGGGAAAACCGACCAGCCGGTCGAGTATTTCCTTGGCGTTCATCGCAGGTCTCCTTGACGTAAGCTTCCAGCCGCGCTCTGATCTGCACAATATCGCCAACTGGGGCCATTTCCTGCCGAACGCTCCGTCCGGATTAGCAAAATCTATCGAATCGCCGTATTCCGAAGCAGGATGTTTCGTGCGGGGCGCACACCGCGCCAACGGGGCGGGCGATCTGTTTGGCTAGCGACTCCGCTGCCTGCAATCGCGACCATTGCGGTGCGAATTCGGTCTCCGTGCGGATACAACTAGGATCATGGAAAGGTTATTCCGAGCCGGGCTTGTATATATCGGCAAGATCCGGCAGGTCCCAATTGCCACCGGTCAGAACCGCACAAACCTTTTCATCCGACCTGATTTTTATGGAGCCCGCGAGCAGTGCCCCGATGCCGATCGAAGCCGCGGGTTCGGCGATCAGCTTGGCGTCCTTAGCAAGTGCGCGCATGCCTGCGATGATGTGCTCGTCTTCGACGAGAATGATTTCATCGACGTATTTCTCAATTATTGGATACGGGTTCTGACCTGGAACGCTAATTCTCAGGCCATCGGCAATCGTGTTCTTCAGAGGCAACGAGGTGCGTTGCCTGTTGATCCGACTATGATAATATTTCGGCGTCAGAGCAGGCTCAGCACCGATGACCCGAACCGACGGTTTGGTTTCTTTGATGGCGGTCGCAATTCCCGAGATTAGCCCTCCACCGCCCAAGGGAACAATGACTGTGTCCACGTCCTCCAGATCGTCCAAAATTTCACACCCGATCGTTCCCTGGCCGGCCATAACAATGGGATCCTCAAAACCGTGGATGGTCGCATAGTTGTTTTCTTCCGCGATCTCGTAGACCTTTTTCCACCTGGCGGCGGTGTCGCCGTCAAAGAGGACCACCTCCGCGCCGAGTGCTTCCGTATTGGCAATCTTAATCTTGGGGGTTGTTGTCGGGAGCACCAGGATGACTTTCACGCCCAGCATCCGGGCCGCATAGGAGAGCCCCTGAGCATGGTTGCCAGAGGAACTGGCTATGACGCCGTTTGCCATCGCCTCCCTTGGCAGGGAAAGTGTCTTGTTTAGAGCGCCGCGAATTTTGAAGGCTCCGGTAATCTGAAGCGTTTCGGGTTTGAGATAAAGCTCGCAGCCAACAGCTTGCTCGATCTTCTCTGCACGCAGCAACGGAGTGTGTCTGATGTGGGGCGCCAATCGTTGGCGGGCTTCTTGAATGTCCTGAATAGTGGGATGGTTTAACATGATGCTGCTCGCCTTAGTAGGTTGCGTTCCCTCGAGGCAAAGGATGGTCTAGGTCGAAGTTTGATTAATCTTCCGGGTCGGTCGCAAGATAACGTAATCGCCCCGCTGGGGCCTTCCAACTCTTTGAGAATAAGCCGTGTCCGAGGTCAGGATTCGAAGAATTCGAAGAAGGTCCCGGCGCTTCTTTCTATCGCGTTGCTATAGATCTTCGACGCGGTCGTATTGTCTTGGATGGCCATTCCTGTGGAGTCGAAAATCGTCACTTCTTGATTGTTTTCCCTTCCCGGCTTTTTGCCGAGCAATATCTCTCCAATTTCGCCATGGATCCCGTCCTTGGTGATGATATGCTTGTCGAGCGGATGCCATGTTTCGCCCTTGTCGCTGCACTGCGCGATCGAGTCCACGACGACTTTGGCACTCCTGAATATCTCTGGATCCAGTTCCTGTTTGCCCCGTTGATCCGTACCGATGGCGACGATGTGCGTTCCGGGTCTTATCCAATCGGCTTCCACGAGCGAGCCCTTCCCGCGTGTCGTCGTAACGAGGATGTCGGCCTGTTCGACCGCATCCTTCTTGGAACGCGCGATGACGACCGGAATGCCGAATTCGTTTTCGATATCGATTTTGAAGCGGGAGAGCGCATCCGCGCTATTGTCCCACGCATGGATCTCTTCGATACTCATGACCTCCCGGATCGCTCGGATCTGCATTCTGGCCTGATTTCCAGTCCCGATCGACGTGATTCTGCGAGCATCTTTCCTCGCCAGCACCTGTACGGAAACAGCCCCCGCAGCGCCGGTTCTCAAGCCCGTGATCAGGCTACCGTCCATAACGCAGATCAACGCGCCATTTCTGGCGTCGAACAGCAGAATGGTCCCCATCCCGTTAGGTACGCCAAATACAGTCGGATTGTCGACAAACCCTCCCGAAGACGTCTTCATTGAAATAAGTTCATTGCCTTTGTAGTAGCCGAGCTTGAAATCGATTTCGCTACCGGGCGACGGGAGATGCATTCCTATATAATCGGGTTGCTCTACCTGATCACTGTTGAAGGCTTTGTACGCCTCCTCGACGGCACCGATGACGTCCTTCATGCTGATCAATCTGCTGACTTCTTCTTTCTTGAGAAGCAGGGTTTTCACGAACTTTCTCCCATCATTGGCACGAAGGCAAAACGTTAGGTTGGGCCCGCGAACTTAAGCCAGCCCGCCGATATGAAAGCTCTTCATCTCCAGGTATTCCTCAATGCCTGCCTGAGCGCCTTCGCGTCCGAGACCAGATTGCTTGACGCCGCCGAACGGAGCCACTTCGGTCGAGATCGCACCAGTGTTAAGGCCGATCATGCCGAATTCCAGGGCCTCGCCCACGCGCCAGGAGCGCTTCAGGCTCTCTGTGTAGAAATAGGCCGCGAGGCCAAACGGTGTCCCGTTGGCAATCGCGATCGCCTCCTCTTCCGTCTCGAAACGGAACAACGGGGCAACAGGGCCGAAGGTCTCTTCGGTGGCCAGCAGCATGTCGGTCGTTGCGCCGGTGAGGACGATCGGCGTTGCATATTGCTTACCGTCCACCAACGAGCGGCCGCGAGCCGCAATCTGAGCACCTTTTGCAAGCGCGTCTTCAACGTGACGATCAATTTTCTCTATGGCCGCAGTGTTGATCATCGGACCTATGTCGATGCCGGCCTCGGTTCCAGGGCCGACTTTCATGGCTTTGACCCTGGCGCCGAGCTTCTCGGCAAAGACGTCATAAACGCCGGTTTGCACCAGAATGCGGTTGGCGCAAACGCAGGTCTGGCCGCCATTGCGGAACTTCGAGGCTATAGCGCCCTCCACGGCGAGGTCGAGATCAGCATCATCGAAGACGATGAAGGGCGCGTTTCCGCCGAGCTCGAGGCTCAACCGCTTCACGCTGTCGGCGGCGCCGCGCATCAGGAGCGAACCGACCCGCGTGGAGCCGGTGAAGGAGATCTTCCGCACCGTTTCGTTTACCATCATTTCATTGCCGATCTCGGTCGGCATGCCGGTGACGATGTTGATTACGCCGGCGGGAATGCCCGCACGCTCGGCAAGGACACCGAGGGCGAGTGCCGAGAGCGGCGTGAATTCCGAAGGCTTGATGACAACCGTGCATCCGGCCGCCAAGGCGGGCGCGACCTTGCGGGTGATCATGGCATTGGGGAAGTTCCAAGGTGTGACGATCGCGCAGACGCCGACCGCCTCCTTCAGCACGACGATCCGGCGATCTGCCGTAGGCGACGGAATAGTGTGGCCACCGATGCGACGGGCTTCCTCGGCAAACCATTTAACGAAGGAAGCACCATAGCGAATCTCGACGCGTGCTTCATCGAGCGGCTTGCCCTGCTCGAGCGTGAGGAGCGTAGCAAGATCCTCGAGGTTCTCGATCATCAGCGCATGCCAGCGCTCAAGCAGGGCGGCGCGCTCGGAGTGGGTTTTCTTCTTCCATGTCGCGAATGCCTTGGCTGCCGCGTCGATCGCAGCACGTGTCTCAGCCTGCCCCATATCTGGGACGGTACCTATGGACGCCTGAGTGGCCGGGTCGATGACATCAATCGTCTTTGAAGAGGTGGCTCCCACCCAAGAGCCGTCGATGAGACCGGCTTGCCGAAATAGGTCCTTATCGTTCAACTGATGCATGCTGTTTCTCCCTTCGATCAGTCATTACTTTAATGCCATGCTTCTTCGTTCCATCCCGAGGGCCGTCAGCCTGGCCGAACGCCGAGATGGACGGACGGCAGCTGCAGCGGTCGGAGGACGATTTGATGAAGCCGCCGTCCTGTTCGACATAATCCTAGCGAGGAACGGAAAGCAGAATGCGTCGGCCTGGGCTGCCTAGACGAAACAAAATGACGTGGTTGGCTGCTCAACAGTCGTTTATTCGGAGCGCATTCTAACGGGAGCAGACTCACAATCTGAAGAGCACCGCCGGCGTCAACGGCGTGCTCGATAGAATGCTATTCGATCCTGGATCCGGTAACCTTGGATGATTGCAGGCATGAACCAAGGATTGCCACTGTAGAGAGGAATTGACGCGGGCGGCCGAAAATCGAAAGCCGAACGGGCCTGCTCTGTGTGACCCAGAAGTTTGTGAGCAGCGCGCGTTCCCACCCACGGCGCCCAGACCACGCCTGAACCGCAGAAGCCAGTCGCGTAAACGACCCCTTCCCGCTCGAATATCCTGGGAAGCATGTCGCGATGCATAGCAACGTTGCCAAACCAAGTGTGCGACAATTTGACGTTTTCCAGCTCCGGAAACAGGTTGACGAGGCCGTTACGCAGATAGAGCTTGGGCTCAATCGGATCGCCCTTTCGTGTGCTGTCTCGGCCGCCGAGCAGAATGCGCTTTCCGTCCGGCGTGGGCCGGTAATAGAATCCAAGCTGACGGCCTTCCGTCATCATCATCTGCTTCGGCATCAAGCGCGCCATGACATCTGGTGCAAGCTCTTCCGTTACGATGATACGGCTTCGGACCGGCACCAGCCGGCGACGCAGATAAGGCACTGCGCCGTCTGTGTACCCGTCCGTGCAGACGAGAACTTGCCGAGCCCGCACCATGCCTGCGGAGGTCGAAACCAGGAAGGCCGAACCATCCCGTGCGATAGAGCTCACACGAGTTCCAGAATGGACGGTCAACCCGGAAGCAAGCGCCACGCGCAACAGTTCGGCATGGAATTTAGCCGGGTGCAGTCCACCGATATCCATTCGCACCATGCCGCCGCGATAGAAGTCGGTGCCGATATATTTGCCTTGTTCGCGGTAGGGTACACCATATGCTTCAATGCCGAGCTTTTTCGACAGGACGTCAGCGCTCCGGGCCGTCTTCTCATAATCTTCGAACCCGACAACGCCTTTGAATTGACCCGTAAGCCGGAAATCGCAGTCTAGTCCTTCAGTTTTGATCAGGTTGTAGACGAATTCACGTGCGATCTTGCCCTCGGTCTCGATCGCGATCGCCTTCTCTTCGCCGAATCGCCGTGTGATTGTCGCGTAATCCGGACGAATGCTTCCGCTTGTGATCCCCCCATTGCGGGAAGACGCACCCTCGCCGGGATTCATTGCGTCAAACGCAGCTACCGACCTGCCTTCGCGCGCGAGAGTCAGGCCCGCAGACAGCCCGGTATAACCTGCGCCGACGATCAAGACATCCAGGTTCTTGGCCAGCGACTGCTTCGGCAAGGGTCTTACAGGCGCCGCCTCCCACCAATATGGAGTATCCTTTTCGGCGATCTTATATTCTTTCATGAGCTCTGCTCTCTTCTTTGTTTTGACCCGAGCCGGGAAGGACAAAGTTGTCAGCTGTGGTCGCCCCGCACATCAAGCGCGTCACGCAGACCATCTCCGATAAAATTGAAACTGGTGACGGCGATGGTGATTGCCGCGCCCGGAATGATCGCCAGCCAAGGCGCGGTCCCGAGATACTGCTGTGCCCCATTCAACATGTTGCCCCAGCTCGGAAGCGGCGGCTGGATGCCGTAACCCAGGAAGCTGATATACGCCTCCATCAGGATTGCCCGGGCGATGGTCAGGGTCGATGCAACAATGATCGGACCAATCGCATTCGGGAGGATCTCTCGAAACATGATATGCTTAGCGCTCAATCCCAGCATCCGTCCGGCCTGAACGAATTCCCGTTCGCGGAGCGAGCGAACCTCGGCCTCGACGATGCGCGCCACTTCCATCCAGCTGCTGGCGGCGATAACAACGGTGATCATGATCGCGCTTGGTTTGAGTGCCGCGGCAAGCGCAAGCACGAGGAAGATCGAAGGGAAGGCGAGGAAACCGTCCACTGTGCGCATCAGCGCCGCCCCGATCCAGCCGCCGCGATATCCCGCGATAACGCCAACGATGGTCCCGACCAGAGTGGACAGGAGCATTGCGGAAAAGCCGACGAGCAGCGAGATACGGCCGGCCATGAACAGTCGCGCCGCGATATCCCGCCCAAGAGGGTCGGTTCCGAGGTAATGATGACCAGTGAACGGACCAGCGAAGCGCGCACGCAGGTCGATATAAAGGGAGTCATAGGGGAGAATGTACGGTCCAAGCACGCATGCGAGCGTCAGAGCCACGATCATCGCCATCCCCAGCAGTGCGAGATGATGGCTCATGAAGCGGCGTGCAGCGCGGCTGTTCCACCAACGGTCCGACCCGGGATTTGCAGCAATTGCGGTCATAACGAGTGTCTCCTGTTGGGCGTGATGCGCTTAACTCATCCGAATGCGGGGATCGATGATCGCCACGGCGATGTCCGCGATCAGATTGCCTAGGATGACAAGTATGGCGGAGAACATCAGTAGTCCCATCACCACCGGATAATCGCTATATCCGAGACTATCGAGAAACAACCGGCCCATTCCCGGCCAGGTAAATACGGTCTCGGTAACGAGCGCTCCCGTAAGGATGCTGGGAAGCTGCATGCCCGCAAGCGTTATCATGGGCAGCAGGGCATTGCCGACGACGTGCTTCATCAGGATCCTGCGTTCACTCAACCCCTTGGCACGGGCGGTCTTCACAAATTCCTGGCTGATGGCATCAAGCGTCGCGGTCCGCATATAGCGGCTCCAAATCGCCACATGGACCAGAGCAAGTACGATACTCGGGAGGATCAGATGGTGCAGATAGTTCAGAAGGGAGCCATCGCCGACCGTGTACATGTTGCCGGCAGGCAGCCAACCCAGTTGCAGCGAAAAAACATAGATACCCAGCAATCCGAACCAAAAGGTCGGAATCGATAGTGCCACCATGGCGCCCACGGTGGCCAGATAGTCAAACGCCGAATAGCGGTGCGTGGCGCCACGGATACCAATCCAGGTGCCGATTGCGATCGCTATCACCGTGGACGAACCCATCAACAAAAGGGTCGCGAAAAGGTGACGGCCGATGACGCTCAACACCGTTGCCCCATCCCGGAACGAGTGCCCCCAATCGCCCTGCAGCAGGCGCCAGGCCCAGTCCAGGTACTGCATCCAAAGAGGGCGGTTCAGCCCAAGCTGTTCCTTGAGGCGGTCGAGATCTTCTTGGGTCATTCCGGGGTCGAGGCCGTACTGCGCCAATGGGCCTCCCGGTATCAGATTCAGGATGGTGAATCCGATGATTGAAACGATCACCAGTAGGATGAGGCTCTGGTAAAGCCGGTTAAGTAGGAAGCCGCGCATTCAACTCTCCTCATGACATCGCCAATGGATGGGCCGCCGCCGCAACTCGTGACGGCGGCTCCGGAGATCAGCTCTTCCAATGCCATCCGGCGGCATGCCAGGATGCGACGCGGGTGTTGGCATTCGGCTTGAAGCCCTCGAGTCCTCCCTTACGGCCGAACACGTTGGTGTACGCAAACAACGGCAGGAACGGCAGGTCTTGCCGGACGATTTCCTGCACGCGGAAGTAAATTGCCCTTCGCTCTTCGGGATCAAACGTACGGACACCCTTTTCGAGCAGCGCGTCGACCTCCGGGTTGGAGTACTGGCCGGTATTTGATCCTTTTCCGCCTTTCGCGACAATCGCGCGCGTGTGCAGGCGGTTCGTCACGTCGGGGTCCGCCGCGATGACATAGGTCACACCGGAAATTGCCGAGTCGAACTGCGATTTGAGCCAGAAATCGCCCCACATCACTGCTCCTGGCAGATTTGATATGGTCATCTCGACCCCGATTTCAGCAAATGTCTGCTGCAGAAATTGCTGCACTTGTTCACGCAGATTGTTACCTGCCGTTGTTGCATTGGAAAACGACAAGCGAACGCCGTTCTTGGCGCGCACTCCATCCGATCCCGGCACCCAGCCTGCCTCGTCGAGGATTTGGCGCGCCCGGTCCAGGTTGTACTCCTGCGCCGGCAGGTTCGGATTATAGTAGTAGGATTGCTGCGGCATGAAGGTTTCGGTGAGGTTACCTACGCCATAATAGATCGCGTCTATGATCGCTTTTCTGTCCATAGCGGCGTAGAGCGCCTGTCGCACTGCCGGATCCTTGAATTGCGGCTTTTCAAGGTTGAGGTAAATCGACTCGACTGACGCCCCCGATTCCAGAGTAACCACGCGATCCGGCAACATACTGGCTTCCGCGTAATGATCGGCGGTAATGTAAGCTTGGTCGACAAGGTCGACGTCGCCGCTCTTGAACTGGGTGTAGAGCACCGTCATGTCCGGAATATATTTGAAAACGAGCCGCTCGAGATAAGGACCTTCCCCGAAATAGTCAGCGTTCGCGACGAGTTCGATATGATCGCCAGCGATGCGTTGCGCCCACTTGAATGCTCCAGTGCCAATAGGCGCCTGATTGAAGCCGGCGGCGTTCGGATCTGCCTCCTTCTCGAGAAGGTGCCTCGGCACCATGAAGGTCTCGGCGAGAAACGACAAGTAGGGCGCGAAAACGGACTCCATCCGCCAGGTGATCTCCGTGGGTGAGACCACCTTGATATCACGCACTAATGAATGGCCGCTCGTGCGCCATGCTCGGAACTTGGGGTTGGTGATGAGTTCGAGAGTGAACTTCACATCTTCCGCTGTAAAGGGCTCACCATCGTGCCAGCGGACGTCGTCGCGCAGACGAATGCGCCACTGCAGGCCGTCCTGCGAGATACCGCCATTCTTTTGGCTTGGTACTTCGGCCGCGAGATTGGGCTGGAGAACGCCCTTGGGGTCCATTCGAAAGAGCGCATCAAACACCGAGAAATGCACGGCGTCGTCGACTTCGGTATGCGCCATCAGCGGATTGAAGACAGTGGGTTCCTGTGAAAGCCCGACGACGACCCGACCGGTCGGTTTTGCAGGGGCGGTCTGGCCAAAGGCCGGCGACACCAGGAGGTTTGGCGCGACAAGCCCTGCCAGCCCTCCAGCTGCCATCATGCACAGGGCCTCGCGTCGCGAATAGGTCTGTTTAGTCGTTTCAACCTTGGTCATGATGTCTCCTCCCTAGTGGACATGTTTGGATCGGCATTCAGGAGTTAGCGGCGGTAGCCGGGGCGGCATTCAGCCGCTCTCCGGGAATGGCTGCGACCAACTCGCGCGTGTAGGCGGATTGTGGATTGAGGAATATCTGCGAAGGCGGGCCGCGCTCGACGATCCGTCCCTTCTGCATTACTGCGATCTCGTCAGAAATCTGGCTTGCCACCCGCAGATCGTGGGTGATGAAGATCATGGCCACGCCGGTTTGTCGCTGAATTTGGTCCAGAAGTTTCAGGATCTGGGCCTGGATCGACACATCGAGGGCAGATACGGCCTCGTCGGCGATGAGAAGCTTCGGCTTGAACATCAATGCCCGCGCTATACCGATGCGCTGGCGCTGCCCACCGGAAAATTCGTGCGGATAGCGACCGAAGGCACCTGCATCGAGTTCCACATGGGACAGCAGCGCCCTCGCCTCCTCCCGGGCCTGGGCATAGGGCGTCCCGTGGGCGACGGGGCCGACAGTCAGAATCTGCCCGATCGTCGAACGCGGATTCAAGGACGCGAACGGATCCTGGAAGATCATCTGGATCCGCGGCCGCAAGGGGCGGAAAACCACTTCGGACAGCTTGGCGATATCGTGGCCGTCAAAGAGTATCCGTCCACCGTCACTGTCCATCAGCTTGATGAGCAACCTCCCGAGCGAGGACTTGCCCGAGCCGCTCTCTCCGACGATCCCCAGTGTGCGGCCAGGCGCCAGGTCGAACGATACATCGTTCACGGCGGTAACGATCCGCTTCTTGCCGAAAAACACACCGCTGCTTCGATAGGTCTTGACCAGACCTTCGACCTTCATGATTGGCTTGGCGGGAGCCGCGTCCTCGTGTGCACGATCCCTGCCGCTGAGGTGGGGGACAGCTGCAACCAAGCGCTGCGTATAGGGATGGCGGGGTGCCTTCAGCACCTGGTCCGCACTTCCTTGCTCTACGATATGGCCCTTTTCCATTACCACCACGCTGTCGGCGATCTCTGCGACAACCCCAAAATCGTGGGTGATGAACATCACACTCATGCCCTTGCGCCGCTGGATGTCGCGGATCAGTTTCAGGATCTGGGCTTGGGTGGTCACATCCAGAGCGGTCGTTGGCTCGTCCGCAATCAGGATCTTAGGCTCGAGTGCCAGAGCCATCGCGATCATAACCCGCTGGCGCTGCCCACCAGACAGTCGGAACGGGTACTGGTGGTACATCAATTCCGGGTCCGGCAATCCCACCTCTGTCAGCAGTTCAATAGCACGGACCCGGCGCGACGCGGGCGTTCCGACATTGTGCGCTGCCATGACTTCGGTGACCTGTTCGCCGACTGTCATCAGCGGATTCAAGGCCGAAAGCGGGTCCTGGAAGATCATGGAAACGACCCGACCGCGCAGATCCCTGAGCTGTTCGGGAGAAGCCCCCACGATAGCCGTGCCTTCGAGATGAATCGCGCCTGCCGCCACCGGTATCACCTTGGGTAGTAGGCCCATGATCGTGTTGGCTGTCACCGATTTGCCCGAACCGGACTCGCCGATGATGCACAAGATCTCTCCGCGCTTTAGATTGAAAGAGATATTCTCTACGGCGAAAGCCCGCTCCATCCCTTTCGGGAGGCTGATACTCAGGCCGCGCACAGAGAGCGCCACCTCGTCCGCGCCCAAAGTCTGGATGCTGGCGATCATCGAGTTATCCTCCTATTCACCGCAACGATGCGGCAGTTGCAACGCCCCTGCGGGGAACGGCGTATGCTGTAGTTATCCACGCACTGACTCAGACCGCCGAGCTCTTACCGATACATGCACCAGCGGCAGCTCTGCGTCTCCTCCAGGCGTGACGCCGTTTGATCGTCACTACTTTCTTCGCGGTGTCGCCGTGTCTTGCAAAGGAGATCCCGCCTGGCAGACCCTTTGCCATCGCACGTCATGCCATGACCGAATGAGGCTAGTATCGACTTCTCCTGCCGAAGGAGTTACCGAATTACGCTTCCGCAACAGCACGAAATTCCAAAATGGTTGGCGCCTTCAGAATTTCTTGACGCTCTTCGGAGACCAAGCAGAGCTGATTTATGAACTATTTCAAAGTCCTCAGAAACCAGAGCCCGTTGTTAGAGAGCAGGTCGTGCCAAGGCGGACCTCAATGTTGAGTTTGAACAGTTGCTTCTCCCGACAGCCCGGCCCGAGAGCAATTTCCCCCTGTCGGACTGATCTGTGCGCGGCCAACCGGCAGTCAGTCGAACTTCGCTGTATCTAAGTTTCGCAAAGTTGCGTTGTAATCGTTGCGATGCTACGTGAAGCAAATCGTGGCACAAGGGTTCGTCCTGCCCGTATTTCGGGAGAAGATTTCGAACGCCAAGGGCAAATCAGTGAAAGATGCCGAGCCCGGTGTGCAATCATGAACTGATCGACGCTCGGCGGCTGTAGAGTTGCCAAGGTCGTCGCACTTGTTGGCCCGGCGAAGGAGCTCAAAGTCAAATGCCGAAGTCAGTTCGACTTAAGTCATTCGAATTGGTGGCACGGGACATCAATGAGATCGATGTCGGCTCGCTCCACGCCTTAACCGTGGCCGTCGGTTGGCCACACCGTCCCAAAGACTGGGATTGGCTTCGCCAGTTCGGCCGGGGCATCGCGGTAGTCGACAGCATCGGCCGGGTTTTCGGAAGCGCCATGTGGTTCCCCTATGGCCAAGACGTTGCGATGATCGGCCTGGTGATCACCACTCCGCGCTCACAGGCTCAGGGTAATGCGCGTTGGCTCATGGAGCAGGTATTCGAAGAATGCCGCGGCAGAAATCTGTATCTCAATTCAACTCGCGCGGCACACAATCTGTATGTCTCGCTGGGTTTTGCAAACGAGGCGACGGTATGGATGCACCAAGGAACGGTTGCTTCCTCCCTGCCCAACTTGCCCGTCCCGAACGGTGATTTGATCGAGGCGGGGATTGATGCACTCCCGCAGATCATCGAACTTGATACCCACGCCTTCGGTTGGAAGCGAGAGGAGCTGATCTCGGCACTAGCCCCGATTTCCACCATCCAAACCCTCTGCCGGGATGGGAAGATCGTTGGCTATTCTATATGCCGGGAGTTCGGCCGCGGCCATGTGATCGGCCCCGTGGTAGCAAGCAATGACGATGACGCGCTTCAGCTTATTGCCGTCCATCTACGGAACCTGAAAGGGCAGTTCGCGCGTGTCGACACGCGGGAAACAGGACCATTGGTCAACTTTCTTCGCGCGAGTGACTTTCGAGTGGCCGAACGAGTAACGACTATGTCGCGGGGCCGACTCCTTTTGAACCGCAAGCCCGGCGAGCCTTGGGTTTATGGCTTGGCTGGTCACGCACTCGGGTGAACCGCAGCCCGTCCCCTGATGACGGGCTCGATAGCTTTGATCGGCTCATACACACAGGAAGCCTTTTCAGAGCAGCCTCGGCTTGTCAGCTCTTGCGTCACCCCCGCCTCGGCCTGCCGACGCTCGAAATGGCGGCTTGCGAAGCCACTTAGGTATTCCCGCCAATCCCGTCTCGCCGACTACCATGAGAGGCAGACCGCAATGCTCTATTCGGCTTCCAACACAACGCTGCCAAAATCAGCGCACGCGAACGGCTGCCTTCGGTAGAGCAACAGCTCAACTCAGGACACGACTAAATGCGAGACGCCGCGGCCGCGAAACGTTGTGCGGGATTTGCTGTAACCGAAGAGACTTCTGCTGAAAGACGAAGCATTCCGGCACATTCTTCCAAACACCTGCAGCTATGCTTCGTCCATGCCGTAGAGTTCACAGGAGCCAAGGATATGGATCGCTTCAGGCCAAAATACGTAACATTCGACTGCCATGGTACGCTAATCAACTTTCAAATGGCGGAAGCCGCTCGTGATCTGTTCGGTCATTTTCTGGATGGGCCGAGCATGGACGAATTCATCAGGAACTTCCAAGCGTACCGCATCGATGAGGTATTGCAGGACTGGAAGCCCTATGCCGACGTTGTTCACAACGCGTTGGAGCGCACGTGCCGCCGCAACAAGGTTGCATTCAGGCCCGAAGACGCCGAAACCATCTACAACCGCGTACCGACCTGGGGACCGCATCCGGATGTGCCCGAGGGCCTAGCCAAATTAGCCAAGGAAATCCCGCTGGTCATTCTCACAAACTCCATGGTGGCCCAGATCTCGTCGAATGTGGCAAAGCTAGGCGCGCCGATTCATGCCGTCTACACCGCAGAAGAAGCGGGAGCTTACAAACCCCACCTCAAGGCGTTCGAATATATGTTCGACATGTTGGGATGCGGACCGGAAGACATCACGCACGTTTCGTCGTCTTTCCGTCACGACCTCATGTCCGCCTATGACCTGGGTATCAAAAGCAAGGTGTGGGTTAACCGCGGCCACGAGCCGGCCAACCCCTATTATGAATACACCGAGATCCGCGATATTTCGCAGCTGCCCGGCGTTTTCGGGCTCTGACTTGAGATAAGGCAACAGCGGTTCAGGGACGAAAACGCGCGCGGGCACTAAGCTATGCTGGAGTGCCTGCGCTGAGCTAGTCAGATTGGATCAGGGTATCCATCTTCGCAGCCCGAAAAGCACCATGAACGGACGAGGATCTTCAAATTGGGCGATCTTAGTGGACTTGCCGCTGATCAGGAACTAGGCCGGCGCAACAGCTCTGCGGCTCCGGCCTCCCGTCACCTGCCGCATGCTGCAGCGTCGACAGAAGCCTATTTTCGTGCCGCAACCGCCATTCTGTCCTCGCCGCCAGACGAGTCAGAACCGGACATTTCGGCGACACTGCTCAAGCGGCACTACGGACTGGAAGGATCGACCGCGGTCTTATCCTCCGAGGTCGAGCGCACTGTAGAGGTCTCCCTGTTCGACGGCCGCCAATTCATCCTGAAGACGTCGGCACGACAAGAGGCGGTCGACAGCTTCCGTTTCCAAACTGCCGCTTTGGCTGCACTGCAAGGAAGCGTGGGATTTGCTGCACCCACAGTGATCCCTACCAGTGGCGGCGCGTTGATGTTTGAGGAAGAGGGTCTAAGTGGTTACCTGCAGACCCGAATCGAGGGCGTGTCTCTGCACCAGGAGACGCCCACTCCTGATCTCCTCTTTCGAACCGGTAACGCCCTCGGCCAGATGGACCTAGCCCTTACGCAAGTCAATATACCCGCAGCCCACCGCCCCATTCTCTGGCATGTAGGGTGCTGGTCGCGATTGATGGAACTGGAGGAACACCTACCTTCTGGCAGCGTTGCCGAAAGCGTTCGGACCGCAATGGCGGAGTACATGAGGTTCGTCGAGCCGCAGATCTCGAACTTGGAGTGGCAGGTCGCGCACAACGATCCGAGCCCGTTCAACACAATTGTTACCCCCCACGGCTTGGGTTTCATCGATTTCGGCGATGGCTGCTGGAGTCCCAGGATACAGGACCTGGCTATCGCGGCGAGTCACCTCGTGACAGATCCGGCGCTTCCTTTGGGCGGAGCCGAACATCTCATTTCGGGCTATGCCGCGGTCGTCCCACTTTCCGCCTTGGAAGCAAGACTGCTGATTGGACTCATGCGCGCACGACAAAGCGCACTGATACTGGTCAATTACTGGCGTTCCCACCTGTTTCCGGCCGACGCGCAATACATCAAAAAGAATGTGGCTCGTGCCGAGCGCGGGCTAACTATCCTGGCGCCTCTTTCCACTGCATCAGGTGAGGCCGCAGTCCTCGCGGCAGCGTCACAGCCATCGCCGTAACTCTTAGACAGGCAGGAGCACATGTCCACAGACCTTATGCCCAATCGCTACAGACCCGGCGAGTCTGATCTCCCAGTGCGCGAGGCCGAGCTGATTGCCCGTCGTGATGCAGTTCTGGGAGCATCCTATCGACTGCAGTACCGACGGCCCGTGCACTTCGTTCGCGGCGAAGGCATGTGGCTCTACGATCCCGACGGGCGAGCCTATCTTGACTTCTACAATAACGTTCCTTCCCTCGGCCATTGCCACCCGGAAGTAAACGCGGCAATGGCCGAGCAAGCGGCCCGAATAAGCGCTAATACGCGTTATCTAGAACCAAGACTTGTCAACTATGCCGAGCGGTTGGTTGATACCTTCCCCGAGGAGCTAGACCGGGTGGTCTTTACTTGCACGGGGAGTGAATCCAACGATCTGGCCCTGCGTATAGCACGACTTGTGAGCGGCGGCGAAGGCGTGATCGTTTCCTCTTATGCCTATCACGGCACGAGCGCGGCCGTCGCCGCGGTTTCGCCAAACTTGGGTGATGCCGTCAAGCTCAGCCCATTCGTGCGCATGGTACCGCTTCCGGGTACAGCGGGCGTGCCAGAATCCCAGGCTGCGGACTTTTTCGAGGCACAGATCCGTTCAGCCATTTCGGATCTGAACCGTCGTGGCATAGGCGTTGCGGCCCTGCTTATCGACAGTATTTTTTCCAGCGACGGCGTATGGGTAGATCCTCCCGGCTTCGTTGCCGGCGGAGCTGCAGCGGCACGGGACGCAGGCGGCCTCGTCATCGCCGACGAAGTACAGCCGGGCTTCGGGCGAACTGGCGCTCATATGTGGGGCTTCGAGCGTCACGGGATCGTTCCGGATCTTGTAACCCTCGGCAAGCCCATGGGTAACGGGTTTCCAATTGGCGCGGTCGTTGGTCGCAAAGCCCCAATGGAGCGCTTTGGTGCAACCGCTCGCTACTCGAACACCTTTGCTGGAAACACGGTTGGAATAGCGACGGCGGACGCCGTGCTGACGATCCTGCAACGTGACCAAATCCCTGAAAATGCGCTTGCCATGAGCCAGCGGCTTCGAGCCGGGCTGACGGAGATGGCAAAGCAGCATACGGGCGTTCGTGCAATCCGCAATGCCGGTCTCTTCTTTGGCGTAGACATTGGGTCCGAAGGCATACCGGCCCCGCGCCGGCGTGCAATGGCTTTGGACGTGGTGAATGCAATGCGGGATGATGGCGTGCTTATCAGCACGACAGGAGCCAATGAGGATGCGCTCAAGGTGCGCCCTCCACTGGTTTGCAAAGCCGAGCACGTAGACCTCTTCCTAGCAGCTATGAAGCGCGCACTCATCAAGGTCGCCGGGTAGACGAAGCCCGACGGCTTGTGTGGAGCCACCTGACAGCGTCACACCAAAATCGTAAGCCGCAAGTCGAGGCCAATCCAGGCGGCGAATCCTGGGCATGCTCGCGTCGTGAACTGCAGCTTAAGTCCGCCAAGATCGGAGCGGCTGAATAAAGACACGCAGAACGGAAGATAGAGGCGCCAAGATCGCGCCTCTGCTACGATTCGTGTGCCCTTCTTTCGCAGCAGTTCGCCGCTCGCTAAACCGCCCCAGGGTTCCAACCGCGGCCTCTGTTGCCAAACATGTCGTATCCCTCCTTCGTGACGGCGAGCGTATCCTCGAGCTTGATGAAACCGCGTTGCGGATGAAGCATCGTCGTCTCGACGGAAATGACCATGCCTGCCTCCAGGGGCCGATCCGCATCTACGCCTTCATAAGCGACGGGGTGGTTGGTCATCAGGAATGGTGCTTCGTGGCTGATGAGCCCCATGCCGTGGCAGAAGAAGTCGGTAAAGTCGGCCGAAGGCGAGCTTCTCAAAACCTCTTCCGCCGAAGCAATCATCTCACTGCCTCTCGCCCCGGCCTTGATCCTGGCAAAGGCTGCCTGCTGGATCGCATCGACTTCAGCTAGCAAGTCCTCGAGCTCCGCATCGGGCTCGCCGAGCACGCCCATTCGGCAAAGGTCACCGATATAGCCCTGGTAATTGCCACCCGAATCAATCGAAAGCACCTCACCCTTCGCCCATGCCTGCGGCGAGGCCGCACGGTTGTGACTAGCACCCAGGGTCAGCAGGCAATACTCGAAATGCAGCCCGCGATTGGTCTCTTCTCGCCTGAGTCGTTCGATGATCTCGCCCTTGGTGGATCCCTCTCGTGCAGCCGCGATGGTGGCGAGCATGGAATCGGTGATCAGTTCGGAGGCAACCTTGAGCTTCTCCAGCTCTTGCGGTGTCTTGATCGAGCGCAGTCGCTCGAGCGTATGCGTCGCCTCCACGAAACGCGCACCTTCAAGGCGAGAAGCCAATAGATCCCGCGCATCAGCCGGCAGGAAGGGCGGTTCGATGCCGATGCGAGCACCCGACTTACCGATCTTTCTCAGATGCTCGACCGCAAGCGCTGCTGCGTCGAGTGTACCCCAGGTCGCCGTATGAACGGCGGGTGTCCAGAAAGGGTTGTTCTGGTGTTCTCCCCCTTCCATGCGGTTGCCAATATACGCCGAGTGATCGGGGGAGCCCTTCTCATAAACGACGATTGGCAGATAGCGGCTGTGGCCAATCGCATCCATTGCGGCGAAGAAGATGAACTTGTAACCGCCCAGCAGGTACTGCGTGCTGTGCTTGGATGTGGCGAGCAGAACGTCGATGCCCGCCTCCTCCATGAGCTTGTCGAGTTTCGCCGCATCGAAGGGGGGCCCCGCCGCTAGCGCTTGTCTTGGGCTGATATCCACGGAATTTCTCCCACAAAGCCGTTGTCGTGCGCCCTTAAGTACCGGGCGGGATTAGACGGAAATCCGGCAGATCCCGAAGCGCACGCTCAGGGCCTGCCGGTGAATAGACCACGAAAAGCTGCATCGGGCCGGGACCCGTGTTCCTTGTGGAGTGGAACCGGCTTTCCGGTACATAGATAGTGCAACCGGGTCCAACGCTCCGCGTCACCGGATCGCCGTTCTCGTCCTCCACCATCTGCTCCCCCTCTCCCGAGATGACGAAAATGATCTCTTCGGCTCCCGGATGATTGTGACGCGCATGCCCCTGGCCGCTCGGCAAATCGACCACACCACCCGAGAAGCGCTCCGCCCCGTTCACCTCCGGCGCGACCGTCAGCGCAAGCCGACCCCAGTCGAAGCCGAAGCTGTCAACATCAATCGGGTAGAGAAAATAGTTGTTCTTTGCCATGCCGCGGCCTCCTCCGCATCCTGCTCGCCTCAGACCACCGTACTGATGGCAAGCGCCTTGAACTCTTCCGTCTGCTTGCGGATCGCCACCTCGGCAGGCAGGCGTTCCATGGAACTTGCGCCATAAAAGCCATTGCAGCCTGGGCAACGATCGAGGATGTAGCGTGCGTCCTCCGGCATTGAAATCGGCCCCCCGTGGCAGAGCACAATGACGTCCTTGCGTACCGAGCGCGCGGCAGCCGCTATCGCGTCGATTTCGCTCGCGCAGTCGTCGAGCGAGATCGCGGAAGTGGCGCCGATCGCACCTCCCGTGGTAACGCCCATATGAGCGACGACGATGTCTGCACCCGCCTTGGTCATCGCGATCGCTTCTTCCTCGTTGAAGACATAGGGTGTCGTCAGCAGGTCGAGCCGGTGGGCCTCGGCGATCATTTCCACCTCGAGACCATAGCCCATCCCGGTCTCCTCGAAGCTCCGCCGCATCCGTCCATCGAAGAGGCCAATGGTGGGGAAATTCTGTACGCCGGAAAAGCCCATGGCCTTCAGTTCCGCGAGAAACTGAGGCATGAAAACGAATGGGTCGGTGCCATTGACGCCGGCGAGTACCGGTGTCGCCCTAACGACCGGCAGCACCTCCAAGGCCATTTCCTTCACGATCTCATTGGCATTTCCATAGGCGAGCAGACCGGCCGCCGAGCCGCGGCCCGCCATTCGATAACGGCCGGAATTATAGATGATGATGAGGTCGATGCCCCCGGCCTCCTCGGCCTTGGCCGAAATCCCCGTTCCGGCCCCACCTCCGATGATTGGCTTGCCGGCGGCGATCATGCCGTGGAACTTTTCAAGAATGGTCTTGCGGGGGATTAGTGGCATCGGTGTCTCTTTCAGAGTTGGCAATGTCTCGGTACGCGCCGACTGCGGCCTCGGCGAACTGCGGATCGTTGATGTGGAGCGGAAGGCGTTCGATGCGGCGCCGGTCATTTCTATCGACGGTGGCTTCCAATGCCTCGAAGAGCGCCGCATCCGCCGCAGGATCGAAGAAGGCGCCGCCCTCGATATCCAGTGCCGACACGCCTCGCTCCGGGATCAGGAACCGGAGAGGTCCGCTGCAGAGGTTCAGCTTTGCGCCAATCCATCTTCCGATCGCGGCGCATTCCTCCGGAGTCGTGCGCATGAGCGTGACGTTTGGATTGTGGCGGTACAAGAGCCGGCCGGAATATCGCTCCGGCACCGTCTCTGGCGCCCAGAAATTGACCATATCCAAAGCCCCGACGGAGCCGACATAGGGCAATTCGGTGCGCGCAATTGCGCCGAAACGATCCTCGGTCGCCGGCAACACGCCGCCGAAGAGAAGATCGCACACCTCCGTCGTCGTGATGTCGAGCACACCCGATAGAAGCCCGCTGTCGGCAAGCTTCTCCATTGCTCGTCCACCGGTGCCTGTGGCGTGGAAAACCAAACAGTCATGGTCGGCCTTCAATTGTTCAACGATCGCAGTCACACAGGGCGTCGTCACGCCGAACATGGTCAGGCCGAGAGCGGGCTTCGCGGCCGTTTCGTCTGCCGGCCTGTTCGCCATGGCGGTAATCGCCTCGGCCGCATTTTTCAGGATCACGCGGCTCACGCGGTTGAGCCCGGCCATGTCGGTAACCGACGGCATCATGATGATGTCTGAGACGTCAACATAAGGTGCCACGTCGCCGGACGCGAGCGTGGAGACCATGACCTTCGGTAGCCCGAGCGGCAGCCTGCGCATGCCGGCGGTGATGATTGACGTCCCGCCGCCGCCACCCATGCCCACAACGCCGGCGACGTCGTCCCGGGCGGGAAGGAACCTCGCAAAGGCCTCGGCCATCGCAGCGATCGCTGTTCCCCGGTCGTCGCCGGAAAGCACCGCGGCGACACCGCCCGGATGGGCCGCGGCCACGGTTTCGGCGGAAATGTCGACCATAACCTTGGGGCGACGCGTTCCAACATCGACCAAAACAGGCTGGCCGCCCGCGGCCTCGACGCAGGACGCAAGATAAACGAGTTCCTCCCCCTTCGTGTCGGCCGTGCCGACGACGTAGATGTGCTTCATCTCTCCTCCCCGGCGACCCTGGCCCTCCTCTGCCTTGAAAGCCGCCTCATGCCGACCGGTTTGCCGACACTTGCAAAATTATGAGATGCGCGTATCGTAAAGATATGGATGTCTCACGTCAACAGAGCGAATCCGCCACACACGCCGAACGCGGTCCCCGAGCCCGCACACGCAAACTCATGTTGGATACCGCCACACGGTTGATGCAGTCCGGTATAACCCCCTCGGTGAGTGAGGTCGCGGAAGCCGCCGAAGTTTCGCGCGCCACTGCCTACCGATACTTTCCGAGCCAGGCGGCGCTGGTTCATGCGGTGGTGCACGAGGCGCTCGGCCCGATCCTCGATTGGAGATCCGAGGCGCCCGATGCGCTCACCCGCGTTGGGGATCTGCTCGCAACTGCCATGCCGCGCATCGACGAGTTCGAAGCGACGTTCAAGGCTGCACTGAAGCTCTCGCTCGATCAGTGGGCGCAGCGGCAGGCAGGCACGCTTGGTAACGAACCACAGCTCACGCGAGGGCACCGCGTCGAGCTCCTTCGACAAGTCACCGTGCCACTCGAGGGCAAGGTGCCGGCTGAGGCCCGCGAGCAGTTGGCTCAGGCGCTCTCGCTTGTTTTCGGTGTCGAGGTGCTGGTCGTGCTTAAGGATATTTGGGGCCTCTCGTCCGAACGTGCACAAGCGGTTGCAGAATGGGCGGCGGCAGCCTTGGTCGAGGCGGCGGTCCGCGATGCGCAATCCGCGACATGATCTCGCGCATTCTCGTCGACTCGAGGAACTGGTTTGACCAATTTAGATAATGCGCGTGCATGACGACTTATGGACAACTCATTCCTGGTTGAACTGGGGGTAAGGCATGCAGGTTTAATTCCGTGACACTACCGGCATTGCGAGCGGTGGCCTGCGGCAATGGCGAGGACAGTAACCTTGACGCTCGTTAGATTTGGTACTACCAGATTGGTGCTGCGTTTGCTTGGGCTTGATATCTGTCCCAGGCCGCATGGGTCGGAGGAGGACCCGCCGCAGAAGCGTCAATCAGGAGGATTTGACAGACGAACCGCCGTGGAAAAGGCGGGGCGGGGTGCACAAAAAGGGGAGGAATATTATGCGCAAGACAGTGGCCGGTCTGGTGGCTGGTATCAGCTTTATGTTCGCCTGCGGGACTTCCGCGCAATCACAAGAACTGACGATTTTCTGGGCCGAATGGGACCCGGCCAATTATCTCCAGGAGCTTGTAAACGAATACGAGGCCGAGACCGGCGTGAAGGTCACGGTCGAAACGACTCCATGGGCGGACTTTCAAACGAAGGCCTTTACCGAATTCAACGCCAAGGGCTCGGCCTATGACATGGTCGTCGGCGACTCACAGTGGATCGGCGCCGCATCGGAGGCCGGCCACTACGTCGACCTCACCGAGTTCTTCAACCAGCACAAGCTAAACGAGGTGATGGCTCCAGCCACGGTGAAGTACTACTCGGAGTATCCTGCGAACTCCGGCAAGTACTGGTCGATCCCTGCTGAGGGCGACGCTGTCGGGTGGTCATACCGCAAGGACTGGTTCGAGGACCCAAAGGAGATGGAAGCCTTCAAGGCGAAGTATGGCTATGACCTCGCTCCGCCCAAGGACTGGAAGCAGTTGCGCGACATCGCCGAGTTCTTCCATCGTCCGGACCAGAAGCGCTACGGCATCGCGATCTACACCGACAACTCCTATGACGGCCTCGTTATGGGCGTAGAGAACGCCATCTTCTCTTTCGGAGGAGAACTCGGAGACTACAGCACTTACAAGGTCGACGGGATCATCAACTCGGAGAAGAACGTCAAGGCTTTGGAAGCCTACCGCGAGCTTTACGGGTTCACCCCTCCTGGCTGGGCCAAGTCCTTCTTCGTCGAGAACAACCAGGCGATCACCGAAAATCTGGCGGCGATGAGCATGAACTACTTCGCCTTCTTCCCGGCGCTGGTCAACGAAGCATCAAACCCGAACGCGAAGGTCACCGGCTTCTTTGCCAACCCGGCCGGCCCGGAGGGCGACCAGTATGCCGCTCTCGGAGGCCAGGGCATCTCCATCGTCTCCTATTCGGAGAACAAGGAAGAGGCGATGAAATTCCTTGAGTGGTTCGTCAAGGACGAGACACAGAAGCGCTGGGCCGAGCTCGGCGGTTACACGGCAAGCGCTAAGGTATTGGAGTCCGAAGAGTTCCAAAACGCCACGCCCTACAACAAGGCATTCTACGAGACCATGTTCAGAGTGAAGGACTTCTGGGCAACGCCCGAATATGCCGAGCTGCTGATCCAGATGAACCAACGCATTTATCCCTATGTGACGGCCGGCCAGGGTACAGCGAAAGAGGCACTCGACGCTCTCGCCAAGGACTGGAACGCGACCTTCAAGAAGTACGGCCGCCAATAACGAACGACACGCGGGTGGGTGCCCGGCTCCCTCCCGCTCTTCAACTTGGCACCGGACAGGGCTCGCGCCGGACGCGGCGCCGCGCTCAGGCAATACGCAACAGATGGCGCAAGTGCGCCCGGCGTCGGCTCTGGGAGGAGGAGCACATTGGCCACCGTGGTTATGACATCGTTGGATTCGAAGTCGCGCGCTGCTTCGCGCGGCTTGAGCGACATCAAAATTCGCAATCTTTTCATTATTCCGACGATCCTGTTCCTGATCGTCTTCAACATCTTCCCGTTGATCTACTCGCTCGGCTATTCGTTCACCGACTTTCGTGCTTCGACGAACGCGCCGGCCACCTTCGTCGGCCTGCAGAACTACCGGGAACTGTTGAACGACCCCTTCATCTGGGCGAACTTCGCAATTACGGCGAAATACGTGATCGTGTCGGTTGCCGGTCAGGTTGCCGTCGGTTTTGGCACGGCGATGCTGCTCAACCGTGAAATCCCCTTCAAGGGTCTCATTACGACCCTGCTTCTGCTGCCGATGATGTTGTCGATGGCGGTGGTCGGGCTCTTCTGGAAGCTGCTCTACGATCCTTCCTTCGGCATCATCAACTACGCGCTCGGCCTCGGCTCTTTCGAGTGGCTGGCGAATCCCGAAATGGCACTCTACGCTGTCGCCATCACCGACATCTGGATGTGGTCACCCTTCGTGATGTTGCTCTCGCTCGCAGGCCTCTCGGCCGTACCGAGGCACCTTTACGAGGCGGCTGCCATTGACCGAGCGGGACCGTTCTACACGTTCTTCCGTATCACTCTGCCGCTCGTTGCGCCGATACTCATGATCGCAATCATCTTTCGCACGATGGAGGCTTTCAAGACTTTTGATCTCGCCTACATTCTCACCAGCCAACCGACCACGGAGGTGATCTCAATCCGCCTCTACAAGATGGCGTTTCAGGAATGGCAGACCGGGCGGTCCTGCGCACTCGCCTACATAGTGCTGATCATGGTGCTCGCGATCACCAACATTTACGTCAAATATCTCAACAGGGTGAAGGAGCGCTGAGATGGCGGCTGTCCAGACTCGCTCCGAGCGCGCGCTGAACCGGGTAGCGATCGCCGCCGTGCTCGTAATCACGCTGCTGTTTCTCGCACCGATCTATTGGATCACGTCTACGGCCTTCAAGCCGCGCAACCTCGCGACGACCATCCCCCCGACGGTCATATTCGAGCCGGAGATCTCGCCGTTCGTCAAGCTCTTCACCAAGCGCTCTCAGTTGCGGTCAGCACCGGATCCCGAAGACTATGCTGCCGCTCCCTGGTGGGAACGGCTGGTCTTCGACGGGGGAAAAGGTCGTGCGTTCGGGACGCGGTGAGGTGCAGTTATCCGGCTACCCCAACCGCTTCATGAATTCGCTCATCGTGGCGATCACCTCTACGGTGCTCGCCGTCGGCATGGGCACCTTCACGGCTTACGGCTTCTCGCGTTTCAAAGTGAAGGGCGAAGCGGACCTGTTGTTCTTCATTTTATCGACACGCATGCTGCCGCCCGTGGTCGTGGCGATCCCCATGTTCCTGATGTACCGGGCTGTCGGGCTGAACGACACTCACTGGGGTCTTATCATCCTCTACACCGCCTTCAATCTGTCCTTCTCGGTCTGGCTGATGAAGGGCTTCATCGACGAGATTCCGAAGGAATACGAGGAAGCGGCGCTCGTCGACGGCTACACGCGCTTGGAAGCCTTCTTCAAGATTGTCCTGCCAGAGGCCGCCACAGGGATCGCCGCGACCGCCGTCTTTTGCTTCATCACAGCGTGGAATGAATATGCTTTCGCGCTGATCATGACGAACCGGCGCGCGCAAACGGCACCGCCCTTCATCCCAAGCCAGGTCGGCTCTGGCCTTCCGGATTGGACAGTCATCGCGGCAGGTACCTTCCTGTTCCTGTTACCGGTCGCAATCTTCACCTTCCTGCTCAGGAACCATCTCCTGCGCGGCATGAGCTTCGGAGCGATCCGCAAATGACGTTTCGTGCCATAAATCAGAAGTATCTCGCGCCAGGCGCGCAGCTCCTGATGATATTCGGGATCATCGCGCTGTGCCAGCCGTGGAACCTGTTCCTTCATCGCTATGGACTGACGATGACGTTAGTTGGACTGATTGCCTTCATGATCACGTCGAAGGTACCGCCGGAACAGAATGCTGACGAGAGCAGGCCATGACGCAGATTGAATTACGCGGGATTGAGAAGCACTTTGGTGCCGTTCAGGTCATCAAGGACCTCAATCTCACCATCGCCGACAACGAGTTCATTGTTCTGCTTGGCCAGTCCGGCTGCGGCAAGACGACCACTCTACGCGCGATCGCCGGGCTCGAAACGATCGATGAAGGCGACATCCTCATAGACGGTCAGCCGGTGCAGCACATAAAGGCGTCGCACCGAGACATCGCCTTTGTGTTCCAGTCCTTCTCGCTCTACCCGCACATGACGGTCTTCGAGAATATCGCCTTCCCGCTCCGCGCCACGCGCGGCAACCCTACGGACATCGAGCGCGAGGTTCAGGCGGTTGCAAAAACGCTCCAGATCACCCATCTGCTCACCAAAAAACCCTCCGCTCTTTCCGGCGGCGACATGCAGCGCGTGGCGATCGGTCGGGCACTCGTCCGGCGTCCCAAGGCGATGCTTATGGATGAGCCGATCGGGGCGCTTGACGCGAAGCTCCGCGAAGAGATGCGCGCTGAAATCAAGCGACTTCACATCAAACAGGGCTCGACAACGATCTACGTCACCCATGACCAGGTCGAAGCGATGTCCCTCGCCGATCGCATTGTCGTCATGCACGAAGGTGTGCTGCAGCAAGTCGGCAGCCCTCACGAGGTCTACGCTCGTCCTGCCAACATGTTCGTCGCGCAGTTTGTCGGGAGTCCGGTAATGAACATGTCTGACGTGACGGTTTGCGAGGACGCGGGGCATGCGCGCGTCGTGGTGGGAGGTGCTCCAACGTCCTTCGATTTTCCGTCGAATCTCACGGCCCAGCTCGCTGTCGCTGGGGCTCCAAACGGAAATCTCACCCTCGGCGTACGACCTGAAGGGGTTCTCGTGTCGAGGGAAGCACGTGAGGGCTTCGTGCCCGTCGAGGCCCATATCATCGAACCGCTCGGCTCGCATGACATCATAGACCTGCAGGTGGGCGATCAGATGCTACGCGCGCGGACAAAAAGTGGTTTCGTACCCCGGCCCGGCGAGGCCGTCTGGGCTCGCATAGATCCGGCTCAGGCGCATTTCTTCGACAGCTCGACTGGCACATCTTTCGGGATCAGGCTCTGATGGCGCATATCGAACTCAAAGGCATCACCAAGACCTTCGGTACCCACACCGCCCTGAGGGATCTCAGTTTCGAAATTGCCGACGGAGAGTTTTTCGTGCTGCTCGGCGAGACGGGCGCCGGCAAGACGACGACCCTCAGGCTGATTGCCGGGCTCGAAAAGCCGACGGGCGGACAGATCTTCATCGACGGTGAGGATGTCGCCGACTGGGGCGCCGCCGAGCGCGACGTGGCGCTCGTGCTGCAGCAGTATTCGCTCTATCCCCGCTATACCGTCCGCGAGAATCTCGAATTTCCGCTGAAATCTCGCATCCGGCGTGTCGAACCGGTCGAGATCAAGGAGCGTGTCGCCCGTGTCGCGAGGACGCTCCGCATCGAGCATCTGCTCGACCGCAAGACGGACCGCCTATCGGGTGGCGAGATGCAGCGCGTGTCCATCGGCCGAGCCATCGTGCGCAAGCCGCGCGTCTTTCTGATGGACGAGCCCCTTTCCGCCCTCGACGCCAAACTGCGCGAAGCGCTGCGCACTGAACTCAAGAACCTTCAGATGAATCTCGGCGCGACCTTTCTCTTCGTCACCCACGATCAGATCGAAGCCATGTCGATGGGCGACAGGATTGGCGTACTTAACAATGGCCAGCTCGTTCAGACAGGCACCCCGCAGGAAATCTATCGCAATCCAGTCAACACGTTCGTTGCACGTGCAGTCGGATCGCCGCCGATGAACCTGATCTCCGGCAAGCTCGCGGCCAGCGAGGCTATCGCAGACGAAGGCTACCGCTTGCCTTTTGACGCCGCGGTCGGCGCTGCGCTTGACGGACGGCCCCTGACCTTCGGCATCCGCCCTGAGGATCTCTTCCTCGAAAGCGGCGCACCCGGCGAGGCCCGCGTGCACGACGTCGAGAACCATGGCGTCGAAAAGATCGTCACGCTTCGTACAGGCAACCACTTCTTGCAGGCGACGGTGCCAGCTCAGGCCGACCTCGAGATCGAGGAGGTTGTTCGCTTCTCCTGGAATCCGGAAAAAGTCGTGCTCTTCGACGGCGGAAGCGGGATGAGCCTGCGCCATGCTGGCTGAGGCGTCATTAACGACAAAACCGATTCCATCCTGGTCGTGACTTCCCGCCTGTTTTCCCGTCATTCACATGACCACCAGGACGCGTCCATCCGGATGGACGAAGCACTATGCCGGGAACCGCCGCCTGTAGTGTTCCACGACCTCAGGGTTGCGGAGATTAACGGGCAATCCCCCTTCCATGACGCGGATCGCTTCGGCCGCTGCTCCTATTCCCATGCGCATCATGCTTTGCTCTGTAATGCCAGCGACATGAGGCGTCACGATCACATTGTCCTGTCGAAAGTAGGGATGCTCGGGCGCCAGGGGCTGTGTAGAGAACACGTCAAGGGCAGCGCCGCCGATACGCCCCATCTCGAGCGCCTCGATCAACGCACCATCATCCACGACCGGACCGCGCGACACGTTGACGACGATCGCGCCCGGCTTCATGCGCGCAATTCGCTCGCGGCTTAAAAGCCCGGTCGTCTCGGGCGTGAGCGGGCAACAGAGAACGACGATATCAGCCGTCGAAACCAGATCGTCGACCGAGAGAAACCGGACACCGTTCGGCAGGCTTTCGGGCGAGCGGCTGTTCGCAACGATCTCCAGCTGGAACCCGTACTTCGCGATCCGGAAGACCGCCTTTCCCACATTGCCCATGCCGATGACGCCCATGATGCGGCCGGCGAGATCAAGTGCTCGGTCGCAGTGGGCTCGCCCAGCACTCCAACCCATGTTCCTGACATCGCGGTCCATAGGACGGAACTGGCGCAGCAGCGCAAGCGTCACCATGAAGACGTGCTCCGCAACAGTCGGTGCGTTGACGGCCGGCACGTTGGCGATAAGCACACCGGCTGCCGTGGCCGCGTCATAGGGAATCATGTCGAGCCCCGCACCGTGCCGGACTACGGCGCGCAGGGCCGGTACATTTTCGAAGAAGGCCGGCGGTATCGGCGCACGCACGATGACAATCTCCGCACCCTCACCTTCATGAAGCAACGTCTCGGGATCGGGGGCGGATGCGACGCGGAGATCACCCGCCGCCTTCAGCATATCTTCGGCGTCGGGGTGCAGGCGGTGGGTCGAGAAAATGAAACTCATCGGCCTCCTCTTTGCCGACCGGGGACTACTCCGCGGCTGTCGCAGGTCCCCCGATGAGGCCCTTCCAGTAGCTTTCCGCGCCCTGAAGATGCGCGTTCATCAAAGCTTGGGCGAGATTGCCGTCGCGTGCGAGCAGCGCCTCGTAGATACGGATATGTTCTTCATGCGAGCGACGGCTGCGGGCGATATCAGCGAAGTAGATAGGCAGTCGCTGTTCGCCCATCGTGTAATAGACGCTGCAGATCCGGTGGAACACGCTGTTCTTCGTCGCCCGCACGATCTCCAGATGAAAATCCCGGTCTTCGCGAGCGAGGCCCTCGCCTGCAGCGATCTTCGCTTCGGAAGCGGCGAGAATTACGCGCAGCCGTTCGTAGTTCTCCTCAGTCGCCCGCGCGCAGGCGAGCTCCGCAGCCTTGATTTCATGGATCTTGCGGAGTTCCACCGTCTCGTAGATCACGATCGGGTCGAGTGGCACGCCAGCGCGCGCGAAGAGTGCTATGGCCTCGACACTCGCCTCCGTCGTCGTCAGATAGATACCCGACTTTGGCCGACGCTCCACAATGCGCATGGCTTCCAGGATTGCCAGAGCCTCCCGAAGCTGCCCCCGGCTGACGGCGAAGTGCTCGGCGAGCTCCCGCTCCGAGGGAGTTCGTCCACTGTCGCTCGAAGTTGAAAATAGATGGGCCGCCAGGTCCGAAAGCAGATTGTTTTCTTTCATGATTACAGTCTTTGCGCATGAGTCTCCAGGACGCGCTCATTTATCGTAAATCCCAAGCCGGGTTTATCGGGAATCTCTAGCATCCCGTCTCTCACGGCGACAGTCTCCTCGACGAGGTCGTGGATCATCGGATTCGCGCCGACCGAGTATTCGATGACGAAGCTTGCCGGGGAGGCTGCGCAGATGTGCAGACCAGCGAAGAAGCACGGGGCACCGGCCCACAAATGCGGGGCAAGACGGAGGTTGAAGGCACTGGCGATCGCGCCGATGCGCATGGCCTCCGTAATGCCGCCGCAGAACGCCGGATCGGGCTGGAAAATATCGGCTGATCGCAGCACCGCAAGGTCGCGGAAAGCGAAGCGAGTGGCCTCGCTCTCGCCGGCTGCGATCGGAACGTTTCCAGCGGCGCGCACTTCCGCCATGCCGGCCTTATCGTCTGCGATCACCGGCTCCTCGAACCAGGCAAGATCGCAATCCCGGACGAGCTGTATGAAACGTTTCGCGTCGGCAACCGTATAGGTGCCATGCGCATCGACCATGATATCCACCGAGGGGCCAAGCGCCTTGCGGGCAGCACGCACGCGGGCCGCCGAGATATGCGGTGCGCGGTCCATCGCGCCGACCCTCATCTTGACCGCCTTGAAACCGCCACTGGCAAGGTAGGACTCCAGTTGGGCGCCGATCTTTTCGGCACTTTCCCACCCGCCGGAAGCATAAGCAGGCAGCCGATCCGCTTTACGCCCGCCGAGCAGCTTCCATACCGGCACGCCCAGCGATTTGCCAAGGATGTCCCACAATGCGATGTCGACGGCACTGATCGCGGCAATCGAGAGGCCCCTGCGTGAGAGCTCCGGCATAGCATGACCTGACATCGCCGCCGTTTCGTGGCGCACGCCATTGTAGAGCATCTCCCAGATGGCGGAGATATCGGCGGCGTCGCGACCGACGAGCCTCGGACCCACCTCATAGTTGAGCATGTGCACGAGGGTGCCGTAAGTACCCGCGCTGCCCGCAGCATTCTTGCCCTCACCCCACCCCACGATCCCGTCATCTGTTTCTATGCGCAGGATCGCCGCGTCGAAGGTTGTCAGGCGACCAAAATCGCTGCGATGCTGCCGATTGGCTTCGATAGGTATGCGAACCCACCAGGCTTGGACGGTCTTGATACGCATTTCGCCTCCCAACCCCGCAGCACGCCGGCCGCAGGGCATACTCGGGCCCGTCCCTCACTTGATCAGCGGCAGGATGGTCTCTGCGGTGATCCGCATCTGGTCATCGTAGAACTTCTCGGTCAGCAAGCTCGATCCGTGGTCCTGGATGAATTTGAGCTGCTCCGGGGGATATCGACCGGATTGCGCTCGACCATATCGCGGTATTTCGCCGCTGGCGTGCGGTCTACCGGAGCCACGAACTCATTGGTGAGCGCGCCGTCGTATCCGATCTCTTTCAAAGTGGCGACGATCTTCGGCCAGTCGAGATGACCGAGGCCCGCCGCAAAGCGGTTGTTGTCCGCCACATGGAAATCGAAAAGCCGGTTTCCCGCAAGCCTGATCGCGTCGTATATGTCCTCCTCCTCGATGTTGAGGTGAAAAGCATCGAGGCAAACGCCGCAATCGGGATCAACTGCGTCGGCTAGCGCGAGCGCTTGGGCAGCGCGGTTGAAGAGATACGTCTCGAACCGGTTGAGCGGTTCAATCGCCAGCCGGACGCCCTTTCCCCGGGCGTGAGCGAAGCACTCCTTCGTCGCATCCACGACCCACTGCCATTCTTCCTCCTCGGTGCCATCCGGAACAACCTTGCCGACGGTCGCAGGTACAAGGGTGACGATCTCGCCTTCGAGCTCACTCACCATCGTTATAACACTCTTCACGTAATCCACCGACTTTGCCCGCTGGCCCTCATCCTTGGCTGCGAGGTTGCGCCCGCCGAGCGTTAGCGTCACCGCGCCCCAGCAGCGAATGCCGTGTTCTTTGAGCAGTGCGCGCGTGGCCTTGATGTCATACTGGGCCGGCTCGCCTGAAATCTCGATGCTCTCGTAGCCGTACTTCTTTATGCGTTTCACCGTGACGGCGAGAGGCTCCGCCCGCATCCAGTTGTGCGTCGAAAGGTGCATAAACGTCCTCCCAAAACCCATCGTTACTGCCGCGGCACTCGAGGGTGCCGGGGCATCTCCTCCACTCCGACCGAACCTATTCTGGTTGGGCCAATTGTGCTTCATAGAAGGTCTATCCCAAATTCCCTCTGCCGGCAAGCCGCATACGTATCCTCGCATTTCCGGGCTTTTGGAGAAGTGTGCAGCGTATCGCGGCACTTCTGTCCGAAATGATTGACGTTGCTAGCTTGACCAGATCGCCGCATTTGGTATTACCAGATTGCGATCGGCGTGGGGAGGCGTTACCGCGGCAGTGAGAAACGGGAGGATGGAACCATGAAGATCGGTATGTGCATGTTTCTGTGGACGACGAGCGTCGGCCGGAAACATGAAAAGCTACTCCGGGACATCAGGGCGACCGGCTTCGACGGGGTAGAGATACCGATCTTCGAGGGCGCTCCGGACGAGTACCGCCGACTCGGCGCATTGCTCGATCGCATAGGTCTGGAGCGCACCGCAGTGTCTGCCATAAGCGCCCCTTCCATGAACCTGATTTCGCCTGACAATGCGACACGCAAGCGCGGCATCGCTTACATGCAATGGGCTATCGACTGCGCGGCCGCCCTCGGCGCGCACACGTTAAGCGGTCCACTGCATTCTACGCTCGGCCAGTTCTCCGGTACCGGGCCCACCGCCGCAGAACTGAGGCGGTCCATCTCCTCGCAGCGCACGATCGGCGATCATGCCGCTCAGCGCGGTGTCACCGTTGCACTTGAGGCGCTGAACCGCTTCGAGTGTTATCTCGTCAACACAATGGACGACCTTGCTGCCCATATTGACGCGATCGGGCATCCGAATATTCGCGCCATGTACGACACCTTCCACAGCAATATCGAAGAAGCCGACCCCGTAGGGGCCTTCACCCGCAATGCGGACCGCATCGTTCATGTCCACATCTCGGAGAACGACCGAGGGGTGCCGGGCCGCGGCAACATTCCATGGCCGGAGACCTTCAAGGAAATCCGTGCGAGCGGCTATGACGGCTGGCTGACAATCGAGGCCTTCGGCCGCGCATTGAAAGACCTCGCGGCCGCAACGAAGGTCCGGCGCGATTTCTCCGAGACGCCCGAAGTGGTTTACCGGGATGGATACCGTCACATCCGGGACGGATGGGAGGCAGCGGCATGACAGACCCGGCCTTCCGGACTACATCCTAGAAGCTCCAGTTGAAAGCCTGTGTGGCGCCGCTCACCAACGCCTGGTTTTGCTAAGCTTGAGTCGGAGCTACCGGCATCTATGCCCCCAACCCGTTCGCAACCATGTCACGGTGTCTTCAGGTGACCTCGAACCGCTCAAGCATCTTCTTGAGCTGCAGGTTTTGTGTCTGAAGTTGTTCGGCCAACAGCCGCTTAAGCCGCTTGTTTTCAGCATCAAGGGCGGCCACTTCGTCGAACGAGATCGGATCCGCGGCAGTCTTGGGATCCTCGAGTGCGGCCATTGAGCTATGCGTTGTCGCGTGGGTAGGGCGCCGGCCGACGCGCTTTCGAGGTGTGCGTTTTGATGTTGTTGTCGGCTGCGATGTCTGCTGACTGTCCTGCACTTGCGCAACAGCTTCGGTAGCCGGGCAATCGGACTCATGCTGCTTCGCGATTTCAATTTCCATACCGTCGGCCGACGCTAGCGCTGCTTGGTCAGAAATGTCATTGCCTGCGGGTTCGTTCGCGAAATTTGCAGTCACGGGAGCAGTTGGAGCCGCTTCATCTGCTTCAGGAGTTCCCGGTGCTTCATCTGACTTGAAAAGATGCGGGACCTTGTCTTCTACTTCGCGGGCCACTGCCTTAAGGTCAGTGTCCCCCCAGATGGAATTCGTCCGAGTTTTTGACTGTCGCCGCCCCGACTTGAACTCGACAACGAAACTCCGCTGTGGCGTTTTCATATACTCTCTCGATCCCTGAGTGCCGTAAAAAGAACAACGCCGATCGGCGCTACTGTTGGCGGACTAATACAGCTCCTCCCGGCACACTTCAACTGCCCGGCACCCGAAGCGGCGCCGCATCCTTCGCGTCGCCAACTTCGCAGCTTACGTGCGTGGCACTAGCCGTCCATGGGGCCCATTCGCGGCTATGCCCGGTCTATCGAGAAATTGTTTCCGGCATACCGCAGGACCGGATGGCCGCTGAAGAACCAACGCCTGCAATTTTAAGTCAATCCAGCTCAAGTCTTTTGCGCAGTTCGGCGTTTTCCGCCCGCAGCTTCTCCGCCAGTAGCTTGCGGAGCCTTTGGTTCTCCTCTTCGAGTTGGACAAGGTCTGCCAACTCATCGCCGGCCGGCACGGGCCTGGTGCCCTTAATACCCTTAGTGTCGTTTTGCTTGACGGCCTTCGCAGCGCCTTTCCAATGATAGTAGGTTTGCTCCGATATGCCGGCGCTCTTGATAGCGTCTTTGAGGGTACTGTTGCCTTGGACTTGCGTCTCAATCAGCTTGAGCTTCTCGCTCTTCTCCTGTTCGCTATACCTCCTGGGTTTCGCGGCCAACGCCTTTGATGAAGCTTGCACTGGTTCGGCAGCCGTCTTTGGACGCCGTGCCGACCTCTGCTTCTTGGTCGTCGGTGCTTTCACTTCTGCGTTCGCCGCGTCAGTTGCAGCAATCGGTCCCGTGTTACTTTCGTCAGCCATCAACAATTTCCTCCTGTGGTCATTGCCTGTTTTCTGCTGAGAGCACCACAGAGTCAACTCAAGCAAAAGAGTTCTGCTTTACGGATGGTTGATATTAGGCTTATGCCTGCAGTGTGCCGATCAACGGGGGAGTAAAGGCTACGAGCTGTCGTCTCAATGACGTGACTCGGAGCGTCGCTACGCTCACGAAACATCGAAGCGCTCGAGCATCTTCTTGAGCTGAACGTTCTGCAGACGAAGCTTTTGAGCGAGCTGACTCCTCAGCATTTTGATTTCTGCATCGAGTATTGCCACTTCATCAAAGAACAGATCCCGTGAAGACGGGAGTTGCACGCTTGGATGATCCGTTGCGGTGACAGGGATCTGTGCAGCCACCTGCGCGTTGGCATTCTCCCCACGTTCCCGTCGTTTAATGCGTGCTTTCGTTTGCGACTTTGTGCTTACCGCGTTTTTTCGTACCAACGAAGGCTGTTCGCCAACCGTATAGTCAGCTTCACGACGCGCCGGTGCGTGAGCTTGTGCATCATCGATCGGCGGTCTTATTACCTGCGCAATACTGTCACCACCTTTCGCCTTATCGGATGCACTCGACTCTTGATCAACTAGCTTCGAACTGGGTAGAAGTGCGGACGCATGCTCCACTTCGCTCTCGAGGGCCTTGGGATCGGTGTCATTGCCAGTCGAACTGTCCTGCGCTTTCGCCGACGCTCGACGCGACGTCAGTTGGGCAATGAATTTCCATGGTGATTTCATAGTGATCCAACCTTGAGCAAGCCGGACGGTGATCCTGCTGCCGCTGTCCCTTCCTCACACCTTTCGAGACTGCACCGCCAGCGCGGTAACGAGCCTGTGCAAACTGCTTGCCGTCGCATGCTCCTCAATGCGATCCGGATCAAGCCTTGTATCGATCAAACGCCGTCACCTTTTAGGGGTGGGTCGGCCTCTTCCCACTGATAGATCTCCTACCCCAGGAAAGCGAGCTCCGCGGCAAGTTGTTCCTCGTCGATTTCAATGCAGGCCGGAATTCTCGTCGAAGCCTATGCCGGCACGCAGAAAATGTCTGTCCGCGCCGCCAGGCCTTGCGCCGATCACCTTTACCAATCGCGCCGTCGCGGCAGTCAAGGCGCGCAAGGCGCCGATCCAGAGCTGGTTCCTCGATCTCGGTCTTATGCTGGGGTACTGGGAGGGGGAAGGTGCTCGATCCTATCACCACACCGCCCCGGTCAATGTGCTTTACGGCCTGCACGAGAGCCTTACCCGCCTGCTTGGCGAAGGCTTGGAGACCGCCTGGGCGCGCCACCGCTCCGCCCATGATCGGCTGGTCGAACGGTTAGAAGGGCTGGGAGTCGGCTTCGTCGTCGACAAGGAGCACCGGCTGCCGCAGCTGAATACGGTTTGGCTCCTGAAATGCCTGGAGGACGCGCCCGCCTGCAGACGCCTGCTCGACGAATTCAGGATAGAGGTCGGCGGCGGACTCGGGCCGCTCGCGGGGCGCATCTGGCGAATCGGACTGATGGGCGAGACTTGTCGGATCGAGAATGTCGACCGTCTGGTCCGGGCGATCGCGGCAGTTCTGCCATAGGGATTACCGGGCCACCACGCCGGAACTGTCGTTGACGCAATCGGGGTTCACCGGGTGCGCGGGCGGCGGCGGCAGTGTGTCGATTCACATGGGCGGCGGCTTCTGCAACGCGCCGGGGAAGAACCCGGTTGGGCTGTCGACACGGCCATGGGCGTCGCCATCGGCTGGACCTCGCCGGTTCAGCTTCTCGACTCGGGCGACCCGAATTGTTCTACCCTCATCCGAGTTTTTCAGACCAAGAATGACCAGGACGGCGAAGCCTGATGATGGACCCAGAGTGTGGCGCAGCAGCTAAGTTGCGTGGATGGGAACCGGGTTCGCGCCGAAGCTGTGGCGGCCCGTCGTTCGCGGTCATGCCGTCACTGGCGACATCATTGCGCCAATCCGCAAGCTCAGCGAGACAAAAGGACCAGCTACCCACAAGGATGCTGCTGCCGTCGCCGAGGCGCTCGTCAATATCCGAAGCTACTTCATGCCAAAGCGCGCAAAGCAGAAGTTCTAAAACAGCGGACGGCTCCTCCTCCGTCAACAGACGAAAGCCGTGGGATGCTCGTCGCGCTCACACTCAACTGAGACGATCGGAGACATACGACGTCCTCGGGCATTCGATTGTTTATCCCTGGCCTTGAAAGGAATCGAACCTGAGCTGACGCAAACACTTGAACGTATCGCCCCAGGTTGACCATCAAGCGATCTCGATGCTCTGATGCCCTGGAACTTCAAGAAGTGACGGCCTCACGGCACCGCTTACCGTTTACCAAGGCAGCGACCGATAGCTCATTCGCCTCGATGCCCTCAGGCGAAGCCGCTTTACGCGGCGCATGAGTTCGGTCCGCCCGGTCCAAAGGATTCGGTGACCTGCCAAGATCGCCGCTGCGGACTAAACTTCACGGTGCTGCCTAGCCCAGGCTACTCGGCCGCTGCCTCACCTCCCGGTTGCGCCGCCAAGGCGGCGTTCTTCTTCGCGATGGTGTCGCGCGTCATGGCTGCAGCCGCCATTGACGACTGCGCCTCGTCCCCGGCGACCTGGACTGTCGGCGAAGCGAAGTGAATGCCATGTGTCTTGAACGCATCCTTGATCAGGGCCTGCGCACGGCGCCGAACCTGGGTCTGATGACCAGGCTTAGTGGTCGTGGCGAAGCCCAGCGTGATGCCGTAGTCACCGAACTGCTCCACGCCCTTCATCTTCACCGTTTCGATGATCAGCGGTGCGAGTTCGGGGTCCTCAAGCAGCGTGGCCCCGACACCCTTCACCACCTTCTTCACTTTGGAGACATCGGAATCGTAGGCGACGTTGATAGTGAACTTGTCGATCACCCAGTCGCGACTCATGTTCTGCACCGCACCGAGCGAGCCGAAGGGTACGGTAAACACAGGCCCCCGGTGATGGCGAAGCCTGACGGAGCGAATGCTGAAGGATTCGACCGTTCCCATATAGCTGCCGCTCTGGATGTATTCACCCACCCTGAAGGCGTCATCCATCATGTAGAAGATTCCGCTGATAACGTCCTTGACAAGTGTTTGGGAACCGAACCCAAGTGCCACGCCGAAAACGCCGGCACCGGCGATCAGGGGGCCAACATGGACCCCGAGAGCGGAAAGAACCGTTATGCCGGTGGTGACCGCGACGACGGCCGCAAGAAAATTCCTCAGAATAGGCAGCAGAGTTCGCACCCGCATGTTGCGGGCAAGCTGTGCAGAATCCATACTTTCCATCATGGCCTGTTTCAGGTGAAGATTGATGAACTCCTTCGTCAATTGCCAGACGAGATCTGCCACCAGCAGGATGATCACCCCGGCGAGAGCGCCGCGAAAGATGTGCTTGGCGACATCACCTTGAATCACGGGGCTGCCGTGGAGCTGGAAAACTATGGCGAGCCAGGCGGCCGCCAGCGCAACGATCAAGAGCCGTATGCCGCGATCAATCAGGACGTTGCGAAACACGTGCATGTTGTCTGCAGTGTCGATTTCCAGCGCGCTTCGCGTGGCAGCAGTAATGACGCGCAACAGCAACGGCAGAATGAGTGCATAAACGCCGATCCAGAACAATACCTTCATCCCAGCAGCCCAAAGGAGCCACAATAGTGCGAGCGCAGCGATGATCAGCGAATTGCGCGTAATCCGACGTCCCACTGTCGGGTCCACCAAAGGCCGGCGCACCACCGCGTGGATCGCCATGCCAAGCACGACCAGGCCAAGCACGGCGGCCGTGAGGTCTCGGACATCGGCGGCGACGGCGAGAGCCTGCGTCGTTTCGACAACGGCCCAAGTGAAAGCCATAGCATAAATTAAAAGCACGGAACGTCTGTACCAGAATAGCGTCACTTCCAGCCCTGGTGCGCCCGCCCGCCCCTCTGCCGCGCCACTTCCCGTGTATCTCGGTTTCACTGCCGCTGAAGCGACGGCGCTCAGCAAACGAGCGCCGATCCATGCGACGACAAGCGGCGCAACCGCCGCCTCTAGGCGGCTCGGCCAACCGGTGTGCGCTAAAGCGGCGACCGCAGCGATCGCGAATACGACGAGCGGCGCAATGCGGATAAATGCGGCGAGTCCCGGTCCAGGCTCGGCCGCTTTCCGGCGCGCACTTCGCCTCAGCGCATAACGCACGAGAAACTCGGCGGCGTATCCTACGATGAGCACCAATGAGAGGCCCCACACGATCGGCCTCGTCACTCCGTTCTTAAGTTCATGTGCTATGCGCTCTCTCGCTGCGATCCATTCGGGAACCACTCGTGGTATGGCCTGGCGCATGCCGGCAAGATGTCGCCGAATTCCAGCGACCAAACGAGACGCATGTCCCGCCGGTGGTATCACGCCTGCCGTCGCAGTCGTCTGCTTGGCCGCAAGCCATTGCCGAACGTCCGGGTCGTCCAGCAACTCGATGAGTTGCTGGACCTTGGCCGGCGGCGCTTGTGTCGCCGCCTCCTGAGCCGCCAGGGGAGCGGCTAGCCCGATAACGAACTGGAAAAACAGCAAGATCGAGGCGTGAACGAGCCCCCTATATCCATGCCTGAAGACTATGCACATCCGGTTGCCTCCTATCGTTGCGCAGGAGACCGACGGCCGCTTGACGTTAGAACTTGAGCGCGACCCCGAGAATCGGTCCTTGCTGGACGGCATCGAAAATGAAACCGTCGTCGCTGTAGTCCACCCCGAGCGCACGATACCCAGCGATTGCCGATATTCGCTCGTTGAGCTCGTAGCCGATGCCAAGCGCGACATCCCAGTCGATGTCGGCTCCGCCGCCGCCGATCAGACCCCATCCTGTCAGGTAAATCTCCGGCGTGAAGGAATATCTCCCCCGCAAGCCGACCATTCCATCCAGCCAGGTGGCGCTGTCCTCTCTCTCGACCCGCCCAGAAGACCGCCGCTGAACGAAGGCGGCTCGAAGTTCGGACTACGCGGTCCTGCGCGAGAAATCGCATGCAGCTTCCCGCATCGCTGGTCTGTTAGCAATGCACTTTCCCGCCGCTGCCTTTCGTTCCGCGCGCCCTGCCCGCAAGAAACAACAAAAAATGGAAGACGATTGTCGAAGCCGGCTACAATGTTCACCGTGTTTCTTTCTCCCAAGGCAGGCGTCCAAGACCGCAACACCGCATCGTCAGTCCGAAAATTCCACTCGCGCAGCCACCAGTGCAAACTCCAACTTATCCGCCATGTTGAACAGCATCCTGTAATTGCCTGACACGTTCTCCGATCTGTGAAACGTTCAGCTGAAGACGAGCGAGCGCCTCCGCAAGCTTAAGTGTCCGGCATAGCGTCCAAGTTTGAATCCGAGCTGAATGGCAGTGCCGAGCATAGTGGCGTCAGTAGCACCACCTACGACGGTCGGGCCGACCAGAGCGAAGGCATCATACGTTCGGCCCATGGAATCGAGCACGATCGCTGCCGTCGTCCTGTAACGGGAGTTGGCAGGATCCAAGCGCACGGCCGCCGTTAGTTCCTCAATTGCGTCCGGCATGGCCTTTAGGCGAACGAGCGACAAGCCGTGTCACGTAGCGAAGATCTGCCCGATCCGGATTCGCGACGACCGCCTCGGCGTAAGTCTGCTCGGATTTCTCATTGTCACCGCTGGCGCGATAGACTCTGCAAGATTGATGTGCGCGCCAGAAAGCGTCGGATCAAGGGCGATCGCTTGGCCGAAAGCCTTTTCCGCCTCGTCCGTGCGCCCTTGGCCGAAGAGTAAGGATCCGTGGGTGCTCTGCATCTCGGCGACGTCCGCGTTAGCCTCCATATAGACACCCAGATCGTCGAGTGCGGCGTCGAAAGCGCAGCGTTGAGCGCCGAGAAGGTCCAGATAAGCCTGCCCGAGGGCGTTCTTGCTCTGGGCGCGCCGCGCGCCGGAAGAAAAGCGGAACCGTGGGGGATTGAGTGGTCGACGAGCATGGCCACGCACCGCTCGATTAGCGCCGGCGGCTTTTTCGAGGTCCATCTAGCCATGCCGCATTAACGCTCGACGAGAAGGGGCGATCCGATCTCGGTGCGTTGCAGCGTGCCCTTGCTCACTCTTCGATGATGCCGTACGGCCCATAGGCGGCGCGCCAAAGTGCACCGTAGCGCTTCTGCCGCCCCATTGCGATTTCGCCGTTGGCATTAAACGTACCGCTTGCGATCTCCGCCTGGCGGAACTCGAAGCCTTCCGGCAGGACGATGCGCGCGCGATGGGGGGCGCCGGTCACGGGATTCCTGATCGGCTCCAGTTCGAGTTCGAGATGGCCGTCTATGCGAAAGCCGCCGGTGCGTTTCTCTATGTCGCTGTGAAATTCGATCGGGGCGAAAATCGGCTCGAGCTCCTGGGCGATGGTGGAGCCATAAATATTGAAGACGGTTGTCGGCTCCTGTTCCTTGCCGCCGAGTATGGTGAACAGGGCATCGATCTGCGCCTGGTTCGCATTGGCATCGAAGAACCCGCGTACGACGCCGCCGCCCTCATGCACGGGTCCAGGCCAGCGATAGACGGCAGCAACCTTGAGCCCATCGAGCCGCAGATCGCCGAACCATCCCTCTTCGATAAGCATGCATTCAAGGCCTTCGCACAGGCCCTCGGTGGGCTTGCCGTTGAATTCGCACGGGCAGCCGTAATCGCAACTGCACGATGCTATCTTGGGGCCCTTGATCGCCCAATCAACATAGGCCATGGCAACACCCCCGATTGTTCCCGTAAAGGCATAATGTATCAGATACTGCTTCGACCGGCCAGGAACGCCGTGACTGTCCAGCGGACCGCTGAAGCCCTTGCAAGCCGCCGGACTGTTGCCCGACGGCTTGGCACCGCCAACTCGAAGCTCCATGGGATCTTATCTGGTATGTTGTATCATCATGTCCGGACCGCCACCTTCTCCCTACGAAGAGAAGGCAGCCCGCGTTTCCCGATGATGCATTATGGGATTATTTTGGCCCATAAAGAGAACAACCTAGGAACACGCCTTCCGCTCTAAGTGATCGCCACAAGAGCCACATTGGATCAAGACTTTCGGCCATGGTGATCTCAGATGATGCCTACGAGGCTCACGCGAAGATCGTTTATGACGGTGGCAAGGCCTGGTGCTCCAATCAACGGCACCACCCGTGCCGCCGACAAATTTGAGATGGCGCGGTCAAAGATCGCGAGATTTGTATGTCTATTCAGGCGGGATGGATAAATGATGCCGTCCGGCACGGATCGGTGCTCATGGAAGGCAAGCGACCATGCCCGCGCAAGGGTTTGGCGGGAAGATTTCGCGACATCCGTCGGCACTCCCATTCTAATCGCGTGGTCCTCGCGGAGATCAACAAGGCGGAGACCTGCGATTGTCTCGATCTCTGCATAGCGCCGCGTGTAGATCTCCTTCTCCTCGATCGGGAGATCGCCCACGAGACCATCGGGCACTCCGGGCCGCCGTACTTGGGTGCACAACCTGCTGGAGTAACGTTGGTTCCGCGCCTAGCTATTAAGGATTACGAAGTTTGCCGCTGCGAAGATGCCGTTGTCGGCTGCCCGAACGGAAGCGATCCGGCCCGACCGCCTCGTCAGGCTACGAGCCAAGCCAGGACGAATAGCGCAATGATAGTGAGGAGGATCATGATCCCAGCGACGTTGATCGAGTGCATACGGCCTGCCTCTGTCTTTCGCAGTGAACCTTGCAGGCGGCGGTATGTTCCGCAGCCTCCGGAGGCCCGCAAAGTCATCAAGGGCCGGGCTAAAAATGCGAGTGCCCGCGCGCGGGGACGACACGGGCACTGCTAACAGGTTTGGGGACCTGATTGCCGATCGGCTCGGCACGACAATAATCCGCTTGGCGCATCATTGTTCCCCGCTGGCAGCCAAATCGAGAAGGTAGCCGCGCTCGCCGATCTCGGGCCGCGATCCCGCGCATTCGGTCTGTCTAAGAACGCACCTCCGACGATCAGAACCGTGAGGTAACCTACTGCGCAGGCTGCGAGGTAGACGGCTGAGTGGTTGATGGTTGCGTCGACGGCGTCGTTGGGGCTGGCTCGGTCGTCATAGGAGGAGCGGCGGTCGAAGGTTGCGAAGTCGTCGGCTCGGTCGTGGTAGCCGGCGGTGTCGCTGTTTCCCTGGCATTGTCGTCGGTCCCGGGCATCAGCAACGCGACAGCTACCAGAATCACGATGCCTATCGCTATGGCGATGTAAATGTTCCGATTCACGCCGGGTCCTCCTGAGCTGTCTCGGCCTTTGGGACGTCCAATGCGGGCGATGGAGATCCAGAACTGCCTAGAACGGACGTCTAGGCAGCTCCGGGTGATACATTATGCAATTTGCGGGGCGCGCCCTAGCGATGGAGCACCCTGCTTGCTTTGTGACCAAGACATAATGTCGCTGCGATTCGGTTCAGTTCCCGGCTCGGGATTCGTTTCCCCGAGTGTCGCCCTCGATTGTTGTCCTTGCAAGTCTAGTGCCGGACCCCTCCTTCCGGGCCGCTGGGATCGCCCGGCCCAGATGGGGTCGCGGAGGGACCTATGCCGGATTCTTTCTTTCTCATTTCTTTTTCCGCCTCCTCCCAATGGCGCTCGTGATCACCATCTTTGCGACCCTCGCGCTCCCAGATTTCATAGGCACGTTCGCGGATCCGGTCTTCCCTACTTTGTTCATTACCTGGTGCCATTGAGTGCACTCCTTATTCAACCGTTTGCACCTTCGCGATCACTCCCGAAGCCTGCCGATGAACTTGGCTCGAATAAGCAAGCTCGAGAACACTCGTTGGCAGTCGAAGAGCCTCAAATAGCCACCGCTTATGATTTGTTCGCCTGTAATTTGAGCGGAAGACCTTGAATTGCGTAGCGCGACCGCGACAGGCTACACGCTTGTCTGTGCTTGCCGGCTCTGCCCAGTTGGCACTCCAGCTTCGCCGCTAGTGCCGACCGGGAGTCTACACCAGACAGGAAGAGCTTGGTCACGAGCAACGCCGCCGTGTCGAACAAGCACTGATCCTGGACGAGGACGCCGGCATCGTAGCCGGCATCGTCCAAGACGGATCGGATCATCTCAAAATCGGCGGGTGAGATATTGTTTTCGACGGAAGACATGACGTCCTCCTTTCCTTGGGGCCAGGGCCTTCTAGCCCTCAAACGGCAGCGCCCGTAAAATTTGCTACCGAAGGTCGGCACATTGCGCCTTGGTCATGCAAATAGCAATCGTCTGCGTTTCATTCGTAAAGACGCGATCGATCGGAGGGTCAAGGGTGCCGGAGGCACCAGGTGGGCCCGCCGAAGGACCAAGATGAGCGCGATGAGAAAGGCATGGGCGCTTCTACCCTCACCGGCTTTCCTGAAGGACTATTCAGCGGTGCGAGCGGCTTCTCGCCTTTGCACAACTCTCAAAAGAGACGGCTTGCGCTGGGGTTGAAGTTCGCGAATTCTCCGATAACGAACTTCTGAGCCTCTCGCTGTGCCTTGCTAGAGAAGCTCATTTCTATCCTTGGTCGCTTTTGCCCGCCGCCCTTTGCCGTCCGTGTCATTGCCACGCCTGCCTTGAGTTTCGCCGCGCGGCAATTTGTCGACTGCGCCGCCTTCATTGTCCCATTCATCAAGCGAATCCCTCATGCGCGGCGCAGACTTTGGTTCTGGGGTATCTACGTCGAAACCCGCTAAAGCAGCTTCGCTGCTGATGGCGGCCATGAGATCTATATCTGAGATATTCAGGTCAGGAAACATGCGCCGCACCGCGCCAAGGGCTTCAGAGGTCGCAAATGGCCGCGCTTCTTTCAGACACCCGTTCAAAAATGCGCTGATCGCCGCGCGCACCTCAGGCGATAGTTTGCGAGAGGGCTTTCTCATCATCACCTCCCAGTGCATCAAGTCTCTGAAACAGAACGCTGCGTGCGTCTGGATGTTCCTGATTCCTCGCGAGTGCTATCGCCGTCTCTGGTCTCGGCGACCTTCACACAGATGGAACAATCAGTCGGATTCGCCGTCCGGAAGACCCAAGCGCCTTGTTTAAAGCCCAATTCAGGCACATATATACAACTCGTTGATCTGGCTGAGGTTTGGGTTCGCCGCCTCAAAGGACCTGCCATTCACCACGATTAGGAGCGAGGTTTTGCGCCGCGCGGGCGTGGAGAGTCGCTTCGTTCAAACTTGCTATACCTAGGCACCGCCCACTTCGGCGCGTGTCGACCATAACCTTCGCATACGGAACGCTGGAGGAGACGGGGCAGTCCGATCTGCACCCACGCCTTTAACGTCGTGCGAAACAGAGGCACGCTGAATATGACGCTGTTATTTCCAAATTCGAGCCGCAGCTTCGATGAAAAAAGAAACGCCGTCCGTTTCCTTGGCCACGAGGGTATGTTTGAGGTGAGGTTTTTCGTCGAGGCTGACGCGCTCGTGGTGGCCGATGCCGAACTGGGCAGAACGAAAATCTCTGAATTGAAGCTCCTTTCTGCTTTCGACGCATTGCGCTCGTCCGTCTACGATGTCGCTCGGAAGGCCTATTCGGGTGGTCGCCGCGATTGCTACACGCTGACGGCCGCCCATTTCCGCTAAAAGCATCCAAACTCTTCCGCGTTCGTAGGCCTGCTGCGGTCCACGAGACCGAGCGGCCGATATTCGCGGTCCCGAAGCGACATTGACCCCCCGATGTGCCGACATCCCTATCGCGATCTCTTGGGTCGCCGGTGCCGGCGGACCGGCAGGATTCTTAGTTTGTCGAGGCCGTGAGCGGCCGATGTCATCAAGTCTATCGGCCGCCCGTCCTAAGGTCGTCCGGTGTTGACTTTATGGGATTCGGCCTCGCAATAGTCGCTGGAGACATTTGCCAGTCGCGATCAATACCGCAGGAGTGGTTCACGGTATGAACGACAGTCTCTCAAGGCTTCCCAGGGAACCGGCAGATCGGCTTACCAAGCCGTTTATGCGGTTTCTGCGGATCGAGGCCACCGCAGGCATTATCCTTTTGCTCAGTACGCTCTTGGCGCTCGGCCTCGCAAATACCGCGTGGTCGTCGTCGTTTCTCGCCTTTTGGGAGATACCCGCGGGTGTCAGACTGGGCGACATCGGGATCTATCGTTCGCTGAAGCACTGGATCAACGACGGGCTGATGACGTTTTTTTCTTCGTCATCGCCCTTGAGCTGAAGCGCGAGCTGGTGCTGGGGGAGCTGCGCAATCCGCGAATGGCCGCTCTACCCGTCGCCGCCGCTCTCGGGGGGATGGTTGCACCGGCCGGAATCTATTTGCTGCTTGTCGGCGGGGGGCCGGGTGCGAGCGGCTGGGGCACCGTTATGTCCACGGACACGGCGTTCGTCATCGGATGCCTTGCTTTGCTCGGTTCGCGCGTACCTGGGAGCTTGCGACTGTTCCTGCTCTCTCTTGCGATCTTTGACGACATCGGCGCAATATTGATCGTGGCGGTCGGCTATGGCGAACCGTTGAATTGGGTGGCACTCGGAACCGGGGGACTCGGATTTGCCTTCGTCGCAGGAATTGCGCTTCTGGGCATCCGCAGCATTCCGGTCTATTTCGCGATGGGTGCCGCCATCTGGCTGGCATTCGACGCATCGGGGGTTCACGCGACGCTCGTCGGGGTGATACTTGGCTTGATGACGCCGGCGCGAAGGTGGGTAAGCGAGATCCGCCTCCACGCGATACTCGACCGGGTGATCGCCCATCCCCCCGGCGACCATCGCAGCCGTGACACGGCGGCACGCGGCGACCTCCATCGGGCAGGCGTCGCGACCCGCGAAGCAGTGTCGCCGATCGAGCGTCTCGAGATCGCCCTCCATCCCTGGGTCGCATTCGCAATCATGCCGCTCTTTGCCGTCTCCAACGCGGGCGTCCCGATAGAGGATGCAAACTTCGACGTTCCCCTCACAATCGCAATTGTCGTCGCCTTCGTGGTCGGCAAGCCGGCTGGCATTGTGCTCTTCAGTTTCCTCGCCGTGAAACTTCGCCTCGCGAGTCGCCCGGACCAGCTATCCTGGAGCCTATTGGCGGCCGGCAGTCTGCTGACCGGGATAGGCTTCACCATGGCTCTGTTCATTGCCGAGCTTGCTTTCGAGCCCGAGCTTCTGAACCCTGTCAAGCTGGGTGTGCTCGGCGCTTCCGTCATATCGGCAGCACTCGGTTTTATGGCGCTGACCTTGCTAACGTCTCCTGAACAGACGATAGTGCAGGCGCCCATCGGCGTTGCTGGCGACAGGTCCCTTGCGCATCCTTGTTCTGCGTCCATCGCCCGGGACCGTTATGAAGGGGATAGGACATTGCCGCAGAATGCCGATCCGCATTCTCTAGTTGTACCGGCGGCTATATCGCGCGACAGACGCGCTGCATCGGCGCGACGCACTAAGCTGTCGGCCAAAACAACAGGATCAGAGGCACACCCAGCACGACCACAATAAACGAGAGCGGCAGCCCCAACTTCCAATAGTCGCCGAAGCGATAACCACCAGGACCCAGAACCAGAGTATTGCACTGGTGTCCGACGGGCGTGAGAAAATCGCAAGCTGCCCCTACCGCGACTGCCATCAGAAAGGCGTCCGGATTGTAGCCAAGGCGATGAGCAAGGGTAACTGCGATTGGGGCGACGACGAGAACGGTGGCGGCATTGTTCAAAAACGGCGTCGCCGCCATTGCGACCACCATGATCATTGCAAGCGCGCCGAAGAGGGGCAAGGCGCCGGCAAGCGGAGTGAGGGCGCCGGCAATAAGATCGGCACCACCGGTGGTACGGATGGACTCGCTGACTGGGATGAGAGCGCCAAGCATTATGACAATTGGCCAGTCGATAGCCTCGTAGGCTTCTCTGAGTGAAAGGGCACCGAACAAGACCGTCAGAACAGAAGCGGCGAAGAACGCGGTGGCAACAGGCAGTACACCCAATGCGGTGAGCGCCATAGCACCGGCTAGGATCAGCATGGGCATCAGGCGTTTTCGCGGATTGCCAAGGCGGATCTCCCGTTCGGCCAAAGGAAGAAGACCGAGTTCCATCAGCTTGGTCGGGAGAAGCACGAGATCGCCCTTTAAAACGAGAACGTCACCCGGTCTCAACGCGATGTCGCGCAAACGTTCGGTGAAGCGCTGGCTACTCCGGCTTACCGCGAGCAAATTGATGTTGAATCGGTCATGCAGCGCCAAGCGCTTGGCCGTTTGCCCAATCAAAACTGATCTCGGACCGACTACCACCTCAATTCCGGCAATCTCTTCGTCGACTCCTTTTGCTTCGGTGGGACGGTTGTGCCCCTCCAGTTCCAGGCGCGCGCGCCGTATACCTCGCTCCAGCGCTTCAGGATCTCCCTCCAGCAATACGATATCGTCCTGCTGGAGAACGAGATCCGGCAGTGGCAGAAGGCGCTCGACCTGATTTCGAACGAGCCCTGTGATCAGGACCTCGTCATCCAGCAAAGTAGACAAATCACTGATCGATTTCCCGACGACGGGCGAATTCGCAGTGATGCGAGCTTCCGTCATGTAGTCTTTGATATTCAGTGCCTTCTCCATCGTAGACACCGCCTCTCTGTCTCGGGGAAGCAGCCGATAGCCGAAGGCCAGGAAAACCACCCCCGCTGCGGCAATACCAATACCGACAGGGGTAAAATCAAACATGCTGAAAGGCTGGCCCGTCAGTTCCTCACGCATCCGTGATACGACAATATTGGGAGATGTGCCGACGAGGGTGATGAGCCCACCGAGTAAGGAGCCGAACGCCATCGGCATAAGAAATGACGAAGGGGATGCTTTCGAACGGCGTGCCATCTGGAACGCGACCGGAATCATCATCGCCAACGCGCCGATATTCTTGATGAAGACGGACAGAACCGTGACGGCTGCCACCAGAATAACAACCTGGCCCTGCACGGAGGTCACGCTCGGCGCCACGCGATGAAGCAATGCCTCTATGACACCACTGCGCTCGATCGCGGCGCTTACGACGAGTGCGCTGGCGACGATAATGACAACGTCGTCCCCGAAGCCGGAGAACGCTAGCTTGTGCGGCACGATGCCGGCGAAAACTGCGGCAAGCAACGCGAGAACTGCGATGAGGTCGTAGCGGAGGCGTCCCCATATGAAAGCGACCATCAGGCCGATCAGGATGGCGAATGCGAAAGCCTGAGGCTGTGTCATCTCGAGGATCCGACGAACTCTTCCGATGTCGAGGCCATTTTACTCGCCCGAAGAGCTAATGTCGGGATAACTTGTCGGCTTCATTCAATGGCTCGGCACCCTGAACGCCGGTCCAGGATGCTTTGCAGCTTCATTGAACGGATGCACGCATGATCGCGCCTATAGAATGCTCCCGAAAAGGACCGAATAGACGATTACGGCAATCGCCAGAGTAAAGGCAATCATCGCGACCAGACGCGTGAAATCATAGGTATAGAAGCGAGCGGGAATGAGGTTTTTCATTTCGACCTCCTGATTGTAGAATATTTGAGATGCCCAAAGCATGGCATTTCGCCTTGCTTCAAGATAATGAGCGGCTACAGCTCGAGCTGATCTGGGGAGGATGTCCGCCGGAACCTGAATGTCGGCCATAATCACCGCGACGAACTCGTCGCGTTTCGCACGATTGTCGTAGCCCTTGAACGTGGCCAGGTCTGTGCTGCGGGCGGTTGCCATTCGCCCTGCGGCACTTGAGCAAATACCCGTGAGCGCATCCACTCTGGCTGTCTCGGCCGCCTGCGCGCTGGCCGTCGTGGTAGTAATCCATCCCGCATTGAACCCGACGATGGGTGCAGCAAAAAGCCCTACCACCAGGCCAATCGCATAGGGTTTCGTTCTTTCAAGAATCTGTTCGAATGTCATTAGTTTATTCCCTTTAATCGGTTGATTATCGGGATCGAGGCGGGCCCGCGCTCTAACCAAGAGCCAGTTGCAATCCAGATTTTCCATTTTGCGCGTTAATGTTCACAATGTAAACAGACTATTATTTGTGACGATCGCTTTACGCTAATTCGTGGATATGCAGAACAAATCAAATTATTTCGGAATATTTTATTGCGAACAAACGAGTGTTTTATTCGGTCTTTCCGTGAATTATTGCATGGTGACTTGGTAATGCCGCAATGGCGGTGTATTTATTTCCCCTTGATGTCGGCGGGAGTTTCCGCTGCTAGAAGAGACATCGGCACGGTAAGCTCACCGATCTGGAACGCAACTGTACCGATCCGGCCCACTTTCAAATCCCGCAGAGGACTCAAATCATGTTCGCCAGAACAAAACACCGAACGGTCCATTTTGATAAGCCATTCTGGATATCAGGACTATCTGAGATGGTCACTGCCGGCGACTACGTCGTCGATGAAGACGAGGAACTGATCGAAGGTCTCCCCTGGACGGCCTATCGTCGCGTGGCAACTTTCATCACGCTCCCGGCAACAACCGAGAACAAGTACCGAATGCGCCTTGTGCCGATCGATCCAGAGGAACTCGAAGGCCTCATAGCAGTCGATCGGCGCGACGCCGTGACTTGATCCAACCTGTAAAGGCCAATCCAATGCGTGACCATCGCTTTCCAATCGGCGTGACCGTGCGCCTCAAGAATCGCGCGTATATCTCGCCCGGCGCGGCAACGACCTATCGCATCACAGCCAAACTGCCCTTGACATCCGATTGGCACCAGTATCGCATTCGCAATGACGAACTCGGCCAGGAACGCGTCAGCGGGGAAGACAACTTGGAGTCTATTGAACGTGGCAATGCCGTCTCCTCACAGACGATCGCCGCTCCCGCTACTGGCAAGCCCGAGGAGGGCCACAAGAGGAAGACAAAAAACGAGGAGCACGCGCTCGCCCTTAGCGTATGGGAGTCTGAAGGCGGTGCGCCCGACAGATCTGGACAACTCTATCAATACGGCCGCCGTTTCGAAGGGGACGGCACCTATACGATTCACCACGTTTTTACGGGAGAGACAGTAAGGATAGGCCTTAGGACGATGGCAGGGCTTAACCCCACAAACGCAGCACGGGCAGTGCGGGTTCTCAATACGTTGCAAAAAGCTTCGGATTGAACGATGCGCGGCTGTTCCGACGATATCGTCGCAACCTCGAGCAGGGCCGAAGTGCGCGTCCTTCGATGCGTATACGCGTCGGTTTGTGTCGAGTTTGAGGTTTCGCCGAACGGAAAGGTGCTCAAGACGTTGCAAATTTCCTGATGGCCGAGTTTCAGCGTCACCCGTCTGACGCAAGCATGTTTCTCGCTGCAGCGCGGGCGTTCTGTCTCAACCGCAGAAGTACCGTAGCAGAGGGGGATTGGGTAATATCCTCCGGGCATCTGGTGATTTCCAGTTCCGCTCGCCTCCGCTCGTCCTTTTCTGACGCTTGCCGTTTGAGTTTCAGGACCCTTTGGGTGAGCACTCGGTGACATTCTTGGTTATTCCGGAACTTCTTGGAATATAGCAAAGCCCGCGAACCGCGAGCTTCACTAGAGTAATAAGGAGCGGCAATACGAAAACTTACTAAAAATAATGTAGAGATTTTTAAAAAGACACCTTCTTGCAAACAGCGGGAAAAGTCCAGTAATATTTAGGGGTATTGGAACGATTGCCATCTTTCTCTCCTCCACTCACCTCTCATAAGCACCGCAGCCAGAACGCTCCCTGTCGAGCACCGAACCGCACCCAAGGGAACAATGCCGCGGCGGTTACATCGTCCAACCGGCTCAGGGGTTGCAACGCCCCTTTGCGCAGGTCCCGGCGTGAGCGGACTTCAATGTTTAGCAAGAACATTTGGCACTTGTCTGCCGACCTCTCTTGATCGCTACCGAGATCCTGAAAGGAGAAGAATGCACGGGCCACGTTCATTGTGGATCGAGACTTCATCATTTAACGGTCGGTGACACCTTCGCGCATATCGTTCAATGTTAATTTGACGCCCGACGGGTGCCACGACCGCATTCGCGTGGAGCAGCCCGGTATTTCACTTGGCGCCGACGATCGAGATGACTTCACGGCAGGCGCCGTGAGCTCGTTGGGCACGCATGATCGAGGCCCTCTCTTCAAGCTCGTTCACAAGTGGATGGTTCTCAACATCCACGGGCAGCGTGAAAACGCCGGTAAGGTCGAAGACAACGGACACCGCGTCCGAGTGACCGATATTTCCAGCAACACATTGGTGCCTAAAGTGGTGACCGGCAGACATCGAGGCCAGCTTACCGCCGCGTGTCTCCCAGACTGACTGTACTCCAAGCGTTTGGTTGTTGATGCCGTAGTGCACTCTGATAATTTCGTTCTGGTACTCCTTGGTGCCTTTTTTCGGCGGCATGGTGACCTCCTCGTTGGCCTACGAACCACGTTACAGCCTCCTTCTATCACGTTAAGAGCGCACTCGATAATCAGATGAGGAACTACCGACCGTGCTAAAAACGCGTCGTCCTGCTGGAACTGGTTCAGGCCCGCCACCAGATGCGCGACGAGGGCGAACCCTCGATCATTGCGGCAATCACCACCGAGGTCATATCGGAACTCGGCCGCGATCGCGGTCGAACCTTCGTGGTCGGCCCATCGGCAGGGGGCGCAATGGCGGCGGTCACGGGCGAGACCTGCAACGATCTCAATTCAGCCGCGGGAAGCCATTCCGGCCTGGCATACGGGTCGGTCGACGCCGTCGTGTCCGCTTTCTCCACGATGCGCGACGATGGCGGCCTTGCATCCAGTCCGAAGCGGCTTGCCAATCGGCACCGGCTCCGGACGATCGTGTTACAAGGAAGTGTGGACCGGACGGTGCATTCTTCTAACGCCGATCGGATCGTCGAGGCGGTAACGTCAAGTGGCGCGGGCTGGGCCGTCCGGAAGAAATCTGGCCGATCCACCGGCGGGCGGCCGTATGCAAGAACCATCGTCGCGGACAGCGCGGATAGCCCGGCGCTGGAATGCTGGCTTGTGGAGGACGCCGGCCAAGCCTGGTCCGGCGGCCACTTCGCTGGAACGTATACAGATCCGCATGGTCCGGATGCCTCTTCCCAAACCGTGCGCTTCTTTCTCGAAGGGCAGGAATGAAGGCACGGATGAACCCCTGCCGGTATGCTGGTCGGTCAGTCATAAGCGCTTGCGACGACGAATGGCATGTTCTGCGCCCGCAATGGGCGGCAAGAGAAACCTGTTCCGGCAGGCGCAGGAACAGGTTCGCACCTTTGCACCAACCGCAGCTTCAATGCCTTAAGTCTTGTCGACAGCACCTTTAACTGCGTCCTTTAGCTTTCCCTTGGCTTGCTGGGCACCGCCCTTTGCCTTTTGCGCCGCGCCTTTGGCGCGGAGCGAGTTGTTGTCGGTTGCATCGCCTGCGGCCTGCTTGGCCTTACCAGCGAGCTCATTGGCCTTGCCGGCCACTTTGTCCTTTGCACTGCCCATGCGGGGTCTCCCGGTTTGGAGGACGCGACTTGCCCCCCACAGGCGCTCGAACGAGCGGCTCGGCGCTTTGTTCCCATTTGATTTGGATCAGGCGGCATGCATCAGCACCAGGCTGCGATCCTCCAGCCGTAAGCTTTGGCTTCACCGATATCCTCGCCCTGCACCTGAATCCGAAATGGTCAGGGCTTCGTTCCGCGGTGTGACAAAAGGACCGAGGGCGCTGCCGGGTGCTGCGGCTATTATGGGGACTTGGTATTGCCGCATGCGACTTGCTCAGTAAGCGTGGCTTAGTGACCGCCTACCGGCGCTGCCTCGGAGTGGGATAATGTCCACCGTCGAACTAGGCGTCAGCAAGCCCTGCCGGACGCGCAGATTGGGCAACATTGCTGTCAGCTAGAGCATCCACCGAGAACCGAACCCTGGACCGCCCTCTCTCAGCAAAGCGCTCTTCTGAGCGGGACCGTCTCACCTCCCCTGCGCCAGCGCCCAGGCGATGACAATGATGCCGTCACGCCCGCCGGTCGGACGCTCCTTGTCGAAGGCCATCCCGAGCCCGATGCGCAAGTCGATTAGCCCTCACCTTTCCGGCTCGGAATTGCGATGCGGCATGCCTTCCGTGGCGCGAAGTCTGGCGAGACCGGCATAGGCTAAAGCTACGAGCTGATGAACGGCAGCACGAACGCGGTGATCGTACCGGCGCCAGCAATGGTTTGCAGCGAGCTGGCGTTATTCGTGATCAATACCAGCGACCTCGGCCGTACCAGCCACCCCCGAGCAGCAATACGATCAGAACGATGATGAGTAATGTGGTGATATCCATTTGAGCTCTCCTAAGCAGCGACGCGTTTGCGCCTCTGGGATCCTGAGAACGCTAGGGATGCCCTTCGTTCCTGCGGTCGAGGAGCCGTTTCAGGAGGCGCCGAATGTGTTGCCGAAAGGCGTTCCTCCTAAAGCGTGTGCGCATTCTTCCCGGCGAGGCAATGACGCTGTAGGGTGATGAACGTGCAGCCCACCCCCGGAGTTCCATATGACCGAAATCTTGCTGTTCCATCACACACAGGGGCTGACCCCGGGTGTGCGCGCGTTCGCCGACGACTTGCGGGCCGGTGGTCACATCGTGCACACGCCGGACCTGTTCGACGGACGCACGTTTCAGAGCATCGACGAGGGTCTTGCCTACATCGGTGAGATCGGGTTCGACGAAATGCGCGAGCGCGGCGTCCGCGTCGCCGACGAACTGCCTCCCGAGCTCGTCTACGCTGGGTTCTCGTTCGGAGTGCTGCCGGCGCAGAAGCTTGCACAGACGCGGCCCGGAGCCCGCGGAGCACTGCTCTTCTGCTCTTGCCTGCCGATCAGTGGCGAGTGGGCCTTCGGACCCTGGTCGGATGGCGTCGCGGTCCAGATCCACGGTATGGAGAACGATCCGATCTTCGTCGGCGAGGGCGACATCGACGCCGCCCGCGAGATTGTGGAGAAGGTCGAGGACGCAGAGCTGTTCCTGTATCCCGGCGATCAGCACTACTTCGTCGACAGCTCACTTCCGTCGTACGACGCGAATGCGACCGCGCTACTCACCAACCGAGTGCTTGAGTTCCTGGATCGCGTCTGAGTTATGCAGGTATGCCGGCGTGAAGGCGTCGTTCTAGTCTAAACAGTTTGGCTGAAAGGGATTGGAACTGTAGAGCCGCTCGGGATGAGCGGCGGTTCCGCTTGATACATTATGCGATCTTTTGAGCACTGAACGCAAACATCTCCCACTGTGTGCGGCTCCCTCGATCCAAACCTCCATCATTCACCGTTTTCCGGTCAACTCCCAAGTGCCGGGCCTAAGGTCGCCCACTCGAAATCATCAGGTGGAAGCGACGGACGGATTACACCAAGCCGGCAAACCAAGGCCTCATTGGATCGATATTCAACGATACAATACAGTACCACCATCGATTGTGAGGCAGCTATCTTGGCGAGAGAAGTTCACGCCGTCCAAAAGGCGAGATCAGCTGGCACGTGGTAAGCGAGCATTCGTCGTTGCGGACGAAGAGGCTATTGCGGAGCCTCTCCTGGCGATTGCCTGATCCGCGCGTTTCGCTGGAGGATAGCCGGTCGTCAGAACTACGAATAGTTGACCGGTAGCCAGTCGCAATTGGTGCTGTCTTTACGCACATGTCCGATGCCCGGAAAGGCGATGTGCGCGCCTGCCACCAGATATTTGCCTGCCACCGCCTGTCGGAACGCAATGTCGCGCGCATCAACGGCGGCCTTCTGGTCAATATCGAATTCGATTGCGATGCCGGGTTCATCGAATTGCAGGATATCGCCATGCGTGATGTCGCCCCAGAATACGATCTTCTGGCCTTCGCTTTCCAACGTGATGGCGCTGTGACCCGGTGTATGTCCCGCATAAAGAATGGAACCAAGGCCGGGAACGGGCGCTGCGTTATCCGCGAAGGTTTCGAATTTTCCGGCTCTGACGTAAGGCGTTACGCACTGGTCCGCCTCGCGAAAATGCTGCTTGACGATGCCGGTCGCTGCCCTAGCGTTCTCCGGGCTTAGCCAGAATTCGGCCTCCCGCTCATTGACCCGCAATGTGGCGTTCGGAAAGGTACGCTTGCCATTGCTCATCAACCCGCCGGAATGATCGGTGTGAATATGGGTGAGGATGACATCATCGATGTCATCCTCCTTGTAACCGGAAGCCTCGATGTTGGCCACGAGTTTGCCGAGCGATGGCCCGAGATAGGCACCGGTGCCCGCATCGATCAGTACCAGTCTATCGCCGTTGTTGACCAGGAAGGCGTTGACGGAGGTTGGTACGAGCTCCGGCAGAAAGGCATCCTTCAACACGTTCTGGGCATATTGTTGGCTGGTATTGGTGTACAGCTTGGCCAGCGGCAGGGCGACCGTGCCGTCCGACAGGGCCGTGACCTCCACGGAGCCGATTTTCAGCCGGTAGAAACCGGGCGCCTGAACAGCGGCATAAGGTGCCTTGGCGAAGGCGGTCGGCGGTGCGACGAAGGGTGCAGCGATGATGCCGGACAGAGCGCCTTTGAGAATGGAACGACGGGATGGCATGGGTTTGCTCCTTGAAAGATGGTTCGGAACGGCTTGCAAGTTCCTGCTCATCAGCTAAGGATGCCTTGGTCAGCAATCAAATCGATATTGGTCATGCAAGTCATCAATCATTTCAATCTTCGTTCCTTCGACCTCAATCTGCTCGTTGCCTTCGATGCGATGATGGAAGAAATGAGCGTGACACGTGCTGCGCAGCGCTTGAAAATCCAACAACCTGCCATGAGCCACAATATATCCACGCTGCGCACACTGTTTCAGGATGAGCTTTTCATCCGTGTAGGGCAGGTGATGAAGCCCACCGCACGGGCGCTCAATTTGTCTGGCCCGGTGCGGCAGGCTTTGCGACAGGCGCAGGCGGCCGTGTTGATGGCAGACGCATTCGATCCGGCCACCGAACGGCGCACGTTCCGGCTGGGGCTTTCCAGCGAGGTGGAACTGCTACTGCTTCCCGATCTGACGGCTCGGCTGCGCGATATCGCGCCGGGCATCCGTATTCTGGCCCGCGGTGGTGATGCCCAAGAGGTTGACGCGATGCTGGAGGCAGGCGTCGTCGATCTGTCCGTGGGGTGCAGCTATCTGCCCGATTCACGGCACCATTGCGAGCCGCTGTATCAGTCCAGCGTTTTGTGCTGTTTCAATCCGCAATTGCTGAAGGTTTCGAATCCGGTAGGCCTCGATGCCTATATGACCGCACAACACGCGGTGATCTCACAGACAGACAGCCTGCATGGCTGCGTCAAGGATGCGCTGAAACACGCGGGCGCAGAACTGGAGGTGGTGGCGGCAGCACCCGATTTCATGTCGATATTGGCCACGGCACGCTCATCTGCCGTGATTGCCACCGTATCATCGCGCATTGCACTTCGTTACGGACCGCTGCTGGGACTTGAGGTGAGCCCGGTGCCACTGGAGCTTTCTTTTCCACCCGTGGCAATGGTTTGGCCGCTTCAGACGGACAGCGATCTTGGCTGCGCATGGTTGCGGCAGCAGATCCGTGAGGCGATGCTGAGGACGAACGGGAGTAACGTCGCGCATATTGCGGCGTGACGGGCGGTGGAGATCAGCGTGTGTGTTTAGGCCTCGCCTTGGGTGGATTCGAACCGCAGCCCCACAATCAAGGCCCCACGGCTGCGGAAAAGTTCCATTCAATGATTATCCGGCTCCTGCATCCCCTGCGGAATGTCGCGCTTGGCATGAAGCACACGCCAGACGTCGACATGATCTGGCTGGTCACGATAAAGGATTAGATAGGGATATCGCTTCAGCGAAACGCTCCGCAGATCAGGCAACCCCAACTCGTATGCATACCGCAATGATCCGGCCTCCGGATGGCTTGCGATCAGATCATAAGCATCTTCAAGTGCGTCAATGAAGCCGAGAGCGACTTCGGACCCAGCTTCGCGAGCATAGTAATCGACGGCTGCCTCGACATCACTGCGAGCAAGCTCTCGGGGAACGATCGATTTATTCACTTGCTGTGCCGACCACGTGCTCGATCGCGAAGGCTGCTGAAGTAATGCCCATCGACCGGTTCGGACCGTGCGGACGATGCTCCGTCAAGCAAAAGCCGGCGCAGAACAAGACGGTCCTGATCTCGACGGATCAGTTCGCGGATATACTCGCTGCTCGTCCCGTAGCCCCGCCCCGCAACCTGCTCATCGACGAAGCTCTTCAAGTGGTCCGGTAGAGAAATGTTCATCGTGCCCATACGAGAGACCATAACGGCAATGGCAAAAATTGGCAAGATTGGATCGCGTTCCCATTGAACTCCCGCCGCACGGAAGACGGGCAGCCATTGCACGTTCCCGTCGATACATGATGCGATGTTCGTGGCCCAAAGAGTGAACATCACAGCAACAAGGCTTGCCGGGCTCGTGGAAGAACAATTCTGTTCGGCCCTTAAGGCGCGTCCACGCTTGGGCCTGAAAACGACAGCATTGCGCCCATGCCGGCCATTCGAGCTGCATCCATGACGACCGAATGACGCTCGAGATCGACCATGATGCCGTGCCGCAAGGAATGCCGCCAGCTCCAATCATCAATGCCCACGACCCGAATATTGTCTTTTTGTATAGCCGCCGGATTATCGCGCTTCAATTGCCGCAAGATCGTGTCGGCGCTGACCGGCATGCCGAGCCGATGCATCAAGTATTCACCCGGCGACCACCCATCCTGTGCCCAATCAACCCGACAATCTCAGCCATCCGTTTAGTTCCTCGCATGTAGGGCGAAGCAATCTCGGGCAACCTGCCGGTGAAGGTCCGTCGCGCGGATTTTCGGTGTCTACACTGCCACCGGTTCAGTGCGAGGTTGATTTTCACAACTTGACCCTGAAAGGCAAATCCTGGAGGCGGCGGTTATGCCAGCAATCTGATGGCGGGCGATGTTGCGGTCTTCACCCATATCGCGGAGACAGACATCTCCATGAATGGCGAGGCACAGCGATCGCGAGCGCGAAACCATCGTCTTCAGCCGCGAAGGCGGCGATTGGCTCGCTTTTCGCGAACACCTGTACATGTCTCCTCGACTGAGCATTATCAAGAATGCACAGAGGGTATCGCCTCGGGACCGCCGTTCCCGTCCGTCTTTTGGGCGGCAGCCGTAGTTCCCGGCACCGAGCCACCGGTTTCCTGCTGCTCGGCCTCACTGCGGAGTGGTTGCTGTTGTCTTATGGTAGCGCCATTTGCCGCTGCCATCCTCAAGCAGATCAATGCCATATTTCGGAGAAGGTGGCCATCGGGGTCCGAGCAAAGAGGACCATAGATAAGGTCGAGAACGAGACGCTGGCTTGCAAGCAGCCAATGCATCCCCTAGCGTTGATAGCAGAGTTTCGGGTCTTAGCTCCACAACAAGACGTACCCGCAGTATCCGATGGGTCGGCAGGTTCGCTTCTGACTCGAGTTCACCACGAGGAGGATTCTATTGCGCTATATTCGTCCGAGTACGTTGGAGGACGCAGTTGGCCTGTTGGCTGAGGCCTCAGGCAAGGCGGCGGTTCTGGCCGGCGGGAGCGATCTGCTGGTGAGAATGAAGGGCGGCTTTGTCGAGCCTGAACTCATCATCGACATCAAAGCCATAGACGCTCTGCGCCACATAACCGAAAGCGACGAAGATTTCGTCATCGGCGCCGCCGTGCCATGCGCAGTCCTCAGCGAAAACGCCGCGCTCCGAGGAGCATGGCCTGGAGTGGTAGAGGGAGCCAATCTCATCGGCTCCAAGCAAGTACAGGGGCGTTGCACCATCGTCGGTAACCTCTGCAATGCGTCACCTGCGGCTGACAGCGTGCCGCCATTGGTGGCGGCGGGCGCCAAGGCTCTGATCAGAGGACCGGCCGGCTCGCGCACGATTGCCGTCGAAATGGTGGCAAACGGACCCGGCAGGACGTCGCTTGCGCCCGGAGAGATCATCGAGGCCATTCTGCTCGACAGGCGCCAGCCACGTTCGGGCGACGCCTATCAGCGGTTCACGCCACGTACCGAAATGGACATTGCCGTCGTTAGTGCCGCAGTGAATCTCACCCTTGATGATCAGGGTGTCGTCCAATCCGCGCGTGTCGCGCTTGGCGCCGCAGCGCCGACGGTGCTTCTCGTCGAGGAAGCAGCCAAAATCCTGGTTGGCTCCCGAGTGGACGATAGAGCATTGGACCGCCTTGCAGAGGCATGTTCCGGCGCCTGTCGCCCCATAGACGACAAGCGAGGCACCGTGGAATTCCGAAGGAAAGTCGCGGGAGTGCTGGCCAAGCGGGTCGCGCTGACCGCCTATCAACGCGCAGGACAGAAGTGATGGCAGGCATAGCAGTTTCGACGATCATCAATGGCGATAAAGCCGAGTTTCTCTGTCACGCAGACGAGACGTTGCTTGATGTGTTGCGCGATCGCCTGGGGCTCATGGGGGTGAAGGAAGGTTGCGGTACAGGTGACTGCGGCGCCTGCAGCATCATTCTCGAGGACCGCCTCGTTTGCTCCTGCCTCGTGCTTGGGGCCGAGGCGGAAGGCCGGCGCATCGAGACGGTCGAGGGCATGGCGCAGGGTGACAAGCTTCATCCGCTGCAGCAGAAGTTCCTCGAACATGCCGCCTTGCAATGTGGCATCTGCACACCCGGCTTCCTCATTGCGGCCAAGGATCTGCTGGCCAAGAATCCGGATCCGACCGAAGAGGAAATACGGTTCGGCCTTGCCGGAAATCTCTGTCGCTGCACCGGCTATGACAAAATCGTGCGTGCCGTTCAGGACGCTGCAAGGGTTATGAGAGGAGCATGACCATGAATTTTGATCCCAGCCACTCGACACGCAACTTCTCCTCCGTGGGCACCCGTCCCATCCGGCCGGATGGAGTCGACAAGGTGACGGGCCGCGCCCGCTACGGCGCGGACTTCAATATGCCCGGCCAGCTGGTCGGACGGATCCTGCGCAGCCCGCATGCCCATGCCATCATTCGCAAGATCGACACGTCGAAGGCCGCGCAGCTTCCTGGCGTCAAGGCGGTTTTGACGGCAGCGGATCTGCCCGACCTCACCCATGGCGACGCGGCGATGTATGACATTCTCGACAACTGCATGGCGCGCAAGAAGGCGCTTTACGACGGTCACGCCGTGGCCGCCGTGGCGGCAATTGATGCACGCACCGCCAAGCAGGCGCTCAAGCTCATCGAGGTCGAGTATGAAGTGCTGCCGCACGTCACAGACGTTGACCAAGCGTTTGCCCCGGATGCTCCGCTCGTCAACGACGCGATCTTCACTACGGGCGTTGATCCGAAGCCCGATCGCCCTTCGAATGTCTCGATGCGGAGCCAGTTCGGGCATGGCGAAGTCGATACCGGCATGGCAAAGGCCGATTTCGTGGTTGAGCGGACATTCAAGACCGAACAGACGCATCAGGGCTATATCGAACCTCACGCCTGTGTGGCCAATGTCAGTCCGGACGGCACGGCGGATCTGTGGGTCTGCACGCAGGGCCACTTCGTCTATCGCCAGCATTGCGCACAACTGCTCGGCCTGGATGCCTCCAAGCTGCGCGTGACGTCGTCCGAAATCGGCGGCGGTTTCGGCGGCAAGACCCATGTCTGGGCCGAGCCCGTCGCGCTGTCGCGCAAGGCCGGCAGGCCGGTCAAGCTGGTGATGACGCGTGACGAGGTGTTTCGCGCCTCCGGCCCGACCAGCGCCACGTCGATCGACGTGAAGATTGGCGCATCGAAGGATGGAACGATCATCGCTGCCGAAGCGACACTTCGCTATTCCTGTGGTCCCTATGCCGGATCATGGGCCGAGATCGGCGCCATGACCGCATTCGCCTGCTACAAGCTCGAGAATGTCAGGACCGTCGGCTACGAAGTGCTGGTAAACCGGCCGAAGACCGCAGCCTACCGTGCGCCTTCCGCGCCGATGGCAGCGTTTGCAGTGGAAAGCGCCATCGATGAACTTGCGAAGAAGGTCGGCATGGATCCGGTCGACTTCCGTATCCGGAACGCGGCACAGGAAGGGACCAAGGCTTCTTACGGTCCGGTCTACGGCCCGATCGGCATTGGCCCGACGCTGGAAGCCGCGAAGAACCATCCTCACATGAAGGCACCCCTTGGCAAGAACCAGGGGCGCGGCATGGCCTGTGGCTTCTGGTTCAACTTCGGGGGCCAGACATGTACCGATTTGAACATCGGAATGGATGGAACGGTCTCGCTCGCGGTTGGCACGGTGGATGTCGGCGGTTCGCGCGCATCGCTCTCGCTGGTGGCCGCAGAGGAGCTTGGGATCGACTATTCGCAGGTCAGAACGGTGATCGCCGACACGTCAAGTCTCGGCTACAACGACATGACCGACGGCAGCCGAGGAACGTTCTCATCCTCTATGGCCACAATTTCTGCCGCCCGCAACGCGATCAAAGTTCTCCGCGGGCGTGCGGCGCAGATGTGGGACGTTCCGGTCGAAGATGTGACGTGGGAACAGGGCCACGCGGTTGCCAAGGGCGAGACGCATGGAAACCTTCCGAAACTCTCCCTGAAGGAGATCGCGGCAGCATCGGGCACCACGGGTGGCCCGATTGCGGGTCACAGCGAGATCGTGGCCGATGGCGCAGGCGTGTCCTTCGCCACTCATATCTGCGATATCGAGGTCGATCCCGAAACCGGCGCGACAAAGGTGCTGCGTTACACCGTGGTGCAGGATGCCGGCAAAGCCGTGCATCCGACCTATGTCGAAGGACAGTACCAGGGCGGCGCCGCGCAAGGCATCGGCTGGGCGCTCAACGAAGAGTATATCTATGGCAAAGACGGCCGGCTGCAGAATGCCGGTTTTCTCGACTACCGCATTCCCGTATGTTCGGACCTGCCCATGATAGACACGCAGATTCTGGAGATTCCCAATCCCAACCACCCCTATGGGGTTCGCGGCGTCGGGGAAACATCCATCGTTCCCCCGCTCGCGGCGGTGGCCAATGCAGTATCCAGTGCAGTGGGCGTGCGGATGCAGCATATTCCGATGTCGCCGCCGCGGATCCTGGAAGCACTCGAAGCGTGAGGCGGTCCGATGATTGAGGTGACGCTCTGGGGTGCGCTCGCCGCGGCGGCCGAGGGCAACAGCAAGGTCGAGGTCGAGGCAAAAGACATCAGGGAACTGTTCAAGAGATTGATCGAACGGTTCCCTGGGCTGGAGCCGCTCATGGATCGAGGCATTGCGGTCGCAATAGATGGAACCATCTATCGCGACACCTGGTCGAAGCAACTACCTGCGGGAGCGGAAATCTATCTGCTGCCGAGGTTGGCGGGCGGTTGACAATGGGTCAAGATGAGCACGGTTTCTGGCCCGGTAAAGGCATGTGGTGAGGCAACTACGCCTCAAAACTACGATCGCTCGCCTTGAAGGGACTCGAACCGTGAACCCGTCGCGATTTTCCAGCTGATTAGATTCTCCCAGAAGGGAACTTCTCTTGTTCACGAGCGGGGAAATTGGCCGCTACAAGCTCAACCGCAAGGGCTCGGCGTCAGCGTCGACTGAACCCGTCCCTCAAACCCAACCGTCACCCTCGAGGGCGCGCCACCTTCGACGGCAAACTCCAACAGCGACACCGCCCCGAACCGAGCGGCCAACAACTTGCCGCTTCCAATCCTGCGCAGGCCGGCCTCGGACAGAGTGAGAAATTGTCGGCGATCGAGGAGTTTGCTCGCAAGCCGACGCGCATCGCCGTTTACACCGGCCTTGACCTGTTTGGCGATGACATCGCAACAAAGAGGACGATCGATCTGGCGGAATGCGCTAGAAGCTGCCTCGCCGCCTTGGAGGCTCGCCGCGCCCAGAAGGATCTGGGAGCATCATTTCGCCCGGCCTTAGGCCGAGGGAAATCGAGATCGCCCAGGTCTCTCGCGAGTTCGCCCCAAGGCAGATCGAGATTATGCGTGGTGAACTCGTGTCGGCTCTCGAGCAAAACATAAGCTATTTTCGACAACTCGATAAGCAGCATCGATGAACACGCAGGCGTCTGACCGTTACATTCGAGAAGGGTGGCTCACGCGATTTTTCGCTGGTAGTCGGAGCCGACGGCCAGCACTCGAACGTTCGGCATATCGCCTCCGGTGAGGAGGCTCGGTTTAGCCACTACCTCGGTGGCTATATCTGTGGGCACACGATTCCAGCCGTTCGGGAGCTTCAAGGTCGCCTATATCGGTACGTAGTGCCGAACAAGACCGTTATCGTCTTCCCAATTCGCCAGAGCGAGGGAAGCGGTCGCCTTTCTCTTCCGACGGCCAAACATGCTGAACCTTCACCACGAAGACTTCGACGGGCACGTGCGCGTCTTGCAAGAGACGTTCTCGGGGGAATCATGGAAGGTGCCGCACCTTTTAGACCGGCTGGACTGCGCAAACGGGTTTTAATTCGACGCAATCAGCCAGATCATCATGCCAAGCTGCCACTGCGGGCGCATCGCTGTCGCATCGAATGCACTCGGCCACTTTCCGATAAATAACGGATAAGCGCCGATGGTGATCTTGGTGCCTTTTCGGTCGGCATAGTGAGACCTCGCCAGATTTTGTTCGTCCCAATCGGACCGTCGGTGTACCACGCATATATGTGGATGGTTTCAAACCCCTTGGCTTCCGGCATCTACCGCATAGCGGTGGCGCCGGATATCTCGATCAGCCCCTTTCGTTGCTCTTCGAGGATCCGCCGCCTGTGAAACTTGGCGCGCGAACTCCGTTCAACGCGTCCGCCCGGCTAATCTAAGAGCGTCGCCGATGACCGTTGGGATTTTATCGACAAAAAGAACCGTGTTCAGATCGGATAGGCAATGTGGACAGTCGACGATATACGACGTCGAGCATGTAGGGGCCGCGTCCCGCAACGTGGCGCGGCAGGCCACGCACCATTCCTTCGTCGAGATTGACGTGTTCCCTGCCGCTATTGTCTTTCCAGATCTTCCGCGCCTGCCCGTCCACGGTTTCGGTAAGGCTCGGTTCTCTACCTGGGTCATGCACGCCGCGCCATTGTTCGACGATTGCGTGCGCGTTTACGACCGCAACCGTACTGTCCCTCGGACCATGCAGACGGAGTTGCCGGCCATGGTCCCGAATGAATGGATGCTGCGAGAACTCTGTCGCGCAGTTCTCGCGGTTTCGGGATGCCCTGCCCGCGCATCCGCTCGAATGCCTCCGAGACGGTAAGCGCGGTTTGCATATGGCAGGCCGGCAATAATCGCGCCCTAGCAACGGTCTCGGGACGGTCGAAAGCAAGACTTTCGCCCTTGCGCCGCCGGCGGACAGTCCGGTCATGTATATTCTTTAGGTTGCGACGTTGTGCCTCGAGCAAATCGTCTGGATCATTCCCGAACAGAGAGAGAGCCTCGCCTGCTTCGCGTCGAATATCGCCTGGCAAGAACCAGTTGCAGCAAAAGGAATGATATCGGAATAAGGGGCGGCCTGCCCCGGAAACTGCAGCTTAGAACTTCGGCGTGCATTATCGCGGATTGTGGCCCGGGACAAATTCAAGCCTGCGCTGAATCTTTCGCAAAGCACGGGCAAGAGGTGCATATACTGCACGTCCATCACCCGAAATCTGCGCCGCAAACAGACCGTTTTCGCAAGGCCGCTCGTCATCCCAGCCGAGATGAGAGATAATTGGATAAAGGCATATGCCCTCTACGGGTACTCCTGCGTCCATAGCGGCTCTGACCTCGGCGTAAACATAGGTTATCCAATCGGCGCGTCGTTCCGCTTCTATCCCCGTTTCCGCGAGAAAGAGCGGTTTACCATATCGCGCATATGTTTCGATCAGAATTGTCCTGAGTGGCTTGTAGAGCGGATGATCAATATCGATCGGCCGCCCGCCGTGAATCCATTGGTTGTTATGGTAGTAGTTCACGCCAACGATATCGAGAAACTTATCAGCACCGCCAATCTGCGGCCAGAGCCGTCCCGCAAGCAGATCCCAGCCCTGAAACTGGGATTGACGGTGGCCCTCAGCGGCGCGCCGCTCCCAAGGGCGCGACGGATCGGTGACAACATTGATCACCGGATCGCAGTGGACGAAGCGCGCTCTCGGATCCACTGCAAGAATGGCTTCCATCGCCTCGATAGAAGCACGCGCTAGCTGAACCTTCAATTCGAAGCCGCGCCCATTGGCAAAAGGATTGAGGTAGCCGGCGTCGCCGCCGCCCCACGAGAAGAACGAGATCTCGTTGACGGGCGAGTAAAATGGCACGGCGTCACTTTCCTGCCGGACGATACTTGCTGCAGCACCCGCAAAGCGCGCGAAACGTGTCACAAAATCCGGAGACCAGATGTCGATGGCGTCGGGCCAGCCATAATGCAACAGATCCCAGACCACCTGCGTCCTGGTCTCCTTCGCTGCCCTGAGCATCGGCAGGAAACTTGACCAGTCGTACTTCCGGGGGACCGTCTCAATCCGGTGCCAGCGCAATCCGTCGCGCACGGTGCGGATCGCATGGCGAGCGAGCTGCGCATAGTCCTCCGCCGCATAGATATCATGCCCAGTCGCGGCGATCACATCCAGGCGTTTTCCGGTAATTTCCCCTCGCGTGGACGCAAGCGATGCGTAGAACACTCGAAGCCGCCCTGAAGAAAGGACTGGAATATGCCCGCGGGGCCCGACTTCCGCCTCTCGTCGACGACCTTCTCGATGACGCTTTCCCACTGGGGTACTACGGCCGCCACACTGTAGTGGGTTTCCACCTTTGAACGCAGAGCCTGTCCGAGCTTTCTGCGCAAATCGGCTGACGCGATCAGTTTCTTCATCGCCGCCGCGACCGCGGCCGGGTCGTTATAGGGCACGAATATGCCAGACACTCCATCATCGATCTGCTGCAAGGCGCCGTTGTCAGGCGTCGCAATAACAGGCAAGCAGGCCGCACCCGCCTCCGCTATCACATGCGGCATACCTTCGCCCTTCGACAGCCAGGTGAAAATGTCGAAAGCCGACAGAAGCGCCTGAATATCCTTCCGGTCCCCAAGAAAAGTCAGCACATCGCCCAGCCCGCACGAAGCGACTAGCGACTGCAGCTGCACGGCATAATCCGGCATAAACGCGTCCGGACCACCTACAATCACGAAACGCGCAGACTCATTTTCCGCATGCACGATTGCCGCTGCTTCGATGAAATCCTCGACATTTTTCTTTGGATCGAGCCGCCCCACCCAGCCGATAAGAACTGTATTATCCGCTACACCAAGCGACGCACGCGTTGCGGCGCGCTGGGTAGCGTCGAACTCCGTCAGATCGACCATCGAGGGGATTTCGATCGCATCTTCTGCGCGCCCCGGCATGACCGAAGCAGCGGCGTCGCGTATAGATCGGCAGACGCCGACATAGCGACTGGTGAAATGCTTCGGCCCTGCCAGCGCTTCGGACACAAGTCCACCATGCTCGATCAGGGGCGGTCGCAGATGGACACGCTCCAACGCCGGGTAGATATCTGCAACATTCTGACACGCGACCACGACGTCATATCCCGGGATCTTATTTGCAAGATAGGAAACCGTGTCGTCGAAGGACAGATCGTAAGGCGTCGTATCCACGTCGACGCCCAGGGCCGTCAATTGTTCATGCGTCTGGCTGGGCATGTTGGGCTTATGGAAACAGGCGACAACATCTATCCGGTAGCGAACTCGATTGAGACTACGAGCCAGAAGGCGGACTTCCGTCTCCTCGCCCCCGACCACCAGCCACGCGAAGACGAACAGAATACGGAGTGGTGGCTCAAGCGGCCTCATCCGCTGACCTTAAAGACGATCTGCAGGAATTCCGGCCGGTTCTCCACCAGATCAGCGAGGAATTTTGGCCCATCGTCGAATGGAACGACATGCGTAATCATATGCTCGCGAATGAGAGCTCCGTGGATTTTTACGAGCTGGATCGTTTCCTCGGCAAGCCGGCGCCTGTTCCAGGCCGGCGCCAGTCCTCTGGGTACGCGGTTAATCTGTGCGCAGCGGATGTTAAGGCCATTGTGATGAAACTCTTCGCCTAGCCGCAGCCGCTCGGCGCCGCCCTGATAGAATGCGAGATCAATCACCGTGCCCTGCGGGCGCAGTGCCTTCAGCGCGACGTGGAGGCTCCACGGGTGCGCCCGTGTCTGAAACACGACATCGGCGCCGCGATCACTTCCGCCGTTATGCCACCGCGTTTTGGCGTGCTGCCAGACCTCATCCTCGGTCATCGCAATCAGACCCATGCCCCGCGCCTTGTTCCGCCGAAACGCCGAAGGATCGGCAACGACGATTTCCAAGGCCCCCGCTTTCTGCGCAAAAAGCGCCGTCATCAATCCAACCGTGCCTCCTCCGAGCACGACCACGTGACGCCCCGCAACGCCAACTCCGAGACAGGATACGTTGCTCCCAAAGCGTCCGCATCCGCGTGTAGAATGCCGTTGGCCGCGATAGGGCCCATCTGCGCTACGAAGACGCCGAGAACGGGATCGATTTCGGCTGGCAAGGGCACCAGCAAGTCGAGGAATGGATCGGCAGTATGGCCGCTTTTGTGCGCGTAGGTCGCGGCAACGACATCCCCTTCCTTGAAGCCTACCGCCTTCGACTCCGAGACGCGCGCCACTTCCATGTATCCCAGAAAAGGCACCGGGTAGTGAAGATCCGGCTCGTTCTCGACAAACACGCCACGCTCGCTATCGAAACGGGAGTGGAAGTAAGGATTGGTGTTCTTCATGAAGGTAAGTTCGGTGCCGGCGGAAAAACCGGTAAAGAGCGTTTCCAACCGGACATGGCCGTCAGCGGGCGGACCCTCTTCATAGTGGAAGAAGAATGCTTTTCCGGGCCCTTCGATGCCAAGAGATCGAACGGCACGATGGCCTGCGGATAATCCCTGAGAGGCCTCGGACGACGGTGGATACTGCAGCGTCGTCACGGCGTTGCGGACTATGACAGGCGGATCGAGCTTTATCGGCTCGCCGCTGCGCGCCGAGGATGCGACCGCGAGCGCGAGCCGGTGCGTCGCCAGCGCATCCGCGTAGGCACAGCGAATGTTATTATTTCCCCGCGCACCGCGTCGACAAAATCGCGATCTTCACGCCAGACGGGATCACCCTCGGCATGCCGCACTGGTCGCCCAGCACCCACATCGATCATGATGTCATGGTCAGTCAGCTCGATCGCAAGTCGGTCGGCGAAGATGTTCAGTCCGACCCTGTGGCTCCAACCGAGAAGACATGTCGAGGAGATGTTGCCGATAACGCCCGACTGAAAGGTGAGGCTCGCAGTGGTCACCGCCGGCACATCGAGGCCTGGAAATTCGGGCCGATCTTTGAAGCCGACACGGCCATAAACGTCCGTGACTTCACCAATGAGGTATCGCGCCAGATCGATGATGTGGGTCGCCTGCTCAACCATCTGGCCGCCCGAGCGGTCGTTCTTCCACCACCATTGCGGCGGTGGCGTCTGGTCCAGCCAATAGCCCGAAAGAAGCTGAGCGGGATTTTCGGCCAGAAGCCGGCGCGCCTCCTCTACTGTATCGAGATTGCGCCAATGATAACCGACAGCGGTGATCAGCTTTGCGGCTTCGATCGCGGCAGACAGTTCCTCCGCCAGGCCGATATCGAGCGTGATAGGCTTCTCGACAAAGAACGGGATGCCACGCGCGATCAGATCCCGTTCGGCATCGCCATGGGCAAAGGGGGAATGCAGATATAGACCGCATCCAGCGCCTCTTTCTCCAGCATCGCACTGTGGCTCTCGAACGCCTTCGCACCGAACCGCGACGCGGCATGCTCGGCGCGTCCGAAGTCCGGGTCTGCAAAAGCAACGAGTGCCACGTCCTCGAAACCGGCGAAGATATCGAGATGCCGGTGCGCGATGCCCCCCACGCCAATGAAGCCGACACGTGTCTTGTCCATGAAATGATGTCCTTGTTTATTCTCCGTCCGCTCGGAAAGAAATCGCCGATAAACAGCCGCGGTTTCGTCCGCCATTCGCTGCGCTGAAAATTGAGTGTGAAACCTGTCCTGGCCGGCCCGGCCGACCGTTTTCGCCCGTTCCGGGTCTCTGAGAGCTTCGATCAGCACGCGGGCCAATGAGGATGGATTTTCGCGTTCAGCCAGGAACGGATGTTCCGATCCAAGCGCCTCGAGAGTGCCGCCGATACGGGTCGCGACGACAGGCAGTCCGATCGACATTGCTTCGAGCACTGCTAAGGGAAGCCCTTCAAATCGCGACGGCAGGACGAAAAGGTTGGCGCTGCCCATCAACTGGTCGACGTCGACGCGATGCCCCAGAAACTGGACATGCGGGCCAAGCGACAGGTCTTCGACCAGTGCCCGAACAGCATCCATCTCCTCGCCTTTGCCCACAAGAAGCAAAACGACCGATGGGTCCGCCGCTAATACTGCCGGCATTGCCCTGATCAGAGTGGCGTGGTCCTTCTGCTTAGAAAAGCGCGCCACCGCAATGAGGACGCTTTTGCCGTCGAGCCCAAGTGCGGCTTTGCTGCGATCGGCAATGTTCCGTGTGCCCAGCGAGAAGATCCCATTGCGGACGACCGTCATTCGGTTGGCATTGACCCCGTTGCTCTCAAAGCTGAACTTCGATGCTTCCGAAACGACGATATGATGCGCAAGAGCGTTACTCTCACTGGCATAGCGCTCCTTCTGCTCGGTATCGGTGAGCAGATAGGGAAGGTGCTCCGTACGGATAACCGGGATGCCGCAGGCGACCCCTGCGCGCGCTATCTCATGCCCCTCCCAACCGATGCCAGCGTGGACGTGGAGCAAAGAAGCGCCCGAAAACCCCAGCCAATGTTCGAACGACCCATTATCATCGATGCCTTTAACCGCGAAGCCGCAACGCGCAGCCCTTGTCAGCAGGGCGGCTTCGATCCCATCGATGGCGGCAAGCGTCACGTCGAACTGGCCCTGGAGCACCCGACCGAGCGTCAGCATGTGTTCACCCATTCCGGATGGATCGACGCTGTCGGTCGCAAGCACTATGCGCAAACGTGTGTTCATTGAGCGCTGGCAGTCATGGCGTCGCTCAGGACTGTCTTCACCATCCGCCGATAGGTTGCTAACGCCTGACCAACAACCTGGTCCATATTGAAGTATTTGTAGGTTCCCAGTCGTCCGACGAACGTTACGTCCGCGCGCGCTAGTGCCAAGGCCTCGTACTGCTTGTAGAGCGCCTGGTTTTCCGGTCGCGGAATCGGATAGTAGGGGTCTCCGTCGGCACAGGCGAACTCATAGGAAATGCTGGTTTTCGGGTGGATCTGCCCGGTTAGATGCTTGTATTCGGTAACGCGGGTATAAGGCACGGCCTCAGACGGATAGTTTACGACGGCTACGGGTTGCACGCGACTGATGTCATGCGTTTTATGCTGGAACCTCAGGCTGCGATACGGCAGTCGGCCAAAGCGGTAACCGAAATATTCGTCGATTGGCCCTGTGAAGATCGTATGCGCTGCCAGGCTGTCCCGGTGGATGTCGGCATACTCGGTGCCGGTCATGACGGTGATGTTCTCGTGAGCCAGCATCTTTTTAAACATTTCGGTATACCCATGAAGCGGCATCGCCTGATAAGTGTCGAGAAAATACCGGTCGTCCGTATTTGTGCGCGTCGGCACCCGCGCCGTTACCGACTTGTCGAGCTGCGCGGGATCAAGCCCCCATTGCTTTCGGGTGTAACCCTCAAAGAATGCACGGTACAAATCACTGCCGATCTGTGACACGACCAAATCCTTTGACGACACGATCGCACCGCACGGCTTGGCGCGGCTGGCCAGAAACAGCGCTGCTTCCGCCTCGTTCTTGAGGTCAAGACCGTAAAGGGCGTTCAGCGTCGTTCTGTTGATGGGAACAGGCAATAGATGATCGCCGACTTGTGCAAGTACCCGATGTTCGTAGGGTCTCCAAGCGGTAAAACGCGACAGGTAGTTGAAGACGACCTCGCTGTTGGTGTGGAAGATATGAGGTCCGTATCGATGAACCAGGATGCCGTCTTCATTGTGGAAATCATAGGCATTCCCGGCGATATGAGGTCGTCGGTCGCAAAGAAGCACGCGCTTATTGCCATCGGATGCAAGTCTCTCTGCCAGGACCGAACCGGCAAACCCTGCACCGACAATCAGATAATCGTAAACCAAAGAAGACGCGGCGCCTGATCTTTGAGGATGGCTTCTTTTGGGAGGCAGCTCGGGCACGATCCGCCGTGTCACAACGTCATCCATCAGAGCATTCATCGCAAGGAATGTCTCGTCCCAGGATGACCCCGCAAGCATAGTATCGACTGATGCCAGCCAACCCGTGCCTGACCTTTTCAGGGTAAGCGCACTTTCGCATGCCGTAGCAAAATCATCGGCGTTTCCAGCTAGAAATACGCCACCCACATCACCGTAATGACGCACCACATCCGTAATCGGCGTGCTGACAACTGGCCGTCCGGCTGCCAGATATTCCGGCGTCTTCGTGGGGCTGATGAACTTCGTTGCCTCGTTGAGGGCAAACGGCATCAACGCCACATCCATCCCGAAAGATAGGCCGGCAGTTCAGTGTAACTCTTCTGTCCGAGATAATGGATGTTTGGAGCCTTCGGCAGATCATCCGGTGAAATCTTGGAGATCGGACCGATAAAGATGAAGGAGAGGTTTGGTCTTGCTTTGGCCACTGCACCGATCAGCGCCAGATCGAGGCGCTCGTCGATAACGCCATAATATCCGAGTTTCGAGCCGGGAATTGTCCGTTGATCGGACGGCTCCTCACAGTTCAGCCGTGCGGTCTGAAAATGGCTTGCGTCGACACTCGATGGAAAAGGATGAATGTTGGCATGCAGATGGCGCTTCGCCTCGTAAAGGCTATGCCCTCCCGTGAATACCGCATCGGCCCGAACGATGAGCGCAGCCTCCGTTTCCTTCAATCGGGGCGGTGCAAATTTGAAATTCGCCAGTTCGTCCATGCAGTCATATATGACTGCCGACGCATCCACATGGCTGGCGAAATCATACATCAACGGAGTGTAAAACCACAAAATTGGCCGTGTCGCGCCGCAAAGCCCGAGAAGATCATCCAGCAGTCTTCTCAACGCCTGTACCCGGTCGCCTTCGCTCCATCCATGCGGAACCCGGGGACGAACGGCCTTGACCGCCGTCCCGTCGAATGAATGGATTTCGAGATAGGCGAGATGATGGTCTGTCGGAATAAATTCCTCAAAGAAGAAGACCTTGCGATCTTTGGCAAAGCGGTTCATCAGGTGTTGCGGGCGCTGCAACACAAAATCCCAGCGTAAGTGAGAGAAACAAATAAGGGGCGTGTTGTGGGCAGACACGGTATGTGCCGCTGGAGAAAGCGAACTGGAGAGGTTCATTGCACATCCGCGTTTGAGAGACGGATGCAAACTACGATCCTATTGGTTTGTTCCGCGTGCTTTCTTCAAAATATCTAATATGCGGAAAAATTCATCAGTGTTACCAAAACTGGTCCAGTTTGAAGGGTTCAGATCACGGGCGCGATGGGATGAAGCGAAGGCGCTTGCCCGGCCGCTTCCCGACGATGTAATCGTTGTCACGTCGCATGAGCCCTATGGCGCCACGATCGTTGCCAAAGCAGGCGAGCCGGTTACCCAACTGATGCTATTTTGACGCGCCTTTGACCGGTGCCGGTCGTCAGATACCCGCACAGTGTCTCCCTCCGGGTCCGCCGCCAAATGCCGGAAGGGTCTCCCCTTTCGGCAAAGAGCCTTTTGCATCTCGGGGATCGTGCCGCGGTCGACCAGGCCCTTTCGCGGTTGACCGAGCGCGGAGAGCTCGTCCGGGCTGGTCGTGGCATCTACATGCGGCCCGTCAAAAGTCGGTTTGGGAGCAGACCGCCGACGGTCGAACAGGCCGTGGAGGCAGTGGCGCAGCAGCGCGGCGAGATCATCGTTCCCAGTGGCGCCGCCGCGGCGAATGCCCTGGGCCTGACCACCCAGGTCCCGGTCCGCTCCGTCTACCTGACATCCGGCCGCAGCCGGACAATGAATCTTGGAAGACAGAGTGTCGAGCTCAAGCACGTGCCTCGCTGGCAGCTGGCTCTGGCCGACCGGCCGGCTGGCGTGGCGGTCCGGGCGCTTGCATGGCTTGGACCCGAGAAGGCCGAGGAGGCACTATCGAGCATCAAGCAAAAGCTCCCGCCGGCCGAGTTTGGCGAGTTGGTGGCCGCAGCACCGCAGTTTCCGACGTGGCTCGCAAGAAGCGTGGGCAGGGCTGCGCATGGCTGACCGTTTTCTGGCACTGTCAAAAGACGACAGGCGTGAGGCCTTGGCTGTCGCAGCCGCCCGCACTGGACGGCCCATTCATCTGCTGGAAAAGGATGTCTGGGTCGCCTGGACACTCGAGACGCTCTACTCGTCAAAACTTGGCGAGCACCTGGTGTTCAAGGGCGGCACCTCGCTCTCGAAAGCCTATGGCGCCATTCAACGCTTTTCGGAAGACATCGATCTGACTTACGATATCCGCGCTTTGGCTCCCGATCTTGTCGGTTACAATGACGAGGCACCGCCGAAAACCCGCAGCGAGGAGAAGCGCTGGACAAGCGAAGTGCGAAAGCGCCTTCCTGTCTGGGTCGCCGAGTCGGTAGAGCCGGTCATTGCAGCGGCAGTGCGCGATCAATCCCTTCCCGCACGGATCCGCATCGAGGGCGATACGCTCTATCTCGACTACGAGGTCGTGAACAGCGGATCAGGTTATGTCGCACCGAGCGTTATCCTTGAGCTCGGAGCACGATCGACCGGCGAGCCGGCCAGCATCCGCGATGTGGGCTGCGACGCCGCGGGTCATGTCGATGGTGTTGAATTTCCAAAGGCGAGCCTACGCGTCATGCATGCCGAAATGCCGCGGTGTTTGACATGAGCGAACGAGCGACCCTCTGAAAGGCAGGGTGGCGAGCCGCGCCGCGAATGACCGCTACCAGAGCTCCTCCTCGACCGCCTCTTTGATAGCGCCGACGATATAGTTGACGAGCCCGCCGCCAGCCGCTTCCACCAGCATGTCGCGGCTGATGCCCTCCTTCTCCGCATCCGCGAGAAGATCCTCGACCAGCCTCGACGCGTCGCTCTGCTGCGTGCCGCTGTCGATATGCTCCGATTTCCAGCGTTCAAGGAATTGTTCAGGCTTCATAGCTTGGACCTCCTGACGAGGAGCGAACCCTTAGGAACGGAAATGGTTCTCAGTATGACGCCACCGAGATTTGGACCCGGCCGACAATAGAACAGGGCGCTCGACCCTTGCGGGGAGCGCCCTGTCAGACCCGGACAACCGCGCGGCAGACAAGCTGCTCGGCAAGGCGATCATCGATACGGGTGTGAGCGATAGATGATGACCAGCTGCCCGGATTTCAAGGTCCGTCGACGCGCTGGAGTTCGAAGAAATAGATCCGCTCGTGATTCCTGATGGTCATCGCGCCCATGATCCTGTCCGCATCGATCCGCCGGAAATAGTCGACGATCGGCTGGTAGTCATAGACCATGGCCGCGCTCTCGACGCCGCCAAACACCATTGTCTTCAACGAAGCGACCGGAGCCCTCGCCCGCAGCCGGCGGTGAAGATAGGAAAACAGGTTGCTCGCCATGCGTATTCTCCCGACCTCGTGAAAACGCAATGCCAGCCGAAGCGGGATCCACTTCGGATCAACGGCAACCAGCCGCCGGTCTCCCGATCGAAACAGCAAGGCATCGGCGCGCAAATCCGGCGTGAACCGTTTGCCGAACCAGCCGAGATTTTCGAGCACACCGTCGAATGGATGCCCCGTCGGGATGCCGCGTCCATTCCAAAGCCCGACCATTTCGCGCGGCGGGATCGGCGGCAGGCGTCGGAACTCCTCAAGCACTGTCTGCTGGTCTTTCACCGGGAGCTTCCTTCTTGTCCTCGCGCTCTCTGGCCCGGCGCCTGGATTTGGCGTCGCGCCGCGCGATCCGCAGTTCCTCTAGATCAGGTATCCACCAGCCCCTTTTGAGCTCGCGCTCGTTCGGCGGCGTTCGTGCAGGCCAGGTTGTGACTAGTTCTTCCAGCGACCCCGATTGCCACGACGCCCAGACATATTCCTCGCCATCTACGGCGGGGAAGTAGAACGCGGTGACTGTCGCCGGATCGGCCAGTTCGCCGTCGATGCCGAGGAAGAAGACGACGCCGACATGCGTTCCGATGGCGCGGTCGGAGGGCGGAACATCATCGGCAGGAACGGGATAGCGTTTCCGATGGCGCTCCCTCATCCTCGCCTTGCATGCCTCGTCTTCTTCCGTCCCCCTGATCGCTTCGCGCCGGGCCCGGCGTGCTTCCGGCTCATTGCGCTCGGCCGCCGCCTCGATCGTGGGCCATCGCTTGCGGAGTTCATCGAACGAGCGGTAAGGAACGGTCCATAGCCGGCGATCGGCGTCCCAGCGTGCATATGGAATTTCCCGGATCTCGTTGACGACCGTGCGGGAATAGGGCGTCCGGATCTGAAAGCCCGTCGGTGCCGCCGTGAGGTAGCGGCTTTCGATCGGGTCGAAGGCGCACGCGTCCCTGCCCTTTTCATCCGCGAATCTATCCGCCTCCGCCTCCATCTCGGCCAGCCAGCGGCTGATGCGCTTCTCGGCGGTGCGACCCGGCACGAACCAGGCATTCAGCCTGTCGCTCCAGCGCGCCCGCGGGAACGCCTCCCGAAACCGTGCCACCGTTATTCGGTCATGCGGCAGGTTGGTCGTCGCACCCACACGGGTGGGCCTGGAAGATTGGTCTTTCGTTTCTTCGTCCATCGGTCATGGTCCGAGCCAGCACCTTGTCGCGATCATGCGGCCCGTCTGGATTTTCCGAGGCAATTGATCGCCTGTTCGAGCGGCCGCTCGCCGTCACAATAGTCCTGCCAGGCAGTGGTTTTCGCAAGCAGCGCCGGCACGGTTCGGACGGTAAAGCTTCGGGTCGAGATCAGACTTCACCTGCGTCCAGTTGAGCGGCATCGAGACGGTGGCGCCGGGCCGGGCGCGCGGCGAGAGCGACGCCACGGCGGTCTCCATGCGGTCATTGCGCAGATAACGTACGCTTCACCGCTCGGCTCGCTGGTCTTCTTGAAATCGCGCTTGGCACGGTATTTCGAAAGATTGTCAGCCATTGGTGTCGCGGACCCTTCCAGTGGTACGAGGAGCGGCGCGGGCATCTGCCTCCCGCTCGTCGATGGTCACAGGACGACAACGCCGCTGGCGGTCCGTAGTTTCACGGGCCGCGTGGGCCCAGGCCAGTCGAACAGTTGATATCGCGGGAAAGGCTGGTATGTTCCCTATTTGTTTCGGCGCAGGTTCTTCGGATGATCCCGATCCCATCGCCATCGCTGAAGCCGCCATGAACGACATGACTCGATCCCCATTCGGAAAATCATCCATGTGGACATGGATGCCTTTTATGCGTCGGTGGAGCAGCGCGATAATCCAGACCTGCGCGGCAAACCAGTTGCGGTTGGCGGCTCCGCCGCGCGCGGCGTCGTCGCGGCGCGAGCTACGAGGCGTGCACCTATGGCGTCCATTCGGCGATGCCGTCGGTGACTGCGAAGAGAAAATGTCCGGGCCTGATTTTCGTGCCGCCGCGCTTCGACGTCTACAAGGCAGTATCCCAGCAGATCCGGGAAATCTTTGCGGAATAGACGCCGCTGATCGAGCCGCTCGACGAAGCCTATCTCGATGTTACCGAGAACCTGAAAGGCATGGACATCGCCACCGAAATCGCGCTGGAGATCCGCGCCAAGATCAAAGCGGTCACCAGCCTCAACGCGTCGGCCGGCATCTCCCACAGCAAGTTCCTCGCCAAGATGGCAAGCGACCTCAACAAACCCAACGGCAAGGCCGTGATCACGCCGAAGAACGGGCCGGCCTTCGTCGAGGCCCTCCCCGTCAAGAAATTCCATGGCGTCGGGCCGGCGACTGCGGAGCGCATGCGGAAATATGGGATCGAGACCGGACTCGATCTCAAGGAGAAACGCTTGAATTCCTGGCGGAGCATTTCGGCAAGTCGGGTCCGTATTTCTATGGCATCGCCCGCGGCATCGATGAGCGCAAGGTCAAGCCCAATCGAATCCGCAAGTCCGTGGGCGCGGAGGATACCTTCGTTGAGGACATCGCTGATCTCGGTCTGGCGACCGCGGAGCTAAAGCCCCTTGCCGAAAAGGTCTGGCGCTACTGCGAGGCGCAAGGCATCAGCGGCAAGAAGGTGACGTGAAAATGAAGTACTCGGACTTCGCCCAGGCGACGCGGAGCCGGACCGGGTCGGTGGCGTTTGCGGGCATTCCTGACGTCCTTGCTGCGGGGACGGATCTCTTGGCGACAGTCTATCCATTCAGGCGGCCAGTGCGGCTGCTTGGCGTAACGCTTTTCAACGCTGAAGGCCTCCGAAGTCGGCGATGCGCAACCGCAGTCCCAGCTTGATCTAGGGCTCTGACGGGCCACCACCCCGAAATAGAAAAGCCTGCCGCGGGAGGAGGTGCGGCAGGCTTTCCTGAAAGAACCGAACAGCGACTTGGGAGGAGGAGTGCCGCTGTTCCACCAGACGTCCCTTGAGGAGGAGTAGGCCGTCTGAATTTCGAAGCGTTGCGGGAGGAGGTGCAGCGCTTCGATGAAACTGATCATACTCGGACCGGGGCCGTACGCCAGCGTCTATGTTGCACTGCAGCTATGCACACGCCGCAACAATGGGCAGAACACGTGGGTATTCCTGCCCCTGATTTTCTTGGCGGCTCTGCCGCTCCAATCGAATTTGTAGCGCCTATAAGGCCCCAGAAATGTGCATCTGCGAATTAATCTGAGAATTCCATTGTGCGACGCAGCAATCGTCCCCACATCAACAGTTCAGGCCCAATTGGCGGCCGAGGAGACGGCATTGCTCAACAAGCCCCCACAAAATCACCGCTTAGTCGAAATCGCCGGGTTTGGTTCAAATCCCGGAACATTGAAGGCGTGGCTGTTTCTGCCGTCGATCATGGCCCCCGACGCCCCGCTTGTGGTTGCGCTGCATGGCTGCACACAGACAGCAGAGGGCTATGCAACTGGATCCGGCTGGTCTCAACTCGCAGAGCGACGCGGATTTGCGGTGCTCTATCCCGAGCAGCAGCGATCGAACAATGCCAACCTCTGCTTCAACTGGTTCGAGCCAGGCGATATCAAGCGGGACGCGGGAGAGGCGCTGTCCATCCGGCAGATGATCGGTCATCTCGTCCGGTCGCAGGGCATCGATCCCAAACGCATCTTTGTCACGGGCCTTTCAGCAGGCGGCGCGATGGCGAATGTCATGCTGTCGACCTATCCCGACGTATTCGCGGGCGGCGCAATTATCAGCGGGTTGCCTTATGGCGTGGCCGGCACGGTCGCGGAGGCGTTCGAGCGCATGCAAGGCCGCAATCCGCCGACTGTCTCCAGGCTCCAATCCGTACTCAAGAGCGCATCAAACCATCGCGGGCCCTGGCCTTCGGTTTCGATCTGGCACGGCACGCATGACCAGACGGTCCGACCCAGGAATGCCGACCAGATCGTCAAGCAGTGGTCCGGCGTGCACGCCCTCGCTACCGAGCCGACTTGGAGCGAGTTGATACACGGCCATAGCCGGAAAGTTTGGCTCGACACGAAAGGCAGGCAGGTCGTCGAGACCTATTTGGTTCAAGGCATGGGCCACGGCGTTCCTCTGGCGACGAACAGCGATGTCGGGATCGGGAGAGCCGGTCCGCATATGCTTGAGACTGGGATTTCCTCTACTGTGCGTATCGCCCGTTCATGGGGTCTGGCCACAGAGGTAGATGTCGAGGAGGTTGAAGCAGCAGGTAGTCTTGTCCGCCGGGAAGAACCCGATGTGGCGTCATCCACGGTAGAAAGGGCATTGCGCTACGCAAGATCGCGGGCGACCGCCATCGGCACCGCGTCGGACGGCAAGATCGCCAAGGTCATAAACGATGCGCTTCGGGCCGCGGGTCTGATGCGGTAAGAAGATAGCCGCAAGGAGCATGATGAACTTGTTGCGAACACAATCTGCCTCTATATGTTTGCGCATCGGCCTTGCTGGTGAGCGTCTGAGGATGTTCGCGGGGCCGCAAGTCGCTTGAGACTTTTGACGACGGATGTACTGGCACTGGAATTGAAGCGATGTGAGGAAGGTCGGGTTTGCCCGACCTTTTTGTTGCCTGCCGATCTGCTGCAGACGGGCGCCAACATTTCGGACACTCCTGCACTCGTCTCGGAGCGGCGCGTTGCTATGTCCTCCGCGCTTGCTGGCATGTAGGCCGCTTGCTCGCCGACCCCTTTGCAACCACCTCGTGGTTGCTGCCCAGTTTTCAAGATCGCCAGACAGTTTGGCGTGGCGGCCGCAGCCGCCACGCTTCGCCTCCGCGTTACGCGGTCCCCGGCCGGTTGATCGCCAGGAAGTGTCGGACGAAAGGCTTATCGGGACCGACATGGTAGGCCAGCACCTTGCCCTGCAGGTCGGCGTCTGCGTTGGAGACCCGCTTATGCTGGCGAAGATGTTCAGCCCAGGATTCCACCATGAACCATTCGACGATCTTCTCCGGGTCGGCCGAATCCTCGGTGATGCCCCACCCGTAGGCACCATCGCGGCGGCGCTCCCTGGAAAGATGATCGATCGCGTGCAGGAAGGCTGTGCGGTGCTGCTTCTCGACCTTGTACTCGATCAGTATGAGAACCGGGCCGCGGTCATGGGCGATCGGTTCCGCCACAAGCGGCTCGGGCCAGTGGTTGGACGGCACCAGGTCGGCGTCCCCTGCGGGAAGCTTCACGCGGTGCATGATGAACCCGGCGATGAGCAGGCCGGCCGCTCCAATGAGCAAGGTGGACTGGATGCCGACAACTTCGCCGACTGCACCCCAGCCGAGGCTTCCGGCAGTCATCGCACCGTTGAAGACGGTCAGATAAACGGCAAGCCCTCGCCCGCGCACCCAGTTGGGGAGAACAGCCTGCGCTGCGCCGTTGAGTGTAGTCAGAGCGGTGATCCATGCACCACCGAGGAACAGAAGGACCATGATGGCGACGATCTTCGGCGGGGCAAGCGAGAGGACACCCATGACGGCAGCGGTGATCAGCGCGGCACCGAGAAGCAGGCCGTCGGAACTCAGGCGTTTGCGCAGCTGCGGCATGACCAAGGCTCCACCGATCGCGCCTGCACCGACTGCACCGAGCAGGATGCCGTAGAAGCTGGCATCACCACCCAGCAACTGCCGAGCGACGAGCGGGAGGAGCGCCCAGACGGCGCTGGCGAAGGCGAAGAAGATCGCGGCGCGCAGGAGGACGACGTGGAGCGGTGTGCTCGAGCGGGTGTAGCGAAGCCCGGCCCGGAAGGCACCGAAGAAGTTCTCCTGAAGCGCGTCGTTTGCATTCTTCGCCCGTGGCCACCAGACCAGAGCTGCGATCACCACGGCGTAGCTTGCGACATCCGCGCCGTAGGTGATCCCGGCTCCAAAGGCTGCGAGAAGCAGGCCGCCCGCGGCAGGCCCGATGGAGCGGGCAATGTTGATGCCGAGCGAGTTCAGCGCCACGGCGCTCTTGACATCCTCGCGTTTGACCAGTTCGGGAACAATGGCCTGCCATGTCGGTCCCATCAGAGCAGCGCCAATGCCGCCGAGGAAGGTCAGACCGATCAGCGCGCTGACCGACAGCATGCCCGTCTGGGACAGGACCATAAGCGAGATACTAACGGATGCAAGCAGGAGCTGGACGGCGATCAGGAACTTGCGCCGATCGAGGATGTCCGTGAGAACGCCTGCAGGGATGGCGAGCAAGAAGATCGGGAGGGTTCCGGCGGCCTGAACCATCGCCACCGCGGCGGGCGATGCGGACAGATCCGTCATCAGCCAAGAGCTGGCGACATCACGCATGAAGCTGCCAGTGTTGCCAAGGACGGTCGCGGTCCACAGAACCGCGAAGACTGGCTGAGCAAGGGGCGCAAAGGTTCCCCCGGATGCTTTTGCGGCGCTCATTTGCCTGCTCCCTTCGTGAGGTCGAATGCTGCAAGTAAGACAAATGCCCCTGCGAGGCCGAGGTGTTCGAAGAAGGCGTTGGTCGCCACCATGCGGTCCATCCCGGGGGTCATTTCCCAGAAGCGGAGGGCGATGAAGGTAGCGAGAAGCGTGAAGCCAGACAGCGCCAGGGCACCTGCCCAACGCAGCAAGCCCGAGATCACCATGGCAGAGGCCGTCAGTTCGAACACGATGACAGCGACAGCGAAGAAGGAGGCCGGATGAAGACCGAAATGATCCATTTCAGCCAGTGCACCATTGAAGTCGAAGATCTTGGTGAGCGGACCCTGTATGTAGGCTGCGCAAAGAGCCAGCAGTGACACCGTCCGCACGACAGGCGATCCGACGATGCGCGCCACGCCGCTCCGGATTGGGTTGGATAGTTGAGAATGGTAGGTCATATCTGCTCCTGTATGTTCGCCGCGAGGGCTGCGTTCGATGGAGCGATATTGGCTGGTTAACGCATTGCCAACAATTGCAGCAATAGTTTCGATTTAATTGCAAAATCAGCAATTCTGGGGTGACGCTCGGGTGTCGGTGGGCCACCCGAGCTGAACGTTCGTCAGACCGCCCAGCAGGAGCAGCCGAGAGCGCCGAAGAAGCCCTTGAGGTCGGCTATCGGGAGCTTGGATGTCCAGGCCCCGGCATGGTCGTGGCCGTGCACGCCGCAATCACTTGCACATCCGCATGTGGAGATCGCCGTGCGGCGCAAGGATCGCGCGCCTGCCCCTTCCGGTTCGCCCCAGGCCCCGTAACCGCCGAATTTGCGCACCGGAGACCAGTCGGGCATCGCGGGCGGGATCTCGTTCTCGTCGAGCGTCTTGAAGTCGCCTGCGCCATAGACAATCTTGCCGCCGACCATGGTCAGCTCGGAAACGATGAAGGAGATCTCGTCCTCGGCGCAGGAGAAGAAGTCCTTGTCCGGCACCACGAGGTCGGCAAACTGGCCCTTCTCGATACGGCCCTTCTTCCCCTCTTCGTTCGAGAACCATGTGACCTTTTCGGTCCACATGCGCAGCGCCGTCTCGCGATCGAGGCAGTTTGCACGCGGGTAGAGCTGCATTCCGCCGACTGTCTTGCCGGTCACCATCCAGGAGAGCGAGACCCACGGATTGTAGGAGGCGACGCGGGTGGCATCCGTACCTGCCGAGACATTCACGCCCTTGTCGAGCATGCGCTTAATCGGCGGCGTGGCTTCCGCCACTCCATGGCCGTAGCGCTCAACGAAATATTCGCCCTGATAGGCCATGCGGTGCTGAGTGGCGATGCCGCCACCGAGTGCGGCGATGCGGTCGATAGAGCGATCCGAGATGGTTTCGGCATGGTCGAAGAACCAGTTCAGTCCTTCGAGCGGAATGTCCCTGTTGACCTTCTCGAATACATCGAGGGCGCGGGAGATGGTCTCGTCATAGGTGGCGTGGAGACGCCAGGGCCAGCGGTTTTCTGCCAGTACGCGGACGACCTCTTCCAGCTCGCCTTCCATTTCCGGAGCCATTTCTGGACGGGGCTGGCGGAAATCCTCGAAGTCGGCAGCCGAGAAGACCAGCATCTCACCGGCACCGTTGTGACGGAAGTAGTCGTTGCCCTGCTTGTATTTGACCGACTGCGTCCAGTTCAGGAAGTCCTGTTTCTCTTCCTTGGGCTTCTGGGTGAAGAGGTTGTAGGCCAGACGCACCGTCATCTGGTTCTCATCGGAGAGCTTCTGGATGACCGCGTAGTCGTCCGGATAGTTCTGGAAGCCCCCGCCCGCATCGATCACGCCTGTCACGCCAAGCCGGTTCAGTTCGCGCATGAAATGGCGGGTCGAGTTGACTTGGTAGTCCAAGGGAAGCTTGGGGCCCTTGGCCAGCGTCGAGTACAGAATGCCTGCATTCGGCTTGGCCAGCAGCAAGCCGGTCGGGTTACCGTTGGCATCTCGGGTGATCTCGCCGCCGGGCGGATTCGGCGTCTCACGGGTGTAGCCGACCGCGCGGAGAGCTGCCCCATTGAGCAGCGCACGGTCATAAAGGTGCAGGAGGAATACGGGCGTGTCGGGCGCGACGGCATTGATCTCCTCGATGGTCGGGAGGCGCTTTTCCGCGAATTGATTTTCGGTGAAGCCGCCGACGACACGGACCCATTGCGGCGCGGGCGTGATCGCCACCTGGCGCTTCAGCATGTCCATCGCGTCGGCGAGCGAGCGCACGCCGTCCCAGCGCAGTTCCATGTTGTAGTTGAGGCCACCGCGAACGACGTGGGTATGGTTGTCGATCAGGCCGGGAAGGACGCGCTTGCCCTTGAGGTCGACGATTCTGGTGCCGGAACCAGCCAGCACCATGACCTCGCTGTCGGATCCGACTTCCAAAAACAGCCCATCCTTGATGGCGATTGCCGTTGCATTCGGATTGGTCTGGTCTAGGGTCGTCACGCGGCCATTGTGGAGGATCAGGTCGGGATGCATGGTGTCTACTCCGGTCTGGTTGGGATCGGCGGCTTTCGCCGGGGAGAAGAGGTTCGAGAACGCCAGGCTCGACGCGCCTCCGAGGAAGGATCGACGCGTCGTCATCAGCTCCGCTCCTCTACACTCGCCTTTGCCTGATGGGCGACCTCGATACGATCGCTGCCCTTCGGGAGATGACCGAACATGTGCGGCTTGATCTGATGAAGCCATGAGATGGCTGCGGCTCGCTTCTCCAAAGCGTCTTCGCGAACGGAATGATCTGTTCGCCGCCGAGGATTCCGAGAAGGCCGACCAGAGCAATGACAGGCGGTGCTGGTGATCGGACGTTGAGCAGGCTGTAGACAATGCCGACAAGCAGGCCTGCGCCAAGCGATAGGAGGTAGACTTTCATGGGATGATCTCCGGTTGCGAAAGACGCCGCTCCGACCGGGTGATCGGAGCGGCCGGATCAGGCCCCTACTTTGCGGGGTTCGGGCCGATGCGCTTGCCGTGCTTGACGCGTTCCTCGGCGCCGTGAACCATCGTATAGGCGTAGTCGATGCCCATGCCGTACGCGCCGGAATGCTCCTTCACGAGGGTGGTGACCGCGTCATATGTCTCCTTGCGCGCCCAATCGCGCTGCCATTCGAGAAGAACCTGCTGCCAGGTGACCGGGATCACGCCTGCCTGCACCATGCGGTCCATTGCGTATCTGTGTGCGTCGGAGGACGTGCCGCCGGAAGCATCAGCGACCATGTAGATCTCGTATTCAGGAACATCATGGAGGGCAGAGAGCGCGAAGGTGGTGTTGCAGACTTCAGTCCAGAGACCGGAGACGACGATCTTCTTGCGGCCGTTGGCGGCGTTCTTCGCCAGCGCGTCACGGACGTTCTGATCGTCCCAGGAGCTCATCGAGGTGCGCTCAAGGAGGTCGTTCTCCGGGAAGACGGCAAGCAGCTCGGGGAAGGTGTTGCCAGAGAAGGACTGCGTTTCGACCGTGGTGATCGTGGTCGGGACATTGAAGATCTTGGCGGCCTTGGCGAGGCCGACGACATTGTTCTTCAGCGTCTGGCGGTCGATCGACTGGACACCAAAGGCCATTTGCGGCTGCTGGTCGATGAAGATGAGCTGGCTGTTTGCCGGGGTCAGGACTTCGAGCTTGGACATGGGTCAATTCCTCTTCGGTTGTTTGGGACGCCTGGTGCGGCGTCAGAAAATGGGCAGCAGCTATCGATCGGACGCCGCCAAGCGGCGCTCTTTCTGCAATCCTTGGAGTGTTGCTGGCTCTCTGTAGGACCGTTCACCCGTTGTCTTGGCTGCTGAATAGAAACCTATCGCAATGGCCGTAAGCGCAGAATTGCAATATTAATTGCGAATGAATTACGTCCTCCGCAACAATGACATCAGCTTTAAAGCGTCCGCCGCTTGCCCTAGCATCACGCTTCTCGCGCGAAGTATGCGGTGGGTCTTGTCACATAGTCAGGTCGATGGAAGGAAAGGCAGGCAAATCCCGATGACTGGACCGCGGATGCGTGTTTAGCCGCTTCGCCGCCAGGCTCCCGGGGTGGTTCCGACGATGCTCGAAAATACGCGCGTGAAGTGGCTCTGATCCGAGAAGCCGCAGGAGATCGCCACCTCGGAGAGAGCAGCGTCCGACTCGAGTAGCAGGGTCCTTGCCCTAGTGATCCGCTCGCGCAGAAGCCATCGATAAGTGTCATGCCTGTCGTCTCGCGGAACGCGTGGATGAAGTAGCCCCTGGACAGGCCGCAGGCCTGTGCAAGATCCGCGACCGACACGTTGCCATGCAAATTGTCCAGGATCAGCGACTTGGCGACATTCTCCTGAGCGCGGGACAGTTTCCGCGGTCTGGATCCTGCTGCGACGGCACGGTAGCCGTATTGTTGCACGACATGGGTACCGATTGCAGCCGTCAATTGATCGACGAACAGCCTGCTTACCTTCTCCGGATATTCGAGCGCGGGAATCAGGGCGCGCCCCAAGTTGGCGAGAACGGGATCCGGATGGGCAGTGATCGTGTTCAGCGCAGCGACTGTCGGGAGATCGGCCTCCTCGGCGATCAATGCGAGGGACTCCGGAGATATCTCGAGAAGAACGAAATCGAAGGGAGCCTCAAGATCGGCTTTGTAGTCCTCTCCCAGACTGCGTATGTAGACCGAGTCGTGATCGAAGACATGCGTCGTTGCGTAGTGCTCATGAAAGATGCGGCGTGCATGTCCTGGAAGTGTCGAGACACCGACTGCAAATCCCCGGTCGCTGGCAGGAGTACAGACCTGCTGCAAGAAGGCTTCCCTTGAGCCCTTGCGCAAGACGGTGAGGCCGGCGCCCCGAATTGTCTGGTCCTTGTAGAGCTTGTCGAAAGGGCAGCCGAAGCTGTCGGTCGATTCGTCGATAGGATTTTCCAAGGGGGTGGTGGATTTCCTCAGCAAACACGCTACCTTCCACTTCGACTAGGCCTGCAGGCGGCTCTCTTCCCCCGTTTCCTTCCGGGAAGATCGAGCAATTCACTATCCTAACACAGTCGGATGCGCCACAACGGTGGATTGAACGGAAGTCTGCAACAAACGCCGTCGAGGTCTGCTCCAAGGTCCCATAATATGAGTTCATTGTGAGTGAAGCATCGGCGTCGGCCAAGAACATTGGCCGATGGTTCCAGGCGGATAACGCACGGACTTCTCGTGACGAGACCGCTTCATCAGTCCAAAGTGACTATGGCCTACATCGCACGCGGTCACTCCGATCAGGATCCTGCAGTCGTCATACCCGCCGACGACGCGTTTCTCGTCGTGCTATATCTGACCGATGTAGAGCATTCGGACATATGGCGGAACCGACCGCCTTCTCCGTTCAAGATATCCCAGGGAACCCTATGACCCATGAGCCTGGCGCAGAGAGCCGCAATTGCGGTACGCGGGCGGTTCGAAGCGCTTGTGATCCACCTGCCTCGACACAGACCGGTCGCTGGTCGCCTGGTCGCGCACATTGCCCTCCCCCTCAACGCCCACACAGTCTATCGCTACGGGCGTTTGCGCAGCACTCACTGATGCGCCGTGACCCGAATGGTCCTCGACGCATCACTATCTTCTTCACAAGACAGCAGATTGCCTTCAAGCCGCCAGCGGTGCGAGATTGGCCTCGATCTGATCCCGATAATTCTCGTATCGGGTCGGAAGCTTGAGTGCCTCACCGAGATGTGCCGTATCCTCGTCCCGATTGAACCCCGGCTCATTCGTAGCAATCTCGAACAGAACTCCGCCGGGTGTACGGAAGTAGATCGCCCAGAAGTAATCGCGGTCGATGACGGGCGTGACCTGATAGCCGGTATCCATCAGTGCCTTGCGGACCTCAAGCTGCTTCTCACGGTTATCGACGGCGAAAGCGATGTGGTGAACCGAACCTGCGCCCTGACGCGCAAAAGGCGTCTTCGGCAAAGCTGCGAGATCGATGGTATCCGCCCCGTTGCCATTGGGGATGATGAAGCGGGTTACGTCACCTTCCTTCTCGGCGCGCTGATAGCCCATGAAGCCGAGCAGCTCCTCGGTCGCAGAGGTGTCATGAAGGCTGAAGCGAGCGCCGGCGAAACCGCGGATAGCCGCATCTTCGGGGATTCCATCTGCAACCCACGGAGTCCGCGCGTCCTCGGGAGATTCGATCAATGCAAGGTCGTCGCCGTCTGGTCCCATGAAGCGAAGCCGGTTGGCGCCAAAGACGGTGTCCAGTTCCAGACCGTCCACGCCTTGAGCGGTGAAGCGATCCTGCCAGAACTTCAGCGATCCCTTCGGCACCGAGAACTGGATTTCGCCGACCTCGCCCACGCCAGGGCGGCCAAGCATCATGTTCGGGAACGGGAAGTAGGTCATCACTGTCCCGGCGGAGCCGATCTCGTCACCGTAGTACAGGTGGTAGACGCTCGGGTCGTCGAAGTTGACCGTCTGCTTGACGCGCCGCAGACCAAGCGTGTCCGTAAAGAAGCGGTTGTTCTGGCGCGCGTCCGATGCCATCGAAGTCACGTGATGCAGTCCCTTGATATCCTTGATCATGGCGATGCCTTTCAATGAGCGTTGGTGTTCAGGTGTTGATATGAATGTAGACTCATTGATCGCCGCCAAGAATTGCAATATTCCTTGTGATTGAATTGCAGTTTTCGAAACAATGCCATGAACGAATACAAAGCCCTTCGCACCTTCCTCCTGGCCGCCGAGAAACGTAACTTCGCCCAAGTTGCCCGCGAGCTAGACATGACACCCGCGGCCGTCACGCGCGCTATCGCAGCGCTTGAGGCGGAACTTGGCGTGCAGCTCTTCGTTCGCACGACCAGGCAAGTGTCTCTGACGACCGACGGCGCGATCTTTGCCGCGCAGATCCAACCCGCGGTGAAGACACTTGAAGAGGCGCGGCGTGAGGTGATGAACGCTCACAAAGCCGAAGAGGGGCGGCTCCGGATCAGTGCACCGACGTGGTTCGGCAAGGCTGTGCTGCCGCCGATCCTTTCGGGGTTCAAGGAACGATATCCGAAGATGAGCTTCGAGATCTCGCTGTCGGATGGATTGGTGAACATCGTCGACGACGACTACGATCTAGCGATCCGTATCTCCTCGCAGCCCTCTGACAAGTTCACCATCTGGCGCAAGATCAGGGTGGTGCCGCGCATCCTAGTTGCCGCTCCCGGGAGCCGGTTCGTCGACATGCGGCACCCGAACGAATTGACACCTGACGACTGCCTCGCCTACAGCAGCGAAAGCCGGCGAGAGAACTGGATACTGTCGGACGGCGGATCGAGCTTGACGATCTCGGCTGGCCGGGCATTCAGCGCCAACAACGGTGAAGTGCTCGCCGACATGGCCGCGGATGGCGCGGGTGTCGCCATGCTGCCAGGATTCCACATTTCCGAGCACCTTCGTACCGGGCGTCTGGTACACGTCTTCCGGGGCTGGGCACCGCCGGACTTGTGGTTAACCCTTTACTATCCGCCCTACCAGGCCCTTCCGCCGCGGATCGCCTCCTTCTCGAAATTCTTTGAAGAGCAGGTTCCGGTGCACATGGTCACGCTGGATTGAAGCGGGATCCAGGTGATCGCATCAGCTCGCTTGTTTTGCCTTGATTCGTTCGGCGACGATCGCCTTCAGATGCCAGAGGTTCCGGTCGCGGATTCCTTCCGCCTCTAGATAAACGATCGTGTTCTGCAGATATTGCGCGCACTACTGCCCTGCCCGCAGACACAGGCAATGTGGGTGGCAGTAGATTCTGTCGACAGTCGCTGTGTGAGGCCGGATCGCCTTGTATTTACCTTGAACGACAGGGCACGTCGCGGACCTTCGGGTGTCTGCACCAGGGTTCCAGCGGACCATGTCCCCGACTTCGCGGTGTCTGATCTCGCGCGCCCCGAGCGGGGAACGTAGGCCAAGATCGGATCGCCGCCTGCCTCCCGTTCGAGCCTATTGACGAAATCGTCGAGTTCCACTTCGGAGCGCGCTCCGGGCTGCAGTCTTGAATTTGTCGCAACGTCACAGCAACAGGTCAGGAGTTAGCTTCAGGCACGCGTAGAACAAGATCGGAGCCGCGACCGCCTCTGCATCGCGGCTCCGATGATTTCGGTCAGGACTGAACGAAAGCCAGCAGGTCTGCGTTCAGAACGTCGGCATTGACGGTCAGCATGCCATGCGAGAAGCCCGGATAGGTCTTGAGCGAACCATTATTCAGGAGCTTGGCAGACTTAAGCGCCGAGTCGGCAATCGGCACGATCTGATCGTCCTCGCCGTGCAGGACGAGTGTCGGAACCGTGATCGCCTTCAGGTCTTCCGTCTGGTCCGTCTCTGAGAAGGCCTTGATGCCGTCGTAGTGGGCCTTCGCGCCGCCAATCATCCCCTGCCGCCACCAGTTCTGGATGACACCTTCCTGGGCTGTCGCGCCATCCCTGTTGAAACCGTAGAAGGGGCCTGCGGGAACATCACGGAAGAATTGCGCTCGGTTGCCGGCGAGCGCCGAACGGAAGCCATCGAAAACCTCGATTGGCAGACCCTCGGGGTTGCTTTCAGTCTTCAGCATCAGCGGCGGAACGGCGGAAACAAGAACCGCCTTGGCAACGCGGCCGGACGGCTGACCGTGCTTGGCGACGTAGCGGGCGACTTCACCGCCGCCAGTGGAGTGGCCGATATGGATGGCATCTTTCAGATCGAGTGCTTCAACGACGGCGAAGGCATCGGCGGCATAGTGATCCATGTCATGTCCGTGAGCGACCTGCGCGGAGCGGCCGTGGCCACGACGGTCATGGGCGACGACACGATAACCCTTGGAGAGGAAGAACAGCATCTGTGCGTCCCAGTCGTCCGACGACAGTGGCCAGCCATGGTGGAAGACGATCGGTTGAGCGTCCTTCGGGCCCCAGTCCTTGTAAAAGATTTCGACGCCGTCCTTGGTGGTTACATATGCCATTGTCTTGGTTCCTTCGATGGGGTTGATGGCGGCAGCCGCATTGGCTGCGAAGCTGAGTGCGGGTGAAATGGTCATGACCGCTGCGGCGGCACCTGCGGATAGCAGCACGCTCTTGCGTGTCATGGAAGAAAGCGTTTCGGTCATCAGGCGTCCTAACGAACTTCGTCTTTGAGAGCTTCAGGCGAAGCTAAGTTCGTCTGACAGGTTGATAATGCCGTCAGATTCCATGTCTCACAATTGCATCAATGGTTTCTAGTTTATTGTGCATTTCGCAATGACGGGGTTCTTACATGCCGATCGTGTTGATCCATCCACCGGGTGGATGATCACTGCGCTCGAAGTCCCTTTGGTCGGATGGCATGAAATTGATCAGCGCATGATGCACCTTTTTCTGGATCGATCGAACCATTTCGTGGATCGACACACAATTCCCAGGCTCTCCAGGGCGGCGACCAATCCGCGCTCAGCCGACGTGCCCGAGACCATCTGGTGGGCGCAAGGCCAGGTGTCCGGTATGCGACAGCAGATCGTCGGTCATTGCGCGTGAGATAACCGGCGCCACTGAGACGTTGTCCCAATCGCCTCGTCCTGACGGAAGCCGGTTCTTACCGGCCGGCATACGTGATCCACGCCCTCGAGGGTCGCCGGTCAGCGGCTTCGGCAACAGCTTCGGAGTCCCTGGCGACTCGGAGTTCCTCGGTGATCCGGGCCTCCGTAGACCATGTCTGTCCTCGAGAACGCATATCTGCGCAATCGGCCTGCACGCGCCTCCCACTCAAGACCTTCAACTTTGTCGGCGATCGCGCAGCATCCGTATGGAGAGGCTCCTGTTTCCGGAAACCAGGACCTGAGCGGCATCATAGACCGAACTAGATAGGTGGCCCGGCATGGGGCACTATCACAGATCCTGCGTGCGGCGGCATGCCGATTGGGAGCAACTTTGAGGGAAATCCCGCATTTTACTTGATGGAGCGTCGCCTACTTTCGGAGCTCCATTACAGGAGGAATTGATCGTGCACATCCTACCACTCAGTAAAGACCCTCAGCCCGACGAAGCCGAGTTTAACGCCTTCTTCCCTTCAAAGTTCTCTTTGAGCCAGTTCACCAGCCCGAAGAGCGATCTGGCGGATGCCGACTATCCGCAACCGTATCGCGGTTCGCGACGAATTCTAGTGATCTGCACTGACGAACGCTATTTGAAAATGGAGAATGGCACGTTGTTCTCGACGGGCAACCATGTTGACGATCAGCCAGGCGAGAAAGGTCGATGCTTTGAAACAGGGCTCGCTATTCGCTTCAATGCGCAGCCTTGCTCTGCGCTTCCGCGGAATCTTTGCAGCCGCGATCCGGGCAAGCTCGACAGCTGGATTCGCGATGCCGTCAACTCGGGTTTGGTCGCTGTTGAGCGGTTCGCACGCGTCCTGCACCGCGATCTTGACGCCGTCTACAACGCCATCGAGCTGTCGTGGAGCAACGGCCGGGCGGAGGGCAAATCAACCGCCTGAAGACAAACAAGCGTGCGATGTATGGCAGAGCTGGCGCCGAGCTGCTTAGGGCACGCATGTTGCCACTCGACCAAAATCGCCACCACACAAAATGAGGAAGACCCTCTTTAAAGGCCAAACCTGGCTGAAACCTCCGCATTCTCACTTTAACTGGCAGCGACACCTCCGCCTGCTTCGCTCTGCCAAAGGCGGAGTGGAAAACGGGAGTGGGGCGGAACTCTTCTATTCTGGGCTGCTTTGCATGAAGACACACCGAGCCTCCAGTACCGCCGCTCGCGCGCTACGGCGCGGTCGAAGCCGCATTTGTGGGAACACCACCCCTGTCAAGCGATGGTTGGAGTTGACCGTTTGCGATGACAGGGCGACACTTGCAACCTGCAGCAGGACAGGAGGAAAAATGATGGCCGAGCCAGAGCACTGGCACCACATGGCAAGCGCGCCGAAAGACGGCAGTCGGATCCTCGTCACTATCCGCCCATCCGAGCAGGGGGCGGCCGAAGTTGACCTCGCCTACTGGTCGAATGGCGATCAGTTCGGTGCAGAAGGCTGGCGCGCCGCTGATTCGTCGCCCGGCTGCATCATCGAGTACGCAGAGCCAGAATTGAAGTGCTGGATGCCCATGCCAACGGCCAATCTCAATCGCACCTCTATGCCCTCACCGTGGGAAGGCGAGGACGAGCGAGAGCTCGACGGGTCAGGAATTTAAGAACTCGCGCTGCCGGCAATCTCCGTCGGTCCCGTTGATACATTTTGCGTTCCTTAGCAGATGCCCGCAACGCGATCGCAGTTCTTGTGGCGCTCCAACGCGCGGCACAGAGGGACGGCGTCGCCGTTCGTTCGTTAGCTCTCCCGTGCATTGAGCGGCAGCGGCTTAAGCGACGTCCCCTGCCCCGCGACGCTCGAATGAGCCAAGCAATGAGCGGGTCATGATGAGATGCACTGCTCCAGCACCGTGAACAGGCGGCGCTCCTCGGTCGGCTTGCCCACATTCGGGGCCCCCACCAAAACGTCCCCGCCGATGAGCTCCGGTCTGCTGTAGGCGCTCGCCACGATAAACGGTACGTTCCGCGCGCGCAGAGCCTCCGCCACCAACGTCACCGTTCCATCTTTCAAGGTCACGTCAAGCAGGGCGACGGCAGGAAGCTCGTCGCTCAGAAGCCGGAGTGCCTCCTTCACGGTGGCCGCCGGTCCGAGGACGCGCCATCCACGACTCTCAAGCAAAAGCTTGAGGTCCATAGCGATCAGGAACTCGTCTTCAACGACAAGCACTGCCTTGTGCATCCGACCGGCCTCGATGTCATGAGACCGATCCGAGCGGGGCGACGATCTCCACCTCCAAACCCGCCGACGTGTAATTCAGTTCCACCTCGCCGCCCAGTTCATGGCGCGCGGCAAACTCAATAAGCTTCGTGCCAAATCCCAAAGAGTTTGGCGTCGCTACTGGCGGCCCGCCAGTCTCCTGCCATACAAGCCTCAAACATCGAGCGCTCGCTTCCTCCGCGTCCCATCGGACGCGGACCTGACCGCTGGGCACTGAAAGGGCGCCGTATTTGACCGCGTTCGTGGCGAGTTCATGCAGGATCAGGCTTAGAGACATTACTTGCCCAGCCACGAGCGGTACGATCGGGCCGGCCTCGATGAGGACCGAGGCGGGATGTGATGCATACGGTTCCAGCGTCCGTTCGACCAGTTCCTTCAAGCCCGTCTCGTCATCTTCGGAGAAGGCAACTTCGTGCGCCTGTACAAGGGCATTGAATCGCCCGAGGAAAGCGTCACGGTATTCCTCGCCGGACCGGCCTTGTACCGAGGTTTGGCGCGCTATCGCCTGGACCAGGCCAAGCAAGTTCTTCATTCGGTGCCGAAGTTCGCCGACAAGGAGGTCCTTCTCTGCCTCGCGCTCGCGGCGTTTCGTGGCGTCGACGATCGAGAGAAGCAGGGTGCGGCTGTTGTTGTCGGGATGGAAGAGCCGGTGCGCGCTGACGAGCATCGTCCTTTGACCAAGAGCTGGGAAATCGTGCTCGACCTCGTAGTCCACCACCGCCGTGCTCTTCGGGATCACGTCTTCGAGCAGGTGGCGCAGCTCTGGGATATCCCATTGCCGATTTCCGAGTTCGTAGAGGTGCTGCCCAATCGTTTCGTCGCGGGCGACCTTGAATGCAGCAAGGAAGGCCCGGCTGGCGCTCTGGACACACAGATGCTGGTCAAGGACAAGCAACGGGTCGGGGACGGTGTCGAATATGCCTTGCGCTTGGACGTGGCCGTTTCGCAAGAGGCGGTAGAGGTCTTCCAGATCCATCGGTTGCTTCGTTCCCCTGCTCGACATCGCAAAAATGATACTACACCCGTCCGTGCGCCCGAAAAACGGCTTTGCTGTCGTCGTGAAAAATTGGCGAAGTCGGAAACGACACCGCTATTCAGCAGCGTGATTTCTACCCGGTGCGGTCTCAAGCCGCCATTCAGTCCGAAATCATTCCGCCTCGAATTCCGAGGATCAGTTGCTCGCCTGGCACGATGAAGATAGCAGGCAACGGTCGCCACACTGTTGCTCGACTGCAAGCATCTGCGCGAACAGCTTGCGGTTGCCGAGAGTTCACGAGGAATCTCGATGGCGCCGGCGGAATTCACGTGGGATGTTCACGTCATCGCCGCAGCCGTGAGGTCCGTTCTCTTGATGCCGTCCCGTGCTCTACACGACGGTTAAAGTTGCAGGTGCGGTTTGTGATGGTGTCGCTATGCCCCTCCCGCATGAAGATCGTCAATAATGAAGCGCTGGCTCCTTGCCCCTGCGGCTATTGAATACGCCCATGCTGATTAAAATGCAGCTCGCACCAGTGAGCGTAACTGTCTTCCAAGTTCAACGGCACACCCGTGAATGACGACGACCATCCGCGACCGACTTCGTTCCGCTCGTATTCGAAGCCGTTCGGCAGGAGAATACCAACGCGATGCTCGTCGCCGGTTACCGGGTTCAGGATAGGCTCGCCACGGCCAATGGCGACGCCCTCCGCTTTGCACTTCGCCCGACGAGCCTTCAGGTCGACATCGATGCTGATCGCCGTATAGATCGGATCGCGGACGGTTTCGCACATCGCAGTGTAGACCGCCCAGAACGTTGCCATCGGATCAGTTTCCTCGCCGGTCAGAATACTGAGGAGTGCACTGCGCTGAGCGTCGTCCGCACGTTCGTCGATGATCGGCTGCATGACGCCGCGACCCTCATGAACCGCACCTGGCCAAGCAACGGCGATGGCCATATTCAATCCGTCGAGCTTCGCCGCGCCGAAATTTCCCCTGGCGATCGTGAAGAATCCTATGGCCTGACAATGGCCATGGGTCGGTAAGGCATTGAACTGGCACGGGCATCCGTAGGAACAGTTGCAATTTCCGAATTCCATTCCGTGGAGTTCCCAATCCGTCATTGTTTCCTCCCTGTGTCGCCGGTACGCACCCATGCGCCGCCATGGCGCGATGATCTCCACCTCCGGCACTGCGAATTAATATGTTACCACCAATTGGCGCGGCAAGACCCAACGAAGCGCATTAAGCTGTGCCCCGCTTGGCTCCTATGATGTTGGTTTTCGGACGCGTGACCACTTGCGCGCGACTCAGGCGCCATGCGAACTTGATTTCAGTTTGCTTAGATATTCGGTGATTGAATGAATGAGCTGATGGCGGTCACAGTGCTCCCGCCTGCACGCTAAATTGGCTGATCGTTGCGTCGCAAAGGATTGGATGACGCGCGGACCCGCCACGATCAGATCCGACACTATTCGGTTCAGGTATGTCTCGGACCGCCTGCGGTGGATACAATACCATTTGGCTCACGGTACAGCGCTCCATCGGCGGCCAGCAGCTTTTTGCAAGATCATCGTCGAATTCCGGCCGGGCGATCCTGACGCTTCCGAGTGCTCCCTCAAGGCGTGGGATCTCTGCGAGGACGCCGTAACGCGAACCGCACCGCCGGCCCATGCGATTCCGTCCTCGCGCTTTTCTACATAATGTCGGTCATGCCTTGCATGCCGGTGTCGCTGGGCCAGAGCGGCCAGGGATTGGGCGCCACATGCGGCCTTGAACTCGCGTCCGCGATGCTGCCTCAAGCATAGTGCTCGCGTTCGCCTCACGATGCCGTTAACGCCTCTTTCGTGACGCAGCCTTGAGCATGACCAGGCTGGTTGCGGCAAATGACCGTCTGTAGACCACAGTCTGCCAACGCAATCTCTAACCTGCTAACGCCGATGTCTTTCAGCATATGCTGATCCGCTGCCAGGAGGGCACGGGTAGTGGCCAACCGCTTTCTGTGGTCGAGAAGGTTTCTCAATCCGGCTCGCAAAACTGCTACCAGGACCCGCTCTGTCCCTCGGAACGGCCATGCCGCCAGTGATGTCGCTACCGTGCTTTTCATTTTGCTGCTCCACGCTGCCTTAGAAGGGGCGAAGGCGACGCTCGCCCCCCTTTGCTTGCTGCCGCTCGAAGCGCAAGAGACGGCTGCCGAAAGTTTAGAGCCGTGCTTCGAGGATCAGGTTGAACGGCGTTTCCATCGCGCGCCGAAAACGGGTGAATCCGGCTTTGCGGAAGACCCCGGCGAGCCTGCTTTCGCCGGCCTGCGCCCCAAGCACCATTCGGCCGCCATCGGAAATCGCGTGGGCGCAGCAGATCGTGGTCGAGGCCGCGTAGTACATCCTGGCCACGGGCGAGATATTGTCTTCGACCCGATCATTGGCAAAAGGCTCGACGAGCATCACCGTGCCGTTAGGCGCGATCGCCTTGGCTGCGTACGTCGCGGCAGCGACCGGATCACCCATATCGTGCAGACAATCGAAGAAGCAGATCAGATCGTAGCCGGACCCGGGATAACTGTCCGCCGCAGCTTCCGCGAAGGTGACCCGTTCCGAAACGCCTGCCTCGGCAGCAACCTCGCAAGCCTCATCCACGGATTCGCGATGCGCGTCGAAGCCCCGGAACAGCGAAGCCGGAAAGCTTTGGCCATGAGTACCGTTGAATGCCCATGCCCGCAGCCAATATCCGCCACGAGTGCGCCCGCTTCCAGCTTTTCGACTACGCCATCGAGGGCCGGCAGCCATTGCGAGACGAGGCTTGCCTTGTAGGCATTGCGGTAGAAGCCGGCGACTCCGCAATAAAGTCGCCCGTCGTGATCGCCCCAATGTACGCCATTGCCGGTGCGGAAAGCCTCCACCGCTTTGTCCTCGTCCGCCCACATCGACGCCGGGACAGCCCAGGCGTTGGGAATGAAGAGAGGACTGTCCTCGTTGGCAAGGACAAGCACCTGCTCCGGGGTGAGTTCATAGGTGCCGCTCACCGCGTGGTAGAAGACGTATCCGCCGGCGACCTGAGAATTTAGCCATTCCCGAACATAGCGTTCAGCACAGCTCGCGCGGCTGGCAAGCTCGTGCGATGTCAACGGCCCGGCTTCCGCCATGGCCTTATAGAGGCCGAGCCTGTGGCCAAGACTCACCATAACTCCACCGTATCCGGCCGAGAGGTCGCCGAGCACGCGCGCCACAAGTGCATCCAGCTTGGCAGTGTCGATCGTGTTGGTCTGGACAGGTTCCATTTCATCCATCTCCGTTCAGATAGCATGGCCGGAGCATTGCAGTTCCTACCGACTATCGGCAGAGCGGCACTGGCCAGAATCGGGCCGATCGTGCCACATGAGGTTTGATATCGATCGGGCAAATACCCGATCTCGAGCGTGGCGCGGCTGCCTTGTCCACGTTATCTTGCGGCCTCCAAGTCAAAGGAATTCAACATGCCGCATTACGCTGGGCAGCCTGGGTCGGAGCCGCTCCATGTGAGCCTCGTTGCCATCCCCGAGGCCGTCGTGTCGACGCTTAGCGGGATCTTCGATGTGATGAATGCCTTTGCCGTGATGCCTCCGGGCAACTCACAGCCCCTCGCTCCACCGTTTCGGGTCGAAATTGTCGGGCTGCATCCCGGCCTGCTGGAGCTTGCCAGTCGCGTCCCGATCACCGTCCAACGCAGTATTACGGCGCTCGATACAACCGACATCATCATCGTACCGTCCGTCCTGCTTGGACCGGATGGCTGGCACAAGGATCGCCACCCGGAACTAGTAGGATGGCTTCGAACCATGCATCGGCGGGGAGCACTTCTGTGCTCCGCCTGCTCCGGCATTTTCCTGCTCGCCGAAACAGGACTCTTCGATGGGGTAGAGGCGACGGTGCATTTCGGCTACGCTAACGCCTTCAAAACTGCGTTCCCGGAGGTGCTTATCCATCCTGAACGAGTTCTGGTCGTCTCGGGCAAACGCGAGGAACTCGTCAGTTCCGGTGCCTCGATGACGTGGCACGATCTGGTGTTGTACCTCATTGCAAGACATGTTGGATCGACTGCCGCACAGGCCGTTGCTCACTTCTTCGCCCTTCAATGGCATCAGGATGGACTTGCGCCCTACATAGTCTTCGAAGGGCGCAACGATCATGGCGACAGCGCAATCCGATCTGTGCAGGAATGGGTGGCGACGCATTTCTATGTCGCAAACCCGCTGGAAGAAATGATCCGCCGGTCCGGGCTCGGCGAGCGGACGTTCAAGCGCCGCTTCACTGCCGCGACCGGCTTCAGCCCAATTGCCTATGTGCAGCGGCTTAGGATCGAGGAGGCAAAGCGCCGATTGGAGCGAACGGAGGCGTCCGTCGACGAAATCGGCTGGCTGGTCGGATACGAGGAACCAGCTTTTTTCCGCCGCCTCTTCAAGCGTGTAACCGGGTTGACGCCTGGGATTTACCGCCGGCGGTTCAGAATCCCAGAATTTGCCCAGGTCGGCGTCAAAACCTGAGTCTACGCACTGGATCTTGGTTTCATCCCGACACTCAGTCCTCCCACTGGCGGCGATCCTAGTCGCGCTCCCTCTCAGACCGTCAGGCCGCTGATCTTCCAACCGTTATTCCGATCTGCCCGGAAAGGCGACAGCAAGCTGCAATTTGGCAGGGGCATTTAAGGTCAGTTAACGGCTCTCTACGCCGCTTGCGGAGAGGCACCGGATCGCACGAAGCGGAGTGACAGGTACCGAGAACCGAGACCCAGAAAGCGGCGGCGCCCTCGCTCCCATGAATATGGTTTGTTTCGTTACCGAAGCGGCGGCTTTCCGATCGGCATAATGGATTGTCTTGACGCGAACACCTTAACGCCTGCTGTCTGGGGCCATCTGAAGAAGGGCCTGCGCAGCTGTTGCCTGCGAAGGTCCCGCCCGAGCCCGAGCAGGATCGACGCAGCTTTGACTGCGGCGGAGCTGTCGAGGCGAACGCCGCGTAAAGCACACCAGTCCTCCAATACCTCGCGCATGAGCAGAACCTCGTCTCTAAAACCATCTGCACCGGATTTGTCCAAGCCTTTTTCCTCCCGAATCTAGCGGTTGAACAAGCGCCCGGGCCGTGATTTGGATCTCGATGCCATAGCGTCTGAGCCGGATTTTGCCTCCGAGCAGATCCGCCACAACTTGACCAGGCAGACGGAGAATATCGGCGATCCGGAAAGGCCCTGCTGCTTTCGCGTGTAGCCTGCTGAACGCGCGAGCAATTTACAACCAAAACCTTCAGTGGGCCACTCGACACCTTGGCGCGTGACGCGCTTTGATGCCCCCACATGCGGGACAGCAATTTTCAGGGATGGATTGTGACGGCCAAGCGTCTGGCCTCTTCGATGAGCCGCGGGATGTCTGGCGGTGAGTCGGAAGGCGGGGGAAATTCACTCGTACCCACCGGCATTGGCTCGCCCAAACTCGAGAAAAACGCCGCATGGATCCTCCCAGGCACGTTGAAGACAAACATGCGCCCGGAGCTCTCGCCGATATTCTTCAGTGCATGAACCGCTCCGTTCGGGATTGCTACGACGTCTCCGGAGCGGGCAATACGCTCCTCTCCATCGATGTGAAAGGCGTAGGTGCCCTCCAGAATGCAGAAGACCTCGTTGTCTTCGCCGCACGTGCACTGCAGTCGGGATCTGACGGCGCTCCGCGCTATCGGCGCGCGGCACGGCGCCTGCCGATGTTCAGGGAGGCTCTGGCACCTGTCGGCACGCGACTTGGCGAGAAAAAACTGGAAGAGTTTGCGGTCTCAGCCGTGTCCGGCTTCGAGAACTACATAACGATGAAGGATATTCTGGGCCAGGACCAAGCGCGTATCGAGGCGCGACAATCCTCGATGCGCTGCTGGACAAATACGGGGTTGCCTGACCGGCTCTCCCTCGGACGCGTCGGCTCACCTATACGTCACGCTCCAGACACGACCATCGCTGCCCGTCGTGTGGGGCCAGGATTATATTTCTTCCGTCTTGCGGTGAGGTCGACCTTGCGGAACACCCCCGCGGCCCGGTTTTCGCCGGTCTGCGCTCGAGCACCATAAGGCCGCCATCGGAAGTCGCGTGGGCGCAGTCGTTGATCGTTGTAGGCGCCCGCCTACAGGCCACAAGGCGATCGGCTATTTGGCGCTCCTCAACCGGGTATTCGCGACAGCGCCACCGTCTCGACGAAGGCTGCAGCGTCGCGCACGAAGCGCTCCGGCTCTTCCCAATGAAATGAATGACCGGAGGTTTCGTAGATCAACAATTGGGCGTTGCGGATCGCACCCAAAAGCTTGTTCTGATCCGACCGCGGAAAGAAATTGTCATAAGCGCCCCATACGATGAGTGTGGGAGCCCCGATGCAGTGGAGATCGCGCGTATGATCGGCGTTCATCAGCCCCTTTAACACCGCACGCCATACCCTGGCCGGAACTTTGAGGCTTTCGCTGACGAAGATATTAAGGAGTTGATCCGGAATTGGTTGTTTCACCGTGCTTCGCTGAAAATCGAAGGCGAAGGCCCTTCCAACAGGATCTTCGAGCTGCGAAACTCCTTCCCGCCAGAGTTCGTCCGCAACGATGTTACCGATCAGCGTCGGGAACGAGCCCATAAGGACAAGCCCGGAAACACGCTCGGGATAGTCGATGGCGATGCGCTGTGCCACGAAACTTCCCATTGAGTGGCCGGCAATGACTGCGCAGGGAATGCCGAGCCTGTCCAGGAGCCTTACCGCGTCCGCTGCGAAATCTACGGGCGAGTAGCCGCTGTCGGGCTTATCTGCCTCGCCGTGCCCTCTTTGCGTAAAGGCGATCGCGCGGATCGAGATCGGAAACTTCGACAGCACCGATTCAAACGAGCGCCAGCTATCGGGATAACCGTGCAGGAGGAGCAGCGGCATCCCGGTGGGATCGCCATGCTCGACGCAAGGAACCGAAAGGCCGTCAACGAGTGTGACGGTGTATGATCTCAGATTCTCGCTCATGGCGTCGCCCCATACGTATGCTTTCAAAAGTCGCGTCAGGCTGCTTCCATGCAGCTCATGCAGATCTGCTCGATGTGGCGATGATCCGTACCGCAGCAGCCACCGAGCACTTTGATGTGCGGAAAACTGCGACGCAGATCCCGATATTGCAGGCCGAGCTCTATCGGATTGCCATCATCGAGTTCCGTCGCGTTGTCGAGCTCGGCATGGCTGCATTCCGAGGCATTGGCCCTTATCCCGTACAGCCGTTGAACCCAGGCTTCCCCATCAAGGACGTCCATGAAGTGGGTTGGATGGGCGCAGTTAATCATGAAATATTGCGGCCCGTTGCCCGTTGCTAGGTCGACGGCCTCGATGGCGTCCCGAAGACGATCGCCGGTGGGGAGGCGTCCGTCGGTCTCGACCGTGAAGGAAATGACGGCCGGTAGTCCGGCAGCTTGTGCAGCGCGCGTCACGCCGATTGCTTCGTTGGTGTTCGTCATGGTGATGGCGGTGACCAGATCGACGCCGACTTCGGCGAAGACGCCGATTTGCCGAGCGTGATAAGCCTGAGCCTCGTGCGGGCTCATCACCTTGCCTGGATCATAGCCGTCCCCGCGAGGACCGATGCAGCCGCTGATAATCATCGGCGAACGGTCGGTCTCCAACTCTGTCCTCAGCTCGTGCAGGAGTGCGATCGCCTTGCGATTTGCCTCGTCAAGCGCAGCTGCGGAATAGCCAAGCTTGTCGCCCCAGTCGGGGCTCGCCCGCCAGGTGGCGCTTTCCAGGATGAAGCCCGCTCCGTTCTTTCGCGCGATCTCCGCGTGGCGGCGATAGTAGTCACGCAGCGCTTGCGTGCCTTGTTCGTCCCGCAGCAGATGGAAGGCGGCGAAATGGGGAGATCGAAACCATCCCGGAATGTCAGTGTTGTCTCGATTCCGGCGTCGGTTAGAATGATGCCTCCGCTACGCTGCGGCAGTCGTCTAAGATCAATCATTATTTATGTCCTCCCATGCTGGACAGCCGTGATCGCGGTAGCGTTGAACGCGCCCATCTGCAACGCGGCCCTTCGCCGGTATTTCCCGTTACTGTCATTGCGCTATCGGTTATGATGCAACCGGCGTTCCTGAAGAATGACCGGAACGCCGGTTCTCTTGTCCGAGCCGCCTGACAACGGAGTGTGGCGAATGGATGCGCTGCTGGACATCTGCCGTTCGATGCAGCTTACCGGAGGCGTCTTTCTCGAGGCGGAATTCACCGCGCCCTGGTGCGTGACGTCGCAGATCGCGCCAGAGGACTGCGGCCCTTTCATGCCGCAGCCCGCTCAGTTGATCGCCTATCATTACGTGACGGCTGGTCGACTCATTCTGCAGACGGATGGGCATTCACCGGTTCCTGTTCAAGCCGGTGAGATCATCTTGATGCCGCGCAACGACGAGCACGTCATTGGTAGTTCGACCAATGTCAGGCCGGTTAACGCCCATTTCCTAATCCAGCGCTCAGCAGCAGGCGGATTGGCTCGCATAGCGTACGGAGGCGGAGGCGAACGGACGCTAATCCTATGCGGCTATCTCGGTACCAATTCGCCCCACGCGACAATCTGTGGCGTCTTGCCGAGGATGCTCAAAATTGGTGTGGAGGAGGGAGCCTCCGGCGATTGGATCGAGAGTTCGTTCCGCTTTGCCGCGCAACAGCTATCGGCAGGGAGAATCGAGTCGCCAGCGGTCCTTGCGAAGCTGGCAGAGCTGCTGTTCGTAGAAGCGGTGTGTCGATATGTAAGGTCGCTTCCACCCGAGGCGAGCGGATGGCTTGCTGGCCTGCGCGACCGCGCCGTTGGGCGGGCGCTGGCTCTCCTGCACAGCCGCATGACTCACCCCTGGACGACGGAGGAACTCGCCCAGGAAATCGGTTTGTCGCGCTCGGCCTTTGCGGAGCGATTCACAAGCCTTTTGGGCGAGCCGCCGATGCGCTATCTGGCGAATTGGCGGATGCAGGTCGCGGCACAACGGCTAAGGGGCTCTCATGAACCCATTGCTCGCATCGCCTTTGAAATAGGCTACGAGTCGGAGGCCGCCTTCAACCGGGCCTTCAAAAGGACATTTGAGATGCCGCCAACGGCCTGGCGCAAAATGCAGTCGGATGGATCCTAATAGAAGTTTCGGTGGCGGGCCATACCCCAATTCCCTCGCCTGTCCGATGACAAGCAAACATCCGCCAGGGCGACGGAAATCAGCAGCCATCGAGTGCGGTGTGCGCCGGAAATTCCCTTTGATACGTTATGTGATCTTTACCCTCGCAACAAGCCATGGCCAGCGCTTGTGAAGAACGGCTCCCGATCCAAGCCGTGGCAGAAGACAGGCGAGGAAGCGTCCCGACCCGGCCCCTTGAGGGCCTTTCACTCGTGTATGAACATGACGCGGTCAGCCTCCGATGCAGCTCTTCTGACGCATTCACTCTCATCATGGCGAACGAACGCCGTGCCACGATGCAGCGAAGCGACGCGCAATTCCACCCAACGAGGACAAAGAAGCGAGTCTGATGGGCCGTTTTGCATTGTCAGCCACCGAAGCGAGGCGTAACGTTCTCCTGCTACCTATGCGCGCTTGACCGCAAGCCGCGAAACGGAGGGAAGTTGTTCACATGCTTACGAAACGCGATCTGCTCCGCTCTGCTGCGATGGCCGCATTCGCCGCCGCGACGGCGAAGTCCACGCCTGCCACGGCGCAAAGCAATGCCGATTGGCCAAGCCTGCTAGAGGCCAAGAACATCGCTGAGGCGGGGTTCATCTACGGACTGCCTATCGTGATGAACTATGCCATCATGTACGAGTATGCGGTCGATCGCAATTCGGGGCAGTTCAAGGCACCGTTCAATGAGATCAGGAATGAGCCTAACGTCTTCACCTACAAAGATACGGCAATCGTGACGCCAAACAGCGACACGCCCTATTCCTTCGTGTGGCTGGATTTGCGGGCGGAACCGGTGGTGCTCTCGGTGCCGGCGATCGACCCGAAGCGCTACTACTCGATTATGCTCTGCGACGGCAATACCTACAATTATGGCTATATCGGCACCCGAGCCACAGGGAGTGAGGCCGGCGACTACATGGTGGTTGGGCCGGACTGGACGGGCGACACCCCGGCGGGCATCAAGCAGGTGTTTCGTTCAAGCACACAGTTTTCGCTTGCGGGTTATCGAACCCAGCTTTTCGGCCCAGATGATCTCGACAACGTCAAGAGGGTGCAGGCTGGCTATAAGGTGCAGATGCTCTCTGCCTATCTGAAGCAGACGCCGCCGCCGGCCGCACCAACTATCGACTTCCCGAAAATCAACAAGGAACTGGTGAAGAGCAACTTCTTCGAGTTTCTCGACTTTGCGCTGCAATTCGCGCCGCCTGAAGCCAACGAAATGGAGATCCGCGCGCAGCTCGCGCGCATCGGCGTTGGGCCCGGCAAGACGTTCAACTTTAAGGACCTCCCTCTAGAGCAGAAGCTGGAGTTTGGTCTTGGCATGAAGGAAGGCCAGCGGAAGGTCGATGAGGCGGTCGCCAGTGTCGGTAAGACGATCAATGGATGGCGGGTCAGCGGTCTTCCAGGCGACAGCGCCCACTATAACGGCGACTGGATGAAGCGTGCCGTCGCTGCTCAGGCCGGCATTTATGGGAATGACCCGGAGGAAGCGACCTATCCGTTCACTCGCGTCGACAGCGACGGCCAGACGCTCGACGGCAGCAAGCACAACTATACGCTGACGTTTCCGCCCGGTCAGCAGCCGCCCGTGAACGCTTTCTGGTCGCTTACCATGTATGACGGTGAGTCCCAACTCCTGATCGAAAACCCGATCAACCGCTATCTGATTAACTCGCCCATGCTGCCGTCCATGAATACCAATGCGGACGGCTCATTGACGCTCTACATTCAAAAAGATAGCCCCGGTGCGGAGAAGGAAGCCAATTGGCTTCCGGCCCCGGCTGGCAAAATCTATCTCGTGATGCGTCTATATTGGCCGAAGCCGACGCCACCCTCGATCTTGCCAGCGGGCGAAGGGACATGGCAGCCCCCTGGCGTGAAACGGGTCTCATAGAAGAGTCCGCTTCGGCTGTGAGAATTCCATTGTTATGGCTAGGCGGGGATCCTCAATAGCTTCCGCCGTTGGCAATGGCTACTAATGTCCGACAGTGTTGCAAAACTGGTCATTGCCGGCGTGGACGCGTGATTCAAGGATTTGAGGGAAAATCAGGCGAATGATGGGATTTCAGACGGCTCCAGCGCAGCTCTTCTACGATTCCAGTCGAGAGCACTTTCCGGCAGACAGTGTCCTCGCCGCATCGACCGCCACTTAGCTTTCAAGGAGGTCTGGCCGCTCCTGCTCCAGTGCATGTGCGGTCTTTTTTGAATGTGAAGACGCTTTGCGCAGCCAGACGCCGAGCGTGCTGCGGCCGATAAAGACGGATCGGCCCAGGCGCAGAGACACCTCGTTCAGCGTGATGTCCTTCGACGCCTCGATCATACCAAGGATGAAAGGCTCATGATCGTCGAGACGGTGCTAGAAAGCGCTCACTGAGTCTGCCGGGCGCTCGCGATCGAGCCAATAGCCGTCGAGATCTGGTCCCGAACGGCGCCGCAGCCGACCGCGCGGGCATCCTTTCCAGCCGACGCAGCGAAAACTGGGTGGCGAAGATCATCACTCCATGCGCGGGCACATTGCCTCACGCCGAATCTCCTTTCATCGGACGGGCTCTGACCTCGTCAGCACCCGCGCAAAGTTTCAGCCCTACAACAGCAGGCCTTCGATCGAACTGATGATCCACATGCTGATCAACGGTAAGCGGTTAGCTGACGGCGTCTGACCTGAAGTTCCAGGGCATGAGAGCTTCGATTTCGGATGCGGGCCAGCCTTGAGCGATGCGGGTCAAGGTCTGCGAGAGCCAGTCGAGCGGATCGACGCCATTCATTTTGCAGGTCTGCAACAAGGTGGCCACCGTCGCCCAAGTTCGTCCACCGCCCTCGCTGCCGGCGAATAGGCTATTCTTTCTCGTAATCGTTTGGGGCCTGATCGCCCGTTCGACGATGTTGGAGTCGATTTCGATGCGACCGTCCGTCAGAAAGCGCTCCAGCGCCTCGCGCCGGGTGAGCGCGTAGCGGATCGCCTCGGCGGTTTTGGATTTTCCCGAGACCTTGCCCAGTTCCTTTTCCCAGAGCTCGAAGAGGCTGGCGACGGTGGTCGAGGATTTCTCCTGGCGCCGGGCCGCGCGGCTGTCGGCATCCTTACCGCGAACTTCATCCTCGATGCGCCAGAGCTCGGTCATTGCCAGGACAGTGTCTGTGGCGGCCTGCGAGACTCCGCTGATGTGCAGGTCATAAAACTTGCGCCGTAGATGTGCCCAACATCCTGCAAGCTGGACCCTTTCGTTGCTGCCGGTTTTGGCCCGCGTCTTGGCGAGATTAGTATAGGCCGAGTAGCCATCCACTTGCAGGATGCCGGTGAATCCGGAGAGATGACGCGTCACGCAATCCGCACCTCTGCTGTCTTCAAAACGATAGGCCACCATCGGCGGACTGGTTCCGCCATAGGGGCGGTCGTCGCGTGCGTAAGCCCAAAGCCAGGCCTTGGTGGTTTTGCCCGAACCGGGCGCAAGAGTGGGTAGGGTCGTCTCGTCGGCAAAGATCCTTTCGCCCTCCTTGACCCTCTCCAGGATATAATCGGCCAGCATCTGCAGTTCGAAGCCCAGATGCCCCATCCATTGGGCCATCAGCGACCGGCTGATCTCGACGCCATCACGCAAATAGATCGCTTCCTGCCGATAAAGAGGAAGACCATCGGCGTATTTGGAAACGGCGATATAGGCGAGCAGCCGTTCCGTCGGCAGGTCGCCTTCGATGATGTGTGCCGGCGCCAAGGCCTGGACCACGCCGTCGCTGCCCCGGAAAGCGTATTTGGGGCGACGCGTCACGATAACCCTGAACTTCGGCGGCACGACGTCCAGCCGCTCGGAGCGGTCCTCTCCGATCAGAACCTTTGACAACCCCTCGCACCCGGCCGGGATTTCCGGCTCGATGACCTCTTCGATGCGCTCGAGATGGGCGGCAAAACCCTTGCGCGGACGCGGCGCTCGCTTCGGCTTGTCCTTGGCTGCGCGATCGAGCTCGCTGCGGATTGCCGATAGGCCGGTTTCGACCTCTTCGAAGGCAAAGGAGACTTGCTCGTCATTGACCCCGAGGCGGAGCCGCTCAGAGCGCTTGCCATTTTGCGTGCGCTGCAAAACCTTCATGATCAAGGTCAGGTTGGCAATCCGCTCGTTGGCGCTCTTCTCAACCGCCTCCAACCGCGCGATCTCAGCCTCGGCCACCTTCAGCCGGACCTCTTTCGCGGCTTGTTCGCGCGCCAACGCGAGAACCATCGCTTTCAGCGCATCAACGTCGTCCGGCAGGTCGCTAAGGGGCAAATCCATGCGGGCGAATAGAGCACAAAAACAGCCGCTTTCCCAATCATTACAGCAACATGATTCATCTTGCCGCAGTCCTGTTCAGCCCGTCAGCAACGGCCGTCTGACCTTGGTTGGCCGGATCTTCTTCCAATCCAGACCGGCCAGAAGCGCCATTAATTGCGAATGGTCCAGACGTATCCTGGCGGCCGATATGCCCGGCCAGCAAAAGCTCTGCTCCTCGAGGGTTTTCGAATAGAGGCAGACACCGCTGCCATCCCACCAGACGATGCGAACACGGTCCGCCCGTTTCGACCGGAACACATAAAGCGCTCCGTTGAACGGGTCGAGACCGCCATCTCTGACCAGAGCCATCAAGGATGCCGCACCTTTGCGGAAGTCGACCGGCTGGCACGACACGTAAACGACAACGCCGGACGCGATCATGCCTTGCGGACCGCTCGGAGTATCTTCACCAGGTGATCCGACTCGATATCGCCGCCGACGCGCACCACGACATCACCGAGGACGATTTCGACCGCAGAGCTTGCCACCGGCTCAACGCGCGCGAACTTGACCTCCTTCTTCGCGGTTTCCGTCAGGGGCGCAACCAACCCCGATGACAGTGCCTTGCGACGCCACCCGTAAAGCTGCGAGGGATCCAATCCCTCAGCGCGCGCGATCGCAGAGACATTGGCTCCAGGCAACAACGTCTCGGCAATCAGGCGCTCCTTCTCCTCGTTCGGCCAGTCTCGCGGCTTGCGCCGCGCCCGCACCGGCGCCGCCGTCAAAACCTCGAATGTTCGTGGCTGATTCACACTGTCGCTCATAGGATTCTCCGCATCACTCATGCAGAAAATCCTCGATCAGCGCGTCAATTGATACGTGGGGGTCCCTACGCGCTTACGATCAACGTCTACAGCATGCCAACCGGTCAGAGCGCCGGCTCTGTGAGGAAGTCGATTTCAATCGCGCCTACCGTGCCTGTCCATTCGGATCTGCCGCAACATGTTCCGGCAGGCGATAACCAATTCAAACAGGAATGCAACGAGCGAAAGTATGAGCGAGACTATTGCACCGCCAAAGAACCAAAAAAGATTCTCTGGGCGGAATCCGATGGCAAGCGTCCCGGCGAGAAGATTCAAGATTGCGCCACCCGTGCAAATGCCAGCCACCACCCCGAGCACAACCGCAATTTCAAGTGCGAGCGTCCGTCGTCGCAGGTAGGCGAGCTGCATGCGCAGTGCCTGGCTTTCTCCGTTTCTCTCCGCGACCTCGTTCAGGCGATCCGACACTCTCCCGAGACGAGTGGCGAAAATGTTTACGAAACCTGCCGTGCCCGCCAACAGAAAGACAGGCGCCAGAGAGGTTTGAATGACCGCGGCAAAGTCATTGACGATAGGCGGTGCGTCCATAAGTGCCTTTCAAATGAACTGCGAAGCGATTGTGTCAGGTTGAGCCGCACTTGGCGTAAAGGGCGCCTTGAAGCCGCCGGGTCGCAGCAGCGGCCGGGTCTTCGTCGGCGGATAGGGGCTTCCGCGCGCCAAATGCTTACACCCGGCCAATGAAGTGGTTAACCTCCTGGGAGACCCACTTGCCGCAGCGCATACCGGGCGCTTTACCGAACTCCGTGATCTTGGCCCATGGCCAAAACGTTGATGTAGACTGGCCAGGAGGAGCATCAGATAAATGATTGCATTTTGCGACTTCGAGGACATCTGGTGGCAGCTTAACGGCATACATGACCCAGAGCTGTGGCCTCTCAGAGGCCTGGAGAAGCCACCATTGCGGCAAGTGCGGGCGATGGACTAAGCTCTCGACGGTTGCGTCAAAAACGAACGACCAGACCAATTGTCGGGCCGTGCTGGACCGTGTCGTAGACGAAGCCATCATTCTCATAGTCGACACCGGCAGCGCGGTATCCAACGACCGCCGAGATGGAGTCGCTGATTTGATAACCGGCGCCGCCCATCACATCCCAAACGAGGTCGGAAGAGGCCCCGCCTCCAATCAATGCCCAGCTCGTCAGGTAAAAGTGCTCGTTGATTGAAACGCGCCCCTTCAATCCAACGATCGGATCTGTCCAGGTTTCCGTCTGCGACAGTTCGGTTCCCCCCAGCAGACCGGGTGGGTTGAAGTCGAGTTCGTTCTTGATTGAGAACAGTCGGAAGCCAGCGAAGGCGTCGAGGCTGGCATCCGGCTGGTCGACCAGGCGATACTCGCCGGCGGCCGTCCACATAAGGCTGTGCGTCGTCAGATCGACGCTGCGTGCCAGGAGACCGAACGGCGTGTCGCGCGAAGCCGAAAGCCTGATGTAGTTGAGGTCGGTGAAGATGCCGAAGCGGCCATAGCGCGCTTCGGCCAAACCCATCACGCCAACGTCGAGATTCGACAGTATGTCGTCGAAGCTGGCATCGATACTAGTGGTTCTGCCCCGGGCGCCGACGTCGCCCTCTATCCCCGAAAGCCAGCCGTACATGCCGACGGTGAACGTCCAGCCGTATGGTGTCTCGTACTCCACCGTTTTCGCTCCCGGATAGATCGCATCCGCGGCGCCGGCAGTGCCTACGGATCCGAACAGCCCGAACAGGCCGGCAGCGATCAACTTGCGCAGTTCCATTATCCCCACTCCTTGCTTAATGCCCCCATCGAACCATCGGCGCAGACGCGCCGAATCCGCTACTCCGCTGGACTGTACCAGATCGGCGATGTGTAGGCTCGCTCCTGCATCGTCATCGGCACGTCCGGCGGCATGGTGATGCCAAAATACTTCGCGTCATAGGCTGTCCAGCGTGGCGTCGGAATTTCGATCACCCGACCGTAATAGAAGGCGCGCTCGGCGGGATCGAAGTCCGGGTCGGTCCAGACGCCAACAAGCTCGGGCGCCCCGATTGTGTTGGTCCAGGTGGCATTAGCGACATCGACGGTGTTTCCCACCGGCGTCAACTTGCCGTCGGCGCCGGGCTTGCGGTCTCCGGACCAGGCGACGTCATAGACCCGCTCGTGCAGTTCTCCCGCCGTGTCCATCCAGCCCTTGACGATCTGGTAGCGGTCGAGGTTGGCCCCAACCGGATCTTTCAGCGCGGCGACCAGGAAGGTCGGCGCCTTACCCTCGGGAGCAGGTCCGATATCGCCGCCCATCGGAACGCCCTTCGTATAACCCGCGGTCGCGGGACTCCGGGTATCGGCGTCGGCGTCGACGAAGTCGAACCCGCCGAAGAAACGCACCAGCATACGCGGACCGGTGGTGCCGTAGGTCTCGCGCCGCTCCATGGCATCGAAAAGTGCCTCCCGCGTGTTTTGCGCTGCCCATACCGCCGCGTAGCCGGAGGCCGTCTGCTCCCAGCCCATGATCACTCGCTCGCCCTGTTTGACGAAGGGATGGCTGGTGCGTTCCGCGCTTGGCTCGCTGCTCGACGTCTTGCCGAAGAAATTATCCTCCTCAACAGCGGCGAGACCGGTGTGCGCGTCCGTCGATCCGATCATTCCGAACTTGTAAGGATTGACGCCGAATTCCTGCTCCAGCTTGAGGCCGTTCTTCAGCGCCGAGCGGGCGTATTCGAACTCGAGCATTTCTGGCGTCTTGGCGACTGTCAGATCGAGGTTGCCCTTGTCCCACCGTTCGAAATTGGCGAACTCGTCGTTCGGAGACAGGAACGGATGCGTCTCGCCGTCACCTTTTATCTGCGTGACTTCATAAAGGCGCTCCCATTCACTACGGATCTCCGCGTACGCCCGGTCGATCGGCGCGTTGGTGCCAGGTTCGATCATCGGAAACATCAGACCGTTCGACAAATTGCCGTTGTGAGCGATCGCAAGCACGTCGCCGCCTGTCTTTTCCTCGTAGGCCGCCATCCACTTCCACAATTCGCGCGGATTATCGCTTCCGGGTGGTAGCACGGTGAATGGCACCACTTGACTCGCTCTTTGCGCGTTGTCGCGGAAAATGACGTTTCGGTGCAGATTGTTGCCGCCGGTGTTGGAAGTCCATTCATATCCAATAAACGCGGTAAATCTGCCCGGCTCGTTCGCCTCCTCCGCCGCCTTGATTGTCTCTCGCCATGCCGAGCGATATTGGCTCGAATCAGGCGAATAGAGGATCGGCCCCTTGAACTTCCCCGCACCAAACGAGGTTATGATGTCGACAGCCGCTTCGGCTCCCTGGCCCGAACGGATCATGTCGTACCACTTGCGGCCCAGCGGGTCGGTGAGCAACTCCGGTTTTCCGGCAAACAGGTCGGGGAAGAAACCCATGTTGTCAGAGTGGTCGGCCACGACGAGGAAATCGAGCGGCCGTGATAGCTTTACTGCCTGGCCCGTGGATGACGTAAGCTCCTCGCCCTTCGCAAGACGATACGCGTCCTGCGGCGTCAGCCGGGCTCCAAAAGCACCGGCATCCATCGAGAACGACGTATGCACGTGTGTATCGCCGAAGAACGGGCGAGTGGGAAAGTCGCGCCCGGCATATGGCGAATAGACAGGCGGGCGCTTGTGCCCCAGTTCCGCCCCGTCCGGGCTCAAAGTTCCGGCGTCCTGCGCGCGTGCTGGTGCCCAGAGGCTGGCGGCCATCACAGTCGCGATTGCGGTTCCTTGCAGCAAATTCCACGCCATTTGCTTTCCTCCTGGAATTGATCGTCAGTGATGTGCTGCCGACAGGTTCGCCCCCAGTCTCGGCTGGGGAGTAGGTGTCAGCGATGGCTGTGACTCCTTGCCCCGGCTCCACCCGGTCGCCAACGGGCTGCTTCCGACCCGCTGAAAGGTATCGATGAATTGCGCCTTCTGCTCCTCCAATCCGTAGATCCGAATGAGGCCGGTCTTGGTGGCCTGACCAACCGTCAGTCGGCCCTTGGCAATCTCGCTGATGACCGCCTCACCCGAAACGAGCACCAGATCGCCTGGCTCAACGCCGGAAACATGCACTCTCGCATGCAAGCCGTTGGCACCACGCTCAAATCGGGTCCAAAGCACCGGCTCCACGAGGACCAGCGAAAGGGATGGCTGAGACGGAGTCGGCGCCGCGGCACTAAGCATCTCACCGAACTGCTCCAGCGCCATTTTGGTCGCGCTGTATCGACGCCCGAACAAATCGACGCTCGCCCGATTGAAATTCGCCGGAGGTAGCCGACGGGCGGCCACCTCCCTCGATATTGCGCCTATGACGTGCAGCGAGTTCCGGATAGAGCCAGTTCAGGAAACCGCGTGAAACCGACTGGGGGTCCTCATAGCCGCAGGCAAACGCGCCTGGCGCCGGCGCTGCGGCCAGCAGAACTGCTGCCACAGTCACAACAGCTTTCCTTCGCCCGTCCGCCGGTGACCTCATTGTGCCCTCCTTCACAGGAACATCGCGTCCAGACGCTCGACGCTCCAGAACGCCGCGACGATGCCGATTGCATAGGCGGACGCGACGATCGCGTGCCGCGGAATGTTGACGAGCTGCCTTATTGAGTAGAGCCCGATCATTGTCATCGCGATGAAAGCGAGCTGTCCGAGTTCAACGCCGATATTGAACGCCAGCAGTGCCAGCGGTATGTCGCCTTGCGGCAGGCCAAGGTCCCCGAGAGCGCCGGCAAAACCGAAGCCATGCAACAGGCCGAACGCGAATGCCACTGTCCATGGACTCACAATTGCGAGGCTATTCTGTCCGCGCTCCATCCGGACGACTTCCGCGGCGACCATCACGATGCTGATGGCGATCATTGCCTCCACCGGTCGTGAAGGCAACGTCGCCCACCCGAGCGTCGCGCTGGTCAATGTGATCGAGTGGGCCACAGTGAAAGCGGTGACAGCCTTTACCAGCTTGCGCCAACCGCGCACGATCAGCATCAGACCAGCGACGAAAAGCAGGTGATCGAAGCCGAAGACGATGTGCTCTATACCTTGATGCAAATAAGTGACGAACACAGCCCAGTCGCTCTGCGACGCCGGGATGACAGCCGATGGCTCGCTGGGGGTCAACCGTGCCGTCCAGGTGTTGCCGTTGGCGAACATCACCCGGACGAGCGCGTCGGTCATGGTGTTCTGAAGACCATCGACAAGCACGCTCTGTCCGGCCAGCGGCTCAAAGGTTCGCACGCGCCAGCTTTGCACCATCGCGTCGCCGTTCGGGCGCGAGACGATTGGTGTGACCGTCTCGATCCTGCCGGAAAACAACGCCGTCAGCGCCAGACGCGCATTGCCCCGCATCGGCGTCTTGAAGAGAACGCTGTATTCGTTCGGTGCCCCTTCCTGAATGCTGAGATAGGCCGGACGGAGTTCGTGGGCGGAGGCGGCCTGCGAGAAGAGCGCAGCGGCAAGCATCAGTGTGAACAGCCAGACGCACCCCGCCGCGTAGCTACTTCGCACGAACACGGATCGGTCGACCCGCCGGCTCATTTCTGGGCTGCCTTCTGCTTCGAGGCAGCACCCAGCGCCGCTTTCGCTCCGTCGTCCAGCTCCACGCCATACTTCTTGCGTAGCGCGACAAGAAAATCGCGGCTGAGTTCGGCTTGCTTGAGCCTGCGCCACTCGGTGCCAACCGCATCTCTGACAGCTTCGAAGGGTTTCGGTGCTGCCGCCGTGCGGTGTGTGACAAACACCAGATGAATGCCATAGCCGGACTTCACCGGACCGCGCCACTGGCCCGGCTCAACTGCGAAGACTTGACGCGCGAAATCTTCGCCGAACATGCCCGAAACTGCTAGCTCGCTTGCGTCATCGAAGCGGTTTCCGAGCAGTAGTCGGTCGCCAACCGGCTCGGGTTCGCTTAGCGCATTCAGCTCGGCGAGCACGCTTTCGGCCTCAGCCGCAGCGTCGGCGCGGTGCTCCGGATCGAAGAAGATTTGCTTGAACGAGAGGCTGCCAGGTGTCCCAAAGTGCGACCCGTTGGCCGCATAGAGTTGCCGCAGCTCCGCCTCCGTCGGTTCAGCCAACTGAGCAGTGTCCTGGACGATGAATTTGAGCTTTTGCGCCAGCCGGCGGCGAATGATGGTGTCGTCCTGGTCGAGGGCCATTTCCTCGGCCTCGCGCGCCAGCAGCCTTTCGTCGAGGAGGCCTTCGACCAATCCTTTCAGTTCATCGGCGGTTGGATCGCGCAGCCACTGGCTCGACCAGGTTTGCTTCAGCCAGCGGACATCGCCCTCGCCGATGCGGACAGGCTCACCAGCCGCGGCGTCGGGCTGCTCGTCGTGCAGCCACGAGTAGCCGCCAAAGAGGATGGCGCCGATCACGGCGAAATGCAGCAGAGGCTCTCTGAACAAAGTCATGCGCCCAGCTCCGTACTTTCCTCCGTCGCGTGGCGGAGGAGCAGGATCACATTCGCAAAATCAGCCCGGTACCCCTGTTCGGCACAACCTGCGACACGCCCATTGTGCCCAGTGCAGCCTGTCTAGATTCATGCACCGACTGTCAGAAGGTTGCAACGTATATTTCAGGGTGTATTGTATTAGCTGATGTGATTTGGGGGATTTCTTCATTGACAGGTGGCGCTGCTCTGGAAGCGTAAGCCAATCCGAACGGCCCGCATTCTACACGTCGAAGAGCTTGTTTGGCACGAGACGTGCTCGCGCATCTCCGAAATCCGGGAGCGTTCAGGCCATGAGATCCAACACGCTTGCGCCGTCTATCAAAGTGAGTATGGCAGCCGCCTTTGCTCTCGCGACGTATCCGCCGGCGCCTTTCGTCGTCGCAGCCGCTGCTCAGGAGCAAGCCGCGGCGGCTGTTAAGGAAGCGGACACTGCGGAGATGCAGTCCCAGCCGCTCACCGAAGAAGAACTAGAAGTCCTTGTCGCCCGCATTGCCCTTTATCCGGATGAGCTCGTCGCCTTAGTGACATCGGCATCGCTTTATCCGCTGCAAATCGTCGAGGCAGCGCGTTTCCTTGAACAGGTAAAGACGAACAAGGATCTGAGGCCGAAGGAGAGCTGGGACGGCAGCATCATCTCCCTCTTGAACTATCCCGAGATCGTCAAGATGATGAGCGACGATCTCGACTGGACACAGTCGCTCGGTGATGCGCTCGCCTACCAGCAGAAGGACGTGCTTGTCGCCATCCAGCAATTGCGCGACAAGGCAGTCGCCGACGGCATCATCAAATCGGACGACAAGATCACGGTGGCGCAGGAGAGGGACAACGTCGTGATCCAGGCGGCCAATCCGGAAAAGATCTACGTTCCGCAGTATCCGCCGGAAATGCTTTACGCTCCAAACTATCAGCCCGCTCCGCTTGCCTACTCTCCCGAGCCCTATCCGAATTACTACTATCCAACTGCTACTTTCTTCGCAGGCTTCGTTACCGGCGCAGTGTTCGCAGCCGTCGTCGACTGGGATGACTGGGGCGTTTGGGGCGGGCGCTGGGGCGGTAGCGACATCAAGATCGACTGCAACAACTGTTTCAACAATGTGAACATCAGAGGCAAGGTGAACTTCGACGACGTCGATTGGAAGAACGTCGATCGCAGCAAGATCAGCTTCGACAGGAGCCAGCTCGCCAAGATTGATCGAACTTCGTTCGAAAACAATTTCAAGTCCATAAAGGACAACAACATCGCCAGCAGGGCGAGGACCGTGCGCAATGAGCAGGTCGGCGCCGTCAGGAACCGCACCGACACGATCTCTGTCGACGATGTTCGCAAGAGCAAGGTAGACGCCCGTCAAAAGATCGACGCAAGTCGAGTGAATACCACAGCCGGCGACCAAAGACCCGCGGAAGCGGTCAGGTCGAGACCGGCCGTTGCGAACCAGGTCAGCAACGCTAGACCCAGCGCAAACCGGGATCGCCAGATCAGCCGCCCGAAGCCGGGCGGAAAGATCGAGAGAAGTGGCGGCGGCAAGCCGTTACCACTAGGGCAAGTCCAGAGCGGCAAGGTCACCAGGGTTCACTCCGACCGCGGGCGTCAGGCGCTTGGCGGCGGCCAGCGCGGCGGCGGGAAACCGCATCGCGAGATCAAACGCCCTGGCCCCCGTAGATGAGTTGGGGAAGCACGCTCATGGTCAAGACGGTTCATCGGCCAATTTGGACCTCGCTCACGGGCTCCGTTCTGTTGGGTGTATCCATGACAGTCGGCTTCGCGCAGGAGTCCGGCACGTCCGCGGAAACGCCGCTCTCCGACTATGCGGCCGCCGGGGAGCCCCCGCGTTCGACACAGCGGAACAGGCAGCGGAGGCTTTCAAAACGACCGTCTCTTCTGGAGACTTTGACAAGCTCGCCAACCTGCTCGGCCTCGACGCCGCCAAGACAAGGGCCAGCGAGGGCGTCATGGAGACCTACGCGGAAATCCAAGAGGGCGTAAAGGAGAAGGTCGTTGTCGAAGACGTCGAGAACCACAAAGTCTTGGAGATCGGCGATGAACTCTGGCCGCTGCCATTCCCGATCGCCAAGCGCGACGACGGCAAGTGGGCCTTCGATACCTTTACCGGTCTTGAGGAGATTGCAAATCGCCGTGTTGGAGAGAACGAGCTTCAGGCGATCGCCACCATGCGCGCCTATGTCGATGCGCAGCAGGAGTACGCGCTTCAGGATCACGACGGCGACGGCGTGCTGGAATACGCCCAGAGACTGATCAGCAGCGACGGTCAGATGGACGGGCTCTACTGGCCCTCCAGTGCAACCGGCCCGGAAAGCCCGGCCGGGGCCGCGCTCGAGGATGGCGCCGTCCTTGCCAAGGCCAAGGCTGGAAAGGGCTATTTCGGTTATCATTACCGCATTCTCACCAGCCAGGGTGAGAACATTGCCGGCGGTAAATACGACTATGTGATCAACGGCAACATGATCGCCGGCTTCGCCCTCGTGGCCTGGCCGGTCAGCCATGGCGCGACGGGTGTCCACACCTTCGTCGTCAACCGCAACGGTATCGTCTACGAAGCGGACCTCGGCGACCAGACAGAGAGCATTGCCGCCGACATACGGCAGTTCAATCCGAATGACGACTGGCAGATCGTCGCGGATTAAACGTCACGTGCGCAGGGAGAGCGGACAGGTCAGCGAGACCTCCCGATCAAACACAACGTGCCGATCCTTGGCACCCCGGCGTCCGCTTCTTGCGCAGTACCAGACCCGGGCCGAGCAGTTGGCGAACTTCGGCTCTCCACCCTCTGCGGCCGCTGAGGGCGAGTTTCGATCCCTCGCCTTGAACGGATTCGAACCAAGGACCTCCTGATCGACACCGAAGGTCAGTTCGGAATCTCTTCGACATCAGCCAGAGAGTAGCTGGTACTCCGCCCTCCGCTTGCTTCCCGAATGAGAATCCCGCGTGCCATGAGGTCGTTGATGTCGCGCAGAGCGGTGTCCGGTGAGGTCTGCGTTAGCTTGGCCCACTTGGACGACGTTAATTTGGCCTCCAAGCCCTCGAGAAGTCGATTGACGACCTTGCGCTGGCGCTCACTAAGCCGCTGGCTGGCGTGCGCTTCCCAGAAGCGCGCCTTGCGGAGCACATTGGCGAGAATTTTTTCGGCCCCGTCAAAGGCACGATTGAGGCAGCCGAGAAACCACAGAAGCCAGCCGGTGATATCGAGATCGCCCTTCTGTGTCGTCTCGAGGATGGCATAGTAGTCCTTCCTCTCTTGCCGAATCTGCGCGGACATACTGTAGAAGCGCTGCGAGGTGCCTTCTGACCTGGCGAGCGCCATATCGGCGACAGCGCGCGCAATGCGGCCATTGCCGTCCTCGAAAGGGTGTATGGTAACAAACCACAAATGCGCGATCGCTGCTTTCAGGACCGGGTCGTGCGATGCTTGCCCGTTGAACCAAGAAAGAAATGCAGCCATCTCTTCTGGAAGTCGTGCGGCTGCAGGCGCCTCGAAATGGACCCTCTCACGTCCCATCGGCCCGGAGACCACCTGCATTGGGCCAGAATTTTCATCACGCCAAACACCAACAATGATTTTTGTCATGCCGCTGCGGCCGGTCGGAAATAGCGCGGCATGCCAAGCAAACAGCCGCTCATCGGACAGTGGGGCCTCATAGTTCTGGGTGGCATCCAGCATCATCTCAACGACGCCCTCGACGTGGCGGTCGGCAGGAACGAGCGCACCAATGTCCAGGCCGAGCCGGCGGGCGATGGAGGAGCGGACCTGTTCCTTGTCGAGAAACTCGCCCTCGATCTCACTGGACTTCACAACGTCTTCAGTTAGCGTGTACAGAACTGCTTCAGCACGAAAATCAAAGCCCAGCGCTTCCATCCGCCCGAGTAGGCGCCCTTGCTGATGTCGGACTGCCGCTAACGGCCCAGCCAGAGCATCGTTACTCCAGGCAAATCTCGGCCAGCCGTCCAGGTTGTGAATATAGCTCAACATTCTCCGCATCCTTTGCGGTGAATATGGCTATTAATCTCTGCACCCGCAAGTGAATTCTCCGCATCTTTCGCGGAGAATAATGACGATGTTCACCGCAAGAGCCCAATGCCATTTCCCCATTTAGCGGTCCCCGTTGATTCATTATGCGATATTTTCAGCCCAGAACGTGAACATCGTCACAACAAGTCGTGCGCGGCGCTCGTGAAGAGCGGCTCCCTTCGACCCGTTGCGGAAGCTCGTGGATGCGAGACGGAATTTCCGATACAGGCAAGCCCGCGGCTTAGTCGAAAAAAGCACCCATAGCGGGGGGTTCAGCAATTCCGCCCAAGATCTGTTCCTCTGCGCCTTCTGCTTCTGCTTGACTGTGGAACTTCTTGCCCGCTTCCGCAGTTGACCTGCTCACCTCGTCACGGAGACTCTCGCAGTGGCCGAGACAGGAAGATCTGCTCCTATCAACCATGCTGCTTGATCACGATCTTCAACCGCGATGTGAGGAGCTGAGAATGCCAGAAGGACCAATAGAATTTGCAGCGAGTTCGAATGGCGACAAGTGGTTTCTCGAGCATGATGGGGCCGCGGGCGAGCATATTGTCATCCATCGCGCTAACATCGCCTCTGGTGGTACCGAGACGAGATGGTCGATATCCAGCTTTCTTGAGGTCGCCGGCGACCATCCGCAAGGGCAGGCTCTTCGCGAAGCTCTGCGCGATATTCGTTTTCTCGAAGGAGAATCAAGGAGCGAAGGCTTGCTTGTTGAGCCGAAACCGTTGAGTTCGTTCCCCTGAGATCTCAAGCCCGATCGCGCTGAGGTAGTTCAGCTCACACTCTCTTGGTAGGACACCGCCATCATGTGCTGTGTCAGGCTCGATCATACGTAAACGATGTCAGTAGGGTGGTAACAAAATTGCTCGCCCTTTCTTTGACGAGGATCTCCGTCCATTCGTCGGTCCCTCTCAGCCTCAGATCCGTGTAGATGCTGTCGACGGCTGCCTGTTCGATCCGTTTGATATGCCTCTTGAACGCTGTCTCGCCGCCGGCATGATACATGTCACGGATGATCATGCGAAGGATTTCCTGGATTGCGATTTGCCAGGCCGTGTTGATCGCCTGAAGCTCATTGGTATCCTGTGCCATAGAGGCCCCTTGGTGTGAGTGAACCTACAACACGCCGCCGTCATGCTGTCTGGTCGGTGTGAAAAAGGGCAACGTGCCTGCCCCCAGCGCTAGCGTACGTCAGTTTCAGGCAGGGCAGCGTCGGCAGATCAACTGGGCGATGCAGATGACGGAACGCCGAAGCTTTTGCTCGTCTTGCCTTACGGTTGGCGTAGCGCCGGTCGCGTTCAGCCTTTCGCGCCGCCTCCTCTTCGATCGCCCGCGCTCTACCTGATAAGGTGTTGTAGCGGTGATCAGCTCGCCTTGGTGCGCTTCGCGACGAGAGCGGCAATAGCTGAGGCACGGTCCTCCAGATCCTTTGCAAGGCGGGCCTCACGAAGCCGCAACGTCTTTGCCTCTCGGGACCGGGCGATGGATTCGAGTTCTTCCACCGCCTTGTGTTTTGCGAAGAACTGTGTCTGGACCTTGCCGAAGGCGATCTCAGCCTGCTGGCGAGATTTACTGTATGTCTCTGTCATGTGGGTTCCGGGTACTGGAGAGCTCGACGCGCGAGCGAAAACAAAAAGGCCAGGCAAATGCCTGGCCTTGATTGGATAATGTGCTTCCGGCAGTGCCAGTACATCCGTGGTCAAAGGAAAGCAGATACCGATTTAAGCGGACTGAAGGTTGCAAGCCGACATTTTGCCGGACTTGCTGTCACGCTCCAGATCGAAACCGACCTTCTGGCCTTCGACGAGCTCGCGCATTCCGGCGCGTTCAACGGCAGAGATATGGACGAACGCATCGGCGCCGCCATTGTCAGGCTGAATGAAGCCGAAGCCCTTGGTGGAGTTGAACCATTTAACTGTGCCAGTGGTCATGATGAACCCTTTCATAGCAGTACTGAGAAGCCGCAACGCCAAAGCGCTGCAGATGGTGATAGCGATTTTTGAAAGGAAGGTTCGTTCAGAGCGCGGTGCCATCGCGCGTTAACCAAAGCTAGCAAGCAAATATCGATAAACATGTCTGTAAGGCATTTGAACGGCGCGGTCAACGTTTAGTTTTCAGGCCCGATAAATTCGCCGGCCGGTTGTGATCCGATAACAGGTCGTGTGTTCCTCGCGGTGAACCTCGACTTCGGGACTCGACCAGACGAGCCCCCGTGGAGCCTGTTGGCTGTCGGAACCTCGCTGACCACACGGCTTCAGCGTTGATCGTGTCGCTCGGCATTTAATTGAACAAAGAAGGTCTGTCCTATTCGGAGATCGCACGTCGCACCGGCTACGGCCGGCGCAGCATCGCGAAATGGCTGACTTTCGAGACGCCACCCGACCGACAGAAGTCGGCGTTGAAGCCAACATCCCCTTTATACTTCGAGGCGTTCCTCGCTTCCTGAGATGGCAATCGCTGCGGACGGCATCTGTTCCACGATATCAAAAAGCGCGGCTATACGGGCAGTTTCTCGAATCTCGAGCGGCTTCTCGCAAGCTGGCGCCGCCCGGAGAGGTCGGTCAAGGACAGCGCATCGCCCGGTCCGATCATATCGCATCAACCGGGCCGCAATGCTGTCCCGATACGCGATCCGGAGACCGGCCATGTGATCTCGCCGGTAGTCGCTGCTGCCCTCTGCCTGAAGCCGCGAAGCATGCTGACGGTCAGTCAGACCAGAAAGGTCGATGCCTTAAAACGGGCTCGCCTGAGTTCGTTTTGATGCGCAGCCTTGGCATGCGTTCCTGCAATGAGTGACCCATTTCCCGACGAGGTCGATGAAGCGCTTTGGGATAAAGCGTGCCGACGCGCAGACGCGGTTCGGGAAGTCCTGAAGAGTCGACCTGGCAAAATAGCAGCCGGAGATGTGGCACTGCTTGCGACCGAGCTCGAAATCCGTCGAGCGACCGCGTACCGCCTTATCATATTGCTTCGAGCTGGTGGCACGGTCATGTCGTTGGTGGATCGCAAACGCGGTCGACCGGAGAGGGCCACCGGTTGTTGGATGACCAGCGGGAAGAGATCATCCGCACGACCATCAGCCGATACTACCTGACGCGAAACCGTCCGACCGTTTCACAGTTGGTCCGGGATGTCCAAACGAACTGCATGTCGGCCGGGCTCAAGCCGCCGCATCGCCGAACGATCAAGGCTCGTCTCGAAGACATCGATCTGCAGAAACGCGCCAAACGCTGTGGCGAAGATAAGATCGTGAAGCAGACACAGGCCGTTCCCGGGGTATTTGCCGCCTCCCGGCCTTTGCAGGTCGTTCAGGTCGATCATACGAAAGCGGATATCTTTGTCGTTGACGAGGAAACCCGCCAGCCGATCGGCCGGCCCTGGCTGACGCTGGCGATGGATGTCTGCAGCCGCATGGTGACGGGATTCTACCTGACGATGGACGCGCCTTCCCGGTTGTCGACAAGTCTGTGCCTGCTGCACTCGGTCTTCGACAAGTCGGCTTGGTTGCGAGAACGCGAGATCACCGAAGCGTGGCCCGCCGCCGGCCTGCCGGAAACACTTCACGTCGACAACGGCGCCGACTTTAGGAGCCGTGCTTTCAAGAGAGGGTGCCAGGATGCAGGCATCGCGATTGAGTGGCGACCGCCGGCGGAGCCGCGCTTCGGGGTCATATCGAGCGTCTGATCGGCACGCAGATGGGGAAGCTGCACCTGCTGCCCGGCACGACGTTCAGCAACGCGCAGGAACTCGGCGAATACGATTCGAAGCGGCATTCGGCGCTCACCTTGCGCGAGCTCGAGCGCTACATCGCCCTCGACATAGTCGGCTCCTACCACCAGTCTATCCACAGCAGCTTGGGCCGGCCGCCAGTTGCCGTCTGGCGGGAGCACGAGAACGAGATTCCGCTGCGCCTGCCGCAAGATCGAATGCGTTTTTGGCCCGCGGGGACATGGTCCGTATCTTCGTGCGGCGACCCTCGGGCAACTTCGTGGAAGCTCGCTATGCCGATCTGACTCTGCCTTCAGTGACACTGCATGAGGCCGTGGCGGCACGGCGCGCACTGCTGGCGAAAGGCCGACAGGAAATCAACACCCGCGCCATCGTGGGCACGGCAATCGCGCAGCGCAAACTGGTCGAAGCGCAACGACAGGCGGAGGAGACCCGGAGGGCTCTTGCGGCTCTCAACAAGACGCTGACCGAAACCGGTCTGCTTCGAGACGAATTCATGGCCGTACTTGGCCACGATTTGCAACGCAATTGCTCATGGTGCACCGGAGGGTGAAATTGTGCTGCGTTCGAATATCGACGGAGAAGTGCTCACGATCTCAGTCTTGAATCAAGGCGAACCAATCCCTCCGACTACTATGGAGCGCCTGTTCCAGTCGTTCTTCCGCGGAGGCGATGCGACCGGGCGGCAGCAGGGATTGGGACTTCGACTTCATATCGCGTCCGAAATCGCCAAAGCGCACGGAGGGGAAATAGTGGTCACTTCGAATGATAGCGAAACCACGTTTTCGTTCCGGATGGCTCTGGGATTTTCACAGAAAACCCCCGGATGGAACCAGCGGTCACCTAAAGCGTTTCTTTCAGTTGCGGGTGGGCGGAGCGAGCAAAAGTGCACTGCGCCGGTTGGTAAGTTGGCAAGAGGCCTTTCGCGGTGGAAGTCGTCTTTTTCGCATATTCATCAGCAGAATTTTTTGAAGTGATTGTCGTAGAGAGCGGATCGAGCGCATCTCGACAAACCGGAATGGCAGGGGTTTATGCTCAAGGAGCTTGCTGAAGTATTGAGTTTCCGCGGTCGCAATGACGGCGACCGTTTTCTCGAAGCGATCGTCGATGAAACACCGGAGTGCATCAAGATCGTCGCACCCGACGGCAGCCTTGTGCGCATGAACCGCGCGGGCCTGACCATGATCGAGGCGGACTCCTGGACCAGCGTTGAAGGAGCGGCGACGCCGAGTTTCATTTCCGATGAGGATCGTACGACGTGGCTGGCAAATCATGCCCGGGTTTGTGCTGGCGAGAAACTCACTTGGCAATTCGACATCGTCGGATTGAATGGCACCCGGCGTCATATGGAAACCCATGCTGTTCCTATTGCGCTGGAGGACGGACGCACAGGGCAATTGGCGATCACCAGGGACATCGGCGACCGCCGTACGACCGAGCTCGCACTTCAGGATGCAAACAAGCAACTCGACCTGCTGGTCAAAGAACGTACGAAGGAACTCGAACGGGCGGCGACCAAGCTTGGCGAGACCGAACGCAACTTCTCGCTCCTCGTCAAGAGCGTGATCGACTACGCGATCTACATGCTCGACATCGACGGAAACGTTGCAAGCTGGAACGAGGGAGCGGCGCGCGCCAAGGGCTTTTCGTCAGACGAAATCATCGGAAGGCATTTCTCGAACTTCTACACGGAGGAAGACAGAGCCGCCGGACTGCCGGAACTAGGCCTCGCCACCGCGCGCGCTGAGGGTCGCTGGGAAAACGAAGGCTGGCGCGTCCGAAAGGACGGCACACGCTTCTGGGCCAGCGTGGTGATCGATGCCATCCGCGAGGACGGCGAGATTATTGGCTTTGCCAAGGTCACCCGCGACATCACCGAGAAACGGGCGGCCGAAGAGCGGTTGCGCGAAGCCGAGAGGCTGAAGGCCGTTGGCGTCTTCACCGGCGGCGCGGCGCATGACTTCAATAATCTATTAATGGCGGTGCTGGGGAGCCTCGAGCTTCTGCGGAAGCGGCTCCCGAACGACCCCAGGTCACTGGCCTTGCTTGACAATGCCATGCAGGGCGCTAAGCGTGGCTCGGCGCTGACCCAGCGGATGCTCGCATTTGCCCGACGGCAGGAACTAAAGAGTGAGTGCATCGACGTCGCCACGATGCTGGCCGGGATGTCGGAGCTTCTCGCGCAGGCGGTCGGACCGACAGTTGACCTGGAAACGCAGGTTTCCCGAAATCTGCCTTGCATCACCACCGACCAGGGGCAGCTGGAAAACGCACTGTTGAACCTGGTCGTGAATGCCCGGGATGCCATGCCGGGCGGCGGGAAGGTATCCATCCTTGCTAAAAGCCTCACCGTCGATGCAGGCGGAGACCTCGAGCTTACACCGGGAAGTTACGTCTGCATCACGGTCAAGGACACGGGCGAAGGAATGGACGCCGAAACGCTGGCGCGGGTCCGAGAGCCATTCTTCACCACCAAGGGCGTGGGCAAGGGCACCGGCCTCGGCCTTTCGATGGTCGACGGCTTGGTGGCGCAATCAGGTGGCAGGATGCGCATCGAAAGCCAACCCGGACTGGGCACCTCGGTTGAGCTCTGTCTTCCCGCAGACGAACTGGCCGCAGCCGAAATCGCCACGCCGGACGTCGCCGAAGACGGGTCGGTCAAACCGGTCAAGAAGCTACGGGTGCTGGCGGTAGACGATGACGCACTCGTCCTGATGAACTCCGTCGCGATGCTGGAAGACCTTGGTCACGACGTCGTCGAAGCCGCCTCCGGCACTCAGGCCCTTCGGTTCCTCGAGTCCGGCGAGCAGATAGACCTTGTTATAACCGACCAGGCGATGCCGGGGATGACGGGGCTGCAACTCGCCGAGACCGTCCGGAAGCAGCACCCCAATATGCCCATCGTTCTTGCGACTGGCTACGCCGAGCTTCCCGCAGGCGCGGATGCCAGCATGAAGCGATTGGCCAAGCCGTTCACCATGGCCCAGCTTGCCGAAATCGTGTCGGCGGCCGTGCAGTCAGGCTAAGACACGAGTTCCACATTCGAGACCGGTACGATCAGATGGAACTTGAGCCCATCTTGTTCGTAGATCACCTCCACGGTTCCTCCGATCTGGCTGCCGAGCATTCGCTCGATCATCGCCGATCCGAAGCCGCTGTTCGTCGGAGGAATGATCGGCGGCCCGTCGAGCTCGATCCATTCGAAGTGCAGCATCCGGGCCTCGCCGTCCTCGATCCGCCACTGAATTCGGATCGTGCCGTCGTCTGATCTTAAGGCTCCGTACTTGACCGCGTTCGTGCAGAGCTCATGGAGCGACATGCCCAGGGCGAGGGCGGCCGTCGAGTTCATGGTGAGCTCGGGGCCGGTGACCGAGAACCTTGAGGGTTCGGCAGTATCGAACGGGCGAATAGCGGTAATGACGACATCGCGGAGCGGTGCCGATTGCCAGGCGTCCTTCATGAGGAGAGCATGGGCTTCTCCCATGGCTGCAAGCCGATGGTTGAACGTCTCGAGCGTCGACGGATCAAGCGCCGAAGATCTGAATGACGCGCGGGCTACGGCCTGCACTGTCGCCAGCAGGTTCTTCACCCTGTGATCGAGTTCGCGCATCAGAACGCTACGCTGCTCCTCCTCCTTCCGGCTTCGCTGCCGCGCGAGAACCAGCTCGTCCATATAGGCGTCGATCGCCGCGCCAAGCTGACCGAATTCACCATTAGCGTGGGACATTCCCGTTCGCGCGGTTTCGTCCTGCTTACGCCATGCCTCGACGGTCCGAAGCAGATGCTTCACGGGTCTACGAATTGAGAACCTTCCGGTGACGCTGGCCAACGTCAGTGCCAGTGCGGCAGCGGCGATCGCGCCTGCAGCGCCGTAATACATGGCGCGGGTCACCGCCGCGTACTCCGCGGCAGTCGAAATGCCCGCGCTGATATAGAGGCCAGGCTGGCTCTTGGATGGTGGAAAGTAGGCGAGGATGCGTCGCGTTCCATCCTGGCTGGTGAGTTCGGTAGTGCCGGGCCGCTCAGAATGGACGAGGTGCTGGAATTGCTCAGGAATGCTGGTGCCCACAAACCGTTCAGGTTCGGGGTGGCGGGCCAGAATGACGCCGTTGCGGTCGGCGATCGTGAGATTGCCGTCTGCGGGAAATGTGCGTTCCCGGACCTTCTGTTGGAGCCAGGCGAGGTCAAGCGACCCCGCGACCACGCCCGTGACCTTACCTGCGTCGTCGATAATCGGCACCGATACGGGCAGGACCTTCTGGTGGCTGACGCGGCCTTCGGTGAATTCCCCTACCGAGAACGTGCCGCCCAGCGATTCCTTCACATAGGCCCGGTCTGCCAGAGAAATTCCGATAGCCGTCTCTTCTTGCCAGCACTTGATCACGCCCGAGGCGTCGAGCACTGCGATGCCCGCGAATTCTGGAAGGCGTGCACCAGCTCGCGCCATGTAGGTGTTGCAAGCGACAGGATCGAGGTTTTGGACCGCGGGGGCAGCGGCAATACCCGATAGTGTGTTCTCAAGGCCGCCGAGGAGACGCTGCATCTCAAGCGCCGCAAGCTGTCCCGTGCGGAAAGCCTCGGCATGGACTTCGCGTTGCTTAGCCAGCCGGATGGAATAGAGGTTGTAAAACAGGATCGCGGTCAGCGGAAGGACCGCGACCAACACCAAAATGAAAAGCCTGGTCGACAGCGATGACCGCGATGTGATCTGCGTGTTCCCCTTTTTACCCCGTCCGAAATCAATGCATCGCCATGACGGAAAATGCAACGATCCGCGTGAACGCCGCGTTCGTATCGCAATCGAACGCATGACGTTGCCAGCACCTTTGAGACCATTGCGACACCGCCAGCGCGACAAGAATGTAAAGGGTTCGAGCGAGCGATTGATCATGCCAACACTGGCAGCCCGACGGGTCGAGCGGCTTACCTTAAACTTTAGAAGATGTCCGGCAGAACTTGGCTAGCCATAAAAGCGCATGAAGCCGAGCTGGTCGCGCGAGACATTGTGAATGTAGACATCCTCGAAGCCGCAGGAGCGCGCGTCCGTGATCGCCTGCAGAAGTTCCTCGCCCTTCGTGACAAGCAGGATGTGATCGTCAATGTCCTCGGGCGTTACGTCACGGTGACGTCATCGAACTCATGCGGTCGCCGCAAGACCGGGAGGCGGTCCGGCGGAGACGCGGCGCATCTCCACTGATCGCGAAACGGGCTTTCTCAAGGGTACCTCCCAGGAAATCTGCAACTGAAGGGCACGAGGTTGGCCGTCGCCGCCATTGTCTTCGTAGCACTTCGCGAATTCGCGGAGTTGAGCGACCGGTTTGCGAACGGTGATTACACCGTCGGTCCATGGTCCCATCCATCCGGCTGTCGCCGTCGTGAGTGCCGCGCCATAAATCGCGGGAGGCTGCTTGGCCAACGACCACAGTTTCGCTGCTTCCGACGAGAACCAGGGAAGCTTCATATCAACGGTTTCCCCTTGCAAAAGCGAACGGAACGACGTCTGCTCCGGCCTTTAGACGTTCATTGCGCTCGCCTTTGTCAGGCCAACCCTCGCCGACGACGCTTTCATTCATCGCTTCGCCGCTCCCCACTGCAATCCACCTGAGGCGGTCGGGGAACATCTCAGCCAGCGTGCCAACGAGGTGCGCAAGGACCACCGGGTGGTATCGCCATCCGCCGGGTATCGCGAGGCTGCCGAACGGGATCGAAGTCGACGCCAAGGCCGCGCCCAGCCACGTCCAGTTATTGCCGGAATTCCCCTTGTCGCTTGGCATTTCGCCGCTCTCAAGGAAAAGGGCATTGTGACGTCAGCAGTAGGACGAAGCGGGGGCTGGCGGATTGCGAAGGGAGCCGACGAGATCACGGTCGAGCAGATCCACGATGCCCTGCAAACCGGATCAGCATTCTCGATTGCCCTTTCAAGCGACCACAGTACCTGTCCTGTGGAAGGTGCGGTCAACACCTTCTTGGATCAGGCCATGGCAGATGCCGAGCGCGCCCTTCGGACACGCTTTGCAAGTACCACTATCCAGGATTTGGCGAACATCCGTCTCGTTTGGAACGCCGCTCCAACCCAATCCGTTTCAGGGACCGCCTTGCCTATGCTTCGACCGCTACACGCCCCAGGGGCTTGGAGCAGCAAGCGAGGATGAATCCTTCGTCTACGTCCTCATCCGTGATGCCGCCATTTTGCACCATGTGGACCTGGCCTTCTATCTTGCGCACCTTGCACGTGCCGCAGATTCCCATCGAGCGGCCCGACGGGATCACCAGCCCTGCGGCCTTTGCCGCCGATCGGTGCGCTGACCGATTCCGGAGTCGATGAAGAGGTGCCCATGTCTTCGCCGAGGCGTTCGGCGCGGAGGCACTTTCGTGACAGCAAGGGTGGACGACACTCTTGCGCCTGAAGCAGAAGCAATACTGCAGGACCTGAACCGCGTTGACCTTGCCGCGCGGCGGGGCGTCGTTGCGCAAGAAGGGTGGACGCGTTTTGGCGAAAATGCGACCCTTACACGCTCGAACAGGTTCAACGAGAGCGCGACCGGCACCGCTCTATGATACCGTAAGGACATCAAAAATTGGTGACGGCGTCGAGGGGCGCCTTCACCAGTGTCTCACCGGAAGCTCCATGGAACCAAGCTCCCTGCGGAACGTTGCCGTATCATCCGTGCAGAGCGATGGAGACTGCGGGTATTGCAGGAGGCCCAGATGGATATCACCACGCTCTTAATTATTGTTCTTTTCGTTCTCCTCCTAGGTGGCGGCTGGTACGGCCGAGGACGCTGGTATTAATCGGAACCCGAAGGGCCCCGATCTACCGTGGTGGCCAGGAACTCCGACGTCGAATATTCGTCTGGCCTACAAACCAGTGGTATTGGGCCGACCGGCGGTTTGTGACGGCGGGCAATCCGCTCAGGGCGAGGCGCGCTCACCATGCTACGCCCGCACCAACGAAGTTAAGTCCTTTCGCGCGGTCCCGCACGCTGGTCTCGCTCCGTTAGAGAGGACGGAGGTTGCCTTCTCTCTTCAAGCTCCGCCGCGATCCACTCGCGAAATAGGCTATGGGCAACCGCCAGCAGCGTTGGCCCGAGGAAAAGGCCGATGAGGCCGAAGGCCAGTACGCCACCAATTAGACCAAAGAGCCCCAGCAAAACGGGTAAGTTGGTATTTTTTCCGAGGAGATAGGGTCTCAGGAAATTGTCGATACTACTAACAAGAAGTAGGCCCCAAATCGCGACGAAGATGCCCCACCAGACTGATTCCTGCATGAAAAGCCACAGCGCGACAGGTCCCCATACAAAGGGAGGCCCCGCCGGCACGAATGACAGAACAAATGTCAGGCATCCGAGCAACAACGCCTGGGGCACACCGGCGATCCAGAAACCCACGCCGGCCAGGAGGCCTTGGGCCAGGGCCGTGCCGAGCAGGCCATAAACAACGCCCGTCACTGTCACTCCAACCACGCTAAGCAATCTTCGAGCGCGGGCTCCCGCCACCCGTTCCGCGATCTGACGGGTAAGGGCGGTCACACGCCGCCCGTGCAAAAATAAGAAAAAGCCGATGAAGATACTTAGCGCGAGTTCGAGAAGACCGGCGCCAAACAGCGTTCCCCCAATCAGAGCGACATCGGCGAAAGGGCCGATCAACTTCTTCATCTCGATGGTGAAGGCCGGCGCGTTATGTGCCAAGCCCTCCCAATAATTAGCCAAGTTCTCACCGGCGATGGGTAGCCCCCTCACCCAATCCGGCGGCGCCGGCGGGCCCTGTTCGAGGACATGGGTGACTCCTGCCACCAAGCTGCTGAGATTGTCCGCGAGTGTCGTTGCCAGCAATGCGAGCGGTGCGACGATGACAACGACGACCAGCACTGTCATGGCGGCCGCGGCCAGTGCCCGATAGCCGCCAAGGGCTCGCTCAAACAATCTGTAGGCGGGCCATGTCGAGAAACATATCACAGCCGCCCACAGAATGGCGGATAGGAAGGGCCGAAGCACCAAGATACAACCGACCGCCAGCAAACCCAGCGCGCCGAACGCAAGAAGTTGCCCAATCAGTTTGCCCTGAGTAATCATCTACATTGCCCATGTTGCGCACCCTACCCGCACAATGCGGAAATGACGGCCGAGTTTCCACCTAGAAGCGGCACACTTTTGGGAGGTCCTTGAAAGCTAATGCGTTTACCGCGACCTGTCGAGCAACACAAAATCACCAACGAGATCGCTCCCGTTCAGTGGGGCGACATTCCTCCCAAAGGAAAATAATAAAACCCGCGATTGTTGCCGCAGCTTCGCTTTCGGCACTCTCTACACGTTTAGCACAGAGCTCGACCAATCCCGAAACACCTCAGACCTTTATGCATCGTGCCCTCGAAACAAAGCTGGTTAAGAGTCTTCGAAGCTTATGTTAAGGGCCTACGCGAAATCCAGGACAATGCCGCGGTGTTCGATATCGCCATGCTCGGCAATCGCAGCTGACCGGCGTTACCGGTCGAGGTCGGCACGGTCGAGGCCGAAGTGATCGAGAACAAGCTGAAAATTGCGGCGATTGGATTTGAAATAGACGTCGAAGACATCGCCAAGCACCGGCACACTTCCAGCAACCGTGTCAAAACCGACATTGACCAGCATCTTGACGAGCTTGTCGTTTGGCACGCCGAGACGCCGAGCCTCATTGACGATAATGAGGCTGACGGCGGCGGCCGCAAAATCGCCCACGCCGGGGATCAGGCCAAGGACCGAGTCTGCCCCAACCGACATGCGTGTACCGGGAATTCGGAGCGCCGTATCATCACCCGCGCCAGTCCGCGAATCCGGCGAAGGCGCGTGAGCTGTTCGATGGGCATGTTGGACTTCTTCATTCTTTTTGTGTGTCTCCGCGCCCTGCGATTCAAATGTCATGCGGCAGCCTTATGCTTCCCAAGCCGCTTGATGGCCTGCTCAAGCCGGTGCTGTCCATCGCAGTAATCCTCCCATGCGCTTGCCTTTGCCAGAAGCGCCGGGACGGTGCGGACGGTAAAGCGCTTCGAGCCGAGATTAGATTGGACCTGCGTCCAGGTGAGTGGCATTGACACGGTGGCACCCGGCCGCGCGCGGCGACAGGGGTGCCACGGCGGTCGCCATGCGCATGTGGTCGTCACCGCCCAAGTCGAAAGCGGAAGGCGTTCGCGCGATTTGACCGACCTCTGTGGGACGCGGCGGGTCGTTGCCGCCGCCAATGAGTTCGAGGGTACGATGATCTGGTTCGCCGGCAGAGAAACGCTCAAGAGCGAGCCGGACTGTTCCCCGTCCTCCGCGGCAGCTTCACTGAACAGCGTCATCGACGAGCGGAATTTCAGATCGTCGGGCGAGCCGAAAAATCTCATGGCGAAACGGTCAGATACCCCCGCGGACCGCATCGACCGCCCGCGCCAAACTATCGGCAAGCACGGGATGTCGGAGATAAGCCCGAGCCTCCTCGATAGAACCGATGCCGTAGAAGTTCGCGGTGGGAGACCGTCCAAGCGCACACAACCGTTGCAAGAAGATGAACCACATCCAATGGTTTGCTTGCGTCCGGCCCTGAGCTCAGCAAGGACCTCTGCCATCGATCGTCCTTTCGATGATGATGTCAGATCGGTGCGGCGCTAGCAGAACTGCGACGGGAACCGTTATCGCTGACGCGCTGATCGCTACCGCCGCGGCAAGCCTGATCAGGCGTGCGCGTCGCGCGCGCCGAGAATCCCAATCATACGCCAATCCCTCTCCAGAACAGCATGCGGAGGCGAGAGAGTCCATTCTTCTTGAAAGCGTGCGTGATCTCGCGAGCGCTCGCCATTGCAAAGCGCCCCGCGGCTCTTATCTTTTCACGAGGAGGTCAATGGAGAAGCGGGCAATGAAGGAACTCGTCATCAATATCGTGTCGGACGATATGGCCGAAATTGTGGTGCCGAGCGGGGACAATGGCCGGCTCCGATGCTCCGTCATCTGCCTCTGTTGCGAGCGGGCCGACCAGCCGATGGACGACGATGGCTGCGGCATTTGCGATGCGTGCCTCGGCTTACCTGTTCGCGCAATGGATGCCTTGGACGGTCCCGAATTACCGGCGCCCTTCCCCCATCTATCTCTCACTACCCGTAATCGATGACTGCCTGCAGCGATGGATCTCTGTCGCGCGTTCGTAAGTCGTCCGGGTCCGAAGGGAACTCCTCAAAAGTGTCGAGCGCCCTTCGTCATTTCGGGAGGGGTCGACGACGCTGCGACGATAATTTGACTTCCCGTTGCTGCGCACCAGATCAACACCGTTGTCCGTCTTAAGCCGATGGAACGTGGAGGTACGAGCAGCCCCCGCTGCATCGAATCTCCCATAGACATGCATGTAGGAAACGATACCCTGGACGTCGATCCCTCTTGCTCAGGATGAAATAGCACCAATTCCATCGCCGGGAAAAACTACTGTCGCCCTCGCAGGACGCTCTCAATTCGCGAGCATGCGTCAGCCGAGTGATCTCCGCCATACCGATCTCGGCCGCCGCCATTATGCCACGGAGAAACGCGAGCGATCTCGTGGCGGATGCCCGCCGTTCGCCAAGGCACCGGCCAACCGGACAACGATATTGCATTCGCAACTGCCTTGTTGTGCGATCATTCAACAACAAAACTTGATAGTACCGCGCATGACAGAATGGACGGCAAGAGGAAACTGCTATGCAGGCCTCCTCAGCCGGCTACGGTCTGATGTGGCCTTGCCTGAAGCCTCAAGCCTGACGGGCAGTCGGAAATCACTGCCCAGCGTTCTTTGGCCACTGAGATCCCTACCACGAGAGATAGCGTGGTACGATTACCCATCAGGCGTGTTAAAGTCCTCTAGTCGAGCCTGCCCTGCGGGGCTTGTCGGCAGTGCCGCCGAGCAATGACTCGCTCCGTGAGCCTTCAGCCTGAGGGCCATTTCATGTCAACCACCCCGACTGTGCATTTCGAAGCGGCAAGTACTCTTGCCGTCGTGGTCTCGTCCCACGAACCTCTGCTTTTCCTGTCCGACGACCTGAAAATCATCGCAGCGAGCGCCTCATTCTGCCGGGCCTTCGACATAGACCCCACGTCAGTTCCCGGCAAAAAGCTCGGCGAACTCGGACAGGGGGAATGGGCGATGCCCAAGCTTGAGTCACTCCTAAAAGCTACAGCCTCGCGAAGTGCGGACATTCAAGCCTATGAAATAGACCTAAAGCGGCCTAACCGCGGCACACGGCAGTTGGTCGTCAATGCACAGACCCTTGATGATGGTGACGTCGAACATATTCGCCTTCTCGTGGCCGTGACGGACGTGACCGATGCGCGCGCAGAGGCGCGACTGAAAGACGACCTGGCCCGCGACAAGGCCATCCTGCTGCAGGAAGTTCAGCACAGGGTCGCCAACAGTCTCCAGATCATTGCAAGCGTTCTGATGCATAGCGCACGGCGGGTTCAGTCGGAGGAAGCGCGTGGCCATTGCCACAACGCCCATCACCGGGTGATGTCGATTGCGGCTCTGCAGCGACAGCTTTCCACGTCGCCGGGCGGCAGCGTCGAACTCCGCACATATTTGTTGAAGCAGCTTTGCCAAAGCCTCGGTGCATCAATGATAGCTGACCCTGGCCGGCTGTCCGTCCACGTTTCGGCCGACGACAGCGCAGTGGAAGCGGATGTTTCCGTCAGCTTAGGACTTATCGTGACCGAGCGGTCACGACGAGCGAACCGGGACAATCCTGATTGACTATCGATCCTCCGGCAGAGACTGGACCTCGCGGTCGCCGACAACGGCATCGGCATGGCCGCAGGACACGTGCACCCAAGGCTGGCTTGGGAAGCGGCATTGTGGAGGCACTCGTCAAAAAACCTGGACGGCGAGATCACGTTGAGCGATTCGGGTCCCGGCACCATCGCCACAATCGACCATCAAAAAAGCTCTGGGCTCCGGGCGGATCTTTCTCCATTCGTATATGCCAGGTGAACGATGCGACACGGAAATCCGGTCATCCTCGTCGTCGAAGACAGAGCGCTGATCCGGATGGGTGCAGTCAATCTGGTGTTGCATGAAGGCTACGAAGCGCTTGAGGCATGTGACGCATACGAGGCAATTCGCATACTCGAAGTGCGAAATGACATCGATCTGGTTTTCACAGATATCCAGATGCTGGGCACGATAGACGGCATCGATTTATCCACTACATCCGGGACCGTTGGCCACCGGTAAAGCTGATCGTCGCCTCCGGCGCAACAATTCTCGAGGAGAGCTTGCTCCCTTCGGGATGCCAATTCTTTTCCAAGCCCTATGTCAGCCACACAATCACAGTGCCATGGCACGTCTGCTCTTACCGGGAATTCCGCGCTCGCCGACCGCTTGAACCGGCATAGAAGAAATCTGTTCCGGCAGGGCGCAGAACAGGTTCGCACTAACCGTAGCTTCAATGCTTTAAGTCTTGTCGACAGCGTTCTTAACTGCGTCCTTTAGCTTTCTGCCGGAGCGTCGTGCGAGACGCAGCCGCGGCATGCTCGACGGCGTCACGGTCGCCGCTTCAGCACGGAACTCAACATCCTTCACCGTCCTGATACTGCCATTGGGAGTGCGATCTCATTCAGTTTCGCAAGAGGTTCGGCAAGGCGAACGTGACCTCACTGGTGGAGCGGGTCTGCCGATTTGCGGTCTTCCTGCGCAACAACGACCGGCAATCGAAGGCGATCATGGACGGGCTGATCGAGGTGCTCCAACCCCTCCCCCACGCTGCTCGACGCTCGATCACCTTCGCCGGGGCTCCGAGTTCAGCGAATGGTCCTATCTACAGCCGGCATCGGAATAGGTCTCTGCCTCGTGATTCACGACCGCGCTCTGCAGCGCCGCCATGATCTTCTTGCCCTCTTCGATCGACAAGCCGACCTCTCCGTCGAACAGGCGCTTCCAACTCTTATCGATTCGGACCTCCCGGCGGCAAACATCGGCGAACTCGTTCTTCCCCTCAATCGTGATCGTCCATTCCACCGCACCGTTGCCTCCTTGAGCAAAAGCGATGATCATGGACCAGTCCGGCCTAACAACCGTGCTCGACCCCGGAGAAGTTACCGGTCTCACAGACGGACCACCGGGTTTCGGCCAAAAGGTTAAGGCACTCGACGGCTGCCGGTAATATCCCTATGTTCCACGCATGTTTTTTGGCAGGAAGCCCACGAGCGGCGGCTGGCGCTTGTACCGAAGTCGGAGGGATCATGTCGGTTATCGCAAGGAACAATGTCACCGTGCGGGGTGAAGGACGGCGCGCCATGGTCTTTGCACACGGCTTCGGTTGCGACCAGAACATGTGGCGGCATGTCACGCCGGCGTTCGAGCAGGATTACAAGATCGTCCTCTTCGACCATGTCGGGTGCGGCAAGTCGGACCTCGGCGCCTATGACCATGCCAAATATTCCAGCCTTGCGGGCTACGCGGCTGATATCGTCGAGATAGGTCAGGCTCTGGATATCACAGGTGGCGTATTTGTCGCCCACTCGGTGAGCGCCATTATCGGCATTCTTGCGTCAATTGAAGCTCCTGACCTGTTCAGCGACCTTGTCCTGATTGGGCCGTCACCTCGATACATCAACGACGAAGGATATGAAGGCGGCTTCACACGGGAACAGATCGAGGAGTTGCTGGAGTTTCTCGACGACAATCATCTGGGATGGTCTGCCACTATGGGGCCCGTAATCATGGGAAATCCCGATCGTCCGGAACTGAGTGAGGAGCTTGTGAACAGCTTCTGCCGTACCGACCCGGAGATTGCCAAGGCGTTCGCGCGCGTCACCTTCCTTTCCGACAATAGAGCGGACCTTCCATGCTGCCAAGCCCGTGCGCTTGTGATCCAATGCAAGCAGGACGTCATTGCCCAGCAGGGGGTCGGGGAATATGTGCGGGACCATCTGCCCAAAGGAGAAATGGTCGTTATTGATGCAACTGGACATTGTCCGAACCTGAGCGCGCCTGCCCAGGTCATTTCGGCGATCAAAGCCTTTGTGTAAGGCGGAACCTCAAGGAGGGTTGGAGGGCATCATGGAGGACCTTGACGACCTCTATGAGAATGCGCCCTGTGGCTACCTCTCTCTGGCCGCTGACGGCGTGATCATCAAGGCCAACCGTACGCTTGCCGGATGGCTTGGCATGCAGAGCTTCGAACTCCTCGGCAGGCGGTTTTACGATCTGCTCAACGTTCCGGGAAAGATTTTTTACGAAACGCACTTTGCTCCTCTGCTACGAATGCAGGGCTACTTCAATGAAGTCGCCCTTGATCTTGTTGGCCCGAATGGGCGCAAGCTCCCGATGCTCGTAAACGCAGCCGAACGCCGTTTGAGCGACGGAAGTGTTCAGTTCACCCGTATAACGCTGTTCCAGGCGGCGGACCGACGCCGATACGAGCGCGAACTGGTGGATGCGAAGAACGCCGCCGATCGAGCACGCCGAGAGCTCGAGGAACTGAACAGAACTCTGGAAGAGCGGATTGATGCAGGTATTGCCGAACGGCTCCAGCTTGAGCAAGGGCTCCTCGCGGAAAAGGAAGTGGCTCGTTTAAGGGAGCAGTTCGTGGCGATCTTGGGCCATGACCTGCGCAATCCGCTGGCGTCGGTCGCCGGTGGGCTCAACATCCTTTCGCGGGAACCTCAATCCGACAAGTCAAAACGCGTCCTGACGATGATGAGCCAAAGCACCGAGCGCATGGCCGGGCTGATTCAGGACATGCTCGATCTTGCGCGCTGCAGAGCTGGCCAAGGCATTGCCATCGACCCGAAGCCAACCGACCTGCGCATCGTACTTGAGCACGTTGTCCAGGAACTGCAGACCGCGCATCCCGGGCGAGACATCCAACGCTCGCTCACGATCGAAGATCAGGTCACTTGCGACGGCGGCCGGGTCGCTCAGCTGGTATCCAACTTGCTGGGCAACGCCTTGGCGCATGGGGCTCCTGACCGGCCGGTGAAGGTCGTCGCGGCTCCGGGCTTGAACGAAGTCGTGATAACGGTTGCAAACGAGGGCCACCCAATTCCCGGACATGTGAAGGACCACCTGTTTGAGCCCTTCTTCCGAGCGACAAGCTCCGCGGAGAAGCAGGGGCTTGGCCTTGGTCTGTTCATCTCATACGAGATTGCTCGAGGCCATGGGGGCAGTCTTGAGGTTCAGTCGGACGAAAATCAGACCGCCTTCCTGTTCCGGATGCCGGTCTAGCAGGAGGGGCAGTAGAACCGGTCGCCGGAAACTTGCAGCGCGAGGAAGGCGGGAACGACTACGAGGCTTACAAAAACGGGTCGCCAGCATCCCACGTACCGGTATTGGCCCGAGGCATAGTGCAACGTCCAATCACAAGGGCTGGCTTTGGTTTATACCGCCACGCGCGGATGCATGGTTACCGAGACCCTACAAGCTGATGACGAACAGGCATGCGCGCTGGCCGCCGAGCAGGCAAAAGAGCCCAGAGATCAGATCCGAAGCTACATCGCAGCCCACGCGCCAAAATCCGAGGTCGATCGGATCACCGACTATCTGCTGCTGAACTTGCGCGGACTGTCGGCCTATGCCCGACTGGGCGACACCCAGAAGAAGCTGAACGATTGCGCCCGGACCGCTGGACCGCCCTTGAAGGAGAGTTTGCTCGTCGGTCACCTTGAACGGGATCGAACCCTCGACCCCTTGATAATCAGCGTGCTCAGGGAATTGCAGGGACTCACGACGAGATAAGTGAGGCTGCTTCTACTCGTTGTCGAACTCGCTGGGCCCTTCTGGGCGCCATGCAAACACGCAGAATTCGAATTCTATCCGCCATCACCATGTAGGCTGCAATGTAGGGGGACCGAGGGATAACAAGCTCTCGAGTTCTGGCAACCCGGCCAGGGCGGCCGCTTTCCGGAAAATCAAGCAGACGACGTACCGCGCTGACGATCTCCTCGTCAACGTGGACCGCCGCCCTCGGATTCTCCCGTTCGATGTAACTGAGATGGTGTCGCGATCCACCCAGAAAGAGGGTGCGCATCAAGCTGAATTGTCCGGAGACCCTTAACGAGCCTTCGTAGCGCTCCAGCCCTCCGATGTCCCGGCGTGCGTGCGCCCAGCCAGCCTTCAGCGCCCGCGCATGCTGTTCAAACCGAAGACCGGACGGCGTCGGTATCGCACCCGCCCGCCCGCGCTGAAAAAGCTTCGCCCCGACAGCCTGTTCGAGCGCCTCGACGCGACCGCTGATGGTGGACTGCGTCGTTTCCAACCGCTCCGCAGTGCGATTGAAATTGCCGGTCTCGAGCAGGTCAAGGAACGTGTCGATGAGATCCAGGTTCATCTTTGATCGCAAATCACGATTGATATCGCACTTCTAGGTGCGTTTATCACATGAGGCGGACATGAGAACGACCTTGGCTATTGACGACGATGTCCTGATCGCCGCAAAGGCAATGGCGACCCAACAGCAGCGGAGCGTCGGCGAGGTCATTTCCGAGCTGGCGAGACGGTCTCTGCGCCGGCCGCGCAACGGCGGCGAGCGCAATGGCATTCCTCTCCTGTCAGCTCGGCCGGATGCCAATGACGCTACACAAGCGAATGCTCCACCGTAGGGGCAAAGCGTATCGCCTGTACGCGTTGGCCTTCCGGCGAATTTCGCCTTATAGCCAGCGTTCGTACGCCTTGCCGATAAATAGCCGGTTCTCGATCCCGCGCGAGACTTCGCGCAGGTCGTCGCGCAGGTCGTCGGCTATATAGCGATCGGCCCATCACGCCGTCACGTAGCTTCAGAAAAAGCTGCTCTAGGCTGACACTCGTCTTTATGGAGGCTCGGAACTCCTCGACAAGGCCTTGATATCGTCGTTCGCGAGTTATATATTCCGACACATCGGAAGATTTAATATGGAGGCTCACATGCCCGCAGTTGCGGAAATGCTGAAGGCGAGCGAGGCCGCCGTTGTCTCACGCGTGAGCCTACGCGACATCAATCGCGTCATCGATGAGCACATCCTGCCAGACGCCTTTGTTTCGCTCGACAATGGCCGCCACGTCCTGGCGGGGGCCTGTTCACTCATCGCCTTCTATTTTGAGAGCGCGCGCCGCCTCACGTCGGAGGAGCGACTGTTTGCCATCCGCACCGCAGAGGCCCGACTGACAAAAGCGCGCACACTCCCATGGGCGGCCCTGTTGCGCGAGGACTGGACCGTTCACCACGAGTTTCTGACGATCGATCTTATGCCCTTTATGAGAGGTGCGAGCGAACGGCTGGACGACCTTGCCGCAGCGCGAGAGATCGTGACAGCCTCACCCGACGTACTTGGCGGTACGCCTGTCATCCGCGGCACCCGCGTTCCGGTCTATGATGTTGCCGCATCCGTAGCTGCTGGTCATTCGGTTGAGCGCATCCTGGAAGCCTGGCCTAGCCTGGACGCGGAGAATATAAAGCTCGCGTCTATCTACGCGGAAGCGAACCCCTTGCGCGGCCGGCCCCGCGTCTCCGGCGACATTCCCGAAGGCTCAGTCATCATCACGGATCGTCGCGTCCCCCGTCGTAGGAAGACGGGATGAAGTTTCTGATCGATGAGTGCCTCAGTCCGCAACTTGCAAAAATGGCAATCGAAAAGGGCCACGGCGAAACAAGCCACGTCGTCTGGATGAAAATGGGCGGCCTGAAGGACTGGGAGCTCAAACCGATCATTCTCAAAGACGACTGGACGTTTGTCACGAAGAACTCGGTCGATTTCCGGGGACCAAAAGACAAGCCGGGCACCAAGGGACAATATGCCGACGTCGCCATCCATGCCGGGCTGATCTGCCTCAACGGCCCACCCGGCATGGACCTCGACGTGCAGCTTGAGTTGTTCGAGCAGGCATTGATCGAGCTCGACAATGACGATGACCTCATCAATCGGGTATTGGAGATTTCCCTCGAAGACGAAGACCTCCGCGTGCTTCGCTACGGTCTGCCGAAAGAATAGTCAAAAGGGCCCGCGGGGCAGCATGGCCGAGGTAGCTAGGTCACCAAAGCTACTATTTACCCACCTGGCGTTTCAGCGATCCCCTGGACTGTCATCTGAGCCTCAAAGTCGGCGCTCTTGAGAGGGAACAATTCATCGCGACCGAGCTTGATCGATCGGTTTTCTGTCCCTAGAAACTCTCTGGTGGGGCCTGTAGCTCAATGGTTAGAGCCGTCGGCTCATAACCGATTGGTTCCAGGTTCGAGTCCTGCCGGCCCTGCGGCTATTGAATACGCCCATGCTGATTAAAGTGCAGCTCGCACCAGTGAGCGTAGCTGTCCTCCAAGTTCAACGGCACACCCGTGAATGACGACGACCATCCGCGGCCGACTTCGTTCCGCTCGTATTCGAAGCCGTTCGGCAGGAGAATACCAACGCAATGCTCGTCGCCAGTTACCGGGTTCAGGATAGGCTCGCCACGGCCAATGGCGACGCCCTCCGCTTTGCACTTCGCCCGACGAGCCTTCATGTCGACATCGATGCTGATCGCCGTATAGATCGGATCGCGGACGGTTTCGCACATCGCAGTGTAGACCGCCCAGAACGTTGCCATCGGATCAGTTTCCTCGCCGGTCAGAATACTGAGGAGTGCACCGCGCTGAGCGTCGTCCGCGCGTTCGTCAATAATCGGCTGCATGACGCCGCGACCCTCATGAACCGCACCTGGCCAAGCAACGGCGATGGCCATATTCAATCCGTCGAGCTTCGCCGCGCCGAAATTTCCCCTGGCGATCGTGAAGAATCCGATGGCCTGGCAATGGCCATGGGTCGGTAAGGCATTGAACTGGCACGGGCATCCCTAGGAACAGTTGCAATTTCCGAATTCCGTTCCGTGGAGTTCCCAATCCGTCATTGTTTCCTCCATGAGTGTCACCCGTAGGCGCGCCCGCCGGCATGCGCTCGTTGAGCTCTACCCCTCTGCCACTGCTGACTATATTACCACCAGGCGGTCACGAAGCCCTAGTCACCTGAAAGTGGAACATTTCATCATACGCCTGGCCCTTTATGGAGTTTTGTTGATTGAGTTTCCTCCAAAACGTAGCTACGCGAACACGCTCCTCAGGAGCAATTTGACTGCGTGAGACGAGGGGTCTGGCGCGGAGCCGTGGCTCGCTTTACCCTTATGGTCTGAATAAATGCATTGGGGAATGCCGTGAACCTTCGCCATCAGATCGTCGCTCTTGCGGTCGTGCCACTCGTCATTGCGATCCTCACCATTACCACCTTCATCACGTGGCAGGCTACGAGCCTCGCGCAGAGCAGCATCGACACGTTCGAACGCAACATGCTGAAAGCGAAGGAGACTGAGCTGCTCAACCTCACCAACCTCGCCCGCTCGGCGATCGAGGACGTTTATGCCTCGGCGGGTGCGAACGATGAGGCGGCCAAGGATCGCGTGCGCAGCATTCTGACGTCTCTCGACTACGGCAAGGACGGCTATTTCTTCGTCTATGACTACGATGGCAACAATGTCGTGCACCCGCGGCAGGCCTTCCGGCCGGGCCACAACTGGCTGGATCTGACCGACCCTGACGGCAATCAGGTAATCGCCAACCTAATCCAAAAGGCCAAGGAAGGCGGCGGTCTGTATCAGTACAAGTGGGAGAAACCCTCATCCGGCACGATGGCCGACAAGCTCTCCTTCGCCATGGGGCTGGACAAGTGGCGGTGGATGCTGGGAACCGGCGTCTATCTCGATGACGTCTTCGCGCAAACGGCGGCTGCGAAAGCGGACCTGCGCGAAAAGATCGGCCATACCTTCCTCGTGGTGGCGTTGATAGCTGTGCCCGCCGTTATGGTCGTCTTTGCCACCTGCATGCTCGTTACGCTGCGTGAACGGCGCATGGCAGATAACAAGCTCAAGGCCCTCACACAGCGCATTATCGACACCCAGGAGGAAGAGCGCGCACGCCTTGCCCGCGAATTGCACGACGGCATATCGCAAAACCTTGTCGGCGTGCGCTATGCAATCGACCTTGCCGGAAGAAAGGTCCGGAACCACGCCGATGACGCATCCGGCGCCATCGATAAGGGCGTGGAGGCGCTCAACGTCGCCATCAAGGAAGTCCGCCGATTGTCGCACGATCTGAGGCCCCCCGCGCTGGACGACCTTGGTCTGACGGCTGCGCTGACAGCACTGAGCAACCATTTCTCCGAACGGACCGGCATCCGTACAGTTCTAGAGGCCGACGCCGGCAAGGACAGGCTGAAGACCGAAGCGAGCACGGCGCTCTACAGGGTTGCCCAGGAAGCGTTGAACAACATCGAGCGCCATTCCGGCGCCCGCGAGGTGCGGATCAAGCTCTGGAGTACTCGCGGCCGGATGCGTATGACGATTTCGGATAATGGCAACGGTTTCGAAGAAAGCGCTCGCCTTGGCCGCACCGGGCAGCAGAGCGGCCTTGGCCTTCGCAACATGCAGGAGCGCATGGCGCATTTCGGCGGTGTTCTCCTCGTCCGGAGCAAGCCGGAGGGAACCGTGCTAACCGCGATGCTTCCTCTTTCGGCCAATGTCAGCCCGAAGAACCGGACGGAAGCTGCATGAGTATTGTCAAGCCGATCAAGGTCGTCCTCATCGACAATCACCCGCTGGTTCTCGACGGCCTTCGCGCCGTGCTGGAGACGTTCTCGCATATCGAGGTGGTCGGCACGGCGGGCCTAGCGCTGACCGGCTTGGAAGTCGCGATTCAGACCAACCCAGCGGTGGTGCTGATCGACATCAACATGCCGAAGCTCAGCGGAATCGAGGCAATCGAGCTGTTCAAGGCAAAGTTGCCCGACTGTCGCATCGTGATGCTGTCAATGCATGACAGCCGAGAATACATCTCGGCATCTGTCCTGCATGGCGCGTCCGGTTATGTCCTCAAGGATGTTTCGACTGACGAGATCGTCACGGCGATCGAGACCGTTGCTGCGGGACGGACCTATTTCTCCACCGGCGTCTCCGAAGTTCTTCTCGATCGCCGGCCGAGCGAGCCCGCAAATCCGCTGACCACCCGCGAGCACGACGTGCTGATGCTGCTGGCATCCGGCAAGAGCAACCGCGCCATTGCCCAGTCGCTGGCCCTTTCCGAGGCAACGGTGGAAACACATCGCAAGAACATCAAGAAGAAGCTTGGAATTTCCAGCACCGCTGGCCTTATTCGCTACGCAATCGACAGCGGTTTTAGCCTTGCGGACGGCTAACCGGTAGGCCTACCCACTACTGGGTAGGCGGTTTTATTTGGTGATCCCAGCTATCTTGTTCACCCAATAAGGACGCCATACGAGTTCCGATGACGGTCGGCGGAGGGTGCCGGCCGGGGAGGAATTCATCATGTCCGGCCTTTTGTCGCTGTCGCGCGTCATCGACGCGCTCAACACGTTTATTGGAAAATCGGTGTCGTGGCTGCTGCTTGCCGCGGTGCTGATCAGTGCCGTCAACGCCGTCACGCGTAAGCTCTTCAACCTGAGCTCCAACGCGTGGCTCGAAGCGCAGTGGTACCTGTTTTCGGCCGTCTTCCTGATCGCGGCTGCCTTTACCCTGCTTAGCAGCGAACATGTGAAGGTCGACCTTGTCTACGGCCACATGCCGCGCAAGGCCCAGCTCTGGGTCGAGATTCTCGGCACGATCTTCTTCCTGTTCCCTTTCTGCCTCATCACCATTTATCTCTCCTGGCCGATCGTGGTGTCGAAGTTCCTGAGCGGTGAGGTGTCGAACAACACCGGCGGCCTGCTTCTCTGGCCGGTCTGGGCGCTGATCCCCATCGGCTTCGGCCTGCTGACCCTGCAAGGTGTCTCCGAGCTCATCAAGCGCGTAGCCATTTTGCGCGGCGACATGCCCGACGCGACGGCACTTGCCGACGCCGAAGCCCAGACGCTCTAACGCCAGGAACCGATCCCATGTTTGCTTTCTTCGCGGAAAACCTCGCGCCCATCATGTTCCTGTCGCTGGTGATCGTGCTGCTGATGGGCTATCCCGTCGCCTTCGCACTGGCCTTCGTCGGCTTTGTCTTCGGCTTCATCGGCATCGAAATGGGCCTGCTGCCGATCAATCTGTTCGGCGCCGTGCCCGACCGCATCTTCGGGCAAATGTCGAACGAAACCCTGCTTGCCATTCCGTTCTTCACCTTCATGGGGCTGATCCTGGAACGAAGTGGCATGGCGGAGGACCTGCTCGATACGATCGGCCAGCTGTTCGGTCCGGTCCGCGGCGGGCTTGCCTTCGCGGTCATCTTCGTCGGCGCGATCCTTGCGGCTACCACTGGCGTCGTCGCGGCCTCGGTCATCTCGATGGGCCTGATCTCCCTGCCTATCATGCTGCGCTACGGCTACGACCGCCGCGTGGCGGCCGGTACGATCGCGGCGTCGGGAACGCTCGCACAGATCATTCCACCGTCGCTCGTGCTGATCATCCTCGCCGACCAGCTCGGCCGCTCGGTCGGCGACATGTACAAGGGCGCGCTGGTGCCCGGCCTGCTGCTCGTTGCGATCTATGCCGGTTACATCATTCTCATGTCCTACCTACAGCCCGCCAGCGTTCCGGCGTTGCCGCCGGAGGCCCGAATACTGCGCGGCTGGAGGCTTGGCCGCAAGGTGGTGACCTCGCTGGTGCCGCCGCTCGTTCTGATCTTCCTGGTGCTCGGCACGATCTTCATCGGCCTTGCGACGCCCACCGAGGGCGGCGCGATGGGAGCCGTCGGCGCGCTCGTCCTGGCCGCATCCAACCGCCGCCTGGATCTCTCCATGATGAGGTCGGCGCTCTATGCCACGGCAAAACTGTCGTCCTTCGTGATTTTTATCCTGCTCGGCGCGCGCGTCTTCTCGCTGACCTTCTACGGCGTCGACGGCCATATCTGGGTCGAGCACCTGATGACCTCGATCCCCGGCGGGGAAATCGGCTTCCTCATCGTTGCCAACCTGCTGGTGTTCTTCCTGGCCTTCTTCCTCGATTATTTCGAGCTGGCCTTCATCATCATCCCGCTGCTAGCGCCGGTCGCCGATGCGCTCGGCATCGACCTCATCTGGTTCGGCGTGATGCTGGCGATCAACATGCAGACCTCGTTCATGCATCCGCCCTTCGGCTTCTCGCTGTTCTACCTGCGTTCTGTTGCACCCAACCGGGCCTACAAGGACAGGGTGACCGGCGCGACGATCCAGCCGGTGACCTCGGGCCAGATCTACATGGGCGCCCTGCCGTTCCTCGGGATCCAACTGTTCATGGTCGCGATGGTCGTGGCATTCCCGGGTCTGGTCACCCACTACAAATCCGGTCAGGCGGCGGTCGATCCGGCAACGATCCAGCTGAATGTGCCTATGCCTGGTGCCGAGGGTGAAAGCCCGTTCGGAACGCCGACGCAGCCCTTCGGCGCCCCGGAATCGTCTGATGACAGTTCGATGCCGTCCTTCGGAGCGCAAGCACCGGAATTCGGTTCGCCGCAGCCAAGCTTCGGCCGGCCAGCCCAGTCCAACTGACCATAACCAACGGTCCCGGTTGGACATCCGCGCCGGCCGGACACGCAGCCACCTGAGGAGATACGATGACTGATATTTTGAATCGCCGCAATTTTCTGACCAAGGGCGCGCTCGGCGGCGCGGCAGCGGTCGCCGGGGCTTCGCTCGCGGCACCTGCAATCGCCCAGGAACTCCCGGCCCTGAAATGGCGCCTGACTTCCGGCTTCCCGAACAATCTCGACACCATCTATGGCGGCGCCGTCGTCATGGCGGAAGCGCTGTCGAAGATGACGGAGGGCAAGTTCCAGATCCAGGTCTTCCAGGCCGGCGAACTGGTGCCGGGCCCCCAGGCGGTCGACGCGGTGCAGAGCAACACCGTGGAAATCGCCCATACCTGCGGCTACTACTTCACCGGAAAAAACCCGACCTTCGCGATCGGCTCGACCATTCCCTTCGGCCTCAACGCCCGCCAGCAGAATGCCTGGCTCTACCACGGCGGTGGCAACGAGCTTTATGACGAGTTCCTGAAGGAATACGGCATCGTAGGCAAGCCTGGCGGCGGCACCGGTGCCCAGATGGGCGGCTGGTTCCGCAATGAGATCAAGACGCTGGATGACCTCAAGGGCATCAAGATGCGCATTGCCGGCGTTGCCGGCGAAGTCATGTCGCGCCTTGGGGTCGTGCCGCAGCAGCTTCCGGGCGGCGACATCTATCCGGCGCTGGAACGCGGCACGATCGATGCCGCCGAATGGGTCGGCCCCTATGACGACGAGCGCCTCGGCTTCTACCAGATTGCTCCTTACTACTACTACCCGGCCTATTGGGAGGGCGGGCTGACCATTCACTTCTTTATCAACAAGGCGCAATACGAAGCGCTGCCCGAGCCCTACAAGGTCGCGCTCGACACGGCCTGCAAGGCTGCCAACATCAACATGCAGGCGCTCTACGACGTGAAGAACACGACGGCGATCCGCTCCCTGGTCGGCAAGGGCGTCAACCTTCGCCCGATGCCGCGCGACGTGATGGACGCCGCCTTTAAGGCGACCTTTGAGCTCTATGCCGAATACAGCGAGAAGCACCCCGCTTGGGCGAAGATCTATCCTGCCTGGAAGAAGTTCCGTGACGAGTCCTTCGAGTGGTTCCGCGTCGCCGAATACAGCTACGACAGCTACGTGTATGCTGCCCAAGCGGCGGGAAAGTAACGCGGGATCATCCTGTGTGGCGCAGCGTTGCGCCACACAGGTTAGACAGATTGCCTAGCATGTCAGATTGGCGCGTGGCGGATACCCCAAAGCTTCTCGCTACAAGCGCTGTCAACGGCGAAGCAAACTCCGGCCATGATTTGAGCGCATGAAAGCTGGCACCACGCCCCGCGTGCCATCAGCCGAAGCGACGGCAAGCATTCCAGTCGATACATTATGCGATCTATCCAGTTACCGCACGTTTTCGCCGTGGCTGTTCCATCATCATTGGAGCCGGTAAGACTGTTGTTGCGTTTCGGACTGACGCCGCGACGGGAATGCTTCGCCCTTTGCGTTGAGCGCCGTCTGCTTCGCTAGATTGTTGCCGTCGCTGTGAAGCGAGGCGAGATCGCCGGCGACACCGAATTGCTCGAGCCCGCTCCTGATGTCGGAAGAACGCCCGTGATCCGCCCAGACGAGTTGCCAAAACAACAGCAACAGTCCAAAACTCATTAGGCGATGCCCAAGCTCATCGGCCAACTGACTAACGGTTTAGCTCGCCTTCATGCGATGGAGCAGCTCCAGCTTTGGTGCTCATTGATAACTCGTTGCCACCGCCCGGCCGAGCACCTCTAGAAGCCAGACGAGACCGGCATCCATCAGCGCCGCCTTTGGCGCAACTGCCTGGACGCTCCCCACGGGAAGGTCCAGCGGCAACAGTGCAGTGGCTATGGCGAACCGCCCCGCGTGCATCTCAATGAAGCGCTTCGGCAAAACGGAAACCAGCTCGGTTTTCACGACGAGATCGAGCGCCAACATGAAATTTGGCACGGCGAGCGCCACCCGGCGGGATAGGTTACGGCTCTCGAGCAGTTGATCGACGAGGCCGGTGGGATCGCCCCGGGGCGCGACGAGCAGGTGCTGCATGCGGCAATAGTTTTCGAGCGTCGGGTTTTTCAGGAACGGGTGGCCGATCCGCGCCGCCACCACGAATTCTTCCTCATAGAGCGTTTCGGCGGCAAAACGTGCCGGCAGCTCGTAAAATGGCGCGACCGCGACATCGATCAGCCGCCCGTCAAGATCGGAAAGCGCCGCCTCCATCTGCATGTGCCGCACGACGATGTCGATACCCCTCGCCGTGCGGGCGATTTCGTCAAGCAGCGGTGGCAGGAACACCGAGAAACCGTCGGCAGTGCCGATAGTGAACCGGCGGCGGGAGCGCTCCGGATCGAACGGTTCCGCGGTGGAGACAACGCTTCTCACCCGCGCCAGAATGTCGGCGATCGGCGCCGCCAGCTCCTTGGCGCGCTCACTCGGTACCACACCCTTCGGCGTCTTGAGGAAGAGCGGATCATTGAACAGCCGACGCAGGCGGCCGAGACCGTGGCTGACGGCGGAGGCGGAGAGGTTCAGTCGCGCGGCCGCGCGGCCGACATTTCTTTCCTCGAGCACCGTTTCGAACAGCACCAGCAGGTTGAGATCGGCGCGAGAAAGATCGATCTTGTTCAGCATAATCCTGAAATTATATCACTTCATTCAGTATCGGCAACGGCGTATTTCTCTCTGCAATGGGCCAGGCGACGCGGCCTCGCCGCAACTCAAGCGGAGGAAGATATGAACGACTTCAGCTGGTATATCGAATCCCTAACGCTACGCAGTCTTCAGCCAGCCGAGGCGCAAAGCCGCGCCCCGACCCCGGCCGACCCAGCCTTCAACACGCGGCTGCGCGAAGCGCTTGCGGCGCCGGACGAGGCGGCTGCTGTAATCGCCTTCTGGCGCCAGGCCGGGCCGGCACGCTGGTTTGCCAAGGACGCCGAATTCGATTGCGCGTTTCGCGAACGCTTCCTCGCGGCCCACGAGGCGGCTGCGCGCGGCGAACTTTTTAAGTGGACGGCGTCGCCGGAAAAGACGCTAGCGCTGCTCATTCTCCTCGATCAATTCCCGCGCAATGCCTTTCGCAGCACGCCGCGCATGTACGACACGGACTCCCTGGCGCTCGGCATTGCCCGGGCCGCCGTCGACGTCGGCTACGATCTCCACGGACCGCGAGATCTGCAACTCTTCTTCTATCTCCCCTTCGGCCATTCTGAAAAGCTCGCCGATCAGGAGCGATCGGTCGAGCTTGCCGCCCGCCTCGGCGGGTCGAGCCTTTCCCACGCGAGACGACATCGGGACATCATCCACCGCTTCGGCCGCTTCCCGCACCGAAACGTGATTCTCGGGCGGACGATGACGGAGGAGGAGCAGGAGTTTTTGGACGAGGGCGGGTTTGCGGGATGAGACCTGACAGGCACGCGGGGGAAGTCCCGCCGAAGACGGAAAGAGCTTTCCCAGCAACTCGTCCGATGCAAGCCGGCGCCACTGGATCTAACTCAGAACGCCGCCCTTTTCAGCGCGCCGGCAGCTGAGCTTTGGTCGCTCTGTTGCAAATGATCCAAGCATCGCGATGTTCGAAGGAGAACTGCTCCGCAGAAGGGATTCATTGAGCCGGCGGCGAGGTCCATTGCAACCGATGTGAACGATGCGGCCGATCCAACTACCAGATGCTTAGTCGCAGCCCGCTAGAGCAACTCATTACTGTCCTTGGTCGCTTTTGCCTGCCATCTCGTGCCACTCGTATCGTTGTCGCACCTGCCCTTCGTGCCGGCGCGGCCTGGTATCGTTGGCCGCTTCGCTCGGAGTCGGCTCGTCGTGCGAAACCTTTCACCCTTTGATCGATAACAAAGAGCCGGTCGCCATTGCGCATGTCCGTCAAAGCATGCATGCTGCTATCTTCAGCAGGCGGATCAAGGGCACTGCTGCTTCGGGGCCTTGGTGTCCTGGCCCCAACGAAAGGAGGACAGCATGTCTTCCGACCTCCACCTTAACAGTACAGCTCGTAATCTCGTCAGCGTCAGCGGGTTTGGATACGGCGCGAACGCTCGGCTTCGGCAGATTCGTGAAGGCGAGCCCGCAGCCGCACCACGCATCAAGCGGTTCAAGTCAGCAGCACTGGGCGCGAGGCTCTCCTTCCTCCGAGTTGGAACGCTTCGTCCTTGCTGACTGGACGCAGGGGGCTGGCGATGCCGACCATTGAAAGTCAAACTACTGAAAATTCAGGAGGACCAGATGGCCAAAGGCCAGGGAAGAAGTGATCGGGAAGCTCGAAAGCCAAAGAAGGACAAGACGGCAGCACCGGTCCCTGGCGTTCCGGGCGCTCAGGTCAAGTTCGCGGACACCGGACTCAGCCTTCGCTAGAAGCCGAAATAGCTCTGTCTGAGCAGAAAAGCCGCCGGTGCGTCCGCTGCTGCCGATCCAGATTGTAACGTCTCCACGCCGCCCTCTGGCAGGAGATGATCGCGCTGAACGCAATTGCGTTGCGCGTCCACGCTTAGGATACCCTTCATGATAGACGAGCCCCGCCTTGCGGCGGAAAACTGGTCCGGCGGGTAACGCCCGAGGGTTCAAATGCCGCCAAGCTGCAGAAGATACGCGCTACGCAAATCGTCCAAATGCGGGAGCTAAAGCCCATTGAGCGGCAGCAGCGCCTCGAGAAACGTATGATACATTGCCGCTACACTTTCTTTGTAGCCAACGAGCGAACCCATGGCGATTGATTACAGTGCCGGCGCAGGATTATACCCCTGCAAGACGGTAAGGAGAACGAGCCGGCTTCGGTACAAACGCTTTGATTCAGTTGCTGAAGCACTTCGCTATGCGATCGAGGACATGCCGCCATCCATGCTCCGCGGCACCGTTTTGGAGGTCGAGGAGACCCGTTATAATAGCCAGCAGATGCGAACGCTTTACGAAGCCGACGCATACCCTCTGCCGCGGCGGGACATGTGATGCCACGCCGTCGAGCGGCTCCCGGAATGCCGGTTTGGGGGCATCGACATCTCTGCTGTCGAATGCGCAAGGATGAATTCGATTGTCGAGGGTCAGAAATCCGGCTTTGAGCTCGAGCGCCGCGACAAGACCTCCGTAATTTCCGACGGCGATGGTCGTAGGAATGTTACCGATCACAACGCTCAAACATATCGGGGTGAGCGCTTCCACGGCAAACCATCAGCCGCTAGGCGGTATGTTGACTTCAGAGCTGCCAAAGGCTTCCCTTCAAGGCTGTTCTGAGGCTCCATCGATTTCAGCGCCGCAGGCAAACCTACGGGACCTTCGTTGCGAAGACGCCGGTGCGTTTTTCCGTCCGTTATCGCGTTTCCTGCTCTGGAACCCGACTGCAGCCGTCGCATTCATGTCGCCGGCATCCCTATCTGCCGGTCATTGAGCAGTTGAGAAATTGCCATCACCAACTGTGCCCTGGCGAATGGCTTTTCGAGCATGATGCTGTTCGGGACGCCTTTCGACGCCCAATCGGGCGCACCGTCTCCACTGATGTAGACTATAGGGATCTGAGGATTGATCTCCCGCGCGCAACGCGCCACATCCCAACCGTCTGGCAGTTGGCGGAAGCGGATGTCGGTGACCAACCCCTGTATGGTTACCGTTGCCGTTTTCAAGAGCTCTGACGCCTTACTGCCGCTCGTTACCGCCAGGACAGCGTATCCCGCCTCGGTTAGCCCCTGCTCGAAATCGATCAGCAACAGTGTTTCATCCTCGGCGAGCAGTATTGTGACCGGTGCCATCTGATGTATCTTCCGCGACATTTGCCCAACAACGCGCGGAAGCGCCAGCAGTTCCAGGTTATTTTTTAGGTAGTCCGGTTTTTTCTGTGAGAATTCTTGGGCATCCCCAATGATTCTCTTGCGTAGGTGGCGGAAGCATCATCGATCTATAGAAGTGAGGAATCGAGGCACGGTTGAGATGTACGGGATTCGACTACAGAGTTCCGATTAAGTGGGTGTTCCACGCGATACATCGCCTTTATCACCAAAGACAGCGACTGCTGATTTGACGATGATCCCACCATCCGGGCTTCTGCGCATTTGGCGGCCGGTAGCCACGTGAAAGACTTGCAGCAATTGCAGCGCCGGCGGCACCCGCGACCACAGGGTTTTCATGCGTTCCTTGCCATTTCGGCTTTTCCGCACCGCCTGGCCCGTAACAATGCGCTGTGACCAGCGGAAGCCGATCTCGTGGAAATACAGGTCGGCATGCTGCGGGCTGATATGATGAAAGACGCCGGCAATTGTGCGGCGGACACGGGGATTGAAACCTTCGACCGAATTGACATGAACGGCGTCACGAACGTATTCGCGGCTGGAATGCTTCACGGTGTCATGCCTGGCATAGTTCTCGCCAAGGGCTATGAACGCTGTCGCCTCGTCACTCATCAAGCAGGCGTCGGGGTCGATCTGCGCTTCGGCCGCGCGCGCCGCTGCACGTAGCGAAAGACCAGTCACCACCGCCGCACGGGCGTCACCGGCCGGATTGCCGGGTGTGACGTCATCTGGTCGCTGCACGATCACCATGACAGGTGTCTTCTGCGTGTTCGGCAGACCTTTTCGGCCTCGTCCAGGCGGTGGATCGTCCGGATTTATTCTCGGTCGCCCACCGAGATGAAAATGATCGATCTCCACTGTGCCATCGAGCATGTGCTCGCGCGCCGCCATGAGACGCAACGCGTGTCCCATCCGCCAGGCCGTGGGTTGGCTCACCCCCAAAGCCTCGGCCAGGCGCACCGAGGACAAACCCTTATCCGACTGCAGCATAAGCCACATGCCCTTCAGCCAGACACTCAACGGAAGCTTTGTGGAATGCAGAGGCGTGTGTGTCGTCACCGTGAACTGGAACCGGCAATCGCCGTTGGAGCATTGATAGAGACCCGGACGCGCACGCCGCTTGCCCATATCGCGCCCGGCGATCGCGATCGAGCGTTTGTAACCACAGGAAGGGCAAACTCTCCCACCCGGCCACACCATGCTTTCCAGCAATCTCCGACACTGCTCCTCATCGCGAAAGGCCACGATCATATCTTCCGCGGTCCGAATGTTGGTAAGCGCTGCAAGCATCGTTTCCGACATTCTCATCTCCTTCGGATCATGCCCGAAGAATCGCATCGCAACCCTTGGTTAGCAAGTATATTGCTGTCTTTCGTTGATAAAGGCCCGATACATTATGCGATCCTGGACGAACAAGCCGGGAACGTTTCGTGATTCCAGTGGGCCACGTCTCTGCCCCATAAGGAATTTTACGCCTCCGGGGCCTCCGGCTGAGGACCGATCGCTTCGATCTCAGCGATTTTCTGAAACTCCCCAAGACATTCTGGGCGGTGATACGAAAGCCACCGAGTGATGCGAGTGTTGGCGAGCAGCTTGGCAACGTATCGCGTGCGCAGATTGTCGATGCCGTAAGTTTCCTCGCGCTTTTCACTTGAGTCTGAAGTGCTGCCAGGTCCCTTTCCATTCGGGCAATCTGCTGGCCTGACGGCGTGGATGCAGCAGCGCCTGTCATCTTTTTGGCTGCGACCAACTGGCTGTCAGTCGCTGCGGCCACTTGAAACCTCGCCCGGCTCCTCCATCTTCTCGCGCAGTACTAGCTCCACGAACGTGGGAGGGCCAGGAGCAAGCCTGCTGCCCACAGATCGTCAACAGAGCATGTCGCCCTGCTGTTCGTCCGCATTGACCGGCAGTCTTGAACAGGTCGCGCCCTTCCTCTTCGTTTCCGATGAAGGGAGATGGAAATGGCAAAGGTCGTTTGCGTGCTTTATGACGATCCGGTCGATGGCTACCCGACGGCTTACGCGCGGGATGGCCTGCCGACGCTGGAGCGCTACCCCGGCGGCCAGACGCTCCCCACCCCGAAGGCGATCGACTTTGAGCCAGGCGCCCTCCTGGGCAGCGTCTCCGGCGAGCTGGGTTTGAGAAAATTTCTCGAAAGCCAAGGGCATACCCTGGTGGTGACATCGGACAAGGACGGTCCCGACAGCGTCTTCGAGCGGGAGCTCGTCGACGCCGAGATCGTCATCTCGCAACCTTTCTGGCCGGCTTACCTCACCGCCGAGAGGATCGTCAAGGCGGCCAGGCTGAAGCTTGCGATCACCGCCGGCATCGGCTCGGACCACGTCGACCTGCAGGCCGCGATTGATCGCGGCATTACCGTCGCCGAGGTGACCTATTGCAATTCGATCAGCGTGTCCGAGCATGTGGTGATGATGATCCTCAGCCTCGCGCGCAACTATATCCCCTCCTACCAGTGGGTCGTAAAAGGTGGCTGGAACGTCGCCGACTGCGTTGCGCGTTCCTATGACATCGAGGGCATGGACATCGGCACGGTGGGCGCTGGGCGGATCGGCACCGCGGTGCTGCGCCGGCTCAAACCGTTCGATGTCAAGCTGCACTACACCGACCGGCACCGGCTTACGGACGAGGTCGAGAAGGAGCTCGGCGTTACTTTCCATCAGACGGCGGCGGAAATGGTGCCCGTGTGCGACGTCGTGACGATCAACGCGCCCCTCCACCCGGAGACGGAAAACCTCTTCGACGAGGCGATGATCGGCAAGATGAAGCGCGGTGCCTATCTGGTGAACACCGCGCGCGGCAAGATCTGCAATCGCGATGCCATCGCACGGGCGCTCGAAAGCGGCCAACTCGCCGGCTATGCCGGTGACGTTTGGTTCCCGCAACCGGCGCCCAAGGACCATCCGTGGCGCTCGATGCCCCATCACGGCATGACGCCGCATATTTCGGGTTCCTCGCTCTCCGCCCAGGCGCGCTACGCCGCGGGCACGCGAGAGATTCTCGAATGCTGGTTCGAGGGCAGGCCGATCCGCGAGGAATATCTGATCGTCTCCGGCGGCAAGCTCGCCGGCGCCGGCGCCCACTCCTACAGCGCCGGAGACGCGACTCGCGGATCCGAGGAAGCAGCACACTTCAAGAGCTGAACGCGGGCGGACTTTTCTGCGGCCGTGCGGGGCAACCGCACGGCCGGTTGATGTTTCTCCACGGCCGTCTTACAGTTCACCGGTGTGATCTCTGCGATCACCGTGTTCAGCAAGCGGTCAGAATCACTCGGCCTGCCACAAGCATCTGCCGTGGAGATTGGAATCTTGGGCGCCTTGAACGGGATCGAACCTTCGACCTCTTGATAATCGGCGTGCTTAGGGAACTGCTGGGGCCCACGACGCAATGAGTGAGGCTGCTTCTACCCGTCGTCGAGCTCGCTGGGCCACTTCTGAGCGCCGTGCAGGACACGGAGAATTCGAATTCTATCCTCCATTACCATGTAGGCTGCAATGTAGGGGGTCCGAGGGATGACAAGCTCTCGAGTTCCGGCAATCCGGCCAGGGCGGCCGCTTTCCGGAAAATCAAGCAGACGACGTACCGCGCTGACGATCTCCTCGTCGACGTGGACCGCCGCCCTCGGATTCTCCCTTTCGATGTAACTGAAGATGGTGTCGCGATCGTCAAGCGCATATCGCGCCCAGACGAGCCTCATCGATCACCCGCCGCAGCCTTGCGCAAAGCTGCCGCCCGGCGCTCTCGAAAGTGCGCATCGGCGTCGGCATCGTCGACGTCGGGTCGGGTATCCTCGAGTGCCCGCAGCACTTTGGCGCGGAACCAAGCGTCGTGCGCCTCGCTGTGGCTGAAGAGTTCCAGCGGCAGGGCGCCCTCATTCGCCGTCCGAGTTAACAGGATTCGAACAGCGTCCGAGACCGTCAGACCCATGTTCTCTAAAACCGCCGTGGCGCGCTCTTTGATCTCGGCATCGATTCGAGTCTGAACAAGTGCATTTGAAGCCATATGCAATCTCCTTCATTGCCAACGTAATGCACATGCACGACAAATTCTAGAGCCGCCGCAACTGTCTCATGGCCGAATCACCAACTCGGGCCGGCGACAACGCCGTTCCTGTTGATACATTATGCGACTTTTGACGCACAAAACGGAACATGGAGCTCAATAGGTCCGCTTTGCGCGCCACAAGCGTTCGTCGTTCCGTCTAGTTCTAACGTCCGGCCGAAGTGACGCGATATGCCATTCCCAGCGATCTCGGAGCAGTCTCTTTGAAGCCGAACTTTTCATAGAGTTTGTTCGCAGGAACATCGGCGATCAGGCTGACATACGCCGAGACGGGTAGCTCTCGCGAGACATACGTCATTATCGCCTCCATGACTGTTTTTCCTAGTCCTCGTCCCTGGTGGTCGGGATGAACAGCGATATCGACGACCTGGAAAAAGCAGCCTCCGTCGCCGATCAACCGCCCCATCCCGACTGCCACGCCCTGATGCGTAACAACGACCGAATAGACCGTACCATTCAGCCCTAGCCGGGCAGCATCCTGCGAAAATGCACTTAGCCCGGCGATAGAGCGAAGATGCAGGTACTCTTCCACCGTCGGTGAACGGGATGCCGTGCAGTATTCAAATTGTTCCATCTTGATCGGGCGCTTTCGAATTGAGCCAACGAAGTAGTGAGTGTTTGCCACTCCAACCGAGGTCAATTGTCAATGGCCATTCATGTCGCTCGGCATTTAATGACATCGACGGTCGGCCAGCATGCCGAGTTCCATGCGGTCTCGCCACTTGTTATGCTGCGGCATGGTCTCCCTGAGACGTCGTCTCCACGCGCGGCCGGTCTCAATCTGAACGGCGATCAGGTCATCCGCCTCGCCCACATCTTCTCGACCGAACCGGCTACCGTGCGCCGTATGAGCTTTTCGAATGTAGCAATGTCATCGCGACGCCTGATCGCAGCCAGGTCGCTGCAGTCCTGCACAGCCTGCCATCCGGGTGACCGGGCCGGAGCCGTTCTTCGAAGCCAGCTTCTCGGCTGGCGCATCACCTGTCCGCTGTGCGGCGGCCTGCTGCGGCACACAGGCAGGCAGGGCGTCCCCTCCCCCTTCAGCCGCTACCATAAGACTGCGCTCATAGGAGAACGACTCCTCGACGATGAAGCGGAGCGCGGTGTCCGAACCTGGACATCGCCGGCCGAAATCGCGCGGATTCTGCTGATGCGACGGGTGCCGAGACCCGTTCCCCGAAGCTGCGAACCGTGGCGATTCAGGGTGCTCGGTGCAATCATTCCAAATCTCGATGGTGTCGTCGCTACGGAACCTGCCTACACCAGCAAGTCCGGTCCTGCCGCTTCACCTGCGACCAGCTCTGCTTGCCGGAGTAGCCATCGTCGAGCGTCGAGCGAGCCGGACCGGAGATGCTCGCAAATGCTGCGCGGCCAAGTGATGGGTCAGAATCAAGTGCGATTAAGCAGCGCTATCGACGAGATCATGACCCGTACATGCCGATCGGTGGCCTCCTCGCAGTTGCAGTTAATTGAGAATCCGGCCGCTCGGAATCTCAGCTTTAAATGCCAAACCTGGCTGGAACCTCCGCATTCTCACTTTTAACTGGCAAGCGACATAGGGTCTTCCACACATGAGGAAGACCCAATTATTCTGCCCATTCCAGGTCGCCGGTAAAGACGATATTGAGCCACCGATCAGGCCCTTCGCCACCGATTTGGATGCCGATCTCATTGCGTATGGCATCCCATTCCGCAAGGCTCTTGGTAGGCATGTCCGGTGGAGCGCAACAGTTGGAACCGAGAGCCAGCTGTGCTGCAACCCGTGTGGCACCACTACCTACTGTCGCTTGGCATTCCGGAGCAATGTCGCGCGGTCATCACACGGCTGGTCCCGACGCGCATTCATTCCTCTGTCTTCGTCAGAGTGGGACGGCCCGCCTGGCCCGGGAAAACCGGGACGGAATGTAGGTGTCGGCTATCGCGAGCCACGGCGGATCGAGACCGAAGACGGCCTTCCCCATGTGTTCGTAATCAATGTGATGGCACCCTACGTCCTAACCTGCCTGATGGAGCGTCCGGCTCGGCTCGTCTATCTGAGCTCGGGCATGCACCAGCATGCGCACGCCAATCTGGGCGATGCGCTTTGGACGCAGCGCCGCTGGGACGGCTCCACCGCCTACGCCGAGAGCAAGCTCCTGGATGTTCTGCTCGCCTTTGCCGTCGCGCGCCTGTGGCCAAGCGTTCTGTCGAATTCGCGGGAACCGAGATGGGTGCCGACTCGGATGGGCGGGCCAGGTGCACCCGACGACACGGACCAGGCACCTCGGACCCAGGCTTGGCTGGCGGTGAGCGACGATCCTCCCGCGCGGGTTACTGGCCAATATTTCTATCACATGCGTCCTCGCGCATCCAATCCAGAAGCCTCGGACACGGCACTGCAGGATCGACTCCTCGATATCTGCCAGCGGCATTCCGGGACCGCGTTGCCGCTTTGAACCAAGTGAGGCATGCGATTCGAAACGCGCTCCCAGGCTGGCTGCAGAGGAGCTGCAATCAGCCCAGCGTGGCTGCCATCCGCGCCGAAATAGCGGATTCTTGGTCTCGCGGAGAGCTCGCCGCCAGGCGATGAAGTCCCGGAAGGTGGGCTAGCAAGATAGCGCTTGGCCCTCGGCAGTTTCCCTACCCTTGCGGAGCAAGGCTTGTTCGGATGCCGGCTTCGGCAAAGCGGGTCAACTGCATCTGAGTTGCCTCCTCGGTGTAGAGAACGTGAACAGCGCGACCGCTGGCGGTGAGCTTTTCAGCCTCCTTAAAGGCTTCTTCGAAACTGACGGGAATTGCGTCGGTGGGGGTGGAGGGATCGTCCTGTTCCAATACGTAGAACGTGGCGTTTCGGATATCAGTGGTCATCGGCGCTCTCCTTTCGCGCAACAATAGCTGGCGGGCGCGATGGTTCCGGATTACAACCGCAACCGGCTCGTTGGCTCTATGTCTCTCCGCGCGGCGATGACCGGGCAATGTCGATGATGCCGTCTCTGATGGAGGTCGGATCCTCCTTGTTCCAGGCAACAACGAATCCGATGGCCGCTGCTGGGGGTAATCCGACTGCCGCCCGGAACTTTCGGGTAAACGAACGAACGCTCATGCCCGCGCGGTCCGCCAGCACCTCAACGGATAGGTTTTCTTTCAGATGGGCGGCGGCCCAGGTGAGGAGATCGGAGAAATCGGTGTCGCTCGAAGCCTGAAGTGACAGGTTTGTGCTGAATTGGTGCTGATTTCCGGGGCGGCGGAAATAAACGACCAACATCTTCGCGACATCCATCGCGAGCTTGCGGCCATGATCCGCCTCGACAAGATGGAGCGCTAGATCGATGCCTGCACTTACACCGGCCGAACTCCAGATATTGCCGTCGTGAACGAATATCGGGCCGTCAAGAATGGTCGCACCGGCGCATTTGCGCTTTAGCGTTTCGGTGAAGTCCCAATGCGTCGTGGCAGAGCGACCAGCGAGCAAGCCCGCCTCTGCAAGTAGAAAAGCCCCAACGCAAACGGAGCAAACGCGGCGGGAGCGCGGGCCGTTTTCAGCTAGCCAAGTGACCAGGCTAGCGTCGAAAACGCTGTTGTCGTTCGGCCTTCCGCCTGGCACGATAATCGTGTCGATTTGCTCCTGCCTGACTGCGCGGAGAGGCTGAGCGACGATCTGCAAACCGGTCGACGTCGTTACCGTTCCGCCGTCCACAGACGCCACAACGAGATTGTAAAGGTCAACGCCGCTCGTGGCCTTCGAAATTCCGGTAGCGGTTGAGAAGACCTGCATAGGCCCGACAAGATCAAGCGCCGTAATTCCGTTGTACGCTATCAATAATATCCTTCGGACCATTTGACTCGTATCCGCTCATATCCACAGGTAGAGATGCGCCGAAATAATCAGATCGGTGCGACTATAAAAATAAGGGCGGAACTGCTTACCTCAGTCAAAGGTCCCCGAGAGCCCGAGAGCTTGCCCACAGCGGAATCCGCACTAGAAGGGCATTTGGCGCTCTGCTTCTGCACGAAGATGTCGCCTCGGATCGGCTTTGACATCCAATTCAATCAGGGTTGCGATTTTGTACGCTCCGTCGAGCGAAGCGCCTGCAAGAGCAGGTCCTGCATCAGCCGCTGGAGTGCTTCGGTCGCCTCGCGCACGTCGGTCATCGCCTTCGTGATACCCTCCTCGTTGAGCGGCGACGTACTCGCCACCGACGCCAATTGCCGACGCGCCTCCCTCAGCTTACCGAGTGCCGCAACGGTCCGCGCCCTGTTCTCACGAAGTAAGCGACGGAATTCGACGCGAACTTGTTCAGGATATGCAGAGAACGCACCTTCGGCGAGAATGGACATTGCCGGTGCGTCACGCTGGCTCTTCAGGATGTACCCGAGCGAAAAGAAGTTCCCGACTAGCGAAGCTGCGAAGACGGCGAACAGGATCGCTCGCGGCCATGAAAACCGTTTCACAGGCGGCCTCCGTTGCTTCGTGTGACGGTGATTGACTCTGCAAGTTCGGAAGGCGGTACGCCCACAGCAAAGGCCAAGAGAGCGTTGTCGGAGATCTCCGTTTCCACACCCGCAGCCACATATCCGCCGACTGCCGAGACGGTAACAGCAAGGGCCATGCTCGCGGCTGTCGCCGGCATCGACCACGATCCAAAATCGATCGCTATGCCAAAGGTTCGGCGCTTCGGCTGCGCGATCTTGGCCATCACATTGCGAGCGAGCCCGCGCTCGTCGGTCGGCGCGACCGTTGCCTCAAGTACGAGACGGTCGAGCCTTTCGTCCTCGCTGGACGCATCATGTCGAGCCAGCGCAAGGAACGACAACGCCTCGCGCCGAAAAGGCGCCGGCCAAGACGCAACATCATTGCCAAACCGGAGTTTCAAGCCTTCGAATTCGCCCCTGTTCATTTCGTTTTCCTTCCATTTTGTTCTTCAGACGCCCCAGCCCGCGAAAGCTGGGCGCGCAGCGTTCTCCTCGCTCGGACAAGCAGTTGCTCCACTGATCCGGCACTCGTCTCCATCACTTCCGCAATCGCGGGAACGTCAAGGTCGGCGACTGCACGGAGGAGCAGCGCCATGCGCTGCCGTTCCGGCAATTTCTCAAGGCCGGCGCGAACAATGGCCAACTCCTGCCGCGCGCCGATCAAAGTATCGGCCTCAGGATCTTCTGACGGAAGCCGTTCGTGCGCCTCCTCGAATCCGATGAATATGCGGAACTTGCGCCAACGCCGCACGTCGATGCAGCGATTTGCTGCTATCCGATAGATCCAAGTGGTCGCGCGACCTTTCGAACGATCGAAACGCTTCGCGTTCTTCCAGACCGAGATGAAGACGTCCTGCACAACATCCTCGGCTTCATCGGAACCACCAAGATAGCGCCCGGCGAGCAGACGTAGACCGCGTCCGTGCCGGTCTATCAGCTGCCGGAGAGCAAGCTGCTCTCCCGCAGCCACGCGGGCGAGCAGCGCCTCGTCGTCGAGGCGCTCCGGCAGGTTTGCGATTTCCGGGGCATGCGCTTGGCTCACGCCGACTTACCTTGAGTGGCGGCGAAGGCCGATGCCGACATTTCCGCGTGGCCCGGTGTGAACACCGATGGACCTCACGCGGTGGGGGCCTCGCGCCGCCACGGTATTGCCGGAGTAGGTTCGGCCGTTCGGGCCAGTTGCGGAATAGCTGCGCCGGCACCGGTCGACGAAGCCGTCACGGCAGGTCGAATTCGACGTGTAGGTTGCACCATTCCGCCCGACGCGTGTCGTCTGTCCTGAATAGAGGTTGCCGGCCCTTGTCACGCTGCGGGTGATCTGGCCACCGTTCCGCGTATCGCGCGTCCACTCGGCCGACACGGCCGGGGCCGCACCAAGCACCATGGCAACGCCAAGTGCGGCTAAGGTCTTTTTCAAGGATATAATCATCATGAACTCCTCAGTACTAATTCAATTCTTGCTCGTAGCGGCGGTCAACCTTAACGGCCGACCATGATGCCGCGGATGACGAGAAATTCGGGTCCGACAGCTTTCCGTCTCCGTCCCGGTCGGCAAGATCGAAGAAGAGCGTGCGGTCGCGAAACTCGTCTCTTGACACCTTTCCGTCGCCGCTCGCGTCGAGCCGGCGCATCTGGTTTCCGAGACGCGCCTGCATCGCCGTCGCGCGATCCATGATCGCATCGCGGAGCCATTCCGTTTCGTCTTCGTCGATTACGCCGTCGCCGTTCACGTCGAGACGTGCGAAGAGTTTCGCGCTTGCCGCGACGATCTCGTTGCGCGACACAGCACCGTCGTTGTTCGCGTCGAGCCGCTGAAGGATCGACGACGCTGTCTGCGCCTGGGCCGAGAACGCCAGCAGGGAGAGAGCGGCGATCAGCGCTATGACCAGCACGGATGAAGCCATTTTCATTGATTGTCTTCCTTCGGTTGATGGGCAGCTACGTGGACCAATACGAACCGCCGGCTCTCCTCCTACGCACGCATTCACCGATTCCTGACCGGTCGAGCGCGCAGCGCCCGACTGCGGCCTTCAAAACGAAAAATGCGAGTCGAGGCGTAGGACCTGCGACCCAAGCGCGTAGAAGCTCGCGTTGATGGCAATCCCATCCGAGGAAGTGGAGAATAGAATGAATTTGAGATTGCTGGCCGGCGTGATGGTTGTCCTTGCGACTGGCAGCGCTTGTGCGGCGGACGGACAGAAAGCTCGGCAGGCTTTCCGCCAAATGGATCAAAACGGTGATCGAGCGCTTCAGTTTACCGAGATTCAGGCGGCGCGTGCGGCCCTGTTCGACCGCTTGGACGCAAATCGAAACGGCGTGCTCGAAAGTAGTGAGGCAAAGGCCGCCCTTCAGCGCGTGAGAGAGGGCGGCCGGCTCCAAATGGCAACGGCGGAAGGTCTGGAAAATAAGGCCCGCTGGATGGATGCGAACGGCGACGGCCACATTACGAAAGCGGAATTCGCACAGTTCATTCCTGATCGGCTTCTGCGTGCCGACAGCAACGGCGACCGTGCACTATCCATCTCTGAACTCAGGGCGCTTCGTCAACGCTAAGCGTCAACTCAGCTCACAACAACAGGACACAAACCGCGATGAATAAGACAATCGCCGCCCTTGGCGCCGCAGCGCTCCTACTGCTTACCCACGCTGGCCCGGCATCAGCCAATTCGCTTTATCGACCCTCCGTGACGGTCGGAAATGACGTCCTCCTGCAGGAAATCGCGCACCGGCACGGATTCTATGTGATCCGCGGCGTCCACTACTTCAACGGCTATCGTGGCGTCGTCGTCGCGCGTCCTGGCTATCGCTTTTACCGGGGATACTGGTTTCCGCCTGCGGCATTCGCCACCGGCGTGATTGTGGGCCGGACCCTTGCCCAAGCTCCTCGCCGTAGAGCCAGATCCGTTTGCCATCCTCCGATCGCTTCACGGTCACGCCCCATGGCCGGCCACAAAAAGATCCGTCCATATAGCGGCCCGGCAATCTGGCAAGCGCTTCTTCGAACCTTGCCAGAACAGGTGCAGGTGCTTCTCTGCAGGAGGTCACGGCGCCAGGCATTCGTCGCAGATCCCGCAGCCATCGTCATCCATGCTTGAGGCCGGACGTAACCTTCGACAGCACGGACATCTCGTTGCATCCGGTCCACAAGTGCCATCGCGCTCCGGCGGAAGAATTTCAATGAAGGATTCCGACAGCGTGTCGGCCGCGCTTCGATCCATGGCGATGGTCCAGTTCGGAGGTTACACCAGAGATGGTATGCCTCGACGGCTGCACAAGCCGGCAGATCGCTGTCAGGACGATCCAATTCCAATAAAGTGCCACGATCGAGCGGCCTTCTTGACCATCTTCTCCCAACCTTGTTCATTCTTCCAATGTTCAAAGCCGCAAACGCTGTGCAGATCAGAGTTTCCATCGACGAGATCGAGCCGGACGTCTGGCGCCGTTTGGTCCTGCCTGCCCATTGGAACCTGGAGCACCTGCATCTCGGAATTCAGGCCGCATTCAACTGGTGGAACTATCATCTCTATGAATTCCGCATCGGTGGTCTGCGGTATGGCGACGTCGAGACCCTGATGGAGGATGCGACCGATGAGGATCCTCGGGTCTTCGATCAGAGAGAGGTTCGCTTGTTGGACTTCGAGCAAGGTGCTGTCTTCAGCTACCACTATGATTTCGGGGATGGCTGGCGTCACACCGTCGCGGTTGAGGAGTTCCTGACGCTCGCTTCTACGCCCAAACAAGGAAAGTGCATCGCCGGGGAAAGGGCGCGACCGCCCGAAGACGTTGGTGGCGTGTCCGGTTATGAGCGGTTCCTGGAGATCATCGCCGATCGGGAAGATCCCGAATATTCCGAAACTATTCTGTGGTGCGGTGGATACTTTGATTCGGAATGGTTCGACCTTTCGATCGTGGACAAAGATCTCCGCAATGCTCTGCGCTCCAACGTCAAGCGGCGCCTGTATCAACCCAAGCCGAAAGCCGTCCCGAAAAAATGAGTTGGGCGAGGGTTCCAGGTGGAACGCCTTGAAGGGACTCGAACTGCAGACCGCGTAATTCCGCACTCCTTGGGAACGGATATCTATCTCAACATTTATTGCTCTGACAGCATTTGTGCCATGCTAGGCAAAAGCCGGTTCGTTCTATATCTGTCATAACGTTGCGTTTGCATTTCTGCTGATATCCTGGCTGGCAACGCACGCAGCGAGTAGAGGAAGCAAGTGCCGAAGGTGAATCCAGCGATTCTCCATTGGGCTCGGGAAACCGCCGGGCTGACATTGGAAGAAGCGGCCGAAAAGGTGGGTATTGGACCGGCGCGCGGCATAACCGGCGCTGAACGCCTTTCCATGCTCGAAAGAGGAGAGACCGAACCTTCCAGGCCCGTTCTGCTAAAGATGGCAAACCAATATCGACGGCCTCTTCTCACGTTCTATATGGCAGAGCCTCCGCAACCGGTCGCCAGCGGACAGGATTTTCGCACGCTTCCCGAGCACTACGCACAGCGGGACGAGGCGTTAGTCTCTGCGCTTCTGCGAGAGGTGCGGGCTCGGCAAGAAATGGTCCGGAGCCTTTTGGAAACTGAGGACGAGGCTGTTCAGTTGCCCTTCGTCGGCTCCTTCGACCGGCGCGACGGCGCTGATGCGCTGGCCGACAAGATCATCCGAACACTATCTTTCGATCTACAGGACTTCCGGCGAGGTCAGAGGCCCGGCGCACCCAAAGGATTTGCATACCTGCGCGAACGGGTCGAGGCGGCTGGCATCTTCGTCCTACTGATCGGCAATCTCGGCAGTCACCACAGTGCCCTGAACGTAGAACTATTCCGCGGCTTTGCACTTGCGGATCCGGTAGCGCCGTTCGTGGTCATCAATGATCAGGATAGCGACACCGCCTGGTCCTTTACGCTTTTGCACGAGCTGGCGCATATCTTCCTCGGTCAAACCGGTGTGAGCGGATCGAAGGCCGGAACACCAGTCGAGATTTTCTGCAACGACGTTGCCGGACGCGTCCTGCTGCCGGCGGCCGAGCTCGCCCAGCAATACGACTTGAGAGACGCGCCGCAGGCCGAGGTGATCAGCCGCATAGCGGCAATTGCCGCGAACCGACAGGTCAGCAATTCCATGGTCGCCTATAAGCTCTTCCGCGAGGGTCTGATCAGCCACGAAATGTGGGCGGCCGTTACGAGCCTCTACCGGCAGCAGTGGCTACAGAACCGCAATGCCGCTCGTGTAAAGGAGAACGACCGTGGGCCGAGCTATTATGTCGTGCGCCGGCATCGGCTCGGTGATCGGCTCCTGAAGCTGTCTCGCCGGATGCTGACCGAAGGAGCCCTGTCTCCGTCCAAGGCCGCCGCCATCCTCGGTGTGAAGCCGAGCAATGTCTATGCCCTGACCGAGACCGCGGCTTGAGGCGTTCACTGTGTATCTGCTCGATGCGAACGTCCTGATCACCGCAAAGAACCAGTATTACCCGATTCATCGGGTTCCCGAGTTTTGGGATTGGCTCTCATATATGGGCGAGAGCGGGGCGATCAAAATGCCACTCGAAATCGTAGAAGAGATTACCGGCGGCTCGGACGATTTGGCCGAATGGCTCAGGGACGGTGACAATAGCAAGGCACTCCTGCTTGACGAGGACGTAGACGCCATTCACGTTCAGGCGGTGATGGACAGATATGCGCTTGACCTCAATGAAGCCGAGATCATTGAAGTGGGTAGGGATCCATTCCTGATCGCCTACGCCCTGGTAGCTCCGGAGAGTCGTGTCGTTGTGACAGTCGAGGCGTCCAAGCCGAGCTGCAAGAGAGCAAACAGGCGGATTCCTGACGTTTGCAACGATCTCGGCGTGCAGTGGTGCAACAGTTTTCAGATGATGACGGCACTCGACTTTACTACTGGCTGGAGAGCGCGCTCCAGTGCCTGAGCTCCCCCGGAAGGTTTCGGCCCTCAGCGACTTGCATATCCCGACGGGTTCCCGTCGATACATTATGCGATCTTCTTGGCCCATACCGTGAACATTCTCGAAACAAGCCGTGCATGGCGTTCGTGAAGAACGGCCCCTTGCCCCCGCAATGGTATAAGTGCGCGTTGACCTTGAAGATGGATCCCACGACCCGCCAGCGGTCACTCCCTTGGTTTCATCGGCCCACCCAGTTATCTCTCTTGCAAAATCAGCTAACCCTCCGAACGAGTAGTCCCGATCTTCGGGCCGACCAAAAGCCATGTCACCATCTTGCCCTTTCCCTTCACATCGACAGGCCCCCGGCATTCAAAATCGAATTGGTCGCTCGCCTGCTCGTAGGTCTCAGGAGAAACCTGGATCCGGCCCGGCAAGCCCGTAGTCTCCATTCGCGATGCGACATTCACCGCATCGCCCCAGACATCATAGAAGAACTTCTTCACTCCGACGACGCCCGCAACAACCGGGCCGCTGGAAATGCCGATGCGAATCGACACGGCGCGTTCATGCGGGTCATGCAATCGGCCAGCAGCATCGAGCATTTCGATCCCAAGACGAACCAGGGCAGCGGCGTGATCCGATCGAGCCACGGGCACGCCGCTGACAACCATGTAGTTGTCGCCCGAGGTTTTGATTTTCTCTAGACCATGGCGCTCAACGAGCTGATCAAAGGCTGTGAAAACGTCGTTGAGGAATCCAACGAGTTTGACGGGCGAAGTCTGGCTGGCCTCCGCGGTGAACCCTGCCATGTCGGCGAAAAGAATCGAAGCGTGCTCGTGCTTGTCGGCGATGATCTGTGCGGCACTGGACCTCAGCCGATCTGCAACCGCCTTAGGCAAGACGTTCGCCAACAACGACTCGGATCGCGCATACTCGACCTCCGCGACTGTCTCGGAGCGAGCCGCCTCGCGAACCGCATAGAACACAACGGCGAACATGACCGCCGTCGTGGCGGTCACAACCGCAATGAATCCGCCTAGCATTGCTGTCTCGTCCAGCAGTCCGCCATTTTGGGGAGCAAAGATCTCCAGAGCCAGGATTAACGCCAAGGAGAGAATGCCGACGATGAGTGGAGGTGCAAGGGGTTCCACACCCAGAATTAACACCGCGCCTGCAGCAAATGCCAAATACTCCATTTGCATGCCACTATCGGTCCCGACCAGGAAGCAAACGACAAAAATGCCTGGGTAACTCACGGAAACAAAGGCGATAGCAGCGGCTTTTGGCCCAATTCGATGCAGCAGAGGAACACACAACAGGAGAACTGCCATCCCAAGATCAATGAGGGCGACTGTTTGCATCTTGGAGTCTGGCAGATAGAAGGCCCCGAATCCAAACCACACCAGAGCCGTGCTCCAACACGTAATAGTAAGGACGCGAAGTCGTCTGGCTACCTTCCTCGGATATCGTTCGGTTCCGTAGCTGAGGACTTCAAGCAGACGCATCGGAACTATCCGCGAAGCAATGGCCCGAAGGCCTCATTTCGGACGGCCTTTAGCTGCCGTCTCCCTGTCAAAAGCCTGCCGCGCGCCATCAGCGACCGCAGGTCCGCAGTTCGAGATGAAGCCCGCCTTAGGCCGAAATGATTGCCCACAGCTGCGTGACCCCCATTGCAATGACGAGGACGACGCTTACTCCAGTGAACAGTGCCATCGGTATCTGTTTTAGGTGAGCGCCGAAGATGCTATCCGCGAAGTCGTCGACCGCGTCGTTCAGCATTGCCTTTAGATCGTCCAAGGCGGACTTGGCTGCCAGCACTCCGTAAACCGTGTTTGCGATGACGATCGTCGCGAGCGCGATCCTGGCGGCTATTCCCGCTGATGATGCGTAAGCCAGTATCGCGAACATAGTCGCGATACTGGCGAAAAAAACGATGGCGTATGTCTGTGTCAGATGGGCAAGTCGCGCAGCCACCGCAGCCACATACTGATCAACGTTGAGTTTCGCCATGTGCTCCTCCGGAAAGTGAGCCGCCTGGGTACCGAGTTGCAAATGATTCAGAGAGTGGAGAGCTCTCTCTCATCTCATTGAAGGGCGCCTGAAAGGCATCGAAATTCCCATTCTGGTCGCACCGGCCCATCAGAACAACTATAGCACAGGCTGACGTTAACATCAGCCATCCCTAATAATCGTAAGTCGGGCTCTGGCTCTGAATGCGCCAAAATGGCGCGATCAAGCCGCTCCGGTAGCCCTCGCGAACGGCGACATGCCACCGATCGAGACGATCGGCGCTTGCGCACGCGACACAGCGACTAGCCGCCTGCCAGTCTCCGAGCCATAATTGAGATTCGAGCCAAAGACCCGAGGCGGGGCGAACATCAGTTTTCGCTGTGGCGAAGCATCTTCGAGACTAACCTTCACCGCTCATCACTCTCAAGCGAGCAGGATTTGAGATCGTTTTCGTCAAACACCAACTCAGCTACTGCATAAGGAGGGCCGATAAACCAGCCTGCCGCATTTGCTTGCTCATAGGTGAGCGATTCGAGGATCGCTTTACCGGCGTCGACGGCTGTCGTTTTAAACTGGTCGAGGCGAATGGCGACAACTGTTCGCGTGCCTACATCGGTACATCGCCATCTGCCCTTGCCACACCAGAAGTCGAGGCCAATGTGAAACTCGGAATGCTCCATCCTGATCTTTCCGGTCTTTCGGGGCGCCCATCATTACTTGCGCATCAACTGGGGACACATAGCCGCGTCGAACCGCTGCTTGCCGTCCTTGTCTCCGCGCCACGGGTTCCCAAACACCTTGCTGGATTGTGGCTCCTGAGAGCTAATATCGAGCGCTCGCAGAGCGGCGCGCTCGCGCCGGTGCGCCTTGACCTTAAAATTTTTGTCGCTCTCGGCCGTCGTCACGCCAGTGATCGGAGTCTTTCGTCTAGACCGTGCCATGATTCATTCTCTCATCCTTGTCCTCTTATACCTAGCATCGTCTGGTTGATACATGCCGGTAAGCCCGGTTCTTGGGGAGCCACAGGCGACGCCCCATGAGAGGCAGTCATTCCGGGAACTCAATCTCGGCTATTAAGGGAAGGTGATCGCTGAGACCCATTGGAAAATAGCATTTTGGATCCCCAACGTGAGCGGATTTGAGGTGATTGCGAAAAGTACCGGAGAGGTAGAGATGATCTAATTGATGCTTGAGAATGGCCGTCCGCTGACTCGATTTCCACGATGGCACCGGCCCGCCACACATATGGCGGATCGCCTCCACAAATCCGAGGCGCTTCATTCGTTCGATTACTTCGCAATTGGCGCCATTCTGACGTTTTGTGCTGCCGATAAATTCGCTCGTGTTGAAGTCCCCACCGACGATCCAATCTCCTCCGAGACATGGCATCGTCTCCTTCAAGGCCGCCCAAAGCAACTCCGACATGCTGATTTTATCGTAGCCGGGCAACATCACTTCCGTCACATCTTCCGACGTGAACTCTTTGTATGGAAAGTACCAACTCGGCATATGGACGCTAACGACATTGACGTCCCCCCAAGCCTTGAACGAAACCTTCCGCGCGACGAAGTTCCCCGGAAAGGTCGTAAGACCCTCGTTCACCCATGTCTGCCGTGCAGCAAGCTCAATCGGAGGTCCAATTTCCCCCTTGGTCAATATGCATGTTCTGAAATTGCGCGGGCTTCGCTTATGCCCCATGGCAGGCTCGCAATAGAAGCTGAAACCAGGGATATCCTCCGGGACAAAGTTAGCTTCTGAGATCAGCGCAAGGTCGGGATCAAGCGCAATAAGCTGATCCCACGCCTTCTGGTTATCCCTTCTATTGTTCAAATTCCAAGTTACAACTCTCATGTCCCTTCCAATTCGAGCTACTGGCGTGGTGAACTGGGTAAACGCCTTTGCCTTGGTGCGGTGGAGAACCGAGCCGGCGCGCCAAGCCTTGCGCAAAGTGTCGGCCGCCGCGCCCACTATACGCGGCAAGTCTTTGATGCCGCCAAGCTCCCCGAGCTCCGCCTCAGGCAAGGTCGTCGGCAGGCCGCCGCGCAGGCTGTCGTCGTCGGCAGGCCGCGACAGGCCTCCGGCGAGTCGCGCCACTAGTTGGTCGAAGGTTATGACCTGGAGGCGTGACAGCGCCCGGGCGCTGTTGAGCCGCAGCTCGCGCATTGCTAGGCGGCCATGAGCAACGACAGTAGGTCGTTGCTCGAGCTTAACTGTCATGCAGCACCCCATACCCGGTCGCCCGGCACCTATGGCGGACGCAATATCCTGCGAGATCCGTTACCGTGCGTAGCAAAATTTTCGGTCGGGAACCCTGACGGATTCCTATCTCTCTAGGTGCCATTCGTCTATTGCGCCAGATGAACTAGGCCGAGCGACCGGGGTGATTCTGGCATCTTGGACATACCCGCACATAGGGGCGCACGCCAGCGAACGAGGAGGCAGCGCCAGAGGGATCATAAGGCGTCGCTTGGGCCATGTGGCTGAATTGAATGGCCCCAGAGCCCTCGATATCTCTACCCTCGAGAGTGGGAAATTGACACCGCAGTCTCGAAGATCACCCCGTCTGCCGATATGACCGGTCCCGTGCTGCTTCTCTACTCAACCTCTTGTTAGCGGATTTGCAAATCGATACAACCCAGCCAGTGAGTTTCAAGAACAATGTCGGGTTACCAGGGAGGCGGCGCGCGTGTCGAGATTTAACCCTACCAGAGATACAGGTTCGATTTACGATGCCGCTGCGGCGTGGCGAGACGGGTGCCTCTTGGCGGATGGTTCGGTGCTATCAGATGAGGCCCTGTGGACGGTCGCCCTGCTCGACGAGCTCGACGAGCGCTTCGTCCAGAATATCGATGCGGGCGAAGGCGATTTCCTTTCCAAGCTGGAGGTGCAGCTATCGTCCGGCTCGCCCCAGTGCCGACAGTTGATGGCTGAGAGCCTGTGGTTGCTGCTGCTTTTCCCGTCGAATGTCGGCGCCGCCAGAAAGCGCGAAAACGTGCGCGAGGTCTGGTCTTGGTCGGGCGACGACCTGGCCGAACACCATCCGTTTCTCGACGACAAGGTTCTCGCGGGCATCGGCTCGGCCGGGACAGCCTATAATACACACCGTTGGAGCGAGCTTGTTTTTCTGATCGGCGCGTTGCGCGACTTTAAGCGCCGTGAGAACGCCGAGCGCCACGACATCCTCCGTGAGCCATGGGCGTTTTCCGACTGGCTGAGCGGCCTATCCGAGGCGCGGAACCGGCAGTTGATACACATCCTGCCCCACCTCCTGTTTCCCGACAATTTCGAGCGGATAAGCTCTGAAGGCGACAAGCGCATGATCCTTGCCGGGTTCGGCGACGCGCCGGAGAAGGAAATCCGGAAGTGGAGCACCACAAAGATCGACCGCGCCTTGCTCAACCTGCGCCTTCGGCTTGAGCAGGAGCAAGGCGTCGACATCGACTTTTACCAGGAAGAGTTTTCCGCCCAATGGAAGGCCCTGACGAAAAATTGGCTCCTGAGCTGGAACCCTTCCAGGTGGACATGGGACACCCTCGCCGAAGACAGGGCCGCCACGATCACTGGCGAAAAGGCCGAGAACCGCTGGCGCTGCGCATCGACCAAGGCGCGCGAGGGCGACCGCGTCTTCCTGGTGCGCACTGGAGAGCCGCCAAAGGGCATCGTCGCCGTCGGCAAGGTCACCCGTGCGCCATATGAAGCCCCGCACTGGGAAGCGGCCCGCGCAGAAGCGGGCGAAACGACGCGCTTCATCGACGTTGCTTTCGACGCCGTTCGGGACGCCTCGGTCGACCAGATCGTGAAGCTTGAAGAGCTGGAGCGCCGGGAAGCCGGTCAGGAGTGGAACCCTCAATCATCGGGGATCGAGATCAAGAGCAAGCCGTCGCGGACACTCGAGAGGCTGTGGAAGGAGCTACCCCCCCTTGTCGGACCATCCGCGCCCGATGATGAAACAGCTGCTACCAAGGCGACACGCTCGACCGGATCGCCCCTGAACCTGATCCTCTACGGCCCGCCAGGAACCGGAAAAACCTACCGGCTGATGAACGACTATGTGCCGAACTACCGCGATGGGGCCGAGGACCGTTCCGAATTCATTACCTTCCACCAGAGCTACGCCTACGAGGACTTCGTCGAGGGTATCCGGCCGGTGACCAAGAACGGCAGCATCACCTACGAGGTCCGGCCCGGGGTGCTGAAGCGGCTCTGCCATCGAGCACGCCAGTCGCCCCACAAGCGCTTTGCCCTCTTCATCGACGAAATCAACCGGGGGAACATAGCTAAGATCTTCGGGGAGCTGATATCTTTGGTGGAGGTCGACAAGCGGATCCACACCGACACGTCGGGGAAGCGGTTACCCGGCTGCAAGGGCCTGGAAGTGACGTTGCCCTACTCGGGCGAACGTTTTGGCGTGCCAGCGAATGTCGACGTAATCGGCACGATGAACACTGCGGATCGCTCGATCGCGCTCCTCGACAGCGCGCTGCGCCGCCGCTTTCGGTTCGAGGAGCTCACACCTAAACCCGAGCTTCTGGAAACGGTGGATGATGACGCCGGCGACACGATCGACCTGCGACAGTTGCTTGCGGCCATGAATACGCGCCTCTCGCGGCTGCTGCATCGGGATCAAACATTGGGACACAGCTACTTCTTCAACGTCAAGTCGTTTGGCGATCTTCGCAAAGTCTTCGCACGCGAAATCCTGCCCTTCCTGCAGGAGGCCTTCTACGACGACTGGCGACAGATCCGGCTCGTCCTGGCCGACCAGACTGTGGGCGAGGAATTCCAGCTGGTACGGGCGCATACGCAAAGCGTCCAGCGGCTCTTCCCCCTTGCCGACGGAAACGAGGTAGGCGACGGCGAGACATTCGAAATCGTTCGCGAGGACGACATCACGGCCGACGCGATCCGCAAAATCTACGAGCCTCCGGAATGAAGGCGCTGACCTTCCGCGAGCGTGACACCGCACGTATCGGTTTGGGCAGCGATTTGACAGAGGCCGAGGCCGAGAGCATCGGCCGCATCGCAGATCGCCTGCCAAACGGCGCGCTTAGTTGGGGGCACCGGACTCTGCGCTTCGGACCGTTCTGCGGAGTCATCCAGACGCCGCAGATTGCGCTCGAGCTGCTTCCGAAGGTCGAGCGTGATCCCCAGGCATCAGAAGACATGCGCAGCCTGCTCGTCGCCATGCTTGAGCGGGCCGGTGAATTGGGGGCAAAGCGGGTGGGCCAGGCCGCTCTTGGGCAACAGAGCAGCCATCTCCTCGACATCTTCATCGAGGACTTCTGTAATCAGGTGAAGGACGCACTGCGCAGCGGGGCCATTACACGTTATTCCGAGAAGACGGAGAACCTGAACGCAATCCGCGGCCGCCTGCAACTGACGGACCATCTTCGAACGAACGCCTTAGATCGCTCCCGACTGCTATGCCGCTTCGACGAGCGGAGCATCGACAATGCCTACAATCGCGCGCTGAAGGCGGTCCTGCGGATGCTTCGCGGGCTGGCTTTGAGCGCGAGGACGCGCGCAGTCGTGACGTCGTTCCTGCACCGCTTCGAAGACGTGGCGGATGTTCGCATCGGCGCCCGCGACTTAGATGCGCTCCCGCTCGACCGCACGATCAGGCACTGGCAAGCCGCTTTCCGCAATGCCTCTCAGCTGCTCACCGGACTGTTCCCGGATGTCCGGACCGGCGACGCACCCGGCTCCGCGCTGCTTTTCAACATGGAGCGGCTTTTCGAAACGGTCCTCGGGCGCCGCATTCGACAGGAATGCCAGACGCGAACAGGACGCAAGTTGTCCGTCGCGCTTCAGGGCCCTCAAACAAACCTCGCTACGTCCGGATTTCAACTTCGACCGGACATCTCAATCACGCACGGCGACGGCGTCGAAGCGATCCTCGATGCAAAATGGAAGCGCCTAGAGAAAGACAAGCCAAACTCCGGCGTCGCAAGCGCCGATGCCTATCAAATGAACGCCTATGCCGACCGCTACCGCGTAACCGCCCGATTGTGACCGCCTGCCGGATTGGGCCTTGATGGCCTAAGACACGTATTTAACGACGTCGTTAGGGACGTGTCTTAGGCGAGGGTTACGATGCGCGTGGAAATTCTTGGGCAGGAACGGCGGCGCCGATGGCGCGACGAACAAAAGCGCGAGATCGTCATGTCGGTTGGGGTTTCTGGAGCCACGGTGACGGAGGTGGCTCATCGGCACCACGTGACGCGGCAGCAGATTTACACCTGGCGCAGCGAGCTGAAGAAGAAGGGATTGTTGTCGCCATCCACCAATGCGGTGTTTATTCCCGTCGACATGAGTGCCGTGCAGACCGAGCAATATGGCGATCAACAGCACCGATCTGGGATGATCGAGTTGCGATTGCCCCGCGGTCGCAGCCTTTGCTTCGACAGCGGCGTGACCGCCAGCGTCCTGACGCGGCTTATCCGGGCGGTGGAAGCGGCATGATCGGACCAGGGACTGGCGTGCGAGTGTACCTGGCTTGCGGGGTTACGGACATGCGCAAAGGAATAGAGGGCCTGGCTGCGCTGGCGCAGGACGTGTTGCGCCAGAAGCCGACCGGGGGCGCGGTCTTCGCCTTTCGAGGCAGACGTGGTGATCGTTTGAAGCTCCTATATTTTGATGGGCAGGGCTTCTGCCTGTATTACAAAATTCTGCAAAAGGGACGTTTCCCATGGCCTTCGGCCGCCGACGGGACAGCCCGGCTGACGTCGGCGCAGATGGCGATGTTATGGGAAGGGATCGATTGGCGGCGTCCAAACTGGGGCGCACCACCGGCACGTGTCGGCTGATTTTTATCTCTCTGAATCTTATTGTTTTTATGGCAATTCGTCCTGATTTTTGATAGTCAGGCTCATGTCGAACGCGACCCAAAATCTTCCCGATGATCCCGCCTTCCTGAAGGCGATTATCACTGCCTTGCAGGCGGAAAATGCGAAGATGTCGGCGACGTTGCTGGCGCACGACAAATTGATCCAGGACCTGCGGCTGCGCATCGCCAGGCTAAGGAAACAGGCCTTCGGCAAATCCTCCGAGAAGATCGAGCGCGAAATCCAGCAATTGGAACTGGCGCTGGAGGATTTGTTGATCGCAGCGTCGGAGAACAGCACCAAACCAATAGACGAGGACGATGAGATCGTCCCGGAGGTGTCCACGGATCCTTCCAGGGAGAAGGTGATCCGCAGGCGTCCACGCGTATCAGAAAAGGCCGTGCGCGAGCGCAGGGAAATCGATCCCGGCAGAGTCTGCCCCGATTGCGGGGAGAACTGCGCCTGGTGGGTGAAGACGCGAGCGAAATCCTCGACATGATCGCAGCGCAGATGAAGGTCATCGAGGTCGCGCGATTGAAGAAGTCCTGCCGTTGCTGCGAGAAGATGGTGCAGTTGCCGGCGCCAAGCCGCCCGATACCGGGCAGCATGGCAGGTGCCGGGCTTCTGGCTTACATCCTGGTCTCGAAGTTCGACGACCATCTGCCCCTCTATCGCCTGAACGAGATCTTCGCCCGCCTGGGCGCCGACATTCCCGACAGCACGCTGGTCGATTGGTGCGGTCGCGCCATGCGGGTGCTTCAGCCTTTGATCGAGCGGATCGAGGCGGCGATCATGGGCAGCGACCTTCTCCATGCCGACGACACCCCGATCCGGGTGCTCGATCGTTCGCTGCGGGATAAGGGGTTGGGCAAAGGCGTGAAGAAAGGCAGGATCTGGGCCTATGTCCGCGATCAACGTCCCTGGGCGGGTGTGGCTCCACCGGGTGCGGTCTATTACTTCGCCCCCGACTGGAAGGAAGAGCACGTCCACCGTCACCTCAAACAGACAAGCGGCATCCTTCAGGCTGATGGCTACAAAGGCTACGGCAAGCTGTATGACCCTGGAGGGGATGGGACATCCCGCTTCCGTGAGGCAGCCTGCTGGGCACACTGGCGACGCGACTTCCACGATATCTGGACCTCGAATAAATCCGAGATCGCACGCGAGGCTCTCGACCGTATCGGCGCGCTTTACGACATCGAACGTGAGATTGCGGGTCAGCCTGCCGATATCCGCCTCGCCGCGCGTCAAAAGCACAGCAAGGCAAAAGTCGAAGCCTTGCGCGTCTGGGCCGAGGCGCAGTTGACCCGCATTCCGGGCAAGGGTGATCTGGCGCGAGCTTTCCGCTATGGCCTGAGCCGGTGGCCATCATTCTGCCTGTTCCTGGAGGACGGCCGTGTCGCGATCGACAATAATGCTGCTGAGCGGGCCCTGCGCCCGGTTGGAATTGGAAGGAAAAATTGGCTCTTTGCCGGCGCAGACGCCGGTGCGGAGACACTGGCGCGTGCCATGACGATCATCGAAACGGCCAAGATGAATGGCCTCGATCCGCAGACCTATCTGGCCGATGTGCTCGACCGTATCCACGATCATAAGATAAATCGGCTCGACGAACTGCTCCCCTGGAATTGGTCACCTGTTGCCGTCATCTGCGCCGAGGCGGCCTGATGGCAACAGTCACTTATGTCCGCACCATCAAATATGTTGCCGAAATTCTTGGCGAGGATCCAGAGCTTCTCCAGGCGATCGTCAGCAACGATGATAACCTGACCTACGGCAGTATCATCAGCGTCTATAACGGTGAGGACGAATCCATCACCGCCCTGACAGACGACGGCGTGGAGGAGTTGGAACAGATGCTCTCCCATGCTCGCCGCTCAACTCAGGAATGGAACGACTTCCTCAACAGCTTTGTCGACGACGAAGAACTCATCGCCAGCATCAAAGCAAAATCTCCGCGGTAGCAACCGGCCGGTTACGCTACCGCTGTAATCGCCTGGCTTTGGTCTATCCAGCCACCGCGGACTGTCCGCCAGGGCGCGTGACGAGCTTCGTACTGATGACCGCGGCACGGCCCGTGCTTGAAGTCCTCACAATTGACGTCCGGGAGCTGGCATTCGGCAACGGCATGCCGGCCGGCTTCGATGCTGTGCTGCCGAGCACGGGGAGAGGCCGCAGACATCCGTGCGGTCGGTTTTCACTTTGGGATGACTGCAGTGTCCGTTGATACATTATGCGATCATTTGAGCACAGAACGGGAACACGCCGGAGGCACTGCCGGCGGAGGCGCCGACGGCGATCACTGCGGCCTCAAAAGCGGAGTATGCAGACTGTCTCGCTTCTCGCGCGTTATTATTGGCGGACCCGTTTCCGGGTGTACGGTCTCGGTGAAATCAACTCCATTCGGCCCCGGAAGACCGCTGCTCACCCTTACTTTCCACAATCGCCCCGGCCCTGACAACGGTTCTCTCGTGTATACAAACTCGTAGAGACCTTCGACGATCAGTTCTTCTTTGCAGTGTTTTGTGATATAGACCCAATAGACTTCGGTCCCCCGCGGGCTCAAGCCTTGCTTGTATGCGTATGCCTCCTTGCACACGTCGCGATCCGTGAATCCGGTGACCCAGTCCCTCTCCTTATCATAATCGATAGCAATAAAGGTTTTGTCGGGCCATGATGCGCGGACGAGATTGTGTAGCTCATCGTAGTGAAATCTGTACACGTTCCCCCAGCCGTTTTTGACGGCAACAAGATCTCCAAATTGATTGTATTGGTACTCGATTACTAGGCTCTCGGGAGTTTGAATGCGGAGCACCTTGCCCGCTGACCCGATCAAAAAACGATACCGGCGGCCCTCCCAATCGACAACTTCGGTCACCCTGCCGTAGAGGCGGATGATCTCCACCGTTCCAAACCCCGACGTTTCGATCGCTGAAAGATGTCCCATTCGATCAAAGTGGAGAGTTTTCTGCCCGTCGGCACTTCGGTATAGGAATTGCTCGTCGGAAATCTCTAGGGTGCTCCCGTCGTCGGAGCTCAGCGCCCGGCCCGAGCCTTCGCGCCGCTGTGGTCGTTCGAATTCGAGGGTTTGACCGTCTCCGCAGAATGACAGCTTATAGGAGCCGTTGTCACTGAAATAGATCGAGGTCTCGAAGTCCGAGCACCAACCAAATCCGAATATACCGGCGAAGAGAGAACGGCTGTTGTAGGTGCGCAGGATCGAGACACCCAGCTTTTCCGGCAAGTCAATCCATGTGTTGGAATAATTCGCATTCTTCAGATCCACTAAGGCATTCCCGGGGCGGACCATAGCGAGAACTAGCGCCATGGCGATCAACAAAGCCCGCGCGGCGACCGAGATTGCGTTGAATATAAGCGTCATGTCGCCAAAGCCTTGAGTAGGGCATCAACGAACGTCGTCGCCTCGGGCTGCAGCAGGATTCCGTCGAAGAGTGGCTCGGAGGCCAGCGGCTCTAGACTTTCCCGTAGAACCCTCAATGCTCCCGCTGCCCGGCGGCGAGTCTCGCCATCGCCTTCGGTGGGATTTAAGGGATTCAGGTCCACACTCGTCGGGCCGCCGGAAAGTCTGAATTCGAATTTGTCCCGGCCGATCGTAACCAAGATACGCCTGCTAATACGCTCATCCTCGAGTACTTCTAAAGTGAGCGTACCGGCTTTGCTGGCAACGCTCGAGGGAAAGCGCTCCCTGTCGTATACTACCGTGGAGAGCGTCTCACCGTCGCCGAAGAGACGCGCCAAACCGTCATGTTCATTTCGGATGACAGAGTAATGGACGGATCTTCCATCCGTCGGCCGGAACTGGGCGTGTACGACCCTGCCCATGCGATCATATTCCACCTCGATTTGCGTACCCGTCGCGACAGCTTGCGTAATCCTTCCCTGCTTGTCCCGTATTCGATGTATCGACACTTCCTGAACGGGCTGGCTGGCGAGCAGGCGTCGGCGCAGTTCGTCTTTCGGCCCCGCGTCTGCAGACGCGTGGCCGATGGGCGGGCGCTCCGCCTGCCCAGCCAGCGCCGCCCAGCGCTGCACGGCTCGCGCCGGCGCACCCCGACGTTCCAGGATGTGTGCTATACGGATTGCCGCAGTTTGTATGCCGAGTTGCTGCGCGCGTAATGAAAGGAATGCTGCATTAGCTTCGGCAGCGTGTCCTCCCCGAGAAGCGCTCGTTCAGCCAAGCGATCGAACGCCTCAGCCCATCCACCGCGTGCAGCCATGCGCATTAGTTGCTGGCTCGCCTGACGCTTTTCGCCCGGCTTCGGCATGCTATCGGCGGAAGTGTCACCGCTGAGTTCCTCCTGCTCAAGCCGTTGGGCCACGACCATCGCCGCCTCGGGTAAGTAGGCCGATGCGAAGTCCCACAGGGCAGTCGCTTCACTGGCAGAGGCGGGCTTTGCCTGGTTCGTATCGAGGAGATTAGCTAGGCTAACTGCTGCGAACGGATTACCGCTTGTCGCAGCCATGCGGTAGAGGTTTTCCTCGGTTTCGTTCTCGTCCCGTTGCAATTCGGGATGCTTCGCGAGCAACAAAGCAAGGTTGCGCGGCGCGCGAAGATAGTCGCCCAGCTTCATTGCCTTTCGGTAATGGTCGGCGACCTCCTGTGGGGTCGCCAGCGATCTGTCCTTAAGGAAGACTGCATAGGCGTTGAGTGCGTATCCCGAGCCAAGCTCGGTCGCGCGTCGATACAGAGATACCGCGCGCTCGGCATCGGTATCCTCGATTGCCACGGCTAACCGGTACATTGCGAATGCGTCGCCTTTTGCCACGGCGGACTCATAGGCGCCCTGTGCTTCAGCCGCGTTCGCCGGCCTTCCGTCTAGGCCAAATTCGCGTTCGTGGCCGAGACGCGCTTCAGGGCTCGTACCGTCGGGTAGTTTCGATATGAACGGAGAGAAGCCGGGCGCGGAGTCGATGTCGTTACTTGCGCTCGCGCTAGCAAGCAAATCGGCGACTAAGGCCTTTGCTTCGTCGCTCGAGGGGCCGGCCGAGATGCTATCTTGGATTGCCGGTTCGAGGATGCCGCACCGCCTCAAAGCATCTCCTACCTCAAAGATCGTGCCGTCATTCAGCCGCCGAAGGCGGTGGCATGCAATCAGGAGATCGACAGGCCAGCCGGCGCCGCGGAGCACTGGTGTCGCCGAGCCCTTGGCAACGATACCAATCCACGGAGTGTATGCCGAAGGCGTTGGCAGCCATTCGTCTACCCCGGCGCAATATCGGCCGCGCCCGTCCGAGCGCGTACCCTCGCATGCGTTGAGGTCGGTAGGCGGATATGACACATTGAAGGTAAGCCACAGGTCCCGCCACTCTTCATCGGTCGAAAGGGACGCAATATCAAGATATGGATTATAACGGATGCGCGGCCGTTCGCCAACCTGGCGGGCGATGCCCGACTGATCCGAAACGACTTCAAGTCTTCCACTGCCACGAAGGATCCTCCCGTCCTCCGTTGTAGCAACGATGCCACCCTGTTCGTCAGAGGCGATGTCGGTTATCGTGATTCCGTCTCCGGTCGCCACTCTCTTGAGCGACTCCCCGCTAATGTGCCACACCTCTCCAGCCGACAGCACGAAGACGTGGCCAGACGATCCAAGCACCTTGCTATCCGCACTCGGCTTGAAGGCGGACCCGCCAATATCAATTTCTCCGAGCATCGTAAGCTGACCGTTCGTAACCGTCCACCGTTCCAAGCGGTTGGGCCGGATTAGCAGAATCATCTTGTTCTTCCGATCGATGCCAAGCGAGACTGACCCACCCGTGATCTGGGCCGAGACAGAGCTTTCGGTCAACGGGTTTGAAGTGACCAAAGCGGTCCCAGTGTCGCTAACGTGCAAAGACGCGGCAAAGTCCAGATCTCCCACAATCAGCCGAGTGCGTCCCCTCGACGTTCCAGATGAAGCATGATTAGCGTCTGCGATCGCGGCAAGCTGCGATGCGATCTGGCCAGTGACCTCTCCGTCAGCCTCGATAGCGGCGACAGCGCTAACAATTACTGCTGCCAGCGCTTGACTCAGCTCCGCATCGTCAAGCATCCCCTCCGGAGCGAGTTTCATTACCTTCTCGGTCGCCGCGCCGGAGATACCGATGCTCCGTTCAAGGTTACGGTCGGCCGCTCGCCGCTCGGCGAACTCTGCGCGATCCCGCTCAGCAACAGCCCTGTCGCGCTCGTCCGTCGCGATCTGCGCCTGCAGCGTGGCTTTTTGAGCCTGGCTACGTGCAAAGGCTAGGGCGCCGATAGCAATAACAGCAAGCAGACTGGCGGCCAAGGCGCCAGCCAAGGTTCTGTTTGCCACCTTCTTCTGGTGTTCGGCCGCGAGCCTCTGCGCCTGCGCCAATTGCCGCGCCTCTTCCAGATCCCTGTCGCGCCGTACCTTTTCTGCACTGCGCGCCGCAACGAGATAATCCTCCACCAAGGTGCTGGCGAATCCTGAGAACCGCTCCTCGTGCGCGAAGCGGTCGGCATCCTCTAACCGCCCGGTCTGATGGACTAGCCACTCCCCTTTGCGCGCGTTGGCATGCCAGTCACGCGCGGCCCGCGCGACGCCTTCAAGGGCGACGAGTGCGGCAAAATCGTCCTCCAGCCAACCTTGTAGCAGTCCCCACTGCCGCAGCAGCGCCTCATGAACAACCTCGACCGTCGCATCACCTTGAGGGATCAGCGTCGGGACACCTTCGCCATCGACAAGAGAGGTGAAGGCTCGCTCCGTCGACAGTAAGCGCTCCGCCACCAGGTAACCGACAAGCGGCCGCGCCTCCTCAGGTAGTTCCGACAACCGTGCTACTCGGCGCCGCGGCGACCCCGTATCGGGGTCAACGCCGGCGAGCCAGGGAATGAGTGCCCGTCGGAGTAGCGCGAGTTTGGCGGCGTGCTCTCGCGGCACGGCCTGATCTTCGTCCGATCTCCTAAGAGCTCGCTCTGCCGCGGCCTCGATGGAGCCGCGAATGCCACCAATCGCGTGATAGTCGGCGAGTGTGAGGTCGCCGTCACCACCATATTCCAGATAGAGTCTCTCCATCGTGAAGGCAACTAGCGGCAGTGCATCCTTACCACCGCCCGCCCCGATGTCCGAAAGCAGCGCGGCAGTCAAAGCCGGCTCGATCTTCAGCGCTCTCCTGGTGTCTATCAGCCTAACCGCGGGTCCTTCGATTAGCATCTGATAGGTCCCCTGGGCCATCGGCGGCAGCGACAGCGTTGACTGGCGCAGCCCATCCAAGGCGGCAGCAGTTTGCAGGCGCTCGTAGGAGTCGGAACGTATGGTCACAAGCAATATCACACGCGGTTCGGACCACGCGACAACTGAGGCGAGCAGCAGCAGAAGTGCATCGGCTTCAGCACGCCCCTCTGCGAGGAAGAGCTCCTCGCCTTGGTCAATGGCAATCACGATCGCGGGAGCCGGCGGCCGCGGCACGTCCTCAAGCATTGGCTCGCGCAATGCCTCGGCCAACTCGCTAAGCAGCGATGCGAACGTTTTCGGCCCGCCGAATATCGCTGACTTTGCCCTGGCACGGCTCAGTTTTAATCCGGCTCGACGGAAGGCGCCTTCGATAGCCGCGATCAGGCCGTTTTCACCGGTGATCGCTGCTCGCTCTGGTCGTAGCACCGGCAGCGGCGAGAAATTGCGGTCATCCCGGGCCAACCTCGGCAGCACACCTGCGCGAAGGAACGATGATTTTCCTGCTCCTGACGCGCCGAGGATCGCGAGGAAGCGCGGCGGTGCTCCGTCCGCAAGGCCGCGAAGTCGGTCAAGAGCCTCAATAATAGGGGCCTCGCGACCAAAAAAGATGCCGGCGTCTTCCGCCTCCAACGGCCTCATGCCACGCCAAGGCGGCCGGTCGGGATCGCTCTCGGGCGGCCAAGGGAAAAAGCGCGCGTCGAGCCCCGCTTTAGCCAACCCCGTCCGCAGTGATACTAGGCCTGTCTTCGAAAAGGTGACGTGTTCTTCGCGGCCGTCTGGCAGGACCGAGCGAAACATCGCATGATCCCTGCCGCTGGCCAGGCGTACTACCTGCCAGTTCGCCGTTAGGTCGGCTGGCAGGTCGGGGATCGGAATATCCTCTATCAGCACACCCATCAGACGCTTATTAAGTCTGAGTGCCAGGTTGAATTCTCTCAGGCACCAACGCGATACCAGCCAGGCACTTGAAACCAGGAACAGTACCGCTTCGCAGCGGTAAGCGGCTTGATTAAGGGCGCGCTCCCAGCGCTCGCCGGCGACGATGCCGCGCTTGGGATCGAGATCGAGGAATAAATCGTCCCAACCCTCGGCGACAAGAAAATCGCGAATCGCCACCGCGGCGAAGTTATCAGCGCTTGAATGGCTAATGAAGATTCGCGCCAAGCTCTCAAAATTCCCCTGCTGCTCTCAATCAAAGTAATTGTATTTGCCGCTGCCTGCAACGGGAAGTTCGCTGTACAATAGTGGAAGGAGGAGCGACTTTTATACACCTAACCCATGCAGCCCGAATTCTCCTGGGCATGGTTGTCATTTTTTGGTCTCGCGGAGGAAGAAGATCCGCCATACTCGCGCGACCGCATGCAGCGCGTGGATTCTACATCGTTGGCAGAGGTGGTGCAGCTCTACGTCGCGTCAGCGCTTCCTCCAGTCGCGTTCCTAGCAATCGCATCCATGATCGAACGAATCCATATTCCTTCGTTGGCTGCGTAGGTTCCCTGCTTCCCGTTCAACTTTGGCATGAAGTCCGCTCCCGCGTGGTGGAGACCGATCACGTCCCAATCAGCTGAGAATACCGGACTGCCGGAACTTCCCGGTTCGGTAGGAGCTCGGTAATGCAAGAGAACCCGGCCGGCGATTGTCGGCTTGCCGCTAGTCGGACCTTCGTGGTCCAGCAGTTGGTTGTCCTGAAGAGAAAAGCTGAGCTCGCCTCCGAGTGGATGGCCGATCACGTAAACCCGCTGATCTTCATCTGTCACCGGAAGCGAATCCGACACGGGACACGGCTCTATCCCGACTGGCGGTTCCACAAAGCGCAGCAGACTGGCGTCCAGGAGTTCAGGTGGCGAGTTCCATGCAATCTCACACACCCGATGTCGCCGCGCAGTCCGGTCCGAGTCGGCCGTTGCCTCGAAGGCTACGGATGCCTTGTCGCTTCGAAGCGCTCCCCTCTGTTCTGGGGAATCGCTCACCACATGAGCATTGGTGAGCAGGAAGAGTTCGTCGCCGAGCGGTTCGTGGAGGTCGCGGCCGCGGACCAGAAATCCGGTCCCGATGCCCCGGCCATCCGGCTGACGGATCAGCGCAACCGAACGTGCCCGGTTCATCGCCGTTCGCATCCACCAGTACGTCTGAACTCCCGTATTTCCGAGAATCTTTTCGAAGGACACCATGTCCGCTTCGGCGGTGCGTTGGACCTGCTGTGGCGTGAGACTGAGTGTGCCGGACCTGTTTCGGAGCAATGCCGCTCTGAGAACAGCTATCACAGCCCCCGCTTCGCCCTCATCCGCGCGAAGTCTCCACACCTCGGTGAACTGGCGCAGGGTCCCGGCGATCTTGAAAGCGTCAACGTCGGCCGCACTGAGATACTCCTGCAGCCATCGCTGCACCCCAGGCAGGTCACCCCGCGCGAGTGACAGTTCAGCGGCAGACGCATAGTCCCACGCCTCAAGCGTGCCTGCCAACCAGCGCTGCTCGACTTCACGACGCAATCCTTCAAGAATGCTGTCTTTCCGCGGGAAATCTGCAATCTCAACGCCGTCGCGTTCAGCCCGTGCCAACAAGGCGACCAGATTCACCCCGTGCCAGATCTGCGTTGGGTCACGGTCAAATACCTGACGATAGGCAGCAATTGCAGCCTCCAACGCATCCTCTGCCATTCCCAATTTGGAGCCGCAGGCGTCAATGTAAATCTGTTTGTAGGCGCGACCGAGCAGCCCCTGAGCTTCTTTCAACTCGCTCCCTCCAAGGGCTACGCTCCTGATCAAGCCCTGAAGCACCGCGATCGCTGCAATGAGTTCGCCGCTCTCGATCAGGGCCTGGCTGTAGTGACGATGGACAACGTCCTCTCGAGACCCGAGCCGCAATAGATTGTCGGCAAGCCGCTTTAGCGCGCCCATGTGCCGATGTTTTCGAAGTTCGTCCAGTACTTGTCGAGCGATCTTTGGTTCCGGAACCTCGGTCCCTTCCCTCAACCGTTCAATCCAGGCGTTGCATGCCGATTCAACCTGATTTTCCTCGAGGCTCGCCGCCGCCACGAGAATTTTCGTTGCCTCTGCCGAGCACTTCATCGGCGTTCCCTATAGTTTCAGCAGTTTTCGGAGCTCCGTCCTGAACAGTTGCCCCTCGAAATACTTTCTCAGGCTGTGGCGCCACAGACCGCTATTAGGCTCATGGATGTCCCTGACCACATCAAGGCCCGCGCGACGGAAATCGTTAGTAAGTTCCGGATCAAGTGCGGCGACAACATCGAGGCGATCGAAGATGTTTACCCAATCGCCTTCAATCTTTTTGCTGGGAAACCCATGTGACCGCGTCCATTCTGGCGTGAGCTTGTCCTGAACCTCATCGATGCCGAGCGGACTGCCTAGTGTCACCAGGGCATCAATGGCAGGGCACTCTGGTACCCGCATTAGGCAGTCATAAGCGATCACGGTGCCCATGCTATGGCTGACGACCACGTGGGGCCGCCCCTTTTCGGCGCCAGCCGCGACCTTCTCAACAAATCGCCGCCGAATCTCGCGCTGAACCTGGTAGGTCTCACCCGGTCGGGGTGTCCAGCACACGTTGAAAAGGTAATGATGCACGTCCCGCAGAAAAGCAGCAAGGAAGCGTTGCTTAAGCGCCCAAGGGAGAGGAAAGCGCTCCTGCAGACGTGAGGCGGAACCAACCAAATATTCTGGCTCGTCCAGCGCCGGATCTTCGAGCAGCAGTCGTCCAGCCAGCCGGGCTAGCCACACGGGGTCTTCCGCCCCATCCACTGTGACCGCGTCCCCTATGTGGTCGACGTCGCTCTTCAACGCCTCCAGCTCATCCGTACTTTCGTGAGCCGCAACATTTGGATCGGGTGCCGGATAGAGCACATCGGCCCAGTAGACCATGGAGCTGCTCACGCCCTTCGCGCCGAGATCGATTCGTGTCTCCTGTGGACCACTCGCCAAAGCGCGTCGCCAGACCCCCAGGAGCGCGGCCTCCTCGGGCTTCTGACCGATACCATGGATCATCGTGACATGTGCCATGCGTCTCCTCTCCTCCCTTGGGCCGCTTTTGCTAATCCCAGCGTTCCAATTGCGCGCCTTCTGGCAAATCGGGAATGCGAGCGATGTAAAGCATATCCCCGAAGTCTGGTTCCTGCGGAATCCGTTCGAAACCCGGCAATCCGATCTCACGGCGAAGATCGTTCAACCGGTTTATCCAACCCTTTAGGAACTTAGATTGCCCCGGCGCCTGTGCAAATCTCCTGTATAGACCTTCCCGTATTTGAGTGTAGTGAACCAGCGTCGTACCGAGATCACAGGCATCGCAGGCGCGCTTCGTCGTGGGTCCGAACTGCCCATCAATCCGCGTGCCTACAGCCTCTTGAAGAATCCGAATCGCGCGGCCGGTTCCCATGTTCACCGCGGTGTCGAACTGCGCCAGGTCGAGCTTACGTCTCAGCAGATCACATCCCGCGGGCGTCCAGTAGTTGCCATCGTAGATGGCCCGGACCTCCTCATCGTCGATCTGCTTGACGTCGCGCGCAGACCGACCAATGCGGCTCCGCCAAGAATTATAGACCTCCTGCGTGATCCCCTTATTCGTGCGACCGCCGCGGTCATCGGGATCGTCAACGAAGCCGCCCTCCCACTTCATAATGAAACGCATAGAATCTGGCAGACTTTCCCTAGCCATGCACACCCTCCTCCCAAATCGAAAGCCGTAACGCGCCGACGGGAATCAATTGATCAGCCGCCCGCGTTACTCTCCGCCACTGATCTCACCTGTCTCGGTCTCCCCACTGCCATGCGCTTTGGTTGACCCCGGTTCGCGACGGACGACCTCAGCCGCGGAGTTGCCCCAAGGCAACGATTTTGCTCCAGCACCCGCTTATCCGCTCCAGCCGCCTTCAGCTTCTGGGCCAGCCTTTCCGACGACACCGCGATCCCCGCAGGCAAACGTTGGTCTTGCAATTGGCTGGGCTTACTTGCTGAAGTCACAGACTTCCTGAAATTCACAATTGTAATGATCCAACCGTAACACGGTATATCTGAGCTCGCCAATGCACCGAGCTGCCGCGAAATGGCGGAACATCAAATGTACGCGGCAGATTGTCTGCCAAATGCCCCTGGGATTAAGACGAGGGTGAAAATCCGGATCAGGACACCCCCTCCTCCGTCTCTCAGGTGCTATTCGTCCGCCTCTAAACCCGCCGGCGTGAATATGTCCGGCTTGTTCGAAATACCTATACGGTCCACGAGATCGGCCGTCCCGCCGGGTCCATCGCCGCGTTGGCCGTCCCATAAAGCGATCAAATGAACTGCGCCATGCTCCTGAGCGCGCTCAAGGAGGTGGACGTTACAGATGCTGTATGCTTCGTCCGACCGAGGCAAGTTCAAGGTTTCGCGCTGCGCCTCGGATGTCGTGGTCCACAGATGCCAGAAGCGTTGCTCCCAATCGCTCCCGGGAATTCCTTTCACCGAGGTCAGGACAAAAAGCTCTGGAGAGTACGGTAGCACGATAGTTGTCGGGATTCTAACGGCCCTGCATTGTTCGTGAAACAGTATGTCCCCACCCCGGGCGCAGCTTGCAAATCCCATAACAGAGCCCTTGTCTGTGGTTGCGTACGGTGCAATTGCTGTAGCAATGCGTGCTGCAGCCGCCACCTCCAGCTCAGATGGAAAACGCGCGTTCGGGCGGCCTGGCTTGTCGATCATATGGCCGGTGAAAAGAATGGAAACTGCCATCGCCGCTCCGATCGCCGGGATCTCCACGAGGGAACAGAATACCCAAAACACCGTAGTGTGCACGAAAGATAACGAGATTCTACATGCGTCTTAGAAACTGAGTCTCTCGATCGGGGGCGCTGAGCGCTTCGCGGGTCCGTCCTCACGCCACACCTGAAAGGACCCGATCGCAATTTGAGGCAAGTACATTCCTCGCGGCGACGTGCTTCCTCACTGCCCGACATTTCGCCTGCTCCGTCAACCAAGTCCATCTTTGCCCCTTTTACGGATCGATCGCAGCTATGGCTTGAGCTTCGGTACTACCTACGCCGCGAGACGTTCTTTGGCAACCAGCGCAGCCAGCGGACTGGAGTACCGGACTCGCGGCACGCCCCCCTAAATTAGCGACTGTTGTTTTTCTGCATCCTTCGCCTGCAATCTAGAGGAGCCGGTGGGATAAATTATTGTCTTCCTTCAAAAAGATGTGATCATCGAGCCCTTGAGAGCGTGACCCGCGCCATAGGATCACGCCTTCCTCCCGCGAGCCAGATTGCGGGACGTCAACGTCGAGGGGGACGTGATGCGAATAAAACTGGTCATTGCAGCAACTTGCTGCTGTCTGCTGTATACCGGCGGGGCATATGCTCAAATTGCTCCCACTCAAGTTAGACACAATTTCGAGACGTACAGCGAAGCGCTAAGTTTTCTCCTTGGAGCGGGCGACAGATTTTGTGGGTTTGTGACAAGTACTCCGAATGGCCCCAATCCCGCCCTCACAATATTACCGGGTAACGTAGCCGATCTTCCTCCGAGCAAAGAGACAGGTTTAATCGGCCCAAATCTTTCGCTTCACTGCCATCCGAACACAGATAACACGAATCTATCTGGCGGCTCCGTGGTCGGGGGAAGCCTGTCGTCATTGCAGTCAACCAGAACCGTATCGCAATTCGAAACCACGCGCCGCCGATCCGAACCATGTGATCCGGCAGAAGATCCAGAATGCAACGAAAGCGACAGTAGGGATGCCGTTATTTCCAACTACTTCTACCAACGAAGCATCACGTCATCGGGAGAACTCATTTTTAGTCTTATCAGCGATAGTGATGATGCACTTAGCGCAAGTGGATTAGTACCATTTGACGGTTTTACCATGTTTGGACAGATTGAGTATCAAAACTATCGCCAATCCGACTCTAAATTTGAACCGGCAAAGAAAATCGATATCTTTACTGCGGAAGCCGGAGCCTTTTGGGACGTGGGGGTTGACAGCGTGGCGGGATTCAAGGGGCTGTATTCGAATGGGAATGGTACATCCCCGCGACCCGAGACGGTTACTAGCCTGGGCACAGGCAATGAAATCGGTGGACAAGTATTTAATGGTAACTTTGAGAACATCTGCGGAGTGCCCCACGAAGGCACAATAGATACCAGCGAATTCGGTGGATCAGTATTCTATCAGACCATGTTTCTGCAAGATGGCTTCATCAACGCCGAACTAGGAGTAAGTAAGTCTCGCTTAAAGTATGGGAACAGTCTCTGCAAGTTCGACTTAGATTTTGAGACGGTGGCAGAAAATGTTTTCAATATATTTCCGATTGATCAAACTGCTGGTATAATTCGTGGCAATCCGGATATTTTAGGATTATCCGCAGACATCAACGCTGGTTACGATTGGGAATACAACAGTATAGTTGTCGGACCCCGGCTTTCCTTTAGCGCCAAATGGAAGAAGGTCGGTAGCTATTCCGAAACAGAGGAGCCAGGCACCTTGAATTATCCGATCACCGGTGCTAGCCTAAACTATGAGGACCAAGACATCTCGTCCGTACAGACACGCATCGGCGTAGCAGTGTCGAGGCCGTTCACGTTTAACACTATGACAGTCGTTCCGTTCGCGCAGTTTGACTACATCCATGAGTTCGCGAACGATCAGCGCACGATCAGGGCGACTTTTGTCGAGGACGGTCGACCTGACCCTTTTAGATTTACTTTTAAGACAAATCCACCGGACCGTGATTTCTTCGAGCTACGAACCGGCGTAATAGCCGAAGTATTTAATGGGGGAGTGGCTTACATCGATGGGCGGGCGATCCTAGCGAATGAACTTGTAGACAATTACGGGCTTACGGGAGGATTGCGGATATCTTTCTGAAAAGCACAGCTTGCCTACGGCTGCGGCCACTCCGGGACTTCCGGCGCGAGTTTCGCGAGTTCGCTTTGTTTGCCCACCAGGTATTCTTCGTCCCGTCGATACTGAACAATGTCCGGGAATTTTCGGCGCAAGTCGCGTATTAGCGCAATAGCACGCTGAATTTCCGCCAAGGCGTCCGCAAAGTTTTCACGCTTCTGATAGAGCTTCGCAAGCGCGGCGTGGACCGTGGCAACCTCCCGCAACCATATTGGCTGCGCTTCATTGCTGCTTATCAGATCATTCGACATTAGCAACGCCTCTCGTAGAGAACGTTCCGCCTGTTCGTACTCCCGAGTTTCCATCGCAACTTCGCCGAACTGAACCAAGACGACAGCCAAATCGAGCTTGTAGAACGAGCGCTCCGCATCCGCTTTTAGAATGACGCGGCGATCGGCGATCGCTTTGGCGTACCACCGCGCAGAGTCCTCCAATTTTCTCGTATCGCCACCATGCTTGTATGTCGCGAAAGCTATTTGACCTTGCCTTTCCTCGAGCACGCTCCGATCTCTTAACCATTCCTGATTAAGAGGATCGTTATTCAGAATACGCTCGGCAATCTCGAAAGCATCCCGAGCGTATTGTTCCGCTTGGCGCAAGTTCTCGAAGGACCTCGTGACATCCGCATTATCCGCTAAACGGAGGTGGGCGCTCGCCAGTCGTTCCAGCAGAAGGGAGCGGTCCCGTTGCCAGTCAAGTCGCGAGGAATCGGATCTTGTGAGCTTATCGGAGATGAGCAAAGCCTGCTCATAGGCATTTAGGGACCTGGAAACATCCATTTCCACCGAGAGGACCATGTCGCCGAGCCTTGTCAACGTGACTAGTTCAGTTCGCTGGTATTCGGTGTTTTGAGGTTCGGCGGAAACCAAAGCCTTTGCGGTCTCCGCAGCTTCACGCTGTCGTAACAGCGCATCGGAACGACGGTCCATCTCCACGAGTGTCGTGGCCAGCGAGGAGAGGGCGGCCATCAGGTCTCCGCGATCCGATGGGTCATGTCTCCTTTGTATGAGCGACCTGGTTGTCTCCAGGCACTTTTCGTACGCAGCCGCGGAAGCGGCGAGCTTCCCCCGCTGGTAATTGTATGCGCCTAGCCGGCAATGCCCTTGGGCCAATTCGCGATGCCAAGACAGGCTACCCGTCTTTGACAGCCACGCCTCGGACAATGTAACCCTCGATTGCGCCGCCGCGATTGCTCCATTAAAGTTTCCTGCATAGGTTCTTTCTTGGCCTTCCGCGTCGAGCAGTTTCAATCGCAACATTGCAATTGCAGCCGGATCCGGCGCCGAAGCGAGACCAATCCATTCCAAAACCGATGGGTACCTTTGCTCCAAGCGATCTAAGGTTGCCGCCGTTTCCACGATGAGAGGCGTGACCTTCTGTTGAGATTGCTCATCATCAACAAGAGTGAGCAGCTCGGCCAATTCAAGATTGAGCCGCGCGCGCTGGAACACGAGCATTGGCGACGTTTCGTCGTCTGAGATGAGCTTACCGAAATCCACCTCCGCAGATCTCAGCAGCTCTTCGATTACCTCTGACGGCACACCGTATCGATCTCTATATCGGACCGTCGCCCCTATCTGCCTAGCTGCACTTTCGACGGCGTTCTGAAGGCGTCGCTCGGCCATTCGACTTTGCTCCAAGGCTATCCATGCCCCAATACCCGCAACAACAGCAAGGATAAGCATTCCAGCGGCAACGGCTTGAGCTACCCGCCGTTGACGTCGATCCACCTCAGCCTGTCTCTGCGTGAGTTCGGCAAGGGAAACACCAAGCAGGGTCGCGACAATTTTTAACTTCGCCAGGTTAAAACCGTCACCGCCTCGTCCGTCCGTAGGCTCCTGGATGTCGGCGGCCAAAGGCTCCGTCAACGAGCCGTCGCCGCTGCGTAGACCGACCAAGGCCTTTGGAAAAGCTCCCTCCGGCTCTCGGACGGGATGGTTAACGGCAGGCACACCGCGCACGATCACCGCTATGATGTTGTCCGATCGGCCGAGCTCCTTGAAGAAGGAAATCTCCTTGTCCACCCACTTAGAGTTGGCGGCTGCGGGACTGCATAGCACTATCAGATACTCGGAGTTCTCCAGTGCATCCTTGATTGTTTGCCCAAGGTCTGCAGACGCCTTTAGATCAGATCGATCTCGGAAGATCGGCGAGACTCTTTCGTTCCGATGGATCCCGGACCTGCGGAGTGGCCTAGGTATCCTGTATGACTCCAATGACCTTTGAAGCTTCTCTGCTGCCGAGCGATCCTTGGAGGAGTAACTGATGAAGGCCCTGTATCTATATCCCTCGCCACCCTCCCCGACCGGGATTGCGTCTGCAGATTTCTTCTCCATCAAGGACAGCGCTGCACGCACGTTCGGCCCCCTCAGTGCTCGTGCCGCAAATATAACGCCACTATACCAGCCTGCGCTCCACCTAAGCGAGAGAAAATTCACGCTTCGATCGTGGCGGTGATCGTCACAACGTGCCGGCTCTACGCGGGTGGATTCAACAGAACCTACCCAGCTGTCACCGGGAGCGGACTTTGCATCCCTCGCCTTTGATGGGAGCAGAACCTGAGACCCGTCATTTGACGTCTGGCGCAGTTGAACGGATCGGAACCTTCCGCCCTGTAGTAGAAAATCCCTGAAAGAAATGTTTGTGTTATTTTTACAGTCGCTTAGACCAAATGGAGGGCCCACTCTTGGACAGCAGGCCTTCCAGTAGAGGGACGTTCTTAGGTCAGTCCCCATTTTCTGGCGCCGGCGCGGGTTTGTTCTACGCACTTTTCTGCAAGGACGCTTGCATATTTACTCGCGGGCACCAACGTGCAGTCAAACACATTCGGCGCCGCGCGCTCGAAGACGACAATTGCCGGCCGCTTGATATCGCGCAGCGGCTTGAGCCGGACACGGTGCGTGTTATTGCCAAAATGCGTCAGGTGTACCTTGATGGTTTCAGCGCCAAATCGGAATTCGACGGACTGCGTCTCATCGGGCGCAACGCCAAAGAATGCTTCTAAGGTCGCTACAGGCAATTGAATCTGATAGCCAGCGGTACCGCCTGACTTTTGGCTTCCAGTCTCGTACTTCATAATCTGCAGATAGAGCCTGACAGGTTTTTGGGTAAGCGGATCAAGCTTGCGAAGAAATTTTTCTTTCGACGCCTTTTTAGGCGCGTTTAGAACCTTCAGATAGAGCGGTTTGGGAGCTGGCTTTTGAGGTGCGGGAATGAAGGGCTTTGCGCCGTTCTGCGGAGTCGGGTTTTCACTGTCGAGCTCGGAACCGAGTTCAGCTTCCTGCTTCAGTTTTCGGATTCGGGCCAGAGTAACGTCCTGGCACTGAGCCAACATCTTGTTCCAAGCTTCGTCCAGCTGCTTTTCAAGCGCGTGCTTACGTGGGACTTCGACTTGCAAGGCCATCTCGGTGTTAGTGAGGAGGCCGCCCCCAGTTAGGTTGGCTGAGCCGATGAGCGCCACGATTTTCGTGTTGAACTGAAATTCGAAGAACTTGGCATGAAAGGCGGCGTTCTGAAACTTGTCCTCAATCGCGCCTGCATAGATCTGTGGCTTGAATTGATCCATCAGATAAAGGCTGTAAAGCAAGCTATCCGGCGTCGTGATGCCGTTTCCCACGCCGTAAATCGTATGGAACTTGCCGCCGGCCTTGAGGAAGTCCTCAAGGCTGTTCGCAATCAGCCCCAACCCGCTCCAGCGGACGTAGGACACCGCAGCGCGGAACCTCTTAAGGCCCGTTTCGCAGATGAGACCGTTCAGACGGTCGGCAAGATAGACTTTTTCTGCGGAGATTTGTGAGGCGAGCTCTACCGTCCCGGACACAGGCTATATCCTCACGTCGGCGTCAGGGTCACCGGCGCCCAGTGCGTTGAGGTAAGCTAGGCAGAGGTCTCGCGAGCGGTACCTCTGGTAAATTTCCAGTTCCTGGCGCTCTACAATCGGGAAGCTTGAGAAAACGTGCCGCACGTCATCACGGTTGGTCACGCCGTACAGGTGGAAGAAGATCGCATCGAGTTTCGCGCGCAGCCCGAGACGCCGTTCCTCGTCCCATGCGAAGGGAGGCCGCGCCTGTCCCAGCTCGTCCACGTAGCCCATCTCTCGCGCGAAAGGCGCCATGTCATTAGAGGTGTAGGTCAGCTCAAGGACGGCCTCTTTAATGAGGTCGAACGCTGACCGGCGTCCAAAGTGGACAGTCGCATATACGTCAGGGGGAATGACCGGGAGCTGCTCTACGATGAAGAGGTTGAGCGTCTGTCCCTGAATTTTCTGACGGGTGACGAAATCAAAGATGAGCGCGTTGAAGTTTGCACATAGCAGCCACTCGGTCCGCACACCACCCTGATCTGCAACGAAGAGCGGAACCTTGTTGCCGAAACCCATTGCTGGGAATAATGCCGAGATGAATGTTCGTGCGTTGGTGGGCGCCGTGATTTCTTTGAAGCCCAGAACCCACTCGTACCCTGGCGGCCAGCCGCATTCGGCTGCCGGAACCCAATATTGCGGCTGCGGATACCAGTCGGGATTGGCATGCTGTGCTTCCGTGGCGGGTTCGGGCTGCGCCGGCCGATGCTGGTTTTCTGGGTTTACGATAACGCTCGCCGCCCGGTGATCAAAAGCTTGTACCATCTTCCCTTCATAGAGCGGCAGCCAAGTTCCATGGGCGCTGGTAAAACGGTTCATCCCGGTAGGATAGGCGCCTTCCGCTTCTTCCAATTCCTGCAGCGTCTTGAACACGCCCGAGTCATTGGTCATATGGAACATGGTCTTGTAGCGCAGAGGCCATGCCTTCGTTACCGCGCCTAACGAGCGGTCGACCAGTACGGGCGCCTTCGCATAAAGGACAGTCGTCAGTTCAGCGTCGCGTCGAGATTTAAAAATCGGTGCCGTGCCCGTATTCGGATTGACCCGCATGAAGTCCTCAGCCGTCAAAGGAAAGCACCGCTCCGGGTCTTCCAACTCCGAAACATCCTGAAGAAAAAACGCACACTTTGCGGGAGCCGGTGCAGGGCCTGGCCCTGCCACAAAAGCACAGAATTTGAAGCGGCTGTCGACATCCGGGAAGAACGGCTGAGCATCGTAGCGCGTCCGCCGATTCTCGAAGTCATAAAGGGCGCGCAGCCTTCCTTGCGTGGCAATGCCTTTGAAAAACTTTGCCGACGTCAGGTCGGAGGCGATGCCGGAGGGAGTCAGGAGACCGACAACTCCATCGCGCTTCACAATCATCATAGCGCGCTCGATAAACAGCGAATAGAGGTTCACGTCCCCTCCCGAAAGGAGGGGATAGTCGCCCCGTTCGGGCCATCCGCGTTGCCGCTTCTGCCCGTTCGTTGGCCTTCACAAAATCCGCAGCTAACGGATCGTTCGATTTTTCCAACGCGATAATCATCCGCTTTCTGTCAGCCGCGCGCTGGTTTAGAGCAATCTCGCGGCGGCGTGCCGCGAACCATTCCACCTGCTGCAGTTTCATCCTGTCCCACGGTGGGTTGCCTATGATGGCGTCAAATCCTCCGCTAAGCTGCTCGTTCTCCCAGTCGGTCCAAACGCCGGGGAAAGCGACTTGCCAATGGAGAAAATTCTCTTCATCAATGAGCTGGCGCGCGCGGTTCAGGATGTCGCCAAAGCGGCGCCCGACCTCCCGCGTTAATGCAGGCTCAGCGCGCCTCAACGCGATTTGCATCGGATCGCCAAACTGGCCGTCGAAGAACGCATGTATGGCCGCGCGATCAGCGCGGTCGCGAAGGTTCAGCCACTCCAGCGCATGGATAAGCGACAGAAGAGCATTGAGAGCCTCCGTCATTTCGGTAACTTCTGCGAACACGTCGGCCGACCGGTGGGCCTCCGCGATCTCGGCGTCAGTCAGGCCCTCAATGATCTGCATGGATGCGGCAGCCCGCAAGGCACGGCGGATAGGTTCGTGCAACAGCAGCGGACTTCCGTAGATGCTGGCCTTGTCGATGCCCCCCAGGACCCAACTTCCGAATAGGCTATCGCCATACCGCAAATGGTGGTCCAGGAATGACAGAGGTGCGCCGACGGTAAAAGTGTGCAGCCATAGGGCGACCTTGGCGAGCTCGACAGCCATTACGTTCTTGTCGACGCCGTAAACGCATCTCTTCAGGACCATGCGCCTGATGATGTGACGATCATCAAGCTGCTCCTCATTAATAGTCCAGCCTCGCTCTTCAGCATTGCCGAGAATAGTATTGCGAATGGTTTCGATCCGGCTTGCAAGCGGCGAAATGTAGTCGCCCCAAGTCACCGCTGCCTCCGCTTCCGCCATCGCGGCGATGACTTGGTCAGAGAGCGTATCAACCAGGCTGACGAGGAAGTGCCCCGATCCCATGGCCGGATCGCAGATCTTAAGTTCAAGGAGCTTCTCAGCCGGGTCCATGCGCTTGAGCTGGCCAATTTTCCGGTCTTCCGACAAATTGGCGGCTGCGAGTTCTTCCGCTTTCGCTCTGAAAGCTGCAATACGTTCCACTGCTAACGGCTCGACGGTCTCCTTGAGGATTACCGCGACGAGATCATCGGAAGTATAGTAGCTGCCGGAGCCCTTGCGCGCGAAAACGTTAGGACGCACAGAAATACTATCGCCGTGCCTGACAATCTCGTGTTCTAGCAAACGCTCATAGATGGAGCCGAGCTGCTGCACGCTGAGGTCGCGGTAGTTGATGTACTTGCGTCCGTCGCCGGTGCGTTCAAACGAGAGAGCGTCTATAACATCAGCCATGACGGCGTCGCCCAACCGGATCGTGGCGAGTAGAGGGGTGCGATCTTCATTGAAAAGTCCTCCATTGTACGGCGGCAACCCGATCGCTACATCCCCTCTGTCTATCGCGCGGCACAAGTCTTCGATAGCAGACCAATATCGTGCGGCTGTCGTGGAGAAGATGTCGGCTCTATCTTTGCGCCGGCCGACATCCGCCCTGACGCGTTCCCGTAGGCCGTAGTCATCGTATCGTGGATCCTTGACCGGCAGGAGGTCGCGATCCTCAGCATAAAGCACGAACAGCAGCCGGTAGAGCAGGATGAGTGCTGACTGTCGAACCTCCTGAAGAGAGGCGGCCGGAGCCGCTACCGCGATGGCCCGGGCCAGGGTCGGGAACACGTCGCCGAAGACAAGGTTCGAGAGATTGGTGGCGACGCGCTCTTCGTAGTAGCGGCTTTCTTCCATCGCTCTCTGATGGAATGTGCGCTGGTCGGCGCCCGTCGGCACGAAAGAGTCGCGGCCGAACGTCAGGGCGAAGACCTTGAGCCAGTGAGCTCGCTCTGCTGCATCGAGCGCGAACGGACCTTCATTATGGCCCGGCAGGTTTAGTACAGCTGGCAGATCGATCTCGAAGAACTGCTCGGAGACCGAGCGGGCCCCCTGATAGTAAAGCCGAAAGCGCGCTCCATTGGTCAATATGCCCCAGCGAAGCTTGCCGGTGGTGAGATCCTCGACGCGCCTAAGGTATCTGAGCATCTGCGTCGACGGCGCCGTTTCTTCACCCTGCCTGCCTGACCGGCGGTCGATCGGACGCAACCATCGTTTTGATTCAACAATGGCGAGACCGAATTCGTAGCGACGCCATTCCTCAGGTGATCGGTTGGCCTGCGCTTTGCTAGCTTCATCTGCGAAAAGCAGACCGTCAGGTACGTCCTGCCGTCCGCGTGCTGCGAGGTTCTGTTGGCGGAGGCTCGCACTCCAGCCTAGACGCTGCAGGATGGGCCAGATCAGGTCATCTTCGGTCTGGCTCTCATTAGGGGTGTGGGCGGTCGGAAAACGGCCATAAATGGCGGTGAGATCTGCCGCAAGGGCGCTGAGATTTATCGCTTGCCAGTCTGCGCCACGGGCGATTGTTTCGGTCAGGAAATCGCTGGCGAAAAGACTGCCCTGGAATGGATGATCGGCCATTCATACCTCTTGTTTCACGTGCACTTCTGATGGCCGGACAGAACTGCGTAGTTATCCCCAAACAGGTGTCCTAAGCCGAAAAGGCTGGACATGATTCCATTCTCTTGCGACTATGTTACATCCCAAAGTTAGTGGTTCCGGTCAATCGCGAACCGGGCTTCGCCCACAGCAGTGTGCCTACTAGAGGCAGACAAGGCGCAGTTGCTGTACCAGCCGCCGGTCTCCTCAGTATGTGAATTGTCGTCCGTGCAATCTAGCGCAGCTCCATGTCACGCGAACTGGCAGCTTCTGGTGCGAGCCTGAAATTGCTGCCCCCGGGTCTAGGTCCATCAACGCGGGCTACATGCCTCCGCTCTCGCCAAACTGCCGTCTCCCCACCCTCGAGACTACCTTCGGGCGCCGCATCGCCACATACGACGCGGCAAATTGAGCCGCCTATACAATCAGTTCTATTTCTTCAGGCTCGAACCACTCCTGCCGTATCATCGCGTCGCGTGCCAGCGTCGGGTCGGCAGTGTAGTGGACGACGGCGAGGCTTTGCTCGGCACGGCTGCAGGTCACGTAAAACAGCCGCCGCGTCCTATCGATCGTCGTCTCCTTGCCTGCCGCTTCATTCTCGAGATCAGTCTTGCTCTTCGCCTTCGTCGCGAAAAGCTTGTCATAGGCGAACATGAAGCCGCGGGCCTCATCGTCGCTAACGACGACCATCACCCTTGGAAATTCCAGGCCCTTTACTCCCTGGTGCGTGTCAAACTGCGAGACGCCACGAACGTAGCGATCATATCGTTCGATCTGGTCGAAGGGCGCCTCAAGCGCCAACCGCCACCCCCCAACTCGCTTTTGACATCGACTTCCTCGTCCTGGTCGGCGGCGTCACCGGCTGCGCCAACCTCGCCTTCCGCCACACTGGCATCGGCGGCGGAGGCTGGCACCAGCACCTCGGGGATCGTGAAGAGGTTAGTTTCGGCGACATAGCGCAAGACCGAGCGCGCGGTCGGCTTCTCATCCTTGCTCACCAGGGCCAGCAGGCCATCGCAGGCAGCCTTGACCTTGCTGAGAATGTCGACCTGCTTCTCGCCGGCAGCTTCAAGCGCTTTGCGCTCGAGGAGTGGCGATGTGCGCCGAACCACTGCGGCGACGGCAAATCGATCTCCTGCGCGCAGCGCAGCGACCAGCGGCAATATCTCGCGGGTGAAAAGTCCGATGCCCGCGCCTGTCCCTTGCAGAAAGCTCGTGCGGATGCGCTCGACCGCATAGAGAGGCTCGAAGAACTGTTCGAAGCCAAAACGACGCGCGGACATCAGGTGCTCCAGCGCCAGCGTCTTGATCGCTTCGGCTCCCTGCGCCCAACTCGGATCGCCCGTTATCTCAGCCATCCGTGCGGCTACGGTCGCCTCGGCCGCGCTCTTGTCGGCTATGGCCTGCGAAACGACAAACAGCCGAACAACACCCTGCTCCGCGTCGCTCCGCGGCTGCTGTTCCTCGCCATCCTCAGCTCGTCTAATTTTGTTGATGAGCGTGATGACCCGCCTGGGGCAACGATGGTTCATCCGCTTCCTCGGCCTGGCCCAGGCCTGCGGGATCGCCTCTGCTAAACGCTCCTTACCGTCCGCGTAGATACGCTGCATCGTGTCGCCAAAGAGTCCCAGGCAAAAGGCCTCGCGGTATCCCGCCTCGACATCGAGCAGCGCGTCCATCAGCCTCCTGCTCGTATCCTGGCTCTCGTCGATTAGCAGAATGGGGAAGCGGGTCACCAGCAGCCGGCGTAAACCGGGCTTCGCGCCGAGAAAATCGGCGGTCATGGCGATGACCTCTGCGTGGCTCAGAGAATCCCTCGTGCGGTTGTCGCCCGTCGGGCTGTAAACGAATCGCGTAATTTCGGCGAGGTTCTCGCGGCGACGCCGCTTGCTTTCTATTGAGCGAGCACGGTCCGACGCGGCTTGGCTGTTTGCCCGCCCCTTCGCCTGTGCTTCTTCCAGTTCGGTGATATCGGCAAGGAGTCTGGTCGACAGCCATCCCCGAATATCTCCGTCATAGCCAGCAATCAGCGACCACGCGAACGCGTGAATGGTCGACACCTCCACACGAGGATTGAACTCGAGCCGTTGCTTGATCTCGTCGCAGGCGGCATTCGTGTAGGTAATCACCCCGATCTTCTGACCGGATTGCGACAACCGCCGGCCCTGCTCCTTACACACCGTCCGGATCGCCTCGACGAGCGACCGCGTCTTGCCCGATCCGGCGCCAGCATAGAGAAAGAAGCTCCTCGGCTTCTCGACGTTCAGGCAGGCGAGGATCGTTTCGTCGGCTTCGGAATCGAATTTGTCGTCGACCGCGCTCATGCCTCGGCCCCCTCGATTTCGGTGACGACATGCTCTTCGATCGGCGGGTTAGCCTCGACCTCCTCGTCCTCAGGCGGGGCCTCCTTGACCAGAGGCAGAATCTCAACCTGCTTTTTCTTGAGCTGCGCGAGTAGCCATTCAAGTCCCTCGGCGATGTAGTGCGGCACGACGATCTTGTCGAAATTCTCAACCTCCATCACGTCAAGCGCAAACTCAGCCTTCTTGCCGTTCTTGAGAGCGAGGTACATTTTCTCGCCGATCGCGGCCGCCCCGCCACCATCAGCGATCGCATCGCGAAACTTGCGGACCAGGCCGGCCCCACCCAGTTCGGCGAAGAAGCTGAGGTTCTCGAACGCCAGCGCGTCCTCAAACGTATACGGATATGCGACCTCCGGCCCGACAATACCCGGGGACGTCAGTCCCAGCGGGAGCTGATACGCGGACCGCACAGCGAATAGCGGGTCGTCGTCCTCATGCAGCGTCTTCGTCGCTCCATCAGCTCGCATCAGCTCATCGACGTCGTCGAGCTTTGGCACCCATGTCTTCAACGTCGCGTTATTGGTTTTCTGACCGGCGCCTTTCGCGGGTTGGACGGAGGCGCCGCCCGTTTTATCCAGCGTATCCAGGTCAGTGATGATCAGCGTCAGCAAGCCGAGGTGATCAATCAAGGGCTTGAGACGATGCGCGTGGCTTCCTCCGATCTCAAGCAATGTGATGTAGCACTGGTTGAGCTCGTCGTAGTGCGCTCGGATGAAATTGGGGACGAGCATGCGTTCCGCCGGCCCCTCCACCAAAATGGCCGCGTCGGCGAAGAACAGATCCGCGTGCTGCGCCCGAAGATATCGGGTCACGAAACGCTCGGTCTCACTGCCCGGACCAAAAACCTCCGACAAATTGATAACAGTGGAGACCGGCACTTTCGCGGCCATACCCGCAGGCAGCCGCCGGAAGTAGCGCAGGCAAGAGAACGACGTCTCATGCGCGACATGGCTCGAATGGGTGCTAACAACCAACTGGGTGCGCAGCTTTTGGCTGTCACCGAGGTCCTCGTGCGCACGCAGCACCGCATAAGCCTTTTTGATGAAGACTTGCTGGACCTGCGCGTGCAAATGCGCTTCCGGTTCCTCGACCAGGACGAGATGCAGAGGCTCGGTCGTGGTCACCATCGCGCCGGTTGATGCCTTCCCGACACGCATCCAGGCGTCACGAAAGCTCATCAACCGGAATATCATCGAGATCAGGTTTTGATAGCCGAGGCCATTATTTGCCTCGGGCAACCGCAATACGGGCGTCGTCGCGCCGTCCTCGGCGATGACGTCCACCTCGAAGCTGATCGCCGCATTGTGGTTGAGACCATCGATAGCTTTCAAGCGTGTCGAAACGCGCGGGCGCGGATCGGTCACGCCAGGGTATCCCATGCCTTCGACCTCGTTAAACGCTGCCTTGAAACTCTCGGTCAGCCGCTTGTCGAACGCGTCCTGGGCGGCTTCTATTGCCTGCAGCGCACCGAGGTCCTTCGGATCGGGTCCCTTCGTCGGATCGAGGTGTTTGGCGTAGTAGCTTCTAAGCTGATCGGACAGCCGACTGCCACTTGCCGACGCAGGGGCATCGTCCTCCTCTACCGCCTGATGCTCCTCACCGAAGCCCCTCTGCGCAGGTATGTCATGGACACGGATCAAGCCGCCCAGCGGATCGCCATCGATTGGCCGAGAACCGCCCGGAAGGACCTGCGGACGCGCCAGAGATCTCGCGGGAGCGACAAGTTGACCGGGATCCAGCGAATAGGCCCGAATGGTGAAGTGCGCCGACAAACGCTTGCTCAGGAAATCGACCAGACTCTCGGGCCAGATCGTCAGTTTGGGCGGAGTGGCAGGCGGATCAGCGCCAGGATTCTCCGCCTCAGCGGCCGCGACCGTTGCCGCCCTCATCGTCTCGGCATCGCTCACCGCACCCATGTACTCCTTGTACAAATGCGCAAGGTCCTTTGGCTCGTAGCGAAGCCGGACCCCGAGTCGTCCCCCTCCCAATCCAAGGTCGGGATAAGGTCACGAACGTGATGCATTTCACCCGCTTCGACGTGCAGCCACAAGTCTAAAGTCGGCAATGCGCTAACCCAGGGATCAACGACTAAGTCGACGATTTCCTCCGCATCCCGGGCAGCTATCCATGCCTCACCCAAGGCAATTATCGTGGGCCAATGGCACAACGTGAAATCGTACATCTCGAACGGACAGCGGCGAGGCGACAGGAAACGTCGTAGAGCAAGCATCGCCGACGTTTTGCCGCTATTGTTCGCTCCGACGAAAAGTGTGGTCGTGGTCGAAAGATCGACCCGCGTCGATAATAACTTGCGGAAGTTAGCAATTTCGAGAAATTCAATATGCACCGCTAGTGCCCCCACCCAGTCTGCAACCACACTAAATCATAACGGCAGGCCGCTAACTACCCGTTCCCTCCAATCGCTTGAACGGGCGGAACCGTGGCCTTAAGCGACATAGATGGCGGCGTAAAGCTGCCACTCAGGCATCGTCTGCGGAATTGGCTGGATGGCGGAGAATGACTTCACCCCCTTCACAGAGCCCTGACTGACTACGTGCATTAAACCGCGATTAGAATTTCTCGTAGATGTTGATGATGCTGAACTATCTTCTCTCGGAGCGCAAACGGCTGGACAATGATGCCCGACGGTTGAATGTCGGGCTTCGAAGCGTGAGCTTTGGACTTGCGTATCTCGGCCTGTATTCCGGTTGGAAATCGAGCTTCCGGCTGATGGTTGGAGCTGATCTTGGCCTGATCGAGCGCGGCCGAGCCTGAAGTTCTTGGCGATTGCGCCGCGCATGTCGTCGATCGCCGTGCCAAGTCCCCCGCCGAGCAGTTTGGTGATATCGGGGGTGTCGATCCGGCCGAGCGTGCTCGCCCATTGCGAGGTCTTGGCGATGTCGCCGACCGGCCCGGCAAGTGAGGCGAGCAGCGATTTCTGGACGGCACGGTGCTGCTGTTCGAACTGCTTGATCGCCGATCCGATGCCGCCGAGCGGTGCCATTGCCTGTTCGAGCGCCCGCTGCATCTGACTGACGGCGCTCGCCAAGGACGGATCGATCTTGAGCGGCTGCACGCCTTGGATCGCCGAAATCACCTTGGGTTCAATCGACGGCATGATCGCGCCGATGGAGGCGAGCCTGGCATGGTCGATTGCCAATGGCTGGATCGCATTTAGCTTCGCTGCCAGCGCCATAGACGGTTCCAGCACCTTGCGCATCGATTGCATGCGCGCGGTCTCGGCCGCTCCAAAGGCCGGATAAGCCCAAGTGCGACACGCGTGGCGAGGTGGTGCGCAGGCTCGGCAGCAGTCAGCGGTTCGCCGCGCGCGAGTTTCCAAAGCTTGTCGCCGGGGAACTTGCCGCTCGCACTTTCGTCGTCATCCATCGCTACCGCCTGTTCGCTCGCACTTTGATCGGCGGTTGCGCGCCGCCTTATCTATATACAGTCTCGCGCGCCCATTCGCACGTCACCGCGACCAAAAAGGTCGCGCCCTAATCTACGGGGGTTTGGCTCGACCGCGCGGCTGCGGCTTTGCCGCGCCCGTGGCGTTGATGGTGAGGATCGGGGTCTCACCTCCGAAGACGCGGTCGAACAGCACGTTCCCGTCATCGATGAGACCAGTCCGCTTACGCAGCTTCTCTATGACGCTCTTCACGGCCTCCTGGACAGCGTGAAGTAGTTGTCCGCGATCAGCTCTGCCCGACAGAAGTCCAACACGTCGGCGTGGGTGCCGCGGAATGCGAGGTCCTTCCTCAGTTCCGAGGCCCGGCGCTCGGCTTCCGACAGCGTGGTCGCCGTCCCGCGTTTGTCCCGGACTTGTCGAGCTAAAGGCCAGTGAATGCCAGTGCACGGTTCACGTGCGCGCACATCGGCTCATATCGCTCGGGAAAACCTGACGAACCGTGCGGGCTTCAACGCCTTCGGGATGAAGGCTAGGATGTTGGTCTGCTCCCAGTTCTGGTACTCGACCAACGCGTTGTAAATCCTGTCGCGCTTCGTGCCGGGACCGGGTTCTTCAGCTTCGCGCTCTCGAGCAGGAAATCGATCTCGCTGTTCTTGAGGGCCTCGTCGGTGTCGCCCAGCGTGTCGGCGATCGCTTCCGGTTGCTCCTGTCTGAACCTCATCGTGCGGCCCCCTTCGCCGCCTTCTTCGTCTTGGCCTTCGCTTCCTCCGGTGTCTTCCTCGCCACCCGCTCCCGGTCGGGATTCATGCTCTCGTCGAGCGCGCCAATCATGTTCCTCAGGGATGAGACATCGGCCTCAAACTCCCCGAGGAAGCCCGTGCACAGGGAGCATGCCCAGACCACGATCACCGAATCTGGCACGTCCATCAGCCTCTTCCACTCCTTCTCGAGCGTAGCCTGCATCTCGCCGCTGGCTTCGGCCATGAAAAGCGACCGGAGCTGCTGCAGCCGTGCGTCACGCTTCTCGCCCGCGAGATTGTGGGCGATCTCGTTGCGCACTGAGTTCACCGAGAGCATCAGGTCCCAGATCGAGTTGTCGTCTTTCCGCAATCCATAGGCGCGTACGACGTGGACTTTTTGTGAGAAGCTGAGGCGGGCTTCCTTGAAGACCTGCTCCGGGTGGAGAAAGATCACGGTCAGGATGTTGTCTAGTGCGGTCTCGATGATCAGGTGTCCGGTCAGGACTGCCTGAAGGAGCGGATCGATCTGGCCCATCTTCTCGTGAAAGAGTGCGGCGTACTTGTCGAGATGGCTGGTATTCTTCTTCATTGAAGCTCTCCTCCGGGCGAGCTTTGATAGCACAATCTGTCATCCGCGACCTTGTAGGTTGCATGCCGACCGGATGCCGTCGGGGACGCCTGACGTGAACCTTGCATTGGTGCCGGGCCATCTCGCACATCCCCTTCGCTGGCCTTACCTGCCGGCCCGGTAAATGGCATCAGCCCATACCGGCTGGATGGCGACAGGTGGCAAATTGCGGCGCCACGTAGAATGCAGCTTTGAACTGGCGTGGGAATGCCGTTAGATTTCCAAGCGCTGAAGATTTAAGCGTGAACACTTTTGGGGGATGAGTATTGGCGGCGCCCGATCCGGACTGGCCCAAAGAGGTGAGGGATGCCGCCCTCGAGGAAGCGCGGAGACTCTTCAACGTTGGGATCACGCGTGTGAAATCCGATTTGGCAAACGGCCGCCTTGGCAATCTCTTCACCAGCTATCCGCAACAGATGACGATCAAGGATGCCTACGGTGCCAACGTCGCGTTCAAGACCACACCCCGCCCAATGGCGAATCGCCTGCCCAGCCGCTTCTTGGGTGAACTAGGCCCGGTCGCGCCAAAGTCAATCGCTGGGGGCGCGTGACGGCGGTTGGCGACACGGGAGGAATTATACGCCAAATTTGGCATCACCGCCGAGGCTGGGCAGCTATTTGAGACTGAGCTCGGCACGTTGATACTGTGCTCCCAGGCTCTCGAGCACGGATGGCACGTCGCGCCGGACGGAGAGAAGGCGCGAGCCGCCCTGGACGAGATCGACAGGAGCACACTCGGGCGCCTCTTAAACACTCTCAAAGGCCGTGTTCATCTTGAAGGGGAACTCGAGAAAAAGTTCGCATCGGCTCTTAAGGCAAGGAACCGCCTTAACCATGGCTTCTACGAAAGGCACAATTTCAAGATACAGACCGACGAAGGGCGCGATGCGATGATGATCGATCTGGAAGCCCTACACGAGGAACTGTTCCAAGCTTGGCAAATCGTCAGCGCTATTACCTCGCTCGTGTCTGAAATCATGTTGCATGGTGCCGACCGAACGCCATAGAGAGGCGCGTCACCTCAATACCGCCTCCTCAACCGCCGTTCGCAGTATCACCGCTTTGGAGCGCCCTCTGCGGTGAGGTTGAATTCCGAGTACGAGTATGATGAGCAATCTGCGGCTTGAGTTGCAAAGACGCCGGGACGGGGGTATTCGGGGAGGCCCGATGTAGGCGCGCTGCCCGATGAGTGACGAGAAACGACGTTCTTCGCGCTATTCTCGATCTAGACTCGCCCGAAGGGGTACCGCCAAGGCCGGGTGCCCAAAGTGCGGGCACGCACTCACGGGGGCAGCTAAGGCTGTTGCTGCTTCTCGAAGCTGCCAGTCCGCTGTCGGCCCCAAGCGCCGACATTCATCTCTCGCCTTGAACAGAGTTGAACCTCCGACCCTATTGTTACAATTTCGATCCGGTCAGGTTTTCTAGTCGCCGATGAAGTTGACTTCGCTGGATTTGCCGATTGGGCCTGGGAGCGATTTCAGGAGCTTCGAGGCCCGGTTCTGAGAAAGCTGCCGTTTAGCAAAATATCGCCCACTAGCAGCTCTTGAGCTCAAGCATAATGGATTACGTTGCCGCTACCACTTTCGTGAAGAACCTGAAGCAAACTCTTTAATCGCCAGCACGACTCGGAAACACAATCTTGCGATTTAATCGCGCGAGGTCGTCTTTCGTTTCAGCCATCGACTGAATGATCCCAATGTTCGTGCGCAGCGCCCTCATGTCGACGTTGAAAAAGCACTTCTTCCGCCCTCTCATCCAGCACTTCGATGGAGCGAAATTCGAAGGCTCACCTGCGTCAACCTGAATATAGATGATAAAGCCGCCAACGCTGAACCACGCCATCCTTCGACCCCCGCGCACGTTCACGGACGGGGTTGTGTAGTAAAACACCCCATGGGGATCATCGTATGCTGTAGCAGAGAATACATCGCGTTCGAGAAACACATCGATATCCGTTGGGATTGGCGCGCCGTGGAAGCAAACTTGCTCGAATGCGTCGCGGTAAGCATCCATCGTTATCTTCGACGGGTTCTCGTCTGAGACCGACATATACTTCCAGAGTATCCCGCAGGCGAACCGAATGAAATCGTCGACCCTCTGCACACGGAAGGGATAAACACCGCTATTGATAACAGACTCGGTCCCATTCTTGGTGCCTATCGCCACTTGGCGGAGACCTTTCAGGAGTAGCAGAGCGCTTTCTTCGTAGCCACCAAGTGTTCCGTCACACTTGCTACACAGCAAATCAGGTTCGTATCGACCAGTAGTCGACTGAGCCTTGTACCCCTTCTCATTGAAGACGAGCATATGTTTCTCATCCGCCTTAGGATGGTAAAAGATCTCTTTTACGAACGCTTCAGGGATCAAGTGCGATTTGATCGTCGGGCTATCACCGCAGATCCTGCATTTGGCTGCTAACGGTTTCGTCCTCTTACTTCTCATGCTGTGTAACTCGGATCCAAAAAAACGGCGAGCACCGTGGGACAGCGGTTAACGCAGAACTGCACGTCCGTCGCGACTCGAGGCATCAACCGCTTTTCTTTTTCGATGATGCTTTTCCTTTTGACGGCTTCGATGGGGCGGCAAATTCCCAGCGCATGCCATGACTAGCCTCTGAAAGGCTCTGCGCAAAATTGTCTTGCGACATCGATAGATCGCAACGTTGAAGAACGACGAAATAAACAGCTTCCACGATCGACTGTAGGGTATTCACGTCCTGCCAAAGCACGTCACGCTTTCCCGCATGAACCACCGCCGAGCGAAGACCATAAAGCGATTTCACGCGATTGTAGATGGACACCCGATCAGCAAGCTTCTGAGTGTAAATAACCGACACGTGACGGCTTATTGTCTGAGTCACGGGATCGTTCTTGTCACTTGAGGTAAGCAGCGCCTCAAGCGCGGTGAAGAATGAGAGCAATCGCTCGGCTCTGTCTGAGACCTGACGACCGCGGGTCAACCAGCCGAGACCCTGCGCAACCCGCATGGCAAGCGATTTGTTCGGCGGGTCAAACAAGATGTCAGCTCTTTGCTGACAGTCTGAGGCCTGGAGATCCTTCGCAACCTTTTCGTTGATTTCGTAAATTGAGGGCAACTTCTTGCCTCCAGTGTAGGACACGTCTCCGTAAAAGGTCACGTGCGGCGCACCGAGCGAAGCTGGGAGAGTAGGATGTGGTTCAATTTGCCCTGGCTTAGGATACCTGGCCGACCAATGCCGCGAACTGAGCCGCATGAAGCTGACCGCGACGTCAATAAGCCACTTAGCTTCCTCAGGCACATTCTCCTTGGTTGCGGGAACATCGACAACCCAAACCATGTGCGGCATGCCGACGAGGAATGTGCCAGTCGAGAGATACGACTGGTTCGGGTACTCACCCGGCTGAAGTCGGATCTTTGTGATGCCTGTCAAAGGTGTGTGTGTGCCTGCGTCCTTACAGGTCATGCTGCGCACGCGGCCCAGAACAATGATGCCATCAAATCCATCGTGCGACACTAGGAAGTTAGCTTCGATGCGAGTGTAGACCTTGGAGAGCTCCTCGAGCACAATATCAACCAATGACTGTGCTGCATCCTTCAGAATGTTGCTATCGGCATGATCACCGTCGTCTTCGGACCTCGCGACGACGTAGCCTTGCGCTGCCTTCTGCACGAGAGTGCCAATTGTTGGCTCATGTGCCGCCCGAGCTTTGAGAATCCGCGCGGCTAGACGTGTGAATTCGGCCTTGGCTTCTATGTACGGTTTGGTGAAGTAGACCATGTATCCGTCGAAAAAGGCGAATCCATAGTCATCGTCATCACCAGCGAGCATGCCCGGCTCGAACTCGACGAGGCCATCAACGAACGCCGTGATCGTTGCTGATGCTTGCGCTAGAAGGACTGTTTTCTGGCCGGGATCAATGTGTGCTTTCTTTGTAGTGCTTTTGGACATGCCGCAATCGACCAGTTTAAAGGCACCATGCTGGGGGGCAAAGGCGCGTAACGAGATGAGCTCAACCCGACGAGCTTGCTAACGCAGTTCTATTCCGTCCTGTGGGTATATCGGGCTGACGAGCTGATGAATTACTACACCTACCTGCTGTATTCGCTTAGAAGAATCGCATGACCTCGCGCCGACCGAGCATCACGGATATCGCTTGAAACCAAAGGCACAGAACACGATTACTGCCTTCACCTTGGAGGAGCAGCGGCATGATGACAATAGGAGGATCCAGACCGCAATTTCTCGCGCTGACAATTGCTCTGACCTTCGTTGGCATCATCCAAGCTGGGGCTGCCGCTTACGAGCAATGGTGGACGGCCCCTGAAGTCTTCACGGGCATGATCGGCGGCATTCCGGTCACGCTGCAGCAAAAGCGTAGAAGAGCAAAACTGAGATTCTGTTACCCTAAGTATCGCGCGGCAATCCGTCATTCAGCCACATCTGCTGCGAGATCCTGGATAGCCTCTTCTATGGCTGCCCTGATTTGTTCATATTTAACCGCGAAAAATTCGCGCCTCGGGTTCACGCGGTATGCGGCGAGCCTCTCATGAACTAGAGCTTCAACACGGCGAGGCGCCCGCACATTCCAATGTTGTACTACGTTGAATTGATCTGGTTGACCAGATGTCGAGTATAGTTGGTTTGCGCGGTCATATACGTCTTTTAAGGTGAACCCGACTTTGTAATGGTCTTTGGGATGGTTCGCAGAGCGCATTACGTAAACGAAACCGACATCCGTAGCATCGGTAGTCACTGTCAGGTGCAGCGTGTTTGACGCCTCCGGCGGCTCAAATCCCAAGGACTCGATCCAGCTCTCTTTGACCGTTACCCAAGTCCGACCGTAGACCGTATCTCCGTTTTTACCAACGCCGCTTTTTCCCGGCCCAAGCGTTTTCCAATACCCACTTTGCTCAACCTTGAAAGTTTCTGCTTGCCAGTCATAGGTCTTGCTCTCGGCTGCAACTTTGACGACGGATTTCACATCAACGTAATTTGGGGCCTCATGAAGTGTCAGCGTCTTGCGTATTTTTCTAACATTGGTGCTGTTCTTCTCTAGGCTTATCTCGGTCGGATACCGATTAAGCGTTAAGTCGTCATCGCCATCCAAATCCAAAATAGAATATGGTATGTCCCGGAGCATTGCAAACACCTGAGAGTATCTTGCTAATTGCTGATAAGATTGATCGAAAGTTTGGGAAACATCGTCTACTGCCATCTTTCTGGCCTTCGCCATGTATGTGTACATTTCGCGACTGTCGGAATATACAGCAAAAATATCCTTCATCTCTTCGAGGATGAACCGGACCATCGTCGTTTTCCGAGCCAGATCAACGCGAGTTAAGAATACTAACGGATAGAGGCTATCGTTTTCATAAAATTCCGCGTGGTTTCGGTCGATGGTTGCGCGATCTAGGCGGAGGAACTGGCGATCTGGATCCAAATCACCATCAGCAAAATCGAAGGGCGCGAATCCGGTCTCCCTACCTTCCTTGGCTGCAACCCCGATAATCGATAATTCCTCACCGTGCCGAACAAAGGCGGCTCCGTAGAAGGCGAGGCGATCGTTTCCGACGAACTGCAGGCTCTGGTAGGATCCTGGGATATTAACGTGGTAAATTACGCCCTCGCGAAGCGACATCAATTGCTTTGCGTCAGTGAGTCTACTGGGATCAGTCAACTTGTCGAGAATGAAATTGAGATCAAGCGAATGGAAAACTTCAGGCAATATTTTAAGTAGCAATGCTCGTTCATGAGGTTCCACGAATGCTTGCAGCACATCAAATGATTGTGGTTGCTCGTCACCACGAGCCAACATCACTCGGTTGTTGAATTCTCCGACAAACTCTCTCAGTTTTTTATCGAGCGGGAAACCAGGCCCCGTCATAGATTGCGCTAAATCGAGAATACTAGCGAACTCAGAGTGTCGTTGCGCCGCGCGCAGTTGGTCGGCGCTCAAGTGCATCCTGGAGCTGTCGATGCGTTGGCTGGTGGCCATTCCAAACACAGCAAACTTTTCGTTTCTGCCGAGATGCGCCATATGATACTTGCTCCCCGAGAATACGCTGCCGACGAATGCAAGAACGGCAGTGGCTGGTCCTCGCCTTTCTTCCATATGGCGCTTTTAAGTCAATAGCTTCACTGATACCTTTTCAGCTTCACTCGGCCTTCAACGGGATCCGTTACTTGGCGGATTCAGTGCATGACATTGCGGAAATCTTCTACGGCAGGAACCACACACCGCAATCTGCGATCAGCCGACGGCGAGAATTGATGGATGCTGAATCTGAAAAGGAAGCTCACCGAGAGCATCCGTGGGTCGGGCCATTCTACGATGAACTTAGTGATTAGTTGCATTTATCGTTACTCAAGCCGTCAAGGTCAATCCCGTGCATCCTTGACGCCCTCCGTTCTCCCGATGGTCGTCCCGAACGATCGCGAGCGCAATCACCCGTCAACCACAGAAGCCGCCGCCCGGATCCGATCGCGCTGCCGATCTGCCCCACGTACCCCTCTCGCCGAAGTGGCTGCAGTCGCCTTCACGAACGATTAACCATGTGAATTAACCCGAGAAATCCTCATAAACGGAAGCTAAATACGCTTATCTTTCCGTCATCCGGACGACGAGTCCCGGGATACCTCACTATCGATAGGGATCAAGTATCGATAGGTAGCCATCTGAAGGTGATTTCCTTGCCATCTGGAGCCAAAATCGTTATCTTCGAAGGGATTCGATCGAGGAAACGCAATGTCCGAACCGCAACTGTCCGTCCGCAGCACCAAGGCCCGGGATCTGGCGCACGCGCTGGCGCGCCGCACGGGTCAGCCGATCAACAGGCTCGTCGAGCAGGCGCTCGAGCACTACGATCTGGAACTACGCCAGCAGTCTGCCCGGACGCCGATCGACGTCCTGTCGGATTTGATGGCCGAAGGCCGGCGTGCGGTCCCGGCCGGCACGACCTCCGCGCATGACGATTTCTACGACGAATACGGTTTGCCGCGATGATCGCTGTCGATACGTCGGCCATTCTGGCGATGGCGTTGGCAGAGCCGGAGGCCGAACGATTCACGGCGTTGGTCGGTCGGGAGGCAATTGCGATCGGCTGGCCTACCCTGCTGGAGGTGCGTATGGTGTTGACAGGCAAAGGATTTCCCAACTCTTCGGACATTGTCGATCAGCTTGTCGAGCTGCCCAACGTCGCGGCGATTGCTTTCGACGAGGCGCATTACCGGGAAGCGGAAAGAGCGTTCGACCGCTTCGGTAAAGGTCGCCATCCGGCCACGCTCAACATGGGCGACTGTTTTTCCTATGCTGTTGCGAGGATCGCCAAGGCGCCGCTGTTGTTCAAGGGGAACGATTTTGGCCAGACGGACCTGAAAATTCACCCGGCATCATCCGGTTGAGGGACAATTGCCGACCAAGCCCGAAATGATCGACAAACATAGAGCGGCGGAATCGGACAGCCAAGCGGTCCACCGCCGCGCCGAAGAACTCGACGTGCTCGACGCCATACTGCCCTTTGACCGCCGCGACCAGCTCGCCGCGCTGCTGACTGACGACGACGTCGCCACACTCAAGCATCTGGCTCAGGAGGGCATGGGCGAGAATACGTTACGCGCGCTGGCCTCCGATCTCGGTTACCTCGAGGCCTGGTGCCGCCTTGCCACCGGCGCTCCCCTCCCCTGGCCGGCGCCGGAAAGCCTGCTCCTGAAATTCGTCGCCCATCACCTCTGGGATCCGGTCAAGCGGGCCGAGGATCCCTCTCATGGAATGCCGCCCGATGTCGAGGCGGGATTACGCGCCGAGCGCCTGCTCAGGACCCCCGGCCCGCACGCGCCGGGCACGGTGCGCCGGCGGCTGACCTCCTGGTCGATCTTGACCCGATGGCGAGGCCTGACCGGCTCTTTCGGTGCGCCATCGCTGAAGAGCGCGCTGAGGCTGGCGGTGAAAGCCAGCAGCCGGCCGCGGCAACGCAAGAGCAAGAAGGCGGTAACCAGCGACGTCCTGCGAAAGCTTCTCGAGGCCTGTGCCAGCGATCGGCTGGTCGACTTCCGTGACTGCGCGCTGCTGTTGACCGCTTTTGCCTCCGGCGGCCGTCGCCGTTCGGAGGTGGTGGGGCTTCGGGTCAAGGACCTCGAAGATGAGGAGCCGGTGCGCGCGGATCCGAACGACAAAACCTCCCCTCCCCTTCCCTGCCTCAGCATCCGCCTTGGCCGCACCAAGACGACTAATGTCGACGATGACGAACAGGTGCTTCTCATCGGCCGCCCCGTGACCGCCTTGAAACGGTGGTTGGCGGAAGCCGGGATCAACGACGGGCCGATATTTCGGCGTATCGATCAATGGGGCAATGTCGACCGCCGTCCACTGACGCCGCAATCGGTCAATCTGATCCTGAAAGGTCGTTGCAAACAGGCGGGCCTTGATCCGGCGCTGTTTTCGGCACATGGGTTGAGATCCGGATATCTGACCGAGGCCGCCAATCGCGGTATTCCGCTGCCCGAAGCAATGCAGCAGTCGCTGCACAAATCGGTGACCCAGGCGGCCAGCTATTACAACAATGCGGAACGGAAGAATGGACGAGCGGCCCGGCTGATCGTCTAAGCAGTACTATGCGTCGAAGAATGCATCGGCTCGTTTCTCGAACGACTGCCCGCTAACGGCTCTTAGGACATTTTTGCCTCCGCGAGGTCCCGGGGAGTAACCTGGAACCGACTGGCGCGACATTGGGAAAGCATATCTGGCACTCTGCGAGCGGCGGCCAGCGTTCCCGACATCGCTGAACCGCCTCACCATTCGATCGCCTCCTTCGGCGATTGAATACTCAAGCGTGCAGATCTTTGGATCGGTTGCCGCTGTGAACGGTCTCGGCCTTTACGCCGCACCCTTTTGCGGGGCGATCGCGATGGCGGAGAGGTCGGTCTCCGGGTTAACCGGCGTTTTCGCTTCCTTGCGCTCTGAATAGCGGTCGACCAATTGAGCCGAGTGCGGCCGCAGGAGGATCGTAAAGCGGACGAGTTCCTCCATTACATCGACGATGCGGTTGTAGTAGCTGGAAGGCTTCATGCGCCCGTTCGCATCGAATTCCTGGAACGCCTTGGCGACGCTCGACTGGTTTGGGATGGTGTACATGCGCATCCAGCGTCCAAGGATACGCAGCGTGTTGACTGCGTTGAAGCTCTGCGAGCCGCCCGACACCTGCATGACAGCGAGGGTACGGCCTTGCGTCGGACGGATGCCGCCCATGTTCAGCGGCAGATGATCGATCTGCGCCTTCATGAGTCCGGTGATCTGGCCATGGCGCTCTGGTGAGCACCAGACCATTCCTTCGGACCAGATCGCATGCTCACGGAGCTCCTTCACGGCCGGGTGATCGTCGCCCTTGACCTGGTCGGGCAGCGGCAGGTCCGAAGGGTCGAATATGCGGGTCTCCGCGCCGAAGTACTCGAGAATTCGCGCCGCCTCCTCTACCGAGAAGCGGGAGTAAGAGTGCTCGCGCAGCGATCCGTAGAGGAGCAGGATGCGGGGCTTGTGGTCCATCGCACCGAGGCCTTCCGCCGGATTGCGATGTGCGTAGGCAGGGTCGAGAGCCGGCAGGTGGTTGATGTCGGAAACGGTGCGCAATCTCATTTCAGGGTCTCCTATGCTTCAGACAACCGCGGGAGCCGTTTCGGCGAAGTAGCGGCGGCCGAGCCACAGTGCGAGCTGCACCAGCAGAATCAGCACGGGCACCTCCACCAGCGGTCCGATGACCGCGGCGAAGGCCACTGGCGACGCAAGACCGAAGGCGGCAATGGCAACAGCGATCGCCAGTTCAAAATTGTTGCCGGCTGCCGTGAATGCCACGGCGGTGGTACGCGGATAGTCGGTGTCGATCAGTTTCGCCATGAAGAAGCTGACGGTGAACATAATGACGAAGTAGATCATCAGGGGGATCGCGATCAGGACGACATCGAACGGCAGCCTTACGACATCGCCGCCCTTCAGACTGAACATCGCGACGATGGTGAACAGCAGCGCCGCAAGGGTGATTGGGCTGATCTTCGGAAGGAAGGCGTTCTCGTACCAGTTCTTGCCCTTTGCCCTCGTAAGAATGCGACGCGACAGGTAACCGGCGAGGAACGGTATCCCGAGATAGATCAGCACTGCTTCGACGATCGTCCAGAAGGACACGTCGATCACGCTTCCTTCCAGGCCGAAAAGCGGCGGCAGAAAAGTGAGGAAGAACCAGGCGTATATGCTGAAGAAGAGTATCTGGAAGATCGAATTGAAGGCGACGAGACCTGCAACGTATTGATTGTCGCCGCGGGCAAGCTGGTTCCAGACGAGAACCATGGCGATGCAGCGCGCGAGACCAATCAGGATGAGGCCCGTCATGTATTCCGGATGGTCGCGGAGGAACAACACGGCGAGCCCGAACATAAGCACCGGGCCGATCAACCAGTTCTGCATCAGGGAGAGCGTTAGTATGCGCTTGTCGGCAAAGATCTGATGGAGTTCCTCGTAACGCACCTTGGCCAGCGGCGGATACATCATCAGGATGAGTCCGATCGCGATCGGAACGTTAGTGGTCCCAACGGAAAGACTGTCGAGGGCTGCCGGCAAGCCCGTGAACACGGTGCCGAGCACAAGGCCGAGCGTCATGGCGGCAAATATCCAGACCGTAAGATAGCGATCGAGAAACGAGAGGCGGATTGTGGGTTGGGCGGGACGCAACTGCGTTCTCCTTGAAAATGAAGTCCGGTGCGCAGCCTCGCTCGAGGCGTCGCTTCGCTTGCTCTGGTCTGCTTCGGCTAGACGCGCCGGCCGCTCGCGTCGACGACGATCTGGCCGTCTTCCTTCGCGAAAGCGCCCTTCTGCTCCTGAGGCAGGATCTCCAGGACGATCTCGGAAGGTCGGCACAGCCTGACGCCAAGCGGCGAGACGACAATGGGGCGGTTGATCAGGATCGGATGCTGCATCATCGCGTTGAGGAGCTGGTCATCGGTGAGAGCCGGATCGCCGAGGCCGAGTTCTTCGTAGGGTGTACCCTTTTCCCGAACCAACTCGCGAACGGGTATACTCATACGCACGACCAGCTGCTCCAGCAGCCGCCGGCTTGGCGGAGTCTTCAAATACTCGACCACATGCGGCTCGATTCCGGCGTTGCGTATCATCGCCAAGGTGTTCCGAGACGTGCCGCAATCGGGGTTGTGATAAATGACGATGTCGATCGGGTCTTTCATGCGACGTCGGGCCTCTGTGCAGTGGAACCTTCCATCTGGCCGATCTCGTGCAGTTTTGCCGTCAAGCTGAGCCGCTCCAGGCTTTCCACCGGGAGCGCTGCGAAGGCGGCAATGCGGAGTTTCATGTAACGAAGCGTCGTGGCGAACGCGACGCGCTTCTCGGCGTCTGTCCCCTCGACGGCTGCCGGGTCTTCGACGCCCCAGTGCGCTGTCACGGGCTGTCCCGGCCAGACGGGGCAGGCCTCGCCCGCGGCATTGTCGCAGACGGTGAAGACGAAATCGAGTTGGGGAGCGCCGGGCACGGCAAATTCGTCCCAGCTTTTCGACCGAAGCCCTTCGACGGGATAGTGGTGGCCTGCGAGCGTCTCGATGGCGAACGGATTGACCTCGCCCTTGGGTTGGCTCCCAGCGGAATAGGCATTGAACTTGCCGGCTGCGTCCTTTCGCAGAACGCTTTCTGCGATGATCGAACGTGCGGAATTGCCCGTGCAGAGAAACATCACATTGAACGTCGTCTTGGTCATCCGGTTACCTTTTCCTTTGAACGACAGGGATTGAGTTCCTCGATCAGCGGAGCGCAGAGATCGGCATCCCCTCCGCAGCAATCCTTGAGGAGAAAAAGGGTGAGATCGCGCAGACGCGAAACATCCGCGCGGTAAACGATGAGGCGGCTGCGGCGTTCCGAAGACACCAAGCCCGCGCGAGCAAGAATATTCAGATGCGTCGACATGGTGTTGTGGGGGACCGCCAAGCTGCGCGCGATATCCCCGGCGGGCAGCCCATGGGGCTCATGCCGGACAAGAAGGCGGAAGGTCTCCAGCCGGGTCGATTGGGCGAGCGCCGCAAGGGCCAGAATTGCATTTTCCTGTTCCATACGTCGAGAATACTCGAAATGTGGACAGTGTCAAGCGTCAATGCCGTGGACCATCGCCTTCGAGGCTCTGGGCAACGTCAACACCGGCCCCACACGCGGAAGCGACTCTCGGAATTGATCGGAAGTGCAGGTAAGTGGATTGCAGGACTCCTCTTTAATAGCTAAAGCGGTGTCGACATTCATGTGGAGGACATCGCCGTGGCGAACGCACGTAGAATCGCAATTCTCTCTGCTCTTCTGGCAGTGATGGCAGGAGGCCCCGCTCACGCCCAGGACAGCAAGACACTGACGATCACCGACGACCGTGGCGTGAAGGTGCAGGTACCGCTTCAGCCGAAACGCATCGCCTCGATCTCCTACTTCGCGGATGACGTGGCTCTTGCCCTTGGCATCAAGCCCGTGGCGAGCACCTATATGACGGCGGGACGGGAGCCGGACTTCCTCCTCGGCATGACGGCGGGCATGAAGCAGATCGGCCAGCGGGCCAAGCCAAACCTGGAACTTCTTGCGGAAGCCAAGCCCGACCTGATCGTCGCCATCCGCCGCTACACCGTCGGCAATGCGCCGCACCTCGAGAAGATCGCCCCCTATGTCGCTTACAACATGGAGCTTTTGGACGGGAGCGACCGTGAGATCGCCGAGCTCTCGAAGATCCTCGGCAAGCCCGAGCGCGGCCTCCAGTTGAACAAGGAGTTCCGCGAGCACCTGGCGGAATTCGCCGCCGGGGCTCCGAAGGAGGTGAACCCTCGCTTCGCGATCATGTGGGGTGGCGAGACGCCGTTCGCATTCCACACGGAAAACACGGCTGCGTCCATAGTCGCGGCGATTGGTGGCGAGAACATCGCCGGCAACATGACGCCGGGCGGCGAATTCGGTGTCGATCTCAGCCTGGAGACCATGCTCGAGAAAGACCCTGAAGTCCTCTTTATTTATGACTCGGGCCCCGATCGGCCGCATGAGAACAACCCGATCTGGCAGGAACTGACGGCCGTCAAGAACAATCGGGTTTTCTATGTCGGTGACCAGTGGGTCGAGACGAACGGCCCCATCGCGCGCGAAATCGTTCTGCGCGAGGCCGCCCACTACCTCTATCCCGACGTCTTCCCTGCCGTGGACGTGAAGGCGGAAGCCGCCAGGATCATTCCCGCCGAGGCTCAGAAATAGCGGACGAGCGATCGCGACGGCGATGGGCACCCGGAAATCTTCCATAGTCATAGGCCTCGTCTTCGCGGCGACCCTGCTGACTGTCCTCGTCGGGCTGCTGTTTGGGGCGCGGACACTTCCCATCGATGCCGTTCTGCGCGCGCTCTTTGCTCCCGACGACAAGATCGAGTCGATCCTGGTTTGGACCCTGAGGCTGCCGCGAAGCCTGGCGGCCGCCGTCGCCGGTTCGGGTCTCGCTGTCTCGGGCTATCTGCTGCAGGCACTCACCCGCAACCCGCTCGCCGATCCGGGGATTACCGGCGTCACCGCCGGCGCCGTCGCGCCCATCGTCGGCTGCTTCGTTTTGCTGCCATGGTTTTCATCCGCCTACTACCCGTTCGTAGGCCTCGCGGGCGGTCTCGCCGCCGCTTGGGTAACCTTCTGGGTGGCACGCGGCGGAACCGGGCGCCCGCTTCATCTCGCCCTCGCGGGCGTCAGCGTGTCGCTGTTTCTCGGGGCGATCACGATTTACATGCTGCTCCTGGCGGGGCCGCAATCGACCGCACTGCTGTTCTGGCTGTCCGGCGGCTTCGCCGGGCGCACCTGGTCGCACCTCGTCCATATGCTTCCCTGGGTCGGCCTTGGGGTAGTGGGAGCGCTGTCGCTGCACCGGGTAGTCGCCATGTTCGCCCTGAGCGACCACGCCGCCGCCGGAATGGGCGTGCAGCTCCATTTCTGGAAACCCGTCCTGTTGCTTCTCGGTATCTGTCCGGTAGCGGGCGTCGCCCCCGTCGCAGGCCCCGTCGCCTTCGTCGGTCTGGCAGCCCCGCATATCGCCCGGCTCCTGCGGCCCTCGGGAACTGCGTTTGAGATCGCGCTCACGGCGGCCATCGGGGCGCTAATGGTGACCTGCGCCGACCTCATCGCCCGCACCATTGCCATCCCGAAGGAGCTTCCCGTCGGCATCATCACCGCGCTCCTCGGCGGGCCGATTTTCATCTATCTCATCCAGCGAGGACGCGTCGGTATCAAGGGAACGACCGCATGACTCCAGTCCGGCTCGGCCTTACCCGACCGAAACCGTGGCTCCTGCCCGCGGTCATTCTGCTGGTCCTGTTCTCGATCGTCGCCGCTGTGCTCCTTGGCGTGGTCGACATTCCCGCAGCGGACGTCGCCTCGGTTCTGGCCGGCAGCGGTTCGCCTGAAGCACGTTCGATCATTCTCGACATCCGTCTGCCACGTATCGTCACGGGCATCCTTGCCGGGATTCAGTTCGCCGTCGCAGGGCTATTGCTCCAGACGATTACCCGAAACCCTCTCGCCGATCCGTCACTGATGGGGGTGTCGCAGGGCGCGACTTTGACGGTCACAGCGTTCTTGCTGTTCACCGTCTACATCTTTAATCCCGGTTCCAACACCGTGGCCGAGCTGCCGATCGCATGGCTGCCGCTGGCGGGAATGGTTGGTGGCATCGCGGCGGGAGGAGTCATCTACATTATGGCTTTCCGGCTCGACCTCAGTCCGCTGAGGATCACCCTCTGCGGGATCGCGATTGGGGCGGTTCTGCACGCGCTCGCCATAGGCCTGATCGCGGGCTGGGGCTCGGCCCGCATCGAAATCATTCTCGAATGGCTCTCCGGAAGCCTTTATGCGCGCACATGGGATCACGCGATCTTCCTGCTGCCGTTTACGATCGCCGGCCTGGCCGCCCTCCCTCTGATCTATCGTCCGCTGGTCCTCTTGCAGTTCGACTCCGCTGTCGCCCGTTCCTTTGGGCTCTCCTATCGCAAGCAGTTTTCGCTTGCCCTGCTCGTATCCTGCACGCTCGCCGCAAGCGCCGTGGGGGCAGTGGGCCCGATCGTTTTCGTCGGGCTCATGGTGCCGCATCTGGCGCGCTTCCTCGCAGGGCGAGATTTCCCGCTGGTGCTTCCCCTGACGGTCGTCCTCGGAGCGGTCATCGTCACCCTCGGGGACCTGGTTGGTCGTCTGGTCGGGCAAGCCGAAGAAGTGCCGATCGGAGTGGTCACTGCCATCGTCGGGGTGCCGGTACTGCTCGCCCTTGTACGCAAAGCTCCCTGAGATCGCCCATGCCTCTGAGATGTACGCAATTATCGGTTAACTACGGTCGCCGGAAGGCGCTGAACGGCTTTCGGCTATCGGTGGAGAAAGGCGAAATCCGCACCCTTATCGGACCGAACGGCTCCGGAAAAAGCACGGCACTACAGGCAATGGCAGGCTTGATCCGGCCCGCGGAGGGGCAGGCGAAGATCGGGGATGTTGCGGTGACTTCGATGTCGCGGCGCGCCATCGCCAAAAAGCTGGCCTTCTTGCCGCAGCAGCCCTCCGCCCCCGACGAGATGACGATCGCCCAGCTTGTGCGGCAGGGGCGCTTTCCTCACGTCGGGCTCTTCCGCTCCTACGACCATAAGGACGAGGCGGCCATCGAATGGGCGCTTGAAAGCACCGGCCTCACGCGTCTGGCGAATCGAACGCTTCAGGAACTCTCGGGCGGCGAACGGCAGCGGGCGTGGATATCGGCGGCGCTGGCGCAGGAGGCAGCCATCCTTCTGCTCGACGAGCCGACGTCATTCCTGGACATCGGATATCAGGTGGAGGTTCTGGACCTCGTCCAACGCCTCAGCCGAGAGAAAGGCGTGACGATCGTCATGGCGATTCATGACATCAACCAGGCGATTGCCATCAGCGACCGCATCTCGCTGCTGGAGAAAGGAGAGTTGCGCTTCGACGGGGAGCCGAGGGCGCTGGCCGAAAGCGGCCTGATCGAAAAGACATTCCGGGTGAAGGGGCGGTTCGTCGAGGTCGCCCCGGACAAGCCGCCGCATTTCGACGTCGAGCTTACACGCTTCCTGCGTTCCGGCGCTTGATCAGGCGGAACACGATCTTGGTTTCAGTGTAATAGTTCAGGGCATCGGCAAAATCCGGAGTCCAGCCATCCTCGACGAATGGAATGTACCCGTCATACTCGAGCTTCCGGCCGGAGACCTCGAAGCCAGCCTTCGCAAAGGCGCGACAGTAATCGGAAATGGAGCGATCCTGGACGACGGTGTTCGTGCGCCTCGCCACGAGCTCGCGCCATTTCGGCCAGAGCGGGTTGTCGGTGTGGCAACCGGTAACGGCATAGTATACTCCACCGGGCTTCAGAGCCTTGAAGATGTCCGCGGCATGGGCGTCGATGTCCTCGAGGAGGTAAATGACCTCATGGCTGATCGCGAGATCGAACTCGTCGACCCAGCCTTCGAGCGTTCCACCAACAGCGTGTTGGACGGGAATGTTGCCCTTGAGAGCCTCGGCCTTCGCGATGGATTGCTCTGCAATGTCGATGCCGAGCGCCTTGCGGAACGGCCTGATCGCATAAAGATGCCGCAGCAGGCCGCCTTGGTTGCAGCCGAAGTCGAGGACGTTCTTTTCCGAAAGATCGCGCTCGACGATGAGCCCGACGAGATGCCGCCAGATCGGGGCGTGTCCGTCCGCCATCCTGTCTTCCGCGTCCGGGTCGACGTACCATGTGGTGATGGTTTTCTGTGCCTCATGGCTCATATGCCGTCTCCCGTGCGATTCTTCTGATGCGACTCTCATAGGGTCGCCAGAACGACGTGGATAGGTCAAATCGAAATGAATTCGACCTCGATATGCCGGATGAGTGCCGCCGATAACAACGCCGCCCTTCGGCATTCGGAGCGCATGCCGGAGTCGCGACGAGGAGCTACGATCATCGCAATCGCCGGCCCTCATGAGTGGCGCGGCATGCGATCCTCTTAGCCCAGGACGTGAACATCCCGGGAAGACGGCCTGCAACCGCCTCGTGGAGGAAGGCTGAACTCGTTTGGGCGGCACCTCACGGTGAGCGCCACATTCCAATCGACGCCAATTGACATGCCCGGTTTGGGCACCGCCATGCGCCTCAAAAGTAAAACTCGGTGAAGGACAGGTTCTCGGCCGAAATCTCCGTGAGGGTGACGCCCTCGATCAGGATGCCGGCATCGTGGAACCCGTCGAGCGTGACGAAGACGCCGTCCTGCGTGTCATGCGCGGCCGCCAGGAAATCCGCGTAGCTGCGGATCGAGGCGATCTCGCCATCGGCGTCGATGGCGAAGCTGAGGATGTCGCCCGCCAAAGCGCTGAAATCCGCGATGCGGTCGACGCTATCGGTCTCAAGGGACGAGACAGACCACTGGAAGATGTCAGCATCGCCGCCGCCGTGCAGATAATCGGCTCCCTCCTGGCCTGACAGCCGGTCCCTGCCCGTATGTCCCCACAAGTGATCGTCACCCGAGCCGCCACTCAGATCGTCGGCTCCAGCTTCGCCCCGCAGATCGTCGGAGCCGGCGCCGCCAAGCAGGCGGTCGTCGCCAAAATCGCCGGACAGAAAGTCGTCGCCGTCGCCGCCGAGCAGGCGGTCGTTGTCATCGCCACCGAACAGGCGGTCGTCTCCGGCCCGTCCTTCCAGAAGATCGTCACCGAAAAAGGCTGAGAGCTGATCAGCCCCGTCGGCGCCACGCAGCGTATCGTCAAGATCGCCAAATCTCCCGCTCGACACGGTGAAGCTCTCGATGTGGGTCCATGTCAGCCCGGTCGAGATCGATCCACGCGTCGCGTCGAAATCGACAGGCCCGAGCAGATGGGACACTTCGAACGCGAGGTGATCGTTGCCTTCTCCCCGTCGACACTGCCCGAGCTCCCCGCTCCGATCCGGTCATCCCCTGTGCCGCCGTCGACGCTGTCCGAGCCCCACGCCCGGATCTGGTCATTCCCCGCGCCGCCGCTGATCGTTGCCGGGCCGCTGCCGGAGAAACGCGAAATCCGGTCGTCGCCATCGCCGCCGTCGATGACGTCGCGACCGTCGAAGCTCTCCATGATGTCGTTGCCCGATCCGCCAAAGAGGCGATCGTCTCCTGGGCCGCCGTCCATTCTGTCATCGCCGGCGCCGCCCTCGAGGGTATCATTGCCGGCTCCCGCCCTGACATTGTCATCCCCGTCGCCGCCGGACATCGTGTCGGCTCCGCTCCCGCCGGACAGGCCGTCATTCCCCGCCCCGCCGAAGAGGCGGTCATTGCCGGCATCGCCGCTCAGGCCGTCATTGCCGTCTCCGCCCGACAAAACGTCATTGTCCAGGCCGCCGTTCAGGTTGTCGTTGCCGTCTCCGCCCTCGATTCGATCGTCACCCGCACCGGTATTGGCGAGGAGATCGTCGAGTCCGCCGGCGATCACCGTATCGTCGCCGCTTCCGGTCCAGACACGGGCCGTCTCGAGGTTGCGGAGGACCGTGCCGGTCGATGCGCTGCCCGCGGCGAAGTCGATGGTGACGCCATCCACGTCTTCGGAATTGTCGATTGTCACCAAATCCCGTCCGGCGCCGCCATCGATCACAGCCGAAGACAGCGTCGTCGTGATCGCGTCGGACCCGTCGCCGGTCACGATGACATCGTCGCGCGTACTGCCGTAGACGATGTCATTTCCACTGCCGGTGAGCAGCTCAAGGCGCTCGATATCCCGGAAGAAGACATGCTGGGCCGTCGAGGGATCGCGGCCGATCATGGCGTGACCCTGCAGACCGTTGAAGATCACGTCCTCCGTCGCCAAGGAGGCATTGACGGCGAGGGTATCGTGGCCAGCGCCGCCGGTGACCGCGCCGCCCGTCCCGGCGAGGATCAACCGGTCGTCGCCGTCGCCACCGGCGAGGCGGTCATAGCCGCTTGTGCTCCTGACGACGTCGTCTCCCGCACCGGCATCGATAAGGTCATCTCCGCCACCGCCATCGATGTCGTCATTGCCGGCAAGGCCCCAGATGCGATCCGTCTCGTGCGTCCCGCGCAGCGTATCGTCCCCGCCCGACCCCACGATTTTCGTCATGAAACCGCTCCTCCCAGCTGAGACACGAGGCGTCCGGATAGATAAGCCGATACCTCATAGTTGATCGCGTAAATATAGTACGCTTCTCTTCAAGTGCAATGACAATAATATTCTGATATTATATTTAATAATGATCGAAATTTGAAACAAAATACTAAAGACAAAAGCGCCTCTCCAGTCACGAATGCCGCTACACTTCACCATCGCTCCGGAGTTCGGGAAGATCGACCTGTATCTCTCGCTTTGAGCGGAATCGAACCCTCGGCCCTAACCAGTCTTAGGCTCGTGCGGCCGATGCGGTCGCTACGATGGCCAATCGAGGCGTAGATTTCTTCACCAAATGGTGCTATTTGTATCACCAAAATCAGGAACCCGAACGATGCGATCGACTATCAACCTCGACGACGCTCTCATGGAAACGGCCAAGTCCCTAACCGGCACGAAAGAAACCGCCGCTCTGGTCCGCCAGGCATTGGAGACGCTTGTCCGTGTGGAGTCAGGAAAACGCCTCATCGCGCTCGGGGGAACTATGCCGGATGCGGAGGCAGCTCCACGCCGCCGGAGCGCAGCTGCCAAGTGATTCTTGCCGACACTTCAATCTGGATTGATCATTTCCGGCATACCGATGCCGAGCTGCGTAGGATTGTTGAGGACGATCGTCTCCTCTGCCATCCGGCCGTGATCGGAGAGCTTGCACTCGGCAGTCTTCGGGAACGCAGTAGCGTGATAGCATTCCTGATGGCTCAGCGCGAAGCACTCGTCGCAACGCACCACGAGGTCATGATGATGGTTGATCGCCACGCCATTTTCAGCATGGGGATCGGCTACACGGATGCCCATTTGCTGGCCTCGGTTCTTCTCGATAAGCGAGTGGCTTTGTGGACGAGAGACAAGCGTTTGCGGGCAGCGGCCGAAAAGGCGGGGGCGTCGCTGCACACCCCCGCCCATACACGGAACTGAACACTGAATAAGAGGCCATGGCCGTTGCTCTTGCTGGTGGTGTCAGGACCGTTTTCGCACCCGAAGCGGTCGTTGATCAACTCTCTCTCTTTTTAGTATGGGAGCTGGGCCTCTATTGCGGACTTGTCGATTACCGACCATACCGAGCGGATCTTCGATCCTACGAACTCGTAGAAAACGTTCTCCGTGAAGGACACTCGACGTCCATTAACGCTTAGACCCATGAACTCGCCTTTCGGGGAGCAATCGAATGAAAGGCGGGCAGCAAGGCGCGGCGGTTCGCAGACAAGCAGTTGAATGTTGAACTGCAAATTCGGAATGTCTACGAAGTCCTGCACCAGCATTTCCCGGTAGCCCGATAGCCTTAGAAGGCGATCGTTATGCTGCACATCGTTGTCAACGAATTGACCAAGCTCGTCCCAGGCTTGTCGATTGAGGCAATCCAGGTAGGCACGGTAAATGTCAGCGAGTTCTCCGCTCATTATTCCTCCAATAGGTGCACGCAACGCGGCTTCAAACGTCGAGAGATAGCGTACTGCCGCCTTCCTCCAATGCGGCAATTGGCAGAGCGGACCGCAAGGTCTTTCCCATAGGAGTTGATCCACCAGTGTCTCCGATTTTGCGGCGCAGAGTCGCCGGCTGCCGCATTAGCTCTATTCTTCGGGCTCTCCGCCCCCTCGCGGACGATCGGCTACAGGCAGATGCGCCCGCCGCTTCGGTGAGAAGGTCGATTTTTATCGCTCGCCTTGAACGGATTCGATCCGGCGATCCCGCAATCGAGCTGCCCGGCCGCGACCGCCCGTATTCGGATAGAAGTGAAAGGTCAGCCTTGCCACGGATCGAGGATAACAATGCCGGTACCTTCGAAGTCTCTGGTGTTTCGTGTCACAACGGTCATGTCGTGAACCAGAGCCGTCGCCGCAATCAGCGCGTCGGCCTCATTGCGCCGGTCGGGGATGTGCAGGTGGGCGCAACGTGTCGCAACCGCATCGTCAATTGGTAGAATACGGCCCGCGAACTCCGGACGCACGTGACTATCGAGCCAGGAACGCAGCCGAGCGCCTTGTGCGGCGTCTCGGCGGTGTACCCCAAGTACGCCCCGCTCCAGTTCGAGAATTGTGGTGGCCGAAAGGAAAAAACGCGATGCATCTTCCGCTCCGATCCATGCGACGACATTGGCATCGGCTTTGCCGTCACCGATCTTGCGCAGTTCGGAAACTACATTGGTATCGAGCAGGTATCTCAAGATAAGTCCACGTCGCGCGGACTGATTTCGACGCGGTGCGGCTCGAAATCGATCCCCGACAGGCCAGGCATGGCGAGAGCCTCGACAAGGCTGCGGTGCTTGCCGGTCAAGCGCTCAAATTCATTGTAGGCCATGAGCACATGGGAAGGCTTGCCGCGATCCGTAATGATGACCGGGCCGCTTTTTGCTGCCTTCTTGGCGCTACTCACGTCGTGGTTCAACTCTCGGCTGGAAAGGGTCGTAATACCCACAGCTCACCTCCATGTAGGTAGTTACCTACATACAGCCTTCAAAAGAAGAGAAAACAAGCCGAACCGGCCTAGCGCGCGCACCAGGCGTTCAATGGCGATGTCCGGCACGGCAGCTTTCCAGCCGATACATTATGCGATGCCGGGAACACGCTCAACGATCACGTTCCAAATCGGCCATCAGCCTTCTTCTGTCCCGCCTGTTTCTGATTTGCTCCGTTTGTAGCTCTCGCCCACGGATCACCGGTCCGCCGGCATTTTCGAGCACAACGAAAACTCTGCGCGCGCCTATGGGAAGGTCTTCCGAGCCGTAATGGCCCACGATTTCGACCATGATGGAGCGAACCTCAGTGTGCCATTCGCCGGCAGGCGGGGTTTCCGATTTGGCATGCAGCGCGTGGCGCATCAGGGTACCGAAGGAACCCAGATCCCTGATCTCGCCGCTCCCTAAAGGGCCTTGCCGCGTGCGCTGCCGAGCTTCGGCCGGAGCCTCTCCTTCCGGATGCAGCATGTCCGTTACAGGGCAGATGAGCGACCCCGCAGGGGTCTCCAGTTTAACAAGCACGCTGGCCACGTGGACTGGTCCCGAGCTCATATTGCTGAGGAAGCAGTGAGCGTCCAATCCGGCTCCCGCGCCGCGCGTAATCAACAAGGTGGCGCGGAGCTGCCTTCGATAGTTGCTGACGAACACCTGCAGGTAAACCACCCAGACGGCAAAGGTCCCCAGCCCGGTAAGCGCGGTGATAAGTTCGCGATGATCTTCAATCCACTGCATCCCGTTTCTCCGGCGGAAGTGCGATCCTTTGGTGTCGCCAATACCTTGAACGCCAATGCCATGTGGCGGTCAGCGATCCAATCGCGTGGAAGCCCCAGCGGCGGGCGAGAGGGCTCGTTCCTGTAACCGCTGAACATCCGTTGTGTTGCATTACAGGGAATGGCTGCCCGGCCGTTTCTACCCGCACCAAACGGCCGGGGGAAGAAGCGGGCGTCAGAGCTGAAGCACGCCTTCAATTCGGAAGAAGGTTTTCCTGACTGGCGAGACCGCATACGCCGTTTCCCGGCGCAATTAGCGGCTGGAAGACTCTTGCTGCGGGTGAGGGCGAGCAAGCCTGTGACCAGATAGAACCAGCGTCGCCATCAGTCGGTAGTAGGACCAACATCGAACGGTTCGGAAACCACACGGACGCGGCCCTCCACCGTCTCGACGGCAAAGGCGATCTTCGCGCTTCACAAGAAGGAGGCGGGCCAAGTTGCGACCGTGGAGGAGGACCTGGCGACCGGGCCGCAGCTGATCAAGGCCACGGACATCATCGGAGACACCGCCTTCCTGAACAATGCTGAGCGTTATGGCTATATAAGCGACATTCTGGTCAACGATGGCCGGCTCGCGGCCGTGGTCGCGGACACAAGAATATACGGTCGCGGCTATCGCGCATTCCCTACGCGGGGCCTGCGGCGTGGGCCAGCGGTAGCGGACGCTACGAACTCGGTTACGGCGTCGTTGAGGTCAGGCAGCTGGAGAACTTCGACTATAGCCGAATGCTGTACAAGGGGCCCACAGAACAGGCAGCAAAGTCCAGTACCAACAATGCGCCGGGCAGCTCGACCGCCCAGTGATGAATGCGCCTCCGACGGTTCGGCGCTCCAGCGTGGTCCTTGTCACTGATCGGACTACGACACAGCGGGGTCGCCTCCGTAAAGGGGCCCGCTCTGAGAACCTTGCGGTGTCCGACCTGGAATTCATCTCCGAGTCGGTGATCCGGATCGGGTAGTTTGGGCAGTTCGCCACGTGACGCGACCAGCGGACTGGACCGGGGTTACCCGGTCCGAGCCAATGCGCGGAGACGCGAGAGAGATTCAATCAGCAACGGCTCGTTATCGAGCATCGCACCCAGATGTCTTTTGGCCAGGAAGTTCAGAACCCGTTCGCCATAATCGGTGAGGCCGACAAGGACGCGGCGTTTGTCGTCGGCAGATGGGATCCGCAGTGCCAGTCCAGCCGCCACCAGCCGGTCAACGAGCTGAACCGCGCCGTGATGTTGTATCAGCATCTCTTCGGCGAGCTGTCGGAGCATGATTCGGCTTTGGGGAGCAACTTTGAGTACCAGCAGTGCTTGATATTGTTGCGAAGTCACGCCCGCCTCGGAAAGGACCGCCTCGCTGAAGGAGAGGAAGCGACGCATGGCCAGCCTGACTCCGGCCAGCCCCTCGAACACCCCCGGATCAAGCGCCTCCTCATCGGCAATCTCAGGGACTTGTGTGCGGGACCTAGAACCTGCGCCGGAGGGCATTCGTAACATCCTTTGTTTGAATCACGTTATGATATATACTGGTTGCACCTCAGGAGGGAGGAGGCGCGAGCGCCCACTTATCTGAACGGCGAATGCCGCAAAGTGCCGCGCTCGCGAACTATATCGCCTAATGCTGTCATTGCGAGGGCATGTCTTTGGCAAGCTGAGGTATCAAATGCCGAAGGGGCAGCCTGAAATCATTTCAGGCTGCCCCTTCCCTCGCCCCAGCCGCCACAGCCAATATTCGTCCAAAGACGCCGTTCAGCTGCTCGTCTCGACTTCCGAGAGCGATGGAAGTTCCTCCAAGCTTACAAGCGCATCGGCACAGGTATCGGCCGCATCCGGAACGGGCTTCGACAGACCAGCAACGACCGCCCAGCCCCCCTCCTCGATGAAATTGTCTTGTTCCCAACTGGACTTCGACTTGAGTTCCACAAGGTTTTGTGCCGCGTCGGGGGCGGACACGAAATTGTGCACGCAAACGTTTGAAATGAGCTCTGCACGAGCCTGCCGGACCGCGAGATCGGCCATGGATCCGGCACGCCCTGCTGTCGTCCAACCGCCCCATGTGAAACCGACGACCATAGTCAGTATCGATGAGCCGACAACCGACCAGAACCATACACTCTTGGAAGGTCGGTACGCCGCCCAACCGCTGTCATTCGTTTCAGCCATGTTTCTCCTCCTCCGTTTTATATCATAGCATGATACAATTTCTGTTCAAGCAAACTCTTGAAGTGGGCCCGAGTTCAAAGGCGGCGAGCGCGCCGGCGCCGTTCTGTCTCGCCGTATGGCCTTGCGGATGTAGAATGATGATTTCCTTGCAGCGGAGAAGTCACCATGTCTTTCAACTCGCAACGGCTCCAATTTTCCGGCCATTCCGGCGCGACGCTCGCCGCGCGCCTTGATCTACCGAACGGGCCATTGCGCGCCTACGCGCTTTTTGCCCATTGCTTCACCTGTTCCAAGGATCTCGCGGGAGCGCGCCGCGTTGCAGCAGAGCTGGCGCGCGAAGGTATCGCTGTTCTGCGTTTCGATTTCACGGGTTTGGGGTCGAGCGAAGGTGAGTTCGGCTCGACCAATTTCTCCTCCAATGTTGCCGACCTGCTCTCAGCCGCCGACTATCTGCGCCAACACTATCAAGCGCCGTCGCTTCTGATCGGCCACTCACTCGGCGGCGCCGCCGTCCTGGCCGTCGCCGGGGACATTCCTGAGGTCCGCGCCGTTGCTACGATCGGTGCGCCGGCCGATGTCGGCCACGTCTTGAAGAACTTCGGAGCGAGTCTCGAGGAGATCGAGAAGACCGGGTCGGCCGAAGTTGATCTTGCCGGGCGCAGGTTCCTCATCAGAAAGCAATTTGTCGAAGACGCGCGTGCACAGCGCATAAATGACTCTATTGCGAGCCTGAGAAAACCGCTTCTCATTCTTCACGCGCCGTTGGACCAGACGGTCGGAATCGAGAACGCTACTGAGATCTTCAGCGCGGCGAGGCATCCGAAAAGTTTTGTTTCGCTCGACAGTGCCGATCACCTGCTCACCGACCCTGAGGATGCGGCCTTTGCCGGACGGATCATTTCGTCATGGCTGACGCGCTATCTTGCCGCCGATACGCCGCAGGGCACCGGACCGATTGAACATGTGCGTGTGATGGAAACGGGCCAAGGCAAGTTTCAGAACGCGATTCAGGCTGGCGGTCATCGGCTGTTCGCCGATGAACCCGAGAGCGTGGGTGGGCTCGATTCCGGACCATCGCCCTATGACTTCCTGTCCATTGCACTTGGCGCCTGCACCTCGATGACGCTGCGCCTCTATGCCGACCATAAGCAGCTGTCGCTCGGACGCATCGGCGTCAACGTCTCGCACGCGAAGATCCATGCAAAAGATTGCGAGGAGTGCACCGAACAGGAACGCAGCGGCAGCGGCAGGATCGATCGTTTCGAACGCGTCATTTCCATTGATGGCGGGGTCTCGGAGGAGCTTCGCGGCAAGATCGCCGAAATTGCCGACAAGTGTCCGGTCCACCGCACGCTCGAGGCAGTGACGAGGGTCAGGACTACCGTGAAACCAGGATCACATTAGCTTCAGTCGCCCGAATCGGCCTTCCGTTTTCAGGGAAACGCTGAGCAGTTGGTGTTGAATAGACGACTAACCGGGTCTGACACCAGAACGCCCACCGCGCCGGGTGCTAATGACTTCTCGTGGAGGCAACTTGAATCCGCGTTCGCGAGAGGCGAGCAATCGTGCTGAGGTTTGCAAGAGGCCCATAGGACAGAAGCATGACAATCAACGCTTGACGAGCTGAACGGTGCCCTGTGCGCCGAAAGGCACCGATTACATTGTTTGCGTATATCATGCTATGATACATATTGCTTGGCACTCAGCCGGGAATGCGCGCGACGTAGTTCCAAAGGGCAAACGGCGGGCTCGCGATGTGTATTGCTGCTGAATAGTGTCACCTCGGACGACCTCGCCAGCAATGCGGCCGACGACCGTTCGGCCTCAACGTCCACACGAAGCGGTCCCGGCTGCGCCAGGGAGGTTCAGATGCAAGTAACGGATGCTTGGGAAGAATGGTGGCGAGGGCTGGGACATGTTGCCCGGTGCAACCGTGACATGGCACGAACACGCGAAGCATTTGAAGCTGGGTATGCGGCCGGCCGTCTCACCCGTCAACGAGCCGCTGATGACGCAGCCGAAACTGCGCGAGGCCCCTGCCCGGGGCGCAAGGACACGAGACGTGGAAAGCCACGAGAGCAGCGCGGGAGAGTACTTAGCAGCGCACTTTCGGAGTAGTCCCGATCCAGGCGGATAGGTCACGTCCTGTTGGCGCTTGCCGTGAAGGCGCTCCGCGATGAACACCGCTCGAAATCATGATCCGGCAGCGAAGCGGCAATGGACAGCACTCCCCGAGCAACGCGGACGGGGAGCGCTGAGCATTTGCAAATTCATACCCAGTAGGGCGGAATCCCGTAATAATCGTAGACTTTACGGCCGCTTTCGGGCCCCCAGTCATATTCCCGGTCTGCGGGATAGCGCGGGGCTCCTTCGACCTGTTCCTTTGTGATGTTCACCTGGAACCCGCCGAGATCCGTATTGTAGTCGAGCATTTCCCAGGGAAGCGGATAGTGTTCATGCCCAACCCCGAGAAAGCCGCCGAAGCTCATCACGGCATAGGCGACGCGTCCACCGCGTTTTTCCAGGATGATCCTCTCTATTGAGCCTACCTGATTGCCGTTCATGTCGTAGACAGTGGTGCCCACGACCATGTCGCTGGCGATGAGGTCATGCGATTGATGCAGATTAGGGTCGGCCATCGTTATTCCTCCTTTGGTGGCCCAACGCTCCTGGATATGAGTTGTTCCTCAGATCGCTTCGCAAGGGCCAGAGCGTGACTATTTCTGCCGTGGGGCCGGGAGCTCGCCACAGGCCGAAACGAGCTTGCCGGCGCGTTTGAGCATCACCGCCTCCACCAATGTTCGCGCCGCATTGCGGACCTCTTCCTGCACGGCCTCATCCGCATCAAGCTCCTGGTGACTGAGCGCGTATGGCTTCCAGTAGCCGATATAGCGATCCATCTCCGCCAAGGGCCCCGCCGGCTCGAGATGCATGTAGCACAGCCAGTCGGACAGGCTGCGTCGAACGTTCTCGGCCCCCTCCACGTCCCCGTGAACGATGACGGAGAAGAGCCGCCCGGCGAGATGCCGAGGATAGTTCCAGCCTTGGAGTTCAAGCGCCTTCGCGAGCTTCGCATCCTTGCCCTGTGTCAGGGTGGGGTCCGGATTGCCGCCATCCGCGCAAACCAGCCGATCCATCATCAGCTTTACCGGCGACGAGACCTGATACCAGTTCACAGGCGTGACGATCATGATGCCGTGCGCCTCTACCCACATCGGATAGATGTCGTTCATCCAGTCGTCGACCTGGCCAAGCGAGTAGTTTTGGGATAGCAGGAGCACGGCCAGTGGCAGAGGGCCGGCGAGGTGGAAAAGCAGGCCTTGCACGGGTGGATCGTTCGCCCATATTCCGAAGTAAGGCGATGCAACTCGAGTATGCTGGTCTTCACCCCCGACGTTTGATCGATCGTTGCCTGCGCGATCCGCGCCAGCCGATAGGATTTCGACATTTCGCCGGGACAAGTGTGTTCGCTGCGCGATGACCCGCTGATCAACAGGATGCGCGCGGGCCCCCGAGGATCCGAGTGACGCTCTTGCGCAGCATGAATTGCGTCGCGCGCCGCGAGCCAATCGACGGACAGGTCGTAATCGGGGTCCTTGGATGCAGTGCCAGCCTTGCGCGTCTTAGGTGCTTTTCGCTCGTTGGAATAGGCATCCCAAGCCGCCGCGGCGATCTTATCCAGTTCCGGGCGAAGACCACTGAAAACCGGGTCTTGGAAACGGCTGAGGAAGCGGCGGCGAAATTCGTTCTCGGCCAGCCTGGGGCTCGGCGTTCCCGTTCGCGGCTCAAGCACTGGCGGGAGAGATTGCGTCCCGGGGATCTTTGCCATCATCCCATCCAACGTAGCTGGCAGCTCCTTTGTAATCGACCACGACGCGGATTGTTCCGATTGGGCGACTTTGGTCCCCCTCAGCGCACCCCCTCCGACGCTTGCGAGGGAGACGCGAGCGACCGCGATAGCAGCGCTGGCGGATCAGGCAATCGGCAAAAGGAGAAGTCTCCCAGCCACAGAACAATGCAGTTTGAGGGTATCCACCCGCGGGCGCTTCGGCTAGCTTTCGCAAAAGGTTAGGAGGACACATGGGCCTGTCAGACGTTTTTGGTCGATTGGTCGCACTGATCGGTGCCGCAGCAATCCTTGTTCGCCGCCAGAACGGCGCTTCTCTGGAACCCGCCTATGGTAGCGCCCCGAAGATCCCGGGAGCCAAGCCCCAAGGCATTCCCACGCTGAAAATGCCTACGGCCAGGGGATGGACGGATGGGCAAGTGCCGACTGCGGCGGCTGGGCTGAAGGTGAACGCATTCGCGGCCGGTCTCAAGCATCCCCGCTGGATTGAGGTGTTGCCGAATGGCGACGTACTGGTCGCCGAGGCGCTCAGCGAGCCCGGGGGCATCAAATCTGCCTTCGACTACGCTATGTTCAGCACAATGAAACGCGCCGCTGCAGTGGGCGCAAGTCCGAACCGCATCTCGCTTTTGCGCGATGCGGACGGCGACGGCGTGGCCGAAAAACGCACCGTGTTTCTCGACGGGCTCAATCAGCCGTTCGGCATGACGTTGCTGGGCGATACCTTATATGTCGGCAACACAGACGGGGTGTTCGCATTCCCCTATGAAACGGGCGACACCAGCATCCGCGCGACAGGGCGAAAGCTCGCAGACTTCAAGGGCGGCGGGCACTGGACACGCAGCCTGCTTGCCAGTCGCGATGGACGAAAGCTCTTCATCGGCGTCGGGTCGCTCAGCAACATAGGCGAGCGCGGCATGGCGGCCGAGGAAGGACGGGCGGCCATTCACGAGCTTGACCTCGAGAGTGGTGAACGCCGCATTTTTGCCTCCGGTTTGCGGAACCCAGTAGGCATGGCATGGGAGCCAACGACAGATGCACTCTGGACGGTCGTCAATGAACGCGACGGGCTGGGCGACGAGACGCCTCCCGACTATCTGACATCCGTTCGCGACGGTGGTTTTTATGGATGGCCCTATTGCTACTGGGGGCAGATCGTGGACCACCGGGTGCCGCAGGATCCGGCCTTGGTCGCAACCGCTTTGACGCCGGACTATGCCCTGGGCGGACACACTGCATCGCTCGGTCTTTGCTGGCTTCCCGCAGGCACTCTGCCCGGCTTCCCGGATGGGATGGTGATCGGTCAGCATGGTTCCTGGAACCGCAGCTCGCTGAGCGGCTACAAGGTTGCCTTCATACCGTTCGCAAACGGACGCCCCGCCGGCCCTCCGCGCGACATTCTGACCGGCTTCCTTTCGCCCGACGAGCGTGCGTCCTATGGACGGCCGGTCGGAGTCAGCCTCGGCCCGGACGGCTCCTTGCTGGTGGCGGACGATGTCGGCGACGTGATCTGGCGGGTGACGGGCGAGGCGGCGTGAACGTCCAACGGGTGCGCATTTATTTCGGGGAGCGGTCATGTCGGCGAGATGATCGTCGGGAAGGCAGATCAGGCATGTTTCTAGGTTCACCCGACCTACGAACATCGTGCTTTAAGCGCGAGGCTGGGCAAGTGACCGCCGGCCGAGTCGATGCTCCGTATCGCCGAATTGCGCCATCACCCAGTCGCGCAGCACGCGCGTCGCGGGCCGGTCGGCCATGCGCGGGCTGTAGACGAGATCGCAGCGGTCGCCTTCGAGCGACAGTTCGAATGGCTGGACGAGGATGCCGGAGCCGAGCTCTTCCGCGACCAGGGTGAGGCTCAGCAACCCGATCCCCTGCCCGGCCAGCACGGCCTGGACCGCGTGGATTTCGTCGGTGAATGAAATTCCCGCGCTCGCGTCGATGTCGGCCACTCCGGCCCGTGCCAGCCATTGCCGCCACACAGGCGCGCGCGGATCGTCGCGCCGTGCCGGACCCCAATCGAAATGGATGAGCGTCGCATGCCGGAGATCGGCAGCGCTGGTCTGAACGAGGCGCGGCGCGCAGACCGGCGCGAAGCGATCCGCAAACAGCGGCTCCGTGACAAGCCCCGGATAGTTGCCGCCGCCGAAACGGATGGCGGCATCCGCATCCGCCTCCAGATCGACGGCCCGGTTGGAGGCGTCGAGCCGCAACGTCCAATCCGGATACGCCTCGCGAAACGAGCCTGCGAGCGGCGCCAGCCGCTTCGCGACGAAGGCGACGGTGGAGGTGAGCCGCGCCACCTGTCCCGCCTGCTGGCGGCGCATGTCTGCGATCGCTTGTTCGAAGCGGTCTAGGCCGTCGCGCAGCACCGGATACAGCGTCTTTCCCGCGGCGGTCAGATGCACCTGTCGCGTTGCGCGCTCGAAGAGCTTGACGTTCAGCGTCTCCTCCAACTGGCGGATCTGGTGGCTGACGGCGGTCGCTGAAACGTTGAGTTCCTCGGCTGCGTCCTTGAAGCTCAGCCGGCGGGCAGCAGCCTCGAAGACCCGCAATGCGCCAAGCGGCGGCAGCTTTCTCATCACTTCCCCACGCATGAGTGAAACTCATCTATCGACTGAGAAATGCTCTTTTGTCAATGCACGAAGGGACCAACATATTGCCCTCGACGAGCAAGGCGGCAGCGCCAAGCTGAGCAAAACTCAAGCATGAAAGGACACCACATGTTTCTCGAACAGGTCGTCACAAAGCCGGATCCCTATGCGCCGTTCCTGCTTTCGCAGGCAATCAAGGCCAATGGCTTCGTCTTCGTTTCGGGTCAGGCGGCAATCGGCGACAATGGCGAGATCGTCGGCGAGGGCGACTTCGACCGCCAGGCCGAGCAGGCTTTCGGCAATCTCGATCGCGCCCTCAAGGCCGCCGGTTCCGGGCTCGACAAGGTCGTCAAGGTTACAATTTTCCTGCGCTCCATGGAAAATTTCGCAAAGATCGTAGAACTGCGCCGCAGGTGGTTCTCCGCGCCCTATCCCGCCGACAGCATCATCGAAGTTTCCTCGCTCTATTCGCCAAAGGCGCTGATCGAGATCGAGGCCATCGCGCTCGACAGGAGCCGCTGACATGAACGCGCCGGCGATCATCCCCTCACCGGTCTTCACCGGTACCAGCCTCAAAGGTCTCGATTTCGCCAACCGCCTGTCGGTCGCTCCGATGACACGCATCAGCGCTTCGTCCGCCGGTGTGCCGGGCGAACGCATGGTGCACTACTATCAGCGCTTCACACGCGGCGGCTTCAGCCTGGTGACGACAGAAGGCATCTACACAGACAAGGTCTATGCGCAGACCTATTCGGGGCAGCCCGGCCTGACCGACCGGGAACAGGCGGAGGCCTGGGGCCGCGTCGTCGATGCGGTCCATGCGGCCGGCGGCAGGATCTTCGCGCAACTCATGCATGGCGGCGCGCTGTCTCAAGGAAATCCTCACCGTTCCGGTACAGTCGGTCCCTCGGCCGTCCGCCCCAAGGGCAGCCAGATGACCGGCTACCGCGGCGACGGCCCCTATGCCGTGCCGCGCGAGATCAGCGAAACAGAGATCGCCGCCGCGATAGAGGGCTTCGCCGGTGCCGCGCGCCTGGCGATCGAGGTCGCCGGTTTCGACGGCATCGAGATCCACGGCGCCAACGGCTATCTCCTGGATCAGTTCTTCACCGACTACACCAACCATCGCAAGGATTGTTGGGGCGGCGACATCGTCGCTCGCCTGGGCCTATCCCTGGAAGTGCTGAAGGCCGTGCGCGCGGCCATCGGCCAATCCGTGCCGCTCGGCCTGCGCCTCTCCCAGGGGAAGGTCAACGACTTCCGGCATAAATGGGCGGAGCGGGAACAGGGGGCGGCGAGAGTGTTCGAGGCACTGGCTGGGAGCCCGGCCGATTTCGCTCACGTGACGGAGTTCGAAGCCTGGCAACCGGCCTTCGAAGGCGGCGACATCTCTCTCGTGTCGCTTGCCCGTCGTCACGCTCCGCGTCTCTTCCTCATCGCCAATGGCAGCCTGCACGATCTTGCGCGCGCTGAGCAGGTGATGGAAGCCGGAGCGGACATGATCGCGCTCGGACGCGGCGCGCTCGTCAATCCTGATTGGCCGCATCGCATGGCCGAAAGCAGCGCATTGCGGCCGTTCGAACTTTCGATGCTCGCGCCGACCAGCGAAATCAAGGACAGCGAACTCGCCCTTGACATGAGGGCGCGGCGACCAGGTTGAAGCCAGGTATGCCGGGGCGGGCGTGCCCCGGCAGCTAACCTGCCGCCTATGGCACGCCGGCAGGGTTGGGCAATTGTTGCTTCAGCCACGACTTGAACGCGGTCATGCCCCTGGTGAACTGGCGTGACTTCAGCCATGTCAGCCAATAGTCACCCGCTGCCACCGTGATGTCGAAAGGCTGCACCAGCCGCCCGCTCTCGATATAATGCTCGAACATGGTGATCGGCAGGAGGGCTGCGCCTGAGCCCCGGGCGGCCGCCTCTGCCAGCGCCAGCGAGGTATCGAAAACCATGCCGCGCAGGATGGGAGGCTGGGCGCCCGCTGCCCGGAACCATTGGGCCCACTCATCGGATCGGTACGAACGCAACAGCTCGATTCCGGCGAGGTCGACCGGTTCCTTGAGCCGAGCAGCAATCCGAGGCGAGCAGACCGGCGATAGCGGTGCGACCGACAAATGCATTGCGTCCGTGCCATGCCATGACCCGTCCCCGAACCGGATCGCGAAGTCGAGGCCGTCGCCGGCCAGATCGACGCGGTTGTTATTGCTCAGGATGCGGAGGTCCAGGTTCGGATGTGCATCATGAAAATCCGGCAAGCGCTGCATCAGCCAGCCGATCGCAAAGGTGCCGACGACGCCAACGGTCACGACTTCCTGGAAGTTTCCTTCTTCGAAACGGCTTATGGTCGCACACATGCGCTTGAACACGTCGCTCATCACCGGCGCAAGCGCCGACCCCTCATCGGTAAGGGCGAGGCCCCTCGGCAGCCGCCGGAACAACTTGACGCCAAGCAGATCCTCGAGCGACTTCACTTGATGGCTGATCGCGGTCTGCGAAACCCGTAGCTCCAGTCCGGCACGGGTAAAGCTGCAGTGGCGCGCCGATGCCTCGAAGGCACGCAATGCATTGAGGGGCAGTTTTGGGAGTTCCATGGAATCAGCTTCGTTTAGACCAAGTTTGATTCATGCCTACCCGCAAGATTGCTCGTTTGTCGAGTGCTCTTGCTTCTGCCATTCTCCCCGCAGTTCAAGGCAGTACAAGATCACGACGATTTCTGGTCGAGTCGACCAAAAATCACGAACGTGAACGATTCCAACAAGTTAGAGAGGGATGCGGGCGGAAAGCCGCACACACTTTCCTCATCCCGCTCCAGGCATTCAATCACGACCGTCGCGGCATCCGCCACAGGCGGCATCTACTCCTGTGTCAAGTTTTTGTCTGGTCGGAGCCACTGGTATCGGCATGAAGGTCATCGGTTATATATTCGGCATCGCCTCGGCTGCATTGCTGGCTATCTTCGGCACGGGCGCCGTTTATCTGTCGGGAATCGCGAAGGATCTGCCGGATCACCGCAAGCTTGCAGAATGGGAGCCGGCGCTCATGACGCGGTTTTACGCGTATGACGGAACGCCGATTGCCGAATACGCCAAGGAAAGGCGTCTGTATCTGCCTATCGCCGCGATCCCGCAGCGCGTGAAGGCAGCCTTTCTCTCGGCGGAAGACAAGAGCTTCTATACCCATTCCGGAATCGATGCCTTGAGCATCGTCAAGGCTGCCTGGTCCAATGCCGTGAATCTGGGCTCCGGCAACGGATGATCGGAGCCTCGACGATCACCCAGCAACTTGCCAAGAACTTTCTGCTTTCTTCGGATCGCACCCTTGAACGCAAGATCAAGGAGGCGGTGCTTTCGATCCGCATCGAGCACTCGCTCAGCAAAGACAGAATTCTCGAACTCTATCTGAACGACATCTACCTGGGGCTCGGGGCCTACGGCATTGCCGCCGGTGCGCTGACCTATTTCGACAAGTCCGTCAGCGAATTGACCGTTGCCGAGGCAGCGTATCTCGCTGCTCTGCCGAAGGGACCCAACAACTACAACCCGCACCGGCATCCCGAACGCGCGGTCAGCCGGCGCAACTGGGTGATCGGCCAGATGCAACGCAACGGCTTCGTCAGCGCCGCGGAGGCAAGCAGCATGATGGCGAGACCTCTCGGCGTTAAGCCTCGGGCGGAAACCCCCTTGATGGCGGAGGCAAACTATTTCGCCGAGGAAGTGCGCCGGGAAGTCGCCGGGCAATATGGCGAGGCGGCTCTCTATAATGCCGGGCTTTCGGTGCGCACGACGCTTGATCCAACCCTTCAGGCGGCTGCGCTGAAGGCGCTTCGGGCCGGCCTCGTCGAGTACGACCAGGCGCGGGGTTTTCGGGGGCCGGTCGCACATATCGATGTCTCCGACTGGACGGCCGCCTTGGCTGAGCAGAAGACTTTGACGGATGTGAAGGAGTGGCAGATCGCCGTAGTGCTCTCCCGTTCCGATGCGGGTATACGCATCGGACTTCGCAGTGCAAAGCCCGGTCCCGAGCACTCGCCGTCCGGCCCCGAAACGGGCTTTATCGGCAGCAATACCATGCAGTGGGCGCTGAAGCTTTCTGCCGGAGGCAGGATCAGGCAGGTCGACTCCATCGACAAGGTCCTCTCGCCGGGGGACGTTGTTCATGTCGAGAAGGCGGAAGACGGTTACCTCCTGCGACAAATACCCGAAGTGCAGGGCGCGATCGTGTCGATGGACCCGAATACGGGTCGCGTGCTGGCGAGCATTGGCGGTTTTTCCTTTGCACAGTCACGCTTCAATCGCGCGACGCAGGCTTTGCGCCAGCCCGGCTCGGCCTTCAAGCCCTTCGTTTACGCCGCCGCCCTGGATACCGGCTACACGCCGGCGACGCTGGTCATGGACGCACCCTTTTCGATGCCGGACGGGGCGGGTCGTCTTTGGAAACCGAAGAACTACGACGGCAAATTCGGCGGTCCTTCCACTCTGCGCACCGGCCTTGAGAAAAGCCGCAACCTGATGACGGTGCGCCTCGCCCGGCATCTGGGCATGGACGTCGTTGCCGAATATGGCCGCGCCTTCGGCCTCTACGACAAGCTCGCCCCCTACTTGCCGATGTCGCTCGGAGCCGGCGAAACCACGCTGACGCGGCTCGTTTCGGCCTATGCGGTCCTCGCCAATGGCGGACACGCCGTTAAGCCCTCGATGATCGACCGCATCCAGGATCGTCACGGTCGTACGATCTTCCGTCACGACGATCGCGCCTGCGATCGATGCAACGCCGCAACCTGGCAGCATCAGGAAGAGCCGGTGCTTCGCGACACCCGCAAGCAGGTGCTCGATCCGATGACGGCCTATCAGGTGACATCGATGCTGCGCGGCGTGGTCGAGCGTGGAACGGCGCACCGGGTGGCGCAGCTCGGCGCACCGGTCGCCGGCAAGACCGGGACCACGAACGACGAGAAGGATGTCTGGTTCGTCGGCTACACCCCGACGCTGGTGACCGGCATCTTCATGGGATACGACGCACCGAAACCCATGGGCTACGGCGAAACGGGCGGCGGACTCGCGGCCCCGATCTTCATCGACTTCATGAAGGTGGCAATGCGTGGCAAACCTGCCGTGGACTTCCCCGTTCCGCACGGCCTGACCTTCGCGAGCGTGAACCGCCGCACGGGCAGGCGGGCCGCTTCAGGAGACCCCGGTTCGGCTGTCGAGGTCTTCAAACCGGGAACCGGGCCGTGCTTGACGGACTGTCCCGTCATAGACGGGTTCGGCGCGGAGGGAGCCGAACTCCCTGCCGCGTTGCGCGAGCAGCTTCTGGCAGCCCCCAAGGCCTCTATTGAGCCATTGCCTCTTATCTCGTCGAGGGATCGAAATGAGGAAGCACGCCTTCGCCCTGCGGAGCAGGGCACGCAGCAGGCGGTTACGCATCGTCTGCATCATGGCAGCGTTCGCCGCCATTTTCGCCGGCGCGTTCATACGACTTGTGCAACTCGGCATGCAGGAAGAGGCTGGCCGCGAAACCCGCCTCACCTATGACAGGGCTCCCGGTGGACGACCTGCAATCGTCGACAGGAACGGACAGCTGCTCGCGACCGACATTCCGACCGCGTCACTCTACGTCGAGCCGCGGTCTATTCCCGATCTGGACGAGGTGGTCGAGAAACTCACTTCGATCTTCCCCGAACTCGACGCACGCGAACTCCATACCCGTCTCCGACGCAAGGATGCCTTCACGTGGATCAAGCGGCAGATACCACCGGACAAACAGCAGGCGGTCATCGATTCCGGACTGGCGGCGGTCGGCTTTCGGCCCGAAAATCAACGGCTCTATCCCAACGGTCCGTTGGCTGCCCATGTCCTTGGGGCCGTGGACATCGACAATTTCGGCATCGCCGGCATCGAAAAATGGATCGACGCGAATTGGCTTGCGGACCTGCGCGGCACCGGCATCGAACTTAAGGGGCGTGAGCTCCAGCCGGTCGAGCTTTCAATCGACCTGCGCGTTCAGTACGCCATGGAGCAGGAACTCGGTAAAGCCGTCACGAAATTCGCAGCTGCCGCGGGTGCCGGGCTCCTGCTCGACGTCACGAATGGCGAAATACTGGCGCTCGCCTCCTATCCGGCCTTTGACCCGAACAATCCGGTGGACGCCTTCAAGCCCGACCGGATAAACCGCGTCACCGCCGGCGTTTTCGAGATGGGATCGACGTTCAAGGCTCTGACCACGGCAATGGCGCTGGAGTCGGGCCGGTTCGATCTGCAATCCGTCGTGGATGCGAGCAGACCGTTGCGCTTTGGACGGCAGCGCATCCACGACTATCGCGGGAAATACAGGCCGCTCACCATTCCGGAAGCTTTCATTCACTCCTCGAACATCGTCATGGCGAAAATGGCGTTGGCGCTCGGCCCCGAAGCGTTGCGGACTTTTCTCGGACGTTTCGGCGTTTTGTCTCAGCTTGCGACCGAGCTGCCGGAGAGCGCCGCACCGCTGCGGCCCTCCTCCTGGAGCGAGGTAACCACGGCAACGGTTTCCTTCGGCCACGGGGTCGCCGTGACGCCCCTGCAAGCCAGCATGGCCGTCGCCGCTTTGGCGAATGGCGGAAAGCTGATCAGGCCCACCTTCATAAAGGACAGCCCCGTGTCCGAACGAACCATGGCGGAAAACCTCGTGTCCGCGAACACCAGTGAGGCGATACGCCACCTCCTGCGCCTCAACACCGCCGTCGGCTCAGCCACGAAGGCCGTTGTCCCCGGCTACGTGATCGGCGGCAAGACCGGTACGGCGGAAAAGGTGGTCCAGGGCCGCTATTCCAAGGTTCTCAACGTCACATCCTTCATGGGCATCGTACCGGCGGACGATCCTCGGTACCTGCTGCTCACCTTGCTGGACGAGCCCCGCGGCCTGGCGGAAACCCATGGCAACCGCACCTCCGGATGGAATGCCGTGCCGCTCGGCGGCGCCCTTCTGCATCGCATCCTCCCGATGCTCCTCACGCCCGTTTTCCCATCGCTGCCAGGCGCCGAAGCTGTTCCTGTGGCGATGGGAGAACCGTCTGTAGATCCCTCAAGCGATTAACGCGTGAATGATCGCGGGACGGTCGTCGTTTGGTTGCGGCTGCGGTTTCGTGCCCGCCCTCACTGATGGGCGCTAGGCGCGTGTTACCGATGGCCCCTGGACTTCTGGCAGGGCTCGGAGCGCTCAGAGCCCATTTCTGCCAGGCACAGGTGCTGAAGAGACTGGAAGGGGCTCACGGCCTAAGTGTTCAAGCTGCGTTCATGCAAAAGGCGCTATAAACCATTGAAAGACAAGAGGATGGTGGCCGCCTGACGCAAGCTGTCGAGCGCTCCCACCATGCCCGGGACCGGAAAAGCCCGAAGTACAGCAAGTTCCGGATGCGGTGGCAGGACGCAGGCCTCCAGGGAGTTGAAAACATGAAATCCACGCTTTTGAAAATTGCCGCGACCGGTATGCTTTTGCTTGCTCCGTCGATCGCTCAGGCGGCAGAAGGCTTCGCAACGGCGAACGTCAATATGCGCGCCGGCCCAAGCACAGCATATCCGGCGATTACCGTAATACCGGCTGGCGAATCTATCGAAATCTACGGCTGTCTTGCCGACGTGCCATGGTGCGACGTGGAGTTCTACGACGGCCGTGGATGGGTGCACGGGCGATATATCCAGGCACTTTATCAACAGCGCCGGGTTTATGTGGGCCCTCAATATTATCGCCGCCTCGGTATTCCTGTCGTCGTCTTCAGCTTCGGCAGCTATTGGGATCGTCACTACCGCGACCGTGACTTTTATCGCGACCGCGATCGCTGGCGCCGCGGGCCCGACTTCTATCGCGGCCCGGATCGCCGTGTGGAACCCGACCGCCCGCCCAGCCGCAGACCTGATTTCGAGCGGAGGCCGGCTCAGCGTCCGGAATTTGACCGGAGATTGGAGCGGAGGCCCGATTCTAGTCGCAGCTCTGAAAGACGCCGGGACTTCGACGATCGCCCAGATCGCCTTCCGGATGTCGAGCGCGTGCCCAACCGCAGGCCCGATGTGGATCGGCGGCGGGACTCTGACCGTGAACTGCGCAACGATCGCGATCGCAACCGCCGGAACTTCGAACGTGGGGGCAATGATGGCAATCGCGTCATCCGCCGCGGCGACGACAACCGCAACCGGAGCGGTGGTGACGATGACCGCCGCAGGCCGCAGCGACGTGTCTGCCAACCGGGCGATCCGGGTTGCCCGAACTAATGTGGCCCGGGGCGGCAGAAATGCCGCCACCGCGCATCGGCCGCAAGGGTCGGCTACACCTACAATCTGAGGGCTCGAGGTTCTGAAGTGACCTCCAGCGCACGGTCCTGGCGCGCTTCGACGCCTACAGGCTGGCGGTGTGTGAGCAAGGCGCGGTCGCGCTCACGGATCAGTTCGGTTATCTCGCGCTCATAGGCGGTGAAAATCGCCGTCAGCCAACGGTCCACGAGATAAGACGGCCGCGGCATCTGCACGTCGAAGCGCTGCAAAAGAGCGATCGTGCCTTCCGCGCCGAGCCAGTCATCGCCGACCACCAGCGCGAGCTTGGGTGCCGCCGCGGCGCAGGCTCCCGCGGCGCTATACGGTCGGCAGGTCAGGCTGATAGAGGACCACCCGGTTACGGCCCGCTTGTTTCGCCAGGTAGAGTGCAGCGTCAGCCTGGTTCTGAAGCTTCTCCGGCGCGATGATCTCTTCACCTGGCGCCTGCGCCGCCACGCCAATGCTGAGAGTGACGTAAGGCGATACGCGGGATGCGGGGTTAGGAAGGGAGGCAGCTTCGACGCTCGCCCTGATTCGTTCAGCCGTAGCCAGCGCCGCTTCTTCATCTGCGCCCGGAAGCACGACGAGAAACTCCTCACCGCCATAACGGGCTACATGGTCGCGGTTTCGCCTGACGCTGCTCTGAATGATCCCGGCAACTTTGACGAGGCAGCGATCGCCCTCGGCATGACCGAGCCGATCATTCAGGTTCTTGAAATCGTCGATGTCGCACATCAGCATGGCGGTGCCTGGCCGCCGCTCCGCGCCTGCGCTCCAGAGGCGGCTGAGGGTTTCCATCATCCAGCGCCTGTTAGCGATCCCGGTCAAGGGATCGGTCTTTGCGAGGCGCTCCAGCCGGGCATTGGCGTCGGCCAGCTCCGCTACCCGCCGCATGTCGCGAAGTTCGAGAAGGAAGGTCTTCTGGGCCAGGATCGTTATCGTGCGTCGGGCAACGACGGTCGCAACAATACCGCTCGCAAAAAACAGCGTTCCAGCCACGGCACTGCCCCTCTCCAGCATCGGATTCTGCAACTGAAAGATCAGGTAGAGGCCGAGCGCGAAAGAGGCGACTGCCACCGTCCAAGCCAAAGGAACTGCGAAAATGATGATGGCGGTGATGGCGACGAACAGCATGATGTTCAGGTGCCGCTCATGGAATTCCCCACCGGCGCTCACGCCCACCAGCGCAACCGAAAGGAGGATGAGGAACAGGCCCGCAAGCAGGGACATCCTTTGCAGCCGCACACCGCGCGGTTTTCGCCAGACATAGGCGGTGGCCAGCGCCGCGGGCGGCAGAATGCAGGCCGGCGGAAGCATCGAGAGCACGACCGCCTTCGGAAGCAGGATCGCGTTGAGACCCAGCGTCAGCACGTCCAGCAAGGTCACCCATATCATCCACGCGCGAATGATCTTGGCCGTACGCGACCACGAACGCTCCTGGAACAGGCGACCGAGCTCACCTCTTAGACGAATGTCACGCGTGCGGCCCGTGAGAAGGCGCTCGACTTCGGCCATGACAGCCGGATTGCGCGGCTGATACCGCATTTCCGGAGAGGCGCTCACGCGACCGGCACCAACTGCGCTTTCCTGAAGCTCCATCCTTGCCCATCTCGGGGAGCACCTCCTGCTGGCAAGATCACCGGCGTATGAACTCGCGAGTTGCAGTCCATACGGCAAATCGTGGCGGCGGTTGGCGCGAGCGTTGGAAGGCGTGGCGGCTGCGGTGCAATGTCGCGACTTCCGGGTCAGGCGCGCTCAGGCATTGCCCGCCGTTGTCTCGAAGTCGAATAGCTTTTGAGTCACGAGCGCCGCTGCACCCCGCGCCCAGGAATCGTCCTCCCAATCTAGTAGAACAGGCGGTGCTTGACGGAATGCAAAGCGTTCAAGGGTCGCTCGCAAGGGTCCGAAGAGCGCGTCTCCGTAGGCGACTGCTTCGCCGCCGACCACGATTACCTCCGGGTCGATCACGTTCATCAGACCGGCGAGGTGCCGGCCCAAAGTTTCACCCGCTTCGCGCATGACCGAATGAGCGGCCTTGTCGCCGGCGGCAATCGCGGCGACCATTTCGGCCCGTCCGTCCGTCTCCGGTCGGCCGCTGCGTTCGTGCCAGGTTTGAAGCATTGCCGGCTCTGAGAAGTAAGACATAAGGCAGCCGCGCTTGCCGCATTCGCAGGGTCTGCCGCCCTCCACATGTGGGAAATGGCCGAACTTGCCGGCCGCGCCGTGCGCGCCGCGATAAAGCTTACCATCCAGCACCAAAGAACAGGCTACCCCCACCCCAATCGCAAGAACACCCATGGTCTTGTAATGCCGTCCGAGGCCGAAAAGCTGCTGGGCGATCGCATAGGCATTGGTGTCGTCTTCCAGCCAGACGGGTACCCCGATTCGGCGCGCCACGAGATCACCCAGTGGTACATTGTCCCAACCGTACCGGTTGCTCCGAATACAGACCGCCCGCTGATTGTCGATGACCCCGGGCATGGCGATGCCAATCCCGGCGAGCCGGGTGGCCGGCCGGTTGGCGAGTGCAATCAGCTTCGGCACCGCTCCCGCGAGGGCATCGGCAATCGTATCGGGATCATGCGCCGGCAGCGGCAGCCGCAGGGAAGCGAGCGGTGTCGTCTCTAGATCAGTGACGACGCACTCGACGCTGCCTGCCATCAGCTTGAAGCCTAGCGCCACACCGCCGGCATAGTCGATGGCGACCGGGATCGGACGCCGCCCCTGTGCGCCGGCAACGGATTGACCTTCGATGAGCAACCCCTCCTCGATGAGGTCGCCCACCACAAAGGTAACGGCCGCGGGACTAAGGCCCGTGGTGGCGGCTATTTCGGCACGGCTCTTGGGGCCCTCGCGTCGGAGCAGGTTGAGGATAAGCCGGCGGTTCATCGCACGCGTCGTGCTTTGGTCACCCTTCGTCTTCACGTCTGTCCTTATTTTATTTTGTAAATTAATATTGCCTCGTCTCCGCGACTATGCATAACTGAGCGCGCCGATCAAGCGGGTCAACCCTGATCCGCGACCGGCTGAAATGCAGAAATCCCGCAGCGAAAGCAGGCGACGCAATGCGTTGCCGGCACGGGGATCCTTTTGCCGGCAGCCAGCCCTGGGAGGAGACGGGGCGAAGCGCCTTAATCGAGCCATTCCAGGGAGGATTATCGAGTGACTTTCAATTGGATTGAGCGCAGCCTGTCCCGACGTACGTTCCTCAAGGGCACCGCCGGAGTTTCTACCGTCTTGAGCGGGTTTCCAATTCCCGCTCTCGTCCAATCGAGCGAGGTGACGATCATCTCCGCCGAGAGCAACGCCAATACGGCAGAGGTCCTGCGGCGCATTGCTGCCGGATTTCGAAGAGGCGGCCGGCACCAAGGTCGTCGTCAACAATATGGACCACGAGGCCCATAAGACGGCGATCCGCAATTATCTCGTCGCCGGTGCGCCGGACGTCTGCTTCTGGTTTTCGGGCAACCGCATGCGCGCCTTCGTGACACGCGGCCTGTTCGACGACATCTCCGACCTCTTCCAAAAGGAGAAATATGCCGATGTGCTGGGCGCTACCGCCGGCTCGGTGACGGTCGAGGGCAAGCAGTACGGCCTGCCGACAGGCGGCACCCTCTGGGGCATGTTCTACCGCAAGGACGTCTTCGACGAGCACGGGCTGAAGGTCCCCGCTTCCTGGGAAGATTTCCTTGCGTTCGGCGAGAAGTGCAAAAGTGCGAGCCTGACGCCGGTCGCCATGGGAACGAAGGACCTCTGGCCGGCGGCCGGATGGTTCGACCAGATGAACCTCCGTATCAATGGTCTCGACAAACACTTCGCACTGATGAACGGGGAGATGGCCTATACGGATGAGACGCTGAAGCCGGTCTTTAAACATTGGGAAGAATTGATAAAGCAGGGCTTCTTCACGCCGGATCATACCTCCTTCGGGTGGCAGGAGGCAGGCGCCTTCCTCGCTCAGAAGCGGGCCGGAATAATGAACCTCGGTGCGTTTGTCCGGGCGGCTTTCCCCGAACAAGACTTGCCGCAACTCACCTTCGCTCCCTTCCCGGTGATCGACGATGGCCTCGGCCGGTATGAGGAATTCTCGCTGAACTCCGTGCACATTCCGACAAACGCCAAAAACAAGTCGGGTGCGCGCGAATTCCTGACCCATTTCTACAAGCCGGAGAATCTGGCCGCCTATCTGGAGCCGGGCGGCAATGTTCCGCCGCGCAACGACCTACCGCCAAGCAAGGATCCGCTCGTCAACGCCGCCGTAGAGAGTCTCAAGGCAGTTGCCGGCACGTCGCAATTTTACGATCGGGACACAGATCCTGACATGGCTCAGGCTGGTCTTGTCGGCTTCCAGGAGTTCATGGCCCGACCGGAGCGCCGGGACGCCATCCTGCAGCGGCTGGAGGGAACTCGCCGGCGGATCTTCAAGCTCTGAGACCTTCCTCAATAACCTCGGGGCTGGGCTGCTGCGGTCCCGCCCTTCCCTTACCCACACAGGGACTTCCACGCATGACGAGCCTTTGGCGCCGCCACCGCTGGTGGCTGACCCCGACACTCCTGATCCTGCCTGGCGCGATCCTCTTCGCCGTGGTTGTCCTGGCATCCTCCATCCAAAGCTTGTGGATCAGCTTGCACGACTGGGACGGCTTCGGTCCCATGGTCTGGATCGGCCTGGGTAACTACCGCGAGTTGATGGACGATCCACAATTCTACGTCTCGCTCAAGAACAACGTCATCTGGCTCGTCATGTTCATGCTCGCGCCGCCGATAGGGCTCGCGATCGCGCTGCTGGTCAACCAGAAGATAAAGGGTATGCGCCTCATCAAATCGATGTTCTTCATACCGCTGGTGCTCGCCTCGGTCGCCGTCGGCGTGGTCTTTACCTGGGTCTACACGCCTGAGTTCGGGCTACTGGCGCTCATCTTCCGCGCATTCGGGGCGAACGCTCCGGCGCTGCTGTCGGACGAACACTTCGTCACTTTTGCCATCGTCGTCGCCGCCCTCTGGTCGCAGATCGCCTTTTGCATGGTTCTCTACCTCGCCGGGCTCAACAACCTGAGCGAGGAGCTGATCGGTGCCGGCCGCGTCGACGGCGCGCGCGGGTGGAACATGTTGCGCCACATCGTGCTGCCGCAATTGACGCAAGTCACCTTCATCGCAATCGCCGTGACGGTGGTGGGTGCGCTGCGCTCTTTCGACATGATCTCGGTCATGACGCGGGGCGGCCCCTTCGGCTCGTCGTCCGTGCTGGCCTACCAGATGTTCGAACAGTCGATCTTTTCCTACCGCTTCGGCTATGGCGCGGCGATCGCCTCGGTGCTCTTCGTGATCATGGCTGTCTTCATCGTCTGGTATCTCACGCGCATTATCCGCGCGGAAGAAAGGGGCGCCTGATGTATCCCCGTCCCATACCCGAAACTGCGCATGCGAGCCGCAGGCTCTACATGACGCTCGTCGGAGCGATCCTCATCATCTGGCTTGCGCCGCTCTTCGCCGTGATCCTAACCTCGTTCCGCTCGATGGCGGACGTGATGAGCGGCAATCTCTGGGGCTGGCCGACGGAAATCGCCGTCGTCGAGAACTACACGGCCGTCTTCACGCAGACTCCGATGGCGCGCTATTTCCTCAACAGCCTCGTCATCACCATTCCCTCGGTGATCGGCGTGCTGATCCTTTCGACGCTGGCGGGCTTCGTGCTGGCGCGGTACCGCTTCCCGGGCAATATGCTGATCTTCGCGCTCTTCGTCGGCGGCAATTTCCTGCCGCACCAGATCATGATGATCCCGGTGCGCGATCTCATGGTGAGGCTGAACCTCTATGACACAACCACGGCGCTTATCATCTTTCACGTCGCCTTCCAGACCGGCTTCGCGACGCTCTTCATGCGCAACTTCATCGCCGCGTTGCCCGACGAACTGTTCCAGGCCGCGCGTGCCGAGGGTGCGACACCCTTCCAGACCCTGAACCATGTCGTCGTACCCCTCGTCCGGCCGGCGCTGGCGGCGCTCGCCATCCTGCTCTTCACCTTCATCTGGAACGACTACTTCTGGGCGGTGGTCTTGACGGTGAGCGACAATGTCAAGCCGGTGACGGCAGGACTTGCGAACCTGCGCGGCGAATGGGTCTCCGCCTGGAACCTGATCTCGGCCGGCACGATCATCGTCGCCGTGCCGCCGGTCGTCATGTTCTTCCTCATGCAAAAACACTTCATCTCAGGACTTACCATGGGAGCGGTGAAGGGATGACTGCAGCTTCCTCGCCGATCTTTGCCAAGTCCAGGAACCGTAGCGAGCGGAACACCATGAAAAGCCTTGAACTTCACCGGATCGAGAAGAGCTACGGCGCCTACCACGCCCTTCGCGGAATAGACCTTTCCGTCGAGGACGGCGAGTTCATCGTCATGGTCGGACCGTCCGGCTGCGGCAAGTCCACCCTCCTGAAGACGATCGCCGGGCTCGAGACGATCTCCTCGGGGCGGATCCTGATCAGCGGGCGGGATGTGACGAAGGAAGAACCGGGCGATCGCGGCATCGCCATGGTCTTTCAATCCTACGCGCTCTATCCCCACATGACGGTCGCAGAGAATATGGGCTTCGGGCTTCGCATGGCCAAGCGTCCGAAGGAGGAAATTGACGCCGCCGTCGCACGCGCAGCGAAGATCCTCCGGATCACGGACCAGCTCGACAAACGGCCAAAGCAGCTCTCCGGCGGCCAGCGCCAACGCGTCGCGATCGGACGCGCAATCACGCGCTCGCCGGACGTCTTCCTGTTCGACGAACCGCTGTCGAACCTCGATGCGGCGTTGCGGACGCAGATGCGCGTGGAGCTTTCGAGCCTCCATGCTGAACTCGGCGCGACCATGATCTACGTCACGCACGACCAGGTCGAGGCGATGACGATGGCGAGCCGCATCGTCGTGCTGAATCGCGGTGCGATCGAACAGGTCGGTTCGCCGCTCGAACTCTATCGCAACCCCGGCAACCTCTTTGTCGCGGGGTTTCTGGGCGCGCCGCGCATGAATTTCTTCGACGTGACGATCGACGAGGTTTCCGGGGCGATGGCCGGGATCTCGGCGCCCGGTCTTGCACCCCTGGCCGTATCGCTCGCCGAGGGTACAGTACTGAAATCGGGCGACAGGGCCACGCTCGGTATCCGGCCCGAGAACATCCGCCTCGCCGCTGGCGATGCCACCCGGGCGGCGATCTCCGGCAAGGTACGCCTCGTCGAGCATCTCGGCCGCGAAACGATCCTCTATGTCGACGCCGGCGCCCTGCAATGCGTCAGTTCGGAGAGCGGCACGGGCAACATCACGGTGCAGATCGGCCAGGTGACGCCGATAGCCGCCGATAGCCTGGTATCGCTCTCGATCGATCCGCACGACGCCTATCTCTTCGCCGGCGACGGCGAGCGGACCGTGACGGTCCGCAAGGCCATCCATTCAAACCAAACCAAAGTAGGCACGATATGAACGAACTGACCAGGATCCGCTGGGGCATTCTCGGCCCCGGCAACATCGCGAAGGACTTCTTCGCCGGCGCGCTGCAATCCGCCAACGGAAAGGTCGTCGCAATCGGCGCCCGCAATCCGGCAAAGCCCGGCCTTGCGGACGATTTTCCGGGCACGCGCATCGTCGCCGGTTACGATGCACTGCTCGACGACCCGGAAATCGATGCGGTCTACATCGCGACGGTCCATCCGCTTCACGCGGAATACGCAATCAAGGCCGCCGAAAAGGGCAAGCACGTGCTCTGCGAGAAGCCGATGGGTCTGTCGGCGGCGGAAGCGGACGCCATGTTCGAGGCTGCCCGCAAGGCGGGCACCTTCATGGCCGAAGCCTACATGTACCGGCTTCACCCGCTGACCGCCAAGATCGTCCAGCTCGTGAAAAGCGGGATGGTCGGCGAGGTGCGCAAGATCCAGTCGAGTTTCGGTTTTGCAAAGCTGCCCTTCGATGAGGGGCATCGGCTCTTTTCCAATGAAATGGCGGGCGGCGGCATACTGGACGTGGGCGGCTACACCACCTCCATGGCGCGCCTCATCGCGGGCATCGGCACATCGTCGGGCGTGATGGAGCCGACCGAGGTGACCGCCCTCGGCCATCTTGGTCGGACGGGCGTCGACGAGTGGACCTCTGCCCTCCTGTCCTTCCCGAACGGCATCATCGCCGAGCTTTCCTGCTCGGTCTCTCTCGTACAGGAAAACGTGCTGCGGATCCTCGGCACGAATGGCCGCATCGAGGTCGGTCACTTCTGGTTCGCCGGCGGTAAGCGGGGAGGCACCAACATCATCCGCGTAATCCACGCCGACGGCCGCCAGGAGGAAGTCCCGGTCGCCGAGCCACGCCATCTCTACAGCTTCGAGGTCGAGGCCGCCGGCGACGCGATCCGCGCAGGTCGCACGGAATTTGCCTATCCGGGCATGAGCCGGGCCGACACACTCGGGAATCTGCGTGTCATGGACAAGTGGCGTGCGGCGATCGGCCTGGAATACGAAGGCGAGAAACACACCGTGCGGACCCGAACGGTGCGCGGCGACAAGCTTTCCCGCAAGACCAGCCATGTGCGGAGCGGCCGCATCGACGGCCTGCAGAAGGAGATATCGCTTGCTGCGCTCGGCCTCATGGAGTTTTCGACCTTCTCATCCGCTGCCATGGTACTCGACGCCTTTTTCGAGGCGGGCGGCAACCTGGTCGATACTGCGTTTCTCTACGGCAATGGCCTGCAGGACCGGCTCGTCGGCGAGTGGATGCGCAGCCGCGGTGTGCGCCAGGAAACGGTCGTCATCGCCAAGGGTGCGCACAGTCCGCTCTGCTATCCGGACGTGATCGGCAAGCAACTGACAACCAGTCTCGAGCGCATGGGCACCGATTATGTCGACATCTATTTCATGCACCGCGACAGTCCGGACATCCCCGTGGGCGAGTTCGTCGACGCCATGGACGCGGAGGTGAAGGCCGAACGGATCCGAGGTCCCTTCGGCGGCTCGAACTGGACGCGCGAACGCTTCGATGAGGCAATCGCCTATGCCGAGCGTACCGGCAAGACGAAACCGAGCGTGCTTTCCAACAATTTCTCACTGGCCGAGATGGTCGAGCCGGTCTGGGCCGGCTGCATTTCGTCTTCGGACGACGCCTGGATGCACTGGCTGGAGGAGAAAGGCGTCACCAATCTCGCTTGGTCGAGCCAGGCGCGCGGCTTCTTCACCGACCGCGCGGGCCGCGGCAAGCGGGACGATTCGGAACTTGCCCGCTCCTGGTATTCCGAAAGCAACTTCGCTCGGCGGGACCGGGCGATCGCACTCGGGCGCAAGCTCGGCAAGGACCCGATTCAAATAGCGCTCGCCTATGTTCTGGCGCAGAAGGGCCGTGTCATCCCGCTGATCGGCCCGCGCTCGCTTTCCGAGCTCAACCACAGCCTCGACGCTTTCTCAATTGCGCTTTCCCCAGGTGACGTCCGGTGGCTGCGAGATGGCGACCCGGGCCAGTCGAGCGCTGCCTGAAGGTCCGCTCGCACTAAAAGCTGCCTTGTATCGGTTCAAGAGCTTGATACGCTCGTTGCAATATTCTAGCGCGTTTCACTGTTCATTGGACCAGTGAAACGCTCTAACACTCTGAAACTGCGCATTTCCGCACGGGAAGCCGGTACGCACTTTCTCCTGGTAGTACTCATGCAAATCGAGCCGAGCCATGCGAGCGGACAGACAACAGATTGACGAGGCACTGGCAGCGACAGAAACCATCCGCAGCATCCTTCGAGACGCGCTCCTTGCGGTTTATCTGCATGGATCGGCAGTTTCGGGTGGCTTGCGACCGCAGAGTGACGTCGACCTCCTCGCGATCGTCGACTGCCCCATGGCTGACGAACAGCGTCGCGTTCTTCTGGCGGCTTTGCTGCGAATGTCCGGCCGCCATCCCCGTCTGGTCGGGGCGCCCCGCTGCATCGAACTGATGGTGTTTCTGCGGGCAGATATCGCCGCACCGAATTTTCCTGCTCGGGCTGAATTCATCTATGGCGAATGGCTGCGGGACACCTTTGAATGCGGAGGTCTCCCCCTACCTGTGTCCGACCCGGAAAACACGCTTGTGCTGGCCCGGGCGCGACAAGAGGCCGTTCCACTGTTCGGCCCCGATGCAAAGGAGCTTCTGCCCCGCTTCCGCCGGAACAAATTCGCCGCGCAATGCGCGATGCACTCCCCTCATTGGGCGACAGTTTACAGGGGGACGAGCGGAACGTGTTGCTAACCCTTGCGCGCATGTGGCGTACATCGGCCACCGGTGACTTCATCACCAAGGATGCTGCAGCGACATGGGCAGCAAGCCAGATGCCGGACGAGGAAGCTGATATGCTGATCTACGCGCGTGAGGCCTATCTGGGCAAGGTCAAGGACGACTGGCAAGATCGGCAGACTGCTTCCGAGCGGACGGCAGCATTTCTGCGCCAGCGGGTCTCGGAACTCCTATGACGCTTTGGGGCGGAAGCTGCCAGGAAGCCTCTTCCGCTTAGCAGCGGCAGGAACGCACCATCGTGCTGTATTTGAATCGGCCGCGAGGATTATCTCGCGCATGGGGTGTCGGAATCGCGTTCAGCCGGTCGTCTTCAAGACGGACAAGCGATGGAGAGCAGCATGACTATTACCATTACCGCCTTTGAGCGGTCGCCCGATGCCGGCCAGGGTATGGCGCGTGACATGCGCGTTCGCTGGGCGCTCGAAGAAGTGGGCAAGCCTTACGACGTTCGTCTTCTTTCGTTCAAGGCGATGAAGGAACCCGCGCATCTCGCGCTTCATCCATTCGGGCAGATTCCGACCTATGAAGAAGGCGATCTCGCTTTATTCGAGTCGGGGGCGATCGTGTTCCATATCGCTGAGCGCCATGCGGGCCTGCTGCCGGACGATGCGAATGCCCGCGCGCGCGCGATCACATGGATGTTTGCCGCGCTCAACACGGTGGAGCCGCCGATCGTTGATCGCGAGGTCGCCGAGTACCTCGAAGGCGACGAGACCTGGTACGAGCAGCGCCTGCCCTTCATAGACGAACGCATCCGAACGCGGCTGGGCGAACTTTCCCGCCGACTTGGCAACGCCGACTGGCTCGACGGCGCTTTCAGCGCCGGTGACCTCCTAATGGTGACGGTGCTGCGCAGATTGGAAGGATCGGTCATCCTTGACGAATATCCGAACCTCTCCGCCTATGTCGCCCGCGGCAAAGTGCGGCCCGCATACAAGCGTGCTTTCGACGCTCAACTGGCGGTTTTCACCGCCGCATCGACCGGCTGACAAAGGTCCGCGCCGGCCAATTGATTACAAGCGGCAATGTCCGAGCGGTCAGTGATCGTCCGGCTCTTGCATTGGGTGCGGAGGTACTGCTTGGCATGAAGTGCGCCGCCACACGTCGTCATAGCCTGGATCTGCGCAGGCGATACATCGTGCCATCTTTGAAACCGGAACGTCCCCACTTTCCAACGGCCTCTCGGGCTTGTATGTTCCCTCTCCGTTCTAGAGGCCGCGGCCGGACATCAAAGACATCATCGAGGTAAAGTGAATGGCGACGGCGGCCCATCTTGAGAAACTGAACGAGAGGCAGCGCTGCGCAGTCGAATATGGCATCGGAGCAAAAGAAGGCGCCCAAGCGGGCCCGCTGTTGATCATTGCGGGCGCGGGCTCCGGAAAGACCAACACCTTGGCCCATCGCGTTGCACACCTGATCGTCAACGGGGCCGATCCGCGCCGCATTCTCCTGATGACCTTCTCGCGAAGGGCCGCGGCTGAGATGTCGCGCCGCGTCGAGCGTATCTGCGCACAGGTGCTCGGCCCCAATTCCGGAATGATGAAGGACGCCCTGTCATGGGCGGGCACCTTTCACGGTATCGGCGCACGGCTGCTGAGAATCTATGCCGAACAGATCGGACTGAATGCGGAGTTCACTATTCACGACCGCGAGGACAGCGCCGATTTGATGAACCTGATGCGGCACGAGCTCGGCTTCTCGAAGATGGAAAGCCGATTTCCGACCAAGGGCACGTGTCTGGCGATCTATTCGCGGGCCGTGAATGCGGAAATGCCGCTGACTGAAGTGCTCCGCACTTGGTACCCGTGGGTGTCCGGCTGGGAACAGCAGTTGAAGGAGCTGTTTGCCGGCTACGTCGAGGCCAAGCAGGCGCAGAACGTCCTCGACTACGACGACCTGCTTCTCTATTGGGCGCAGATGGTTAGCGAGCCCTCCGTGGCCGACGAAATCGGCAAACGGTTCGACTATGTCCTCGTCGACGAATATCAGGATACCAACAAACTCCAGTCTTCGGTGCTGTTGGCTCTGAAGCCCGGCGGGCGCGGCCTGACGGTCGTCGGCGACGACGCGCAGTCGATCTACTCGTTCCGGGCGGCGACTGTCCGCAACATCCTCGACTTTCCGAAGCAATTCTCGCCGGCGGCCGAGATCGTCACGCTCGACCGCAACTACCGTTCGACCCAGCCGATCCTCGCTGCCGCCAACGGGGTTATCGATCTGGCGCGGGAACGGTTCACCAAAAACCTCTGGACGGATCGCGAGTCGGCTGAACGTCCTGAAGCTGCTGACAGTGAAAGACGAGGCCGATCAGGCGAACTGCATCGTCGAGCAGGTGCTTGCCAATCGTGAATCCGGGATGCTTCTGAAACAGCAGGCCGTACTGTTCCGCACCTCGAGCCACAGCGGCCCCCTCGAGGTGGAACTGACCCGCCACAACATTCCCTTCGTAAAGTTCGGAGGCCTGAAGTTCCTCGACAGCGCTCACGTGAAGGACATGCTGGCTGTGCTGCGCTTTGCACAGAACCCCCGTGACCGCGTCGCAGGCTTCCGGCTCCTGCAGATGCTGCCGGGCATCGGCCCGCAGACCGCGGGCAAGATCCTGGATACGATCGCAGCCGACCCCGAGCCATTGATGGCGCTTGGCGAAATCCCAGCTCCGCCGAAGAGCGGCTCGGACTGGCTGTCCCTCGTCGAACTCCTGCATGCCCTGCGCAAACCCGCATGGCCGACGGAAATCGAGATGGCGCGGATATGGTACGAACCGCATCTCGAACGAATACACGAGGATGCCGAAACGCGCCGGGCCGACCTCGTGCAACTCGAGCAGATCGCCGCAGGCTATCAGAGCCGCGAGCGCTTCCTCACCGAGCTGACGCTCGATCCGCCGGACGCGACGAGCGACCAGGCCGGCGTACCGCTGCTCGACGAGGACTATCTTATCCTGTCGACCATCCATTCGGCCAAGGGGCAGGAATGGCGCTCCGTCTTCATGCTCAACGTCGTCGACGGCTGCATTCCGTCAGACCTGGCCACTGGTACGAGCCATGAGCTGGAGGAGGAGCGGCGGCTTCTCTATGTCGGCATGACGCGCGCTAAGGACAGTTTGACGCTGATGGTGCCGCAACGCTTCTTCACCGGCGGTCAGCACGCGCAGGGTGACCGCCATGTCTACGCGAGCCGCACACGCTTTATTCCCGCGACATTGCTTCAGTTCTTCGAGAGTGCAACCTGGCCCGTCGCCAGCCCCAATACCTCCGAGCGTAGCGCAAAGCAGATCCGTATCGATGTCGCAGCCCGCATGCGCACCATGTGGCGGTAGAGTTCAGCAATGCGTGATCGTCATCGCACTGGCTGTCCTCTTGGCGGCGCTTCGCAGGGGTTCCTATTGGAGAAAAAGGGAAGTGCTCGACGGACCGCGCCGAATTCCCGAGACGCATTATCCTGTACTCCCGCGGTCGTCCACACCGTCAGCCTCGGCAACCGCACATTGGGACGGGCCCAACAGACCGAAACTCCCAATCCGGACGATGTCCTGCTATGGTGGTTGTACCAGCATCGCCGAGTCGAGTTGGTGCGTTTGAGGTAAGCGCCGATCATACTGCGGCAAGCACAGGGCGAGGTTGATAGTGCCAGGGATTGTGTTGGTCTGTCTGCTTTCCGCCGCACTCATCATCGTGACAAGCGCCACTCATTTTGAAATCATGACCGGCGTAGCGATCCTGCGTCGACGCAAGGTGCTTTCCAAACGAGCTGAAATGGTCGTTTTTCTTGGGTAAGCCTTTATGGCTCACCTCTTCGGCGTCGGCCTTTACGCTCTGGCCTTTGCGTGGATGCATTATCATCCCGAGTTCGGTTCACTCGAAGGACTGGCAGGCTCAAACGCCACAGACTTCTTCTATTTCTCGCTGACCTGCTACAGTACAATGGGCTTCGGCGATGTCTACGCAACAGGCGACATGCGAATTCTCGCCGGTCTGGAAGGGTTGAACGGGCTCGTTCTGATTGCCTGGTCGGCGTCGTTTACTTTCATTGCTGTGGAACGCATCTGGCGCGACGACCGGAGGTAACGGCCGGGGCTCAACCCCGGACGTCAAGTAGATCAGGAAGTGCGACTTCAGGCTGCAGAAAATTCACGTGCCGGGAATTGGTGATGTGGTCAGTTGCACAACCTCCTCAATCCTCGTCGCCGACGAAGCGATAACCGACGCCGGGTTCGGTGCGGACGATCTTCGGATTGCCGGGATCGCGTTCGATCTTGCCACGCAGCTGACCGATGAAGACTCTGAGATAATGCAGGTCCTCCCCGTGGGCGGCGCCCCAGACGGAGGTAAGCAGCGTCCTGTGGGTGACCACGCGGCCGGCGTGATGTGCGAGCATCACGAGGAGGTCGTATTCCTTCGGCGTCAGTCGGAGCGCCGCGCCGCCACGCGTCACGACGCGTTTGACCATGTCGATCGAAAGACCGTCCGCCGAAAGCTGCGCCTGGCCCCCTGCCATCTGGATGCGATGGCGCAGCGCCGCGCGGATCCGGGCCGTCAGCTCGCCGATTCCGAAGGGCTTCTCTATGTAGTCGTCGGCGCCGAGATCGAGGGCAGCGATCTTCTCGCTTTCACGGTCACGCGCCGAAAGGATGATGATAGGGACTTTCGACCAGGCGCGCATATTGGCCACGACGTCCTTGCCGTCCATGTCGGGAAGGCCGAGATCCAGGATCACGACGTCCGGCGCCACCGTGGCAGCCGCCTTCAGCGCCTGTGCGCCGTTTACCGCCTCTATCACCTCGTAGCCGGCGGCTGCGAGCGCGGGGCGCAGGAAGCGCTGGATCTGGGGCTCGTCGTCCACGACGAGGATACGCTCGGCCGTCATCCGCGCTCCTTCTCCACTGTTTCAGCGGCCGGGAACCGCATGGAAATGCGCGTACCGCGGCGCTTCATCGCCGGGCTCTCCGCCTTTATCCGCCCATCCATCGCCTCGACGAAGCCCTTGCTGATGGAAAGGCCGAGACCGGTGCCAAGCGAACGGCCGTCCGGCTTTCCCTTGCGGAAGAATTTGTCGAAGACATGGTCGAGGTCGGCCGGGGCGATGCCTTTACCGAGGTCGGTTACCGAGAGCACGATCTCATCTTCTTCCCGCCGCCCATAGACGCTGACCGGCTCGTCACCGCCAAACCTGTTGGCGTTGTCGAGCAGGTTGAAGATCACTTGACCAAGCAATACGCTATCGCCGCGGATCAACGGCAAGTCCGGAGCGATGCTGGTTTCGAAGACGCGGCCGGGGAAGTACTTCCGCGCACGCTCCACAGCCGAATGGACGACATCGGCGACATCGACCCAATCGCGCTTGGCGTTTACCGTTCCGGCTTCAATGCGGGTCATGTCGAGCAGGTTGGCAACGAAGCGCGTGAGTCTGCCGCTCTCCTCCTCGATCGACTTGAGGAGATCGTGCCGGCTCTCCTCCGGCATCCGCTCGCCGAGTTGCCGCAGACTTGTCACAGCTCCGGTGATCGTTGCGAGCGGCGTTCTGAGATCGTGGGATATGGACGAAAGCAGCGCGGCGAGGAACTTCTCGCCCTCAAGTTGCGCAGCCTGGTCGAGGATCTCGCGCGAGAGGCGCGCTCTGTCGACGGCGATCGCGGTCTGATCGAGGATCGCGGCAAGCGCTCGCTCCTCGTTTATTTCCAGCGGCGTGTCTTCCTGCAGGAAACCGAAGACGCCGACGACCCCATGCGGACTCATGAGCGGCCTGAACTGGAAGGGACTGTTCGGCAGCGTGCCGGTACCGTTGCCGGCAGCCTCCTTCTTCTCGAAAGCCCAGCGGGCCGCCATCGTGTCGGTAATACCGAGCTCCGTATCCGGCGGCCAGGCGGCCATCAAGCGGACATCTCCGTCCTCCGGCAACAGCAGCGCCGCGTTGCGCCGAAGGGTCGCCTGGATTTGCGTGACGGCTGCCCACAGCACATCCTCGGCATTGGCCGTACCGGACAGCTTGCGCGAAAAATCGTAAAGCGCCTGAGTGGCGGCGGCCCGCCGCCGCGCTGTCTTCGCCTGCTCGCCAACGCGGGAGGCGAGCCCCCCGGCAAGCATCGCCGCCGCGAGGAACACGAAGAGGGCAAAGACTTCGTGCGGTTCGGCAACCGTAAAAGTGCCGACCGGTTCGATGAAGCAGAAATTGTAGGCGAGAACCGAAATGAGCGCGGCCGCGATCGCAGCGACATAGCCCGCGTAGGTCGCCGAGACGAGCACAGCCAGAAGAAAGAGAAGCGAGATATTCTGCAGGACGACGAACTGCTCGATCAGCAGGCCAAGTGCTGTCGCGGCTGCAGCCGTAGCAGCGGCGATGGCAATCCCCCGGCCCCACCCTTCCGGAAGCATGCTTCTGCGTCTGGCCGCCGGTTTTACGGCGGGTGCGCTCCCGTCAGTGACGAGGTGGATGGCGATACCGGCCGCCTGCGCGGCAAGCGCATCCGGCAAGGAGCGGCGGAAGAGGCGTAGCGGGAAGCGGTGGCGGCGCGTGCCGATGACGATTTGCGTCGCATGTTCCCGCCTTGCGAGCTTCAGAATTTCTTCCACGAAGTCGTTGCCGATGATACGGCGCGTCTCGGCGCCCAGTTGCTCGGCGAGCCGGAAAGTCTCGTCGAGCTGTCGCATCGCCCCGCTGCTCTCCGCCTCCCCGTCCGCACGCTCGACCGAAACGACGAGCCAGTCGGCATTCAGGCCCGAAGCGAGCCGGCTTGCCGTCCTCACCACCTTTTCGGATAAAGGGTCGGGACCGATGCAGACGAGAAGCCGTTCGGCGGCCCCCAGGGACCCTCGATCGCGTTCTGCCTGAGATAGTCGACCATCTGGTCGTCGACCCGGTCGGCCGTCCGGCGAAGCGCGAGTTCGCGCAGCGCCGTCAGATTGCCCAGGCGGAAGAAGCGATCGGTGGCGCGCTTGGCACTGTCGGGCAGATAGACCTTGCCCTCCTTCAACCGCTCGATCAGTTCGGCCGGCGGCAGGTCCACCAGCAGGACATCGTCAGCGCGATTGAGAACGGTGTCGGGGACGCGCTCGCGCACCGGCACGCCGGCAATCTGCGCAACCACGTCCGAGAGGCTTTCCAGGTGCTGGATGTTGAGTGCCGTCCACACGTCTATGCCGGCATCGACCAGTTCCTCTATATCCTGGTAGCGCTTGGGGTGGCGGCTTTCGCCGAAATTGGTATGGGCGAGCTCGTCGACCAGGATGACGCGCGGGCGGCGCGCCAACGCCGCGTCCAGGTCGAATTCGTAGAGCGTCCGTCCGTTGTGGAGCACCTGACGACGCGGCAGGACTTCGAGGCCCTCGAGCAGGGCCGCGGTCTCGCCGCGTCCATGCGTTTCGACGAGCCCGATGACGATATCGCCGCCTTCTTCCTTGAGGCGCCGCGCACGCGTCAGCATCGCATAGGTCTTGCCGACACCAGGTGCGGCACCAAGAAAGACGGTTAGTTTGCCTCTCCTGCCCTGTTCGGCGAGCGCCAGCAGGGCGTCCGGATCGGGGCGGCTCTTCAGGTCGCGGTCATTGTCGGGCATGCAACGTCTCGAGCTCGATCAGGTCCTCGGCGCGTCCAAGGCAAGGTTCAGTTCTAGCACATTGACGCGCGGCTCGCCTACGATCCCGAACAGACGGCCCTGCGTTGCCCTGTCGACGAGCGCGCCCACTTCCGCTTCCGGAAGTCCGCGTGCTTTCGCAACCCGAGCGATTTGAACCCTTGCGTATTCGGGCGAGATATGCGGGTCGAGACCCGATCCGGAAGCCATGCCGGCATCGGCGGGGATCTCACCCCCAATGCCCGCGGCGCGAAGCCTCTCGATATCGACCCTGACGCGCTCCTTCAGCTTGTCGGAAGTCGTCCCGAGATTGGAACCGCTCGAAGCGCCGGCATTGTAGGGCTCCGGGCCGGTCGCCGAGGGACGCGGCCAGAAATATCTCTCCGAGGCGAAATTCTGGCCGATGAGTTGCGATCCGACGAGGACACCGTCCTTGCGGACGAGGCTGCCATTCGCCTCTGCCGGCATCAGTGCTTGCGCCACGCCGGTGATCAGCAGCGGATAGCCGAGCCCGGTAATGAGGGTAAGTGCGAAGGTCAGGACGAGTGCGGGACGGAGTTGGTTGAGCATGATCACACCAGGTTGAGGTTCGAGACGGCAAGGTCGATCAGTTTGATCCCGGCGAAGGGCAGGACCAGGCCGCCGAGGCCGTAGACGAGGAGATTGCGGCGAAGCAGGGCTGCCGCGCCGACGGGACGGTAGCTCACGCCTTTCAACGCCAGCGGAATGAGCGCCACGATGATCAGCGCGTTGAAGATGACGGCCGACAGGATAGCCGACTGTGGTGACGCCAGACCCATGACGTTCAGCACGCCGAGCGCCGGATAGGTGGTGACGAAGAGCGCCGGGATGATGGCGAAGTATTTCGCCACGTCGTTGGCGATCGAGAAGGTCGTCAGAGACCCGCGCGTCATCAGCAACTGCTTGCCGATCTCGACGATCTCGATCAGCTTGGTCGGGCTCGAATCGAGGTCCACCATGTTTGCCGCTTCGCGGGCGGCTTGCGTGCCGGTCTGCATGGCGACGCCCACATCCGCCTGGGCAAGCGCCGGCGCATCATTGGTGCCGTCGCCGCACATGGCGATCAGCCGGCCGCCCTTCTGTTCCTTGCGGATATAAGCGAGCTTGTCTTCCGGCGTCGCTTCGGCGAGGAAATCGTCGACGCCGGCCTCCGAGGCGATTGCCGCGGCAGTGATCGGATTGTCACCGGTCACCATGACCGTGCGGATGCCCATGGCCCGCAATTCGGAGAAGCGCTCCTTGATCCCGGGCTTGACGATGTCCTTCAGGTGGACCACGCCGAGCAGCCGGTTGCCGTTGGCGACGGCGAGCGGCGTGCCGCCGGTCCGGGCGACCTTGTCGACCGCCTGCCGGAATTCCTGGGGTATCTCGCTGTCGGACAGGCCGGCAAATCTCAGGACCGAGTCGACCGCGCCCTTGCGCAGCCGGCGGCCGCCATGGTCGACGCCGGACAACCGGGTTTCCGCGGCAAAGGGCACGACCGCATCAATCCCGGCCTCGGGTGCCCGGCGCCCGAACGCGCCGGTGGCGAGCGCCACGATGGAGCGGCCTTCCGGTGTCTCGTCGGCAAGGCTTGCGAGGAGCGCCGCATCGGCGAGTTCCTCCACGGTTATGCCCGGAACGGGCAGGAAATCGCTTGCCATGCGGTTGCCGAAGGTGATCGTCCCGGTCTTGTCGAGGAGCAGCGTGTCCACGTCCCCCGCAGCCTCGACGGCGCGGCCGGAGGTGGCGATGACGTTGAAGCGTACCAGCCGGTCCATGCCGGCGATGCCGATCGCCGAAAGCAGTCCGCCGATGGTCGTCGGGATCAGCGTGACAAGGAGGGCGGAAAGCACGGTCACCGAAAGCACCGTCGCCGAATAGCTGGCAAGGCCCGAGAGCGTCACCACGGCGATCAGGAAGATCAGCGTCAAACCGGAAAGCAGGATCGACAGTGCGACCTCGTTCGGCGTCTTCTGCCGTTGCGCCCCCTCGATGAGGGCGATCATGCGGTCGACGAAGGTGGACCCTGGGGCGGTCGTGATGCGGACTGTCACCCAGTCCGAAAGCACCTCGGTACCGCCGGTGACGGCGGAGCGATCGCCGCCCGCTTCGCGGATCACCGGCGCCGATTCGCCCGTTATAGCGCTCTCGTTGACCGAGGCGACCCCTTCGACGACCTCGCCGTCGCCCGGGATCAATTCGCCGGCCGCTACGAGGACGAGATCGCCGACCTTCAGCATGGTCGCAGGTATTTCCTTGGTCTCCCGGCCCTCGGGTGCGACGAGCTTGCGGGCACTCAACTCCGATTTGGTACGGCGGAGGAAGTCGGCCTGCGCCTTGCCACGCCCCTCGGCAACGGCTTCGGCGAAGGTGGCGAAGAGCACGGTAAACCATAGCCAGGCGGCAATCTGGCCCGAGAAGAGCGGACTGCCGCCGGTTGCAACATCGAGAACGAAGAAGAGGGTCACCAATGCCGCCACGGCTTCGGTGACGAAGATCACCGGATTGCGGACGAGCTGGCGCGGATCAAGCTTGACGAAAGCGGCCTTCGCTGCCGGGAGGAGTATCGTCGGGTCGAAAAGGTTCGGGGTCATGGGTTTGTTTGACATGCCTGGTTCCTTCAGAAGGTCTGGCCGGAGAGCATGGCGAAATGCTCGACGATGGGACCGAGCGCGAGGGCCGGCAAGAACTGCAGCCCGCCGAGAATGAAGATGATGCCGATAAGGAGACCGACGAAAAGCGGCGTATCGGTCGGGAACGTACCCTTGGATGCCGAGGCGCGCGTCTTGGCGGCGAGCGAGCCGGCAATGGCAAGCACCGGCACGGCATAGGCGAAGCGGCCGAGCAGCATCGCAAAGCCGAGCGTCGTATTGTACCAGGGCGTGTTGCCCGAAAGTCCGCCGAAGGCCGAGCCGTTGTTGCCGCTGGCCGACGTATAGGCATAGAGGATTTCGGAGAGCCCGTGCGGTCCGGCCGTGCCGATGCGGGCGACGGCCGAGGGCAAGACCGCCGAAATCGCTGTGAAGCCGAGAATCGAAAGCGGCAGGATGAGCACGGCGAGCATCGCGTATTTCATCTCGCGCGCTTCGATCTTCTTGCCGAGCAGTTCCGGAGTGCGGCCGACCATAAGACCGGCGACGAAAACCGCGAGGATCGCGAAGACGATCATGCCGTATAGGCCCGAGCCGACGCCGCCGGGCAGGACCTCGCCGAGCTGCATGAGGAACATCGGAACGAGACCTCCGAGGCCGGTGAACGAGCCGTGCATGCCGTTGACGCCGCCATTCGAAAGGCCGGTCGTAACCGTTGCGTAAAGCGCAGTCATCGCCTGGCCGAAGCGGACTTCCTTGCCTTCCATGTTGCCGAGAGCCGGGTCGAGGCCGAGCTGCGACAGGATCGGATTTCCCTGCGCTTCGGCCCAATAGACGATCCCGACCCCGATGATCAGAAATGCATAGGTGACGGCGATGAAGGCCCAGCCCTGCCGGCGATTGCCGACGAGTTGCCCGAATGTGTAGAGCAGCGCCGCCGAAACCGACAGCATCGCGAAGATATTGATATAATTGGAATGCGCAGTCGGATTTTCGAACGGATGTGCGGCATTCACGTTGAAGAAGCCGCCCCCGTTGGTGCCGAGCTGCTTGATCGCTTCCTGGCTGGCAACCGGGCCCAGAGCGATTGTCTGCTTCACCCCTCGAGGGTCGTGGCCTCTACCGAGGCGCGGAAAGTCTGCGGCAGGCCCATTGCCACGAAGGCGACCGCCACCAGCACGGCGAGCGGCAGCAGGACGTACAGTGTCGAACGGATGAGATCGACCCAGAAGTTACCGATCGTCGGTATGGCTGAGCGGGCGAAGGAGCGAGTAACGGCAAGCGCGATCGAAATGCCGGTCGCGGCCGAGACGAAGTTCTGCACGGTCAGCCCCATCACCTGGCTGAAGTGACTGAGTGTCGTCTCGCCGCCGTAATTCTGCCAGTTGGTGTTGGTGACGAAACTGACGGCGGTGTTGAAGGCGAGGTCCGGCGGCACGTTGCCGAAGCCCTGCGGGTTCAAGGGCAACCATGTCTGAAGTCTCAGGATCGCATAGAGCAGCGCAAAGCCTGCGATGCTGAAGGCGAGCATGGAGAACGTGTAGGCGAGCCAGCCCTGCTCCCGTGTCGGATCGATGCCGGCGGCACCATGAAGACCACGCTCCACCGGTCCGAGAATTGGCGAAAAGACATTGCGTTCGCCGGAAAGAACCGCAGCCATGTAAAGCCCCAGCGGCTTCACGACGATAAGGACGGCGAGAAAAAGGAGGCTGATCTGCAGCCATCCGATGACAGACATGAGAAGTCTCCGTGGGTGAAGGAGCGCTCGGGCAACTCCAGCAAAAGTGCGCAGCGGTTTTCCGTCCGGATTTGCGGCAAAATGAAAGGCTGGAGCGTTTCAGCGAATCGGTGAAAAGCGGAAACGCTCTAGAAACGCTCCGGCCGGACAAGCGTCACGATCAAATAGGCTGCGAGCGCGACGCCGACGACGAGCCCGATCAAAGCCTCTACCATCGGATCCTCCTAAAGCCGGCTCAGGGCGCGCGCATAAAGCGCTAGCGCGGCAAGGCCGCCAACGCCGGCGGCAAGGAAAAGAAAATCGGACATGGACATTCTCCAGATTGATCCAAGATCCGGATGATGCGCCCGCGCCGCGTCAATTATCGATTGGGATGGTTTGGCAGCCGTATAAAGAAAAGATAAGGAGTTCGGGCCGAGCGTGATCATGACCTTCGACGCTGCGCCGGAAGCGTCGGCTATCGCGACCGCCTTATATGCTCGATCAAAGCTCGCATCTTTGGTGCCATGTTGCGGCGCTGAGGGAAATAAAGAAAGAAACCGGGAAACGGCGGCAGGAAATCCTGCAGCAGCGGAACAAGTTCACCGGTTTCCACGAACGGGCGGAAGGTTTCTTCCGTTGCGAAGGTGATCCCGGCCCCGCACAGTGCCGAGCGGAGCATGAAGCGCAGGTCATTGGTGGTGATCTGGGGCTCGACCGCCACATCGAAGGGAACACCATTCTCCTCGAATTCCCACCTGTAGGGCGCGACATTCGGCGCTCGCCGCCAGCCTATGCAGCGATGATGGACGAGCTCACGCGGGTGCGCCGGCGTGCCGTGGACTGCGAGATAGGCGGGGGCAGCAACGGCTAGCTCGCGCTGATCGCCCGTCAGCGGCACCGCGATCATGTCCTGCTCGATCACCTCGCCAAGCCTGACGCCCGCGTCGAACCCGGCGGCCACGATGTCGGACTCCTCGTCCGTGACGGTGATGTCTATCGTCACCTTCGGATGGGTCTGAGCAAAGGAAGCAATGAGCGGACCGGAAAGGAATTGCTCGGCGATCGAGGTGACGGCGAGCCGCAAAAGACCGCGGGGCTCATCCTCACCCGCCACCCGATCGAGCGCCGCCCCAATATCCGACAAGGGCTGCGACAGAGCCTCGCGCAGACGCTCCCCCGCTCCGGTCAGGCGAACTGAACGCGTCGTGCGGGTGACGAGCGTCGTACCAAAGGCATCTTCGAGCCGCCGAATTCCCTGGCTGACAGCCGAGCGGGTCACACCGAGGCGATCCGCGGCAGCGCGGAAGTTGTCCTCCTCCGCGACGGCCAGGAAGAGCGGCAGAAGGTTCATGTCTATTTTCATTGTAGAGCAGTGCTAACCATTGAGTTCAGTGATGGATGGATACCGGCGACAGTCATTGAAGTCCATCTTCTCCGTGCAAATCAAAGGACGGAGCACAACATGGACAAGGTCATTCTTATCACTGGCGCCTCCAGCGGCATCGGCGAGGGCATTGCTCGGGAGCTTGGCGCCGCGGGTGCGAAAATATTGCTCGGTGCACGCCGCCAGGCCCGTATCGAGGCCGTCGCCGCGGAGATTCGAGACGCAGGAGGAACCGCCCAGGCGCAGGTACTGGACGTGACCGACCGTCACTCCGTGGCAGCCTTTGCGCAGGCCGCGGTCTACAGATGGGGACGCATCGACGTTCTGGTGAACAATGCCGGCGTCATGCCGCTCTCGCCGCTTGCCGCCGTCAAGCTGGACGAGTGGGAGTGCATGATCAACGTGAACATAAAGGGCGTGCTTTGGGGCATCGCGGCCGTATTGCCGATCATGGAGGCACAGCGCAGCGGGCAGATCATCAATATCGGCTCTATCGGAGCGCTGTCGGTCGTACCCACAGCCGCGGTCTATTGCGCAACGAAGTTCGCAGTCCGCGCGATATCGGACGGGCTGCGCCAGGAGAGTACCAATGTCCGCGTCACCTGCGTCAATCCCGGCGTCGTCGAGAGCGAACTTGCTGCAACCATCACCCACAAGGAGACCGTGGCGGCAATGGACGCCTATCGCGCGATCGCGCTTCAGCCCGCCGACATAGCCCGTGCGGTTCGGCAGGTGATCGAGGCTCCGCAGAGCGTGGACACCACCGAGATCACGATCAGGCCGACCGCATCGAGCAATTGACCCGGCGCGAACCGTTCCCGGGACGCTTTCCCGCGTCCCCCTGACGAAAGGAATATTCCATGATCTTTTCCTTATTGACAGATCGTCTCACCGGCGGCGGCCGCAAGCTGCTGATCGCTCCGACCTTGATGACCGCCGCACTCCTGAGCCAATCCGTAAAAGCCGAGGAAGCCGAAATGCAGACCAATCACCCCTATGTCGGCCTGTGGGTCACAGAAGACAGTTACATCCGCCACGAGCTCCTGCCGAACGGTCGCTATGTCGAGGCCCGCGGTACGCGTGAACGGGCCTATGAGGGACGCTACCAAGTGACGGGCACGCATATCGATTATTGGGACGATACCGGCTTTACAGCGGATGGAGATTTTATCGACGGCGTTCTGCATCACGGCGGCATGATCTTCTATCGCGGGAGCAGAACGGGGAAACCATGAGCACTCAGGATGTTGAGGGTTCAGGCGTATCCTACCCAGCCCCTGAAGGTCATCGCCGCATAGAACAGGCGAACATCCGAGAAGCCCGCCTTGCGAAGCACCGCCTCGTCCTCCTCCGGCGAGAGAACCGATAACTTCGTTGCGATCGCCTGCCTTGCACTTTCAGCATCGCCGGAGGCTGTTCCGCCGAACGCGACGTGACGGGCGATCCAGGTCGAGCGCTCAGGTTCAGATTGCGGGAAACTGATATGCGCGACGACGAACGGAGCGCCTGGCACCAGACGGCGGCGAATCTGTTCGAGTGTGTCGAGGCGTTGCGGGCGATCAACAAAGTGGAGCGTGAGCAGGCAGACGGCCGCGTCGAACGGCCCCTCCGGTGCGTCGTCTATGTAGCCCTGCTGCAGATGGACACGCGGCAAATGGGGCCCCACCGTCTGTTCTGCGACGCGAAGCATGTCCGCCGAAGGGTCGATGCCGCAAAAACGCCAACCTGAATTGTCGTCGGCGAGGGCTTTGAGCTCCATGCCGCCGCCGGCGCCGAGCACCAGAACCCGCGCTTGCACCGGTGCACGTTCCGCGACCAACATCGATGTCATGCGATGTAGAGCGGCCAGCCCCGGTACTTTTCTCAACGTCCCTTCGACGTAGGAACTAGCGTGCGCGGCGGTAAAAGCTGGACTATCGACGCTCGGAGACTTCATCGTGCGGTTCTCCCAAATCATGTAACAATCTCTGTTACATGATTTGTCTTTCGTCAAGTCACCTCTGCCTGTGAAGGCGCCTGGTTCAGTACCGCCATTCATGAATGCGGTTCACAGCCTTATCGGCATCGCGATGGTAGTCACACGCGCTCTCCGCCCTAACTCACTTGTGAATGCGCCTGTGGGATCATTTCCCGCGCTCGGTTGTTGCGCGTTCGCGGCGTAGGCCGCTTCGTCCTAGACCTTTCATCATCAAGACATGGAGCTGGATATGCAAAGTCCTGGCGCACTTGAAATCTCGCGGCGCGACCTGCTCGCCGCCTCGGCCGCTACCGTGACAGTGGTGAGCGCACACTCGCTCGGTCACGCGCAGACCAATGTCTCCACCGCACCCCAGAGCACGAAGGTCACTTTCACGGTGAACGGAGAACGCCGGGAGCTTCAGCTCGATAACCGCACGTCCCTCCTCGACGCACTGCGCGAGCATCTGCATTTGACGGGCACCAAGAAGGGATGCGATCACGGTCAGTGCGGAGCGTGCACGGTTCTCATCGACGGCCGCCGCGTCAACGCTTGCCTGACGCTCGCCGTCATGCACGAGGGCGACAGCATCACCACGCTCGAGGGATTGGGGCAGCCCGAAAACCTCCATCCGATGCAGGCCGCCTTTGTCCAGCACGACGGATTCCAGTGCGGCTACTGCACGCCAGGCCAGATCTGTTCCTCCGTTGCAATGCTCGATGAAATCAAGGCCAATATCCCAAGCCATGTGACGGTGGATCTTACGGCGCCGGCCGAAATCACGCCCGCCGAGATCCGCGAGCGCATGAGCGGCAACATCTGTCGTTGCGGCGCCTATTCGAACATCGTCGAAGCCATCACCGAAGTCGCGGGGAGGAAGGCATGAGAGCTTTCAGCTACGAACGCGTCTCGTCGATCGAGGCCGCGGCCCGGGCCGCTGCCACCACGGATGGCGCGAAATTCATCGCCGGCGGCACCAATCTCCTGGATCTGATGAAGCTGGAGATCGAGACACCGACCCATCTGGTCGATGTCAACGGGCTGGCACTGGACAGGATCGAACCCACACCGGAAGGGGGGCTGCGTATCGGTGCCCTCGTCCGCAATACGGATCTTGCCGCCGACGAACGGGTCCGCCGCGATTATGCCCTGCTGTCGCGCGCCCTGCTCGCAGGGGCATCGGGACAATTGCGCAACAGGGCGACGACCGCCGGCAACCTGCTTCAACGCACCCGCTGTCCGTATTTCTACGATACCAACCAGCCCTGCAACAAAAGGCAGCCGGGCAGCGGCTGTTCGGCGCTGGCCGGCTTCAGCCGCCAGCTTGCGGTGGTTGGCGTCAGCGATGCCTGCATCGCCAGCCATCCGAGCGACATGGCGGTCGCCATGCGCGCCCTCGACGCCGTCGTGGAGACCGTGCGAGCCGACGGCACGACGCGCAGCATCCCGATCGCAGATCTCCATCGCCTGCCGGGTGACACGCCGCATATCGAACATGTCCTCGAGCGGGGCGAATTGATCACCGCGGTCGTCCTGCCGAAGCCGGCCGGCGGCAAGCAGATCTATCGCAAGGTTCGCGACCGGGCCTCCTACGCATTTGCGCTCGTCTCCGTCGGCGCCGTCGTGCAGCCGGACGGAACCGGCCACGTCGCGCTCGGCGGCATCGCGCCGAAACCATGGCGTGACGAGGCGGCCGAAAAGGAGCTGGCGAACGGAGCAAAGGCGGTCGCCGCCAAGCTTCTTGCCGGCGCCCGCCCGACTGAACAGAACGCCTTCAAGGTCATGCTTGTCGAACGCGCGCTGAGCGCGGTCCTCGTCGAAGCGAAGGGATGAGACAATGAGATTCGACACACCAGCAACGACGAACCCGATCGACCGGGGCAAGGTAATCGGCAAGCCCATCCCCGCATCGACGGTCCGCTCAAGACTACCGGCAAAGCAATCTATGCCTATGAGTGGCATGATCCGAATAACCGCTATGCCTATGGCTATGTCGTCGGTTCGGCAATCGCCAAGGGCCGGATCAGGTCGATGGATGTCGCCGCCGCGAGAAATGCTCCCGGTGTGATCGCGGTCGTCACCACCGATGGCGTCGGCGAACTGAAGAAGGGTAAATACAACACCGCCAAGCTCTTCGGTGGCACCGAGATCCAGCACTACCACCAGGCCATCGCCGTCGTGGTGGCCGAGACATTCGAGGAGGCCCGCGCCGCCGCGGCGCTCGTCAAGGTCGATTATGCCGAGGAAAAAGGCGCTTTCGATCTGGCCGCGGCCAAGGACAGCGCCGTCAAGCCGGAAGGCGAGGAAGACTCCGGAGCGGGGGACTTCGATGCCGCCTTCGAGGCAGCTCCCGTCAAGCTCGACCAGGTCTATACCACCCCGGACCAGTCGCATGCCATGATGGAGCCGCACGCTTCCATCGCCGCGTGGAACGGCGACGACCTGACGGTCTGGACATCGAGCCAGATGATCGACTGGTGGCGGACCGATCTCGCGACGACGCTTGGGATCGACAAGGACAGGGTGCATCTCATGTCGCCGTTCATCGGCGGAGGCTTCGGGGTGAAGCTGTTCCTACGCGCGGATGCGGTGTTGGCAGCGCTTGCCGCACGTGAAGCCAAGCGCCCCGTAAAGGTCGCCCTCCCCCGCCCTTTCCTGATGAACAACACCACGCATCGCCCAGCGACGATTCAGAGGATCCGGATCGGCGCAGGACGCGACGGCAAGATCACGGCGATCGCGCATGAAAGCTGGTCCGGGGACCTTGCGGGCGGTGGTCCCGAAGTGGCCGTCCAGCAGACTCGTCTGCTTTATGCCGGAGCGAACCGGATGACCGCCATGCGGCTTGCCACCCTCGATCTTCCCGAAGGAAACGCGATGCGCGCTCCCGGCGAGGCGCCGGGCATGATGGCTCTGGAGATCGCCATCGACGAGATGGCCGAGAGGCTGGGTCTCGACCCCGTCGAATTCCGCATCATCAACGACACCCAGGTCGATCCGGAGAATCCCGAACGGTCCTTCTCGCACCGCAATCTCGTCGGCTGCCTGCGCACGGGCGCGGAGCGCTTCGGCTGGCAAGGCCGGAGCAAGCAACCCGGTGCTCGGCGCGAAGGAAACTGGCTGATCGGCATGGGAGTGGCGGCGGCGTTTCGCAACAATCTCGTGCTGAATTCGGGGGCCCGCGTCCGGCTCGACCGCGAGGGCATCGTCACGGTCGAGACCGATATGACCGATATCGGTACGGGCAGTTACACGATCATCGCCCAGACGGCGGCTGAAATGCTCGGTGTGCCGATCGAGAAGGTCGCCGTCAGCCTGGGAGACTCCCGCTTCCCTGTTTCCTCGGGTTCCGGCGGGCAGTTCGGAGGAAACTGCTCCACGGCCGGCGTATACGCCGCCTGCGCCAAGCTGCGGGAAGCCGTGGCGCAGAAGCTCGGCTTCAACAGCACCGACGACCTTGTCTTCGCAGACGGCGAAGTCCGCTCGGGTGACCGCCGAATGCCGCTCGCGCAAGCTGCCGGCGATGAGGGGCTCATCGCTGAGGATCTCATCGAATTCGGCGACCTCACCAAGACCCATCAGCAATCCACCTTCGGAGCTCATTTCGTCGAGGTCGCGGTTGACGTCGCGACAGGAGAGACACGGATCCGGCGAATGCTGGCGGTCTGCGCCGCCGGCCGGATCCTCAATCCGATCACGGCACGCAGCCAGGTGATCGGCGCGATGACGATGGGGGTCGGCGGCGCGCTGACTGAGGAACTCGTCGTCGACAAGGAGCGTGGCTTCTTCGTCAATCACGATCTCGCCGCCTACGAGGTGCCGGTGCACGCCGACATCCCGCACCAGGAGGTCGTCTTCCTGGAAGAGACGGATCCGATGTCCTCGCCGATGAAGGCCAAGGGTATTGCCGAGCTCGGGATCTGCGGTGTCGCGGCAGCTGTCGCGAACGCCATCTACAATGCGACCGGCGTAAGGGTACGGGAGTATCCGATCACGCTCGACAAGCTGATCGAGAAGCTTCCGGAAGTCAGCTAGAACATGCCAAGGGCATCTACCCCGCGCAACTTTACGGCTAAGCAAGCATGGGAGGTTCGGATAGGATAGACAGCGCTATAGCGAGAGGAAATGATGCCAGCGGAGCCGGAGGAAGATGAAAGGAGTGGAGGGGCACCTGCCTCCTCCACTTTTGCCCGCGTGCGGAAAATTATCCATATCGACATGGACGCATTTTACGCTTCGGTGGAGCAGCGCGACAATCCGGAGCTTCGAGGCAAACCGGTCGCAGTCGGGTATCCGGAGGCGCGCGGCGTGGTCGCCGCCGCGAGCTACGAGGCCCGCAAATTCGGCGTTCACTCGGCTATGCCGTCGGTGACGGCCAAGCGCAAATGTCCGGAGCTGATCTTCGTTCCGCACCGCTTCGACGTCTACCGGGCCGTCTCGCGGCAGATTCACGCGATCTTTGCCGAATACACGCCGCTGATCGAACCTTTGTCGCTGGATGAAGCCTATCTCGACGTTACCGAGAACCTGAAAGGCATGCAGCTCGCAACCGAGATCGCGGAACAGATACGCGCCAGAATCCGGGCCGAGACGCAGCTCACCGCATCCGCTGGCGTATCCTACAACAAGTTCCTTGCGAAGATCGCTTCGGACCAGCGCAAGCCCGATGGGCTGTTCGTCATCACGCCGAAGCACGGCCCAGATTTCGTGCAGGCGCTTCCCGTCAAGAAGTTTCACGGCGTCGGACCGGCAACGGCGGAGAAGATGAAACGGCTCGGCATCGAAACCGGCGCCGACCTCAAATCCCGTGATCTCGCCTTCCTGCAACAGCACTTCGGCAAGTCGGGGCCGTATTTCTACTGGATCGCCCGCGGCATCGACGAGCGGGAGGTCAAGCCCGACCGCATCCGGAAATCGATCGGCGCCGAGGATACGTTTCGGGAGGATGTTCATGATCTTGCGGCGGCCCGCGCGGGCCTCAAGCCTTTGATCGACAAGGTCTGGCACTATTGTGAAGCCAGCGGCATTCGCGGCAAGACCGTGACACTGAAGGTGAAGTGGGCAGATTTCACGCAGATCACCAGAAGCAAGACCATCGTTGCGCCGATTGCGAGCGCCGCCGAAATGGGCGAGATCGTGGAACTGCTGCTTTTACCGATCTTTCCCGCCGCCAAAGGCATTCGATTGCTCGGGGTCACGCTCTCGTCTCTCGATCCCGTGGACGATCGGAGCGGGCCGCAGCTCGCCCTGGCGCTTTGAAGCCGCGGCCTGACAGAAACGAAAAAGCCTGCCGCGTGAGGAAGCGCGACAGTCCAGCCAAGTAAAAATCAAATCCCTAGAGCTGCAGAGAAAAACACTGATGCGTATCGGAAAAAGAAAATATTGAAGAGGAGGAATTCAGTGAGAAAGAAAAAGCCCAAGGCGTTACAAAAATTCCCTCAGTCTCCCGGAATCTATTCAGGAATAGCTGAGCAAATCTTGGTTTCGCCATATTTATGGCCCAACAGTTAATGGCTACTCATTGACGGGCTTGGCTCCAAGATCCTACCCCATCTTTCCGATCATCGATCGACTCCATAAAGGCGCAAAGCTTTCTCTGCTGATGGAGAATATGGCGGCACTTGTTCGTGCTGCCATGGAGTCGAACCTGCTCCGCGGGCTCTGAGCGAGCCTTGCAGATCACGCTTCCGAAGGAAGCGGGTGGTCCGTTCGCCAAACCGTCTCGATTCCAGTCAGCTCACCGGGAGGAAACCAATGAAATCCTATGTTGAAAGCTTCGGATACCAATTCAATCCCGTCGATTTCGCGATCAGGTCGACGCCAGCACTCTGCATTGGAATGATCGTCTTTATTACTCTTTACGACGTGATCTGGTAAATGGCTTCGGCAAATGCGTCCGCATCCCAAGCGGCCGCAAACCGGACACACTTTCCTCATCCCGCTCCAGCCTGAGCCACGCCTGAAATAGCTAGGAACGGCCGGTGAACATGGCGGAATGATACCCCGCCAATAACCCCTCCGCGGCAGCGACGGCATGGTATAATGCCGGCTCGTTACAACGCCTCGAACATCGTTACCCAGGTTCAACCATCGTTGCAGGAACTGCTGCATCGGTGGCTCGTTCTCACTTTGTGTGGAGTGGAGTACGTTCGAATGACTGGATGGAATTATCAGGAACCGGAACATCACGCCTCAACGGGACTGCCCGTAAGCATTCTGCTGTTGTCGGTCCTCGGAATATCAGCCTATCTGCTGGTCGGGGGTTCCTTGAGTGGTGGAGAGCGCGCCGGCTCCAAAGTCTATCTGCCTGTCGCGCAAACACAGGTTCGTTGAGGAAAGGCTGTTGGAGATCCCGGTCGGCCGGACAGGTGAGAGCCGTCGGCTGTCGCCGAAGAGGCAGCACCGGTTTTCGTCAATCGGGCTTATCCGTGAATTACTTCTCGGTTAGTCGGTTGGAATTCCCGCCGAACCGGATGTGCTGGAACAACGAGGTCTCCGGGAGAGTTCCTCGGCGTGGCAACGAACCTGGTAAATCTTCATGCGTATCGTCATTATAGTTATAGTCGCCTCAATTGTCAGCATCCTTGCTTTCAAATACGTCAACAATTCCTTGTGGAATGCACCCATAGCGGCCACGGCCGAAGAACTGTCCGAAGGTTAACGGACCATCGCGGTCTCAGTTACGGACCGCAAGGGTTTTCGAGAGATTTTGTGGCCCATATATGCGAGAGTCGCAGCGCGTCACGCAAACAGGGCGGCGGCAACATGTCTCAATCCAGGATTTGCAAGGGATGCTGGGAGCAGATGCGTATTCCGGTGCCCCTGCGCGGGCCGGCTTCCATTCCCTTCCGCGCCTTTGGCATCCGCCCGAGCCGGATGAACCCGAATACCTGCACGATCTGCGAACTCATGTTCACGCGCGTGATGAAAGCCCGCAAGATCACCGTTGACGTCTCCGTCCTTTTTGCAGATCTGCGAGGCTATACGGCGCTTTCGCAGTCGCTTACGGCCGATACTGTCTCGTCGCTGCTGGATGATTTCTACGATGAATGTGCCGCGGCGATTTGGGAGTTCGACGGCCTTCTCAACAAGACGGTCGGGGACGCGATCATGGCAATCTTCAACTTTCCGATCCCCCACGCGGATCACGCCGAGCGCGCCGTACTTGCCGCACGCGAGATCCAGCGCCGATGCCAATTGCGCCGTGAGGTTCGCCTGGCGGAGGGTGCCGGCCTGGACGGAAGTGAGCTCGGTGTCGGCATCGGCATCGACACCGGTGAGGCCAGCTTCGGAGAGTTCGGCCGATCCCACCGCGACCTGACTGCAATCGGAACGGTTGTGAATACTGCCGCTCGGGCCCAGTCCGCCGCCGAGGCGGGGCGAATTCTGGTGACCAAAGCCGTTTGCGAGCGCGCGCAGAGCCAAACGGCGGCAAGCGAGGGCCGAAAATACTCTCTCAAGGGCTTTGAGAAGCCGATCGAACTTTTCGCAATCTGAAGAAAGCCGGGGTTCAGAAATACCCGGTAAGTTCGAGCGTCTGATAGCCGGCCAACAGCGTGATCAAAGATCCGACGAGCCGCAGGAGCGTTTTCTCTCGCAGTGCCTTGACCGCCCATCCTGCAAAGGGCGCGGCAAGCACGCCGCCCGTGATCAGCCCGCCGATGGATGTAAGATGGTCGCGGAAATCGCCAGCCTGTTCCCAGTGACCGGTTAGAACCGTGGCCAGGAAGCTCAGAGACACTGAAAGTGCGATCAGAAACTCGCTCGCATTGACGGTCCCGATGACGTAGCGCGGCTGTCCGCCTGCGCCGAGCAGACCGGTGGTGGCGACGGGCCCCCATCCGCCGCCGCCCGCGGCATCCAGAAACCCCGCGGTTGCGCCGAGCGGTGCCACGATCCTCAGCTTGACCGGGTTTGTGGGAATGCGATGAAAGGAGCGGTAAAGCAGCCAGGCTCCGATCACTGCAAGATAGGCCGTGACGAAAGGCTTGACCTGATCTCCGTCAAACGAGGTCACGACGAAGGCACCCAGCATTCCACCGGCGATGCCGAAAGGAATGAGCCGCCAGAACAGCTTCCAATCGATGTTGCGGTGATAGAGATGGGCCGATCCGGAAGCGGCAGTGGTGAACAATTCCGCCGCATGGGCTGATGCCGACGCCTGGGCAGGCGGCACGCCAAAGGCAAGAAGCACCGTTGAGCAGATGACGCCGTAGGCCATCCCGAGAGCGCCATCGATCACCTGCGCGAGAAAGCCGACCAATGCGAACAGGATGAATTCTTCCATGGACAGCTCCGGGTTGGGGGCTCGACCGCCCCGCACAAGGAAGCCTCACATGTGCAGCGGCACACGGAGGCTTCCTGTTTCACTTCAGTCTCTGCTTCTTGGCAAGGTGGAAAACGAACGCACATGGCGCTTGTTCCGCGAGGCCCGTAGCCTCGAGCGGCTCAGGCATCGATGACCGTCATCCGCGATCGCCGGAAAAGTCGCTCATTGCCGCTTTTCTATTCACCCGCACTGCTTGACAAAGCTTTGTACAAAATAAAGATTCTACCAATTGGTAAAAATGGGGAACACCATCCATGGCAAGAGATCTGATGATGAGCCGGCGCAATGTGCTTGCGTCGGGCTTGGCGCTTGGCGTGAGCGCTTTTGCGCCGGGCGTCCGCGCCAGCACGCCGGTTAAGGTTGCCGGTATTCACGCCTCCCCTGTCGAAAACGCCTGGAACTCGGTCCTGCACAAGGCGCTGCAGGATGCGGCCGCGGAAGGCGTGATCGAGTATGTCTTCTCCGAAGGCGTTTCCGGCACGGACTATCCCCGCGCGATGCGCGAATATGCCGAGCAGGGTGCAAAGCTCATCATCGGCGAAGCCTATGCCGTTGAAAAGCAGGCCCGCGAAGTGGCCGCAGACTATCCGGAAACCGCCTTCGTCCTCGGCTCGAGCGGCAAGGAATCGGGCGACAACTTCGGCGTTTTCGGCACCTGGAACCACGACGGCGCCTATCTGGCCGGCATGCTCGCCGGCAAGATAACGAAGTCGAACGTCGTCGGCTCCGTCGGCGCCATGCCGATCCCGGAAGTCAACATGCTGATCAACGCCTTCGCTGCGGGCGTGAAGGCCGTCAATCCCGATGCCAAGCACCTCGTCACCTTCATCGGTACCTTCTTCGACCCGCCGAAGGCGCGCGAAGCGGGCCTCGCCCAGATCGACGCCGGTGCCGACATCCTCTTCGGCGAGCGCATCGGCACCGCCGATGCCGCGAAGGAACGCGGGCTCAAATCCGTGGGTTCGCTGATCGACTATACGCCGCGCTATCCCGACACGGTCTTCGCCAACGCGCTCTGGGGCTTCCGCCCTATCCTCAACGCCGCAATTGCCGACGTCTCCGCCGGCAAGCCGGTCGGCAAGGACTACACAGCCTTCGGCCTGCTCAAGGAAGGCGGCAGCGACATTGCCTATGTCAAGGGCGTCGCCCCGGCAGATGCCGAAGCGGCGATGGAAGCCAAGCGCGCCGAGATCAAATCCGGCGCCTTCGAGGTTCCGCGCATCATGGACGAGCCGAAGTAGCCGGCTTGTCCATGGCAGGCGATGCAATCTCTCTCGGTGAGGCGATCCGAATGGGCCGCCTCACCGCTTCCGAAGCGATGGAAGCATCCCTTGCGGCGGCCGGCCGGTCGGCAGAAATAGGCGCGATCGTCCATCTCGACCCAACGCTCGGACGAACGGCCGCAGAAAATGCGGACGCCCGCCTGCGCCACTTGCCTGACGGCGGGCAGACCGCACCGTTTCTCGGCGTCCCGAGTCTTGCCAAGGATCTGGGCGGCCCCTTTGCCGGCCTTCCGGTTGCGGCCGGATCGAACTTGCTCGAGCGCCGTGCCGCCGTCGCGGAAGACAGCGAACTGGCAGCGCGGCTCCGCGGAGCAGGCCTTTGCTTCTTCGGACTGACCACGGTGCCCGAAATGGGCCTGTCGCTCGCAAGCGAACCTGCGGCCGGGCCTATCTGCCGCAACCCCCTCGATACGGGCCGGACGCCCGGCGGCTCTTCCGGCGGAGCGGCGGCTGCCGTTGCCGCCGGCATCGTGGCGATCGCCCATGCGACCGATGCGGGCGGGTCGATCCGCGTCCCCGCGGCATGTTGCGGTCTCTTCGGCCTCAAGGCGAGCCGGGGTGCGATCGCGGCTGGACCATCCTTCGGCAATCATCTCGGCGGCATTGCCGGTGAACTTGCGCTGTGCCGCTCCGTCCGTGACCTGGCGGCGATCTTCGACGCGGCAGCCGGACGCGCCAGAGGGCCGTTTGCCGATCCATGGTTCGCCCCCTCCCCGTCCGGCCCCTTACGTGTCGGCCTTCTCCTCGAGACCGGCGGCCAATACCCGACCGAACCGGCGCGCAGCGAGGCCGTCGAAGAGGCCGCGCGGGCACTGGAGCGAGACGGCCACAGCATCGTTGCGATGCGTTGGGACGCGTTCGCTGCGGGCATTGCCGCGAGCGGCCGGGTCCTGCGCGACATCGTCGCCGTCAACCTGGCCAATTTCGTCGTTTCCGCCGGTCTCGATGCCGGGCGCGCCGAACGGCTGACGCAGGCTTTTATCAGACATGGGACGCGACTCGAGGCGACCGCGCTCTGGGCGACGCTTGACGACGCCGTCCATGCGAGCCATGCGGTCTGGTCGCTTTTCGACCGGGTAGACTGTATCCTGACGCCCATGCTCGCGTCGGCACCCCTTCCTATCGGATCCTTTCCTTTCGACCACGACGATATCGACCTTCAGATTCGCCGCATGACGGCGTTTGCGCCACTTGCCGCACTCGCCAATGCCACCGGTTTTCCGGCCCTCACGCTCCCATTCGGCGTGGATGAAGCCGGATTGCCGCTGCCGGTGCAGATCCTGGCGCCCATGGGCGGCGACCGCCTCCTCATCGAGCTTGCGGCGCGCCTGGAAAGAGAGGGCCGCTGGCAGCACCGTTTCGCCGTCGCGGGAATTCCGGAATGATCCAAGCCATTCTCGACATTTGCAGCGTCAGCAAGCGCTTCGGCGACAATCTCGCCAATGACGACATCTCGCTGAGTCTCGGAAAGGGCGAGATCGTCGCCCTCCTCGGCGAAAACGGCGCCGGCAAGACCACGCTGATGAGCATCCTGTTCGGCCATTATGTGCCTGATAGCGGCAAGGTGCTGGTCGAGGGGCGCGAACTGCCTCCGGGCAAGCCACGCGCGGCGATCCGCGCAGGCATCGGCATGGTGCATCAGCATTTCTCGCTCGCCCCCAACCTGACGGTGCTGGAAAACGTCATGGCGGGCACGGAACGCCTCTGGCAGCTGCGATCCGGCACCGGCGCGGCGCGGCGGAAACTGCGCGGCATTTGCCAGCGGTTCGGTCTGACGGTGGAGCAGGACGCGCGCGTCGGCGACCTCTCGGTCGGCGAGCAGCAGCGCGTCGAGATCCTGAAGGCGCTCTACAACGATGCGCATATCCTGGTGCTCGACGAGCCGACGGCGGTGCTGACGAATCTGGAGGCCGAGCGGCTGTTCTCGACACTGAAGGACATGGCGCGCGAAGGGCTTTCGCTGATCTTCATTTCGCACAAGCTGGACGAGGTCATGGCCGCGGCCGACAGGATCGTCGTGCTGCGCGGCGGCCGCAAGGTGGCCGAGCGTCTTGCGAAAGAGACGAACAAGGCGGAGCTTGCCGAACTGATGGTCGGCCGCAAGGTGGCCCGGCCGGTGCGCGAGCCTTCGACGCCCGGCGAGGTGGTGCTTGATGTCGCGGATGTGAGCGTCAGCATCGACGGGGTGGAACGGCTGAAGTCCATCAATTTCAGCCTCCGCGCGGGCGAGATTCTCGGCATTATCGGAGTTTCCGGCAACGGCCAGACGACGCTGGCGCATCTCCTGTCGGGTACGGTCAGGCGCGACAAGGGCGAACTCCTGCTGTTCGGCGAGCCGATCGGCGACCTTACGGTTGACGGCGCCGTCCGGGCGGGGATCGGCCGCATTCCGGAAGATCGCAATAGGGAAGGCGCGATCGGCGAAATGGCCATTTGGGAGAACGCCGTTCTCGAGCGCCTGCCGCGATTTTCGCGCTACGGCCTTGTCGATCGTCCGTCCGCCCAGGCATTCGCCGGCCAGATCATCGATGCTTTCGACGTGCGCGGCGGCCGGCCGACGACACGCACGCGGCTGCTCTCGGGCGGCAACATGCAGAAACTCATCCTCGGGCGCAATCTGATCGACCGACCGCGCATCCTGCTTGCGGCGCAGCCGGCGCGCGGGCTCGACGAGGGGGCTGTCGCCGCGGTACACGAGCGGCTGCTCGAAGCGCGGCGCGCGGGAACCGCGGTGCTCCTCATCTCCGAGGACCTGGAAGAAGTCATGGCGCTTGCCGACCGCATTCAGGCCATCGTCAACGGTCGGCTTTCGCCTCCAATCGCCGCCGACAGCGCCAGTGCCACGAAACTCGGCCTGATGATGGCCGGCGAATGGAATGAAGAGCACGAGGTTCCGCATGCGTTTTGAACGACGCGAACATCGTTCGCTCGCCCTGGTGATCGCGACGCCCGTGCTTGCGATCCTCTGCGCGCTGGCGTTGGCCGGCCTGCTCATCGCTATCGCCGGTGCCCCGGTCATGGAGGCCTATTGGCGCATTCTCGTCGGGGCTTTCGGCTCGCGGCTTTCGGCGACCGAAACCTTGACCCGCGCAAGCCCGCTCATTCTAACGGGCCTTGCCGCGGCGGTCGCGTTCCGCGCGAGGCTCTGGAACATCGGCGCCGAGGGTCAGTTCTATCTCGGAGCGATTGCCGTCGCCGCGGCCAGTTCGCACGTTTTCGGCGGTCTCCCCTCGCCCCTGCAGATTCCGCTGCTTCTCGTCGTCGGCGCGGCAGCCGGCATCGTCCTGCTGCTCGTGCCGCTTTGGCTGAGGCTACGCTTTTCCGTCGACGAGGTCGTGACCACGCTTCTCCTCAATTTCGTCGCCGTGCTCTTCGTCTCCATGCTGATCGACGGCCCGCTCAAGGACCCGATGGGCTTCGGATGGCCGCAGTCGCAACCCGTCGCCGACGCGGCGGTCCTGCCGAAGCTTTTCGCCCGATCCCGCCTCCATATCGGGCTGATGATCGCACTCGTCCTCGCCGTCGCCGTCCATCTCGTTCAGTCGCGCACGGTGTTCGGCATGCAGTCGCGAGCAGCCGGCCTCAATCCGGCCGGGGCGGTCTTCGCCGGCGTGCCGCTCGGCCGTACCCTGGTGACGGTGGCCTGCATTTCAGGCGGGCTCGCGGGCCTTGCGGGGGCTATCGAAGTCATGGGCGTGCAGGGCTATGTGACGACGGACCTGTCGCCGGGTTACGGCTATTCCGGCATCGTCGTCGCCATGCTCGCCAATCTCCACCCCCTGGGCGTGGTGCTTGCCGCCCTGTTCACGGCGGTCATGTTCGTCGGGGCCGACGGGATGAGCCGCAGCATGGGTATCCCCTCCTACATAGCCGATGTCACGGTGGCCTTGGCGCTGATCAGCATGCTGACCGGTGTCTTCTTCACCCAGTACAGGATTCGCCGATGAACGCCGTCATCGACATTTTCGCTTCCGCCGGCCTCTGGGCGGCCGTCCTGCGCATCGCCACGCCGCTGATCCTCGGCACACTCGGCGCGCTCCTGTGCGAGCGCTCCGGCGTCCTGAATCTCGGCATCGAGGGCATCATGACTTTCGGCGCGATGATCGGCTGGCTTACGGTCTATAACGGCGCCGACCTGTGGACGGGCATTCTCGTCGCGGGTCTCTCCGGCGGGATCTTCGGCCTCTTGCATGCGGGCCTGACGGTCACGCTCGGATTGTCGCAGCATGTGTCCGGCCTCGGGGTGACGCTTTTCGCCTCGAGCTTCAGCTACTACGTCTTCCGTCTGCTGGTACCGGTCGCGGGTACGCCGCCGACGATCGAGCCGTTCCAGCCGATCGACGTGCCGGTGCTTTCGTCCCTCCCCTTCCTGGGTCCGGCGCTCTTCACGCAGACGCCGCCGACCTATGCGGCGATCCTGCTGGCGCTGGCGCTCGGCTACATGCTTTTCCGTACGCCGCTAGGCCTGGCGATCCGCATGACGGGGAGAATCCGCACGCCGCCGAGGCGCAAGGCATCAACCCGATGGCGATCCGCTTTGGTTCCGTCGTCGTCGGTAGCGCGCTGATGGGCATCGGCGGCGCCTTCCTGACGCTCTCGGCCTTCAACAGCTTCTTCCCGACCATGGTGCAGGGGCGGGGCTGGATCTGCATAGCGCTCGTCGTCTTCGCCTCCTGGCGGCCGGGCCGCGCCCTCGTCGGAGCGCTGCTGTTTGCATTGTTCGACGGCTTCCAGCTGCGCCTGCAGGCGCGGCTGAGCGGCGTCGTCCCCTATCAGATCTTCCTGATGATCCCCTATCTGATGTCGATCGCAGCGCTGGCGCTCATGGCCCGGCGCGCCCGCGTTCCGCAGGCGCTGATGCAACCCTACCGGCGCGGCGAGCGCTAAATCCGAAGGACTGACCCATGTTCGACCTGATCATCCGCAATGCGAACCTGCCGGACGGCCGGCAGGCCTTTGATATCGGCCTTGCCGGCGGCAAGATCGCCGCCATCGAGAAGTCGATAGCCGCGACCGCCGGCGAGGAGATCGACGTGTCCGGCCGCCTGGTCAGCCCGCCCTTCTGCGATCCCCATTTCCACATGGATGCGACGCTGTCACTCGGTTTGCCGCGCATGAACGTCTCCGGCACGCTGCTCGAGGGCATCGCGCTCTGGGGCGAGCTGCGGCCGCTGCTGACGAAGGAAGCCCTCGTCGAACGAGCGCTTCGCTATTGCGACCTCGCCGTGACCCAGGGCCTTCTCTATATTCGCAGCCACGTGGACACGTCCGATCCGCGCCTCGTGACGGCCGAAGCGCTGCTCGAGGTCAAGGAAAAGGTCGCACCCTATATCGATCTGCAGCTCGTCGCCTTCCCGCAGGACGGATATTACCGCGCGCCCGATGGCGTCTTCTCGCTCGAGCGCGCGCTCGATATGGGGATCGGCATCGTTGGCGGCATTCCTCACTTCGAGCGGACGATGGAAGACGGCGCCCGCTCCGTCGAGGCGCTGTGCCGGATCGCCGCCGACCGCGGCCTGCCGGTCGACATGCATTGTGACGAAACCGACGATCCGTTGTCGCGCCACATCGAGACGCTCGCCGCCCAGACGGTGCGGTTCGGGCTCAAGGGGCGCGTGGCTGGTTCGCATCTCACCTCGATGCATTCGATGGACAACTACTATGTCTCGAAGCTCATCCCGCTGATGGCCGAGGCGGAGATCAACGTGATCCCCAATCCGCTGATCAACATCATGCTTCAGGGCCGCCACGACACCTATCCGAAGCGGCGGGGCATGACGCGAGTGCGCGAGCTGATGGCGGCCGGCCTCAACGTCTCCTTCGGACACGACTGCGTCATGGACCCCTGGTACTCGATGGGCTCCGGCGACATGCTGGAGGTCGGCCATATGGCGATCCATGTCGCGCAGATGGCCGGCATTGACGACAAGCGCAAGATCTTCGACGCGCTCACCGTCAATTCGGCAAAGACCATGGGGCTCGAAGGCTACGGCCTCGAGACCGGCTGCAAGGCCGACCTGGTCGTGCTGCAGGCCGCCGACGTGACCGAGGCGTTGAGGCTGAAACCGAACCGGTTGTTCGTCATCAAGGCAGGCAAGGTCATCGCGAAAACCGCGCCGCGCGTCGGCGAGCTTTTCCTCGCCGGGCGTCCCGCCTCGATCGACATGGGACGCGACTACGTTCCCCCGGTGCTGCAGCGCTGATCCCATGCCGCTGAAGCGGGCCACGGAACTGTTGAGAAAAATGAGGTCCGCTGACGGGAAGTTCCGTATAGTCGTGGCAATGGGAGACCGGTCAGATGCGCATCAATGAAGACCTGACGAAACCCGTAATCGTCCATTCGGCTAAACTCGACTGGGTTCCAAGCCCCGCCGCAGGGGTGGATCGCCGCATGCTCTACCGTATCGGAGGCGAAGTTGCGCGCGCAACCTCGATCGTGCGCTATGCGCCGGGCAGCGCCTTTCCACGCCACGTCCATAGCGGCGGCGAGGAAATCCTCGTGCTCGAGGGGACGTTTGAGGACGAGCACGGCGACTATTCTGCGGGCAGCTATTTCCGCAATCCGCCCGGCACCTCGCATATACCTGCCTCGAAGGATGGCTGCACGATCTTCGTGCGGCTCTGGCAATATCGTGAGGGCGACGGCACGCAAATAGTTCGCTACCCTGGAGAGGGTGAATCGGCGCCGCTGCGCGAGGCGGTCGAGGCAGCGCGCGTCCTGTTCGACGACGGAAAAGAGCGGGTGTCGATAGAAACCTGGCTGCCGGGTTCAGCCGTCGGCGTCGAGAATCGCCGTGGGCTCGAGTTCCTCGTCCTTTCCGGCGGCCTCGCATCCAGGGGTGAGCAACTGGAGCCGCAGAGTTGGGGCCGGTTGCCCGCAGGAGAGGCGCTCGAAGCGATCACCGGGCGTAAAGGCGCTGAGATCTGGATCAAGGACGCACCGCTGCAGCACCCCGACGTGCTGCAGCTGCCCTGAAGCGCTACGCGGGCTCCGGACGGAGCATCTGCCCTGTGCCATCAAGATTTGTGGTGAAACCGATAAGCAAAGTGCGATTGGTCAAGCGAAGTCTGCATGTTATGGGCAGGTATGTCCGTGAATGCTGCGCCAACCGTCATGTTCCTGCTGATCTCATTCGGCACCGTCCTCGGAATCGCGGGGACTGACTTGGTGCTGCCTGCAATTCCGGCCATGCCGACGGCATTCGGCGGGACTGCGGCATTGGCGCAGATGGTCCTCGCAGCCTATGCCGGGGGCACGCTCGTGGGACTGCTTACCTTCGGGGAACTCGGGGCGAGGTACTCTCGCCGCAAGCTGTTGGTCTGGTCGCTGGGCCTGTTTGCCGTCACGTCTCTTCTGTCTGCCTACGCGCCGACCTTGGAATGGCTGGTCGTCTTGCGTTTCGCGCAAGGCGCGTTCGGCTCGGGCCCGGCGGTTTTCGCGCCGGGCTTTATTCACGGGCTTTACCCTGCGGACAAGGCGCCCTCCATGTTCGGCAGGCTCGGCTCCATCGAGTCCTTGACGCCGGCTCTTGCGCCCATCGTCGGAGCCTATCTTATGACGGTGGGGGGATGGCAGACTTCTTTCCTTATGTTGGCCGGACTTGCCATTCTCTGCGCCATTGGCAGCTGGGCTTACCGTCAATCGCTTCCGGACCGGCTCGAGGCTCTTGAGCTCCATCGAAGCTATATGTCGATCATCCGCAATCGCGATTTTCTTCGGCACGGCTTAAGCCAGGCGCTTTCCCTCGGCAGCATTCTCATCTTTGTATTCGGCGCCCCCGCAGTAATGACAGGGGCATTGGGCATGACGATCGGAGACTTCATTCTCCTTCAAGTTTTCGGCATTGCCCTTTTTATTCTGGCGTCGAACGCGTCCAATGCGCTTGCCCGAAGATTCGGTACCGAACGCATGATCATGATCGGTACAGGAGGTGTGGTTCTTGGCTTCTTCCTGGTCCTTCTCTACACATCCCTCGGTGGACGCAGCCTGACTGTGCTCGTGCCCCTGTGGATGACCGCAAACGGCGCGTTCGGCATCCGGGGACCAATCGGTTTCCACCAGGCAATCCTTGCCTCAAGAGGGGATCATTCACGCGGCGCCGCATTGGTCGTTGCCGCTATACTTGGGATCACTGCCGGAGGTACCGCCGCCGCCGCTCCTTTCATTGACATAGGCTGGTGGCCGCTAGCCTTGGCGAGTAGCCTCGCTGCGCTGCTGGGTTTTCTATGTCTGACGCTGATCGGCAGCACGGCGAAAGAAGCTGAAGACGGTTAGCGCATTTCACGACGATCCGGGGGAAGGCCAGGACATGGTTCAAGCCACGTCCTGGCCTCGCCAATCATACCAGATCGAAGCGGTCGGCGTTCATGACCTTGGTCCAGGCCGCGACGAAGTCCTTCACGAACTTCTCTCCGGCATCAGACTGGGCGTACACCTCCGCAAAGGCGCGCAGCTGTGAATGCGAGCCGAAGATCAGGTCGACGCGGGTGCCGGTCCACCGCGCAGCGCCGGTCTTGCGGTCTCGGCCTTCGTATACGCCTTCTTCGCCTGCGATGGGTGACCACTGCGTACCCATATCGAGCAGGTTGACGAAGAAGTCGTTCGTCAGCGCTTCGGGCCGCGACGTGAAGACGCCATGCCTGGGCTCGCCCGCCTTCAGCACGCGCAGGCCGCCGACGAGAACGGTCATTTCCGGGGCGGTCAGCGTCAGCAGCTGAGCGCGATCCACAAGCGCCTCTTCCGGCTTCATGAATTGCCGGCGGCTGGTGCTCACATAGTTGCGGAAACCATCCGCACGAGGCTCCAGCGCGGCGAAGGATGCGGCGTCGGTCTGTGCCTCCGAGGCATCCATGCGACCCGGCGTGAACGGAACGGCGATGTCGTGGCCACCGGCCTTCGCCGCCTTTTCGACGGCGGCGCCACCTGCAAGCACGATCAGATCCGCAAGCGAGATCCTCTTGCCGCCGGTCTGGGCGGCGTTGAAGTCCCTCTGTATGCCCTCAAGCACAGAGAGAACCCTGGCGAGCTGAGTCGGCTGGTTGACCTCCCAGTCTTTCTGCGGCGCCAGGCGGATTCGCGCACCATTGGCGCCGCCGCGCTTGTCGGAGCCGCGGAAGGTCGAAGCGGAAGCCCATGCGGTCGAGACAAGTTCCTGCACCGACACGCCGGAAGCGAGGACCTTCGCCTTGAGGCCGGCTATGTCCGTCTCGTCGACCAGCCTGTGGTGGACGGCCGGGATCACGTCCTGCCAGATCAGGTCCTCGGCCGGGACCTCAGGGCCGAGATAGCGAACCTTCGGCCCCATGTCGCGGTGGGTCAGCTTGAACCAGGCGCGGGCGAAAGCGTCGGCGAACTGGTCCGGATTTTCGAGGAAGCGGCGCGAGATTTTCTCGTAAGCGGGATCAAAACGCAGCGACAGATCCGTGGTCAGCATGGTCGGAACATGCTTCCTGGAGGCGTCATAGGCATCGGGGATGGAAGCCTCGGCGTTCTTTGCCTTCCATTGATATGCGCCGGCGGGGCTCTTGGTCAGTTCCCACTCGTGGTTGAACAGGTTTTCGAAGAAGTGGTTGCTCCAGCGGGTGGGCGTCTGCGACCAGGTCACTTCCGGCCCGCCCGTGATCGCGTCCTTGCCGACGCCCGTGCCGAAGGTGCTCTTCCAGCCGAGACCCTGATCCTCGATCGCGCCGCCTTCCGGGTCTGCACCGATGAACGAGGGATCGCCCGCGCCATGCGTCTTGCCGAAGGTGTGGCCGCCGGCGATCAGCGCCACCGTCTCTTCGTCGTTCATAGCCATGCGGGCAAAGGTTTCGCGGATATCGTGCGCGGCAGCAACCGGATCGGGATTGCCGTTCGGGCCTTCCGGGTTGACGTAGATGAGGCCCATCTGCACGGCGGCAAGCGGCTCGCTCAGTTGCCGTTCGCCGCTGTAGCGCTCGTCGCCCAGCCAGGTGCCTTCCGGTCCCCAGAACAGTTCCTCGGGTTCCCATACGTCGACCCGGCCGCCGGCAAAGCCGAAGGTCTTGAAGCCCATGGATTCGAGCGCGACATTGCCGGTCAGGATCAACAGATCCGCCCAAGAAATCCTGTTGCCGTACTTCTGCTTGATCGGCCACAGCAAACGTCGGGCCTTGTCGAGATTGGCGTTGTCCGGCCAGCTGTTGAGCGGCGCGAAACGCTGCTGGCCCTGACCGGCGCCGCCACGGCCGTCGGTGATGCGGTAGGTGCCGGCGCTGTGCCAGGCCATGCGGATGAAGAGCCCGCCATAATGGCCGAAGTCGGCCGGCCACCAGTCCTGCGAATCCGTCATCAGTGCATGCAGGTCCCGCTTCAGCGCATCGAGGTCGAGCTTCTTGAACTCCTCGGCGTAGTTGAACGTATTGCCCAACGGATCGGAAAGACCGGAATGCCGGTGCAGAACCTGGACGTCCAACTGATCCGGCCACCAGTCGCGGTTCGATCTGCCTCTCGGTGCCGTGTGTGCGACGGGACACTTGCCCGCACTATCGCTCTTCTGATCCATGGTAATCTCCTCTTCCTCGATTGTGCGCGTCCAAAAGCAGCCTGTCCGCAAAGTCGATTGAGCGGCATCAATTGGGCCGGCGCATGCTCCCCATGATTTGGCGCAATTTTACCCCATTGGTCAAACGGCTTGTTCCCTGATCAGGTCAATGAAGGCGCGCAGTTTGGCGGGCATGTGACGACGTTGCGAAAAATAGAGGCTGAGCCCGGGATAGGCGGGGCACCACTCTTCCAGCACCGGAACAAGGCGCCCGGTAGCGATATGCGCAGCGAGCGAGTATTCGCCGATATAAGCGAGTCCAGCGCCCGAAAGGGCGGCCTCCAGGATAAGATCCGTCGCATCGAGCGTCAGATTGCCGGGAACGTCGATCACGTGCGCTTCACCCCGCCGCTCGAACTCCCAGCGATACAGTCTGCCGTTCGCCATGCGCATCTGGATGCAGCGATGCCGCACCAGATCGAGCGGGACGACTGGCTTGGAACGCCCCTTGAAATATTCAGGCGATCCGACAACCAGGAAACGGAGGGTCCGGGTGATCGGAATGGCCACCATATCGGGCGAAATTGCCTCGGCAAGTCGTACCCCGGCGTCGAAACCCTTACCAATTACATCGACAAGCGCATTCTCCGTCACGACCTCAAGTTCGACCTCGGGATAGCGGCGGCCGTATTCGAGCAGCAGCGGCTCCAGCAGCATGCGTGCCGCTCCCGGCGCCATATTGAGCCGAAGCCTGCCCGAGGGTCTACTCGAATGCTCGCCGATATGCTCGATCGCATTCTCGATCGTTTGCAGGGCCGGTGCGATTTCAGAGAGGAATTGTTCTCCTGCAGCAGAGAGCGCGACGCTGCGCGTCGTGCGGTTGAACAGCCTGACTGCCAGGCGCTCTTCCAGCGCTGCTATCGCATGGCTCAATGCCGATGACGACATGCCGAGTTCGCGCGCGGCAGCGCGAAATCCGCCATGGCGGGCAACCGCGGCAACCGCCTCCAATTCGCTCAAGCTTGCCCTCATTGTGCGATGTAGCTCACCAGCGTGTCCAATTTTGTCCGACTAGCCGCAACAGATAATGCATTCCATCTTCCTGGTGAAGCCACAACAGGAGAGAGGCAATGCGTATCATCGACGGAGTCTACATCGACGGCAGCTTCGTCGAACCGCACGGCGAGCAATGGGCCCAGCTCTTTAATCCGGCGACCGAGGAACAGATCGGAAAGGTGCGCCTGGCGGATGAGGAAGACGCGAACCGGGCCGTTGCGGCGGCCAGGCGCGCATTTCCCGCATTCTCCAATACGTCGAAGGAAGAGCGGATCACCATGCTGAAGCGCTTGCATGCGGCAGTCTCCGAGCGCGCGGGCGATCTCGTGGAGGCCATGCGGGTGGAATATGGAGCGCCGTCGAGTTTCATCGACTTTGCGGCGCGGCGAGCAGGAAATGTGTTCCTCGATATGGCGAAAACACTGGAGAGCTACGATTTCCGGCGGCGCATCGGCCGCGCCGACGTGGAGATGCGGCCTTCGGGGGTGGCGGTGGCGATCACACCATGGAATAGCAATTATAGCTTCATCTGCGGAAAGCTGTCGGCAGCGATTGCGTCGGGCAGCACGATGGTCATCAAACCTTCCGAGATGAGCGCCATCCAAACGCAGGTCATCACGGAATGCCTGCATGAAGCGGCTCTCTCGAAGGGGGTGTTCAACATCGTCACCGGCTACGGCGCTGTCGTCGGTGTGGCGCTCACCGCAAACCGGGATGTTTCAAAGATCACGTTCACGGGCTCTACCGTCACCGGCCGCGCCATCGCCCAGACGGCCGCGGCGACGATGAAGCGGGTCACCATGGAGCTTGGCGGCAAGAGCCCCAGCATCATCCTGGACGATGCCGATCTCGAAGTAGCGATCCCTCAGGTTCTGGCTGCCGGCTTCCTCAACAGCGGACAGGCCTGCATTGCCGGTACCCGGATCCTTGTTCCCGAATCTCGTCGCGAGGAGATCGAGGCACGCCTGAAAGAGGCGGCAAAGGTGTTCACGGTCGGTGATCCCGGTGATCGCGAGGTGCGGATCGGGCCGTTGGTGAGCCGGAAGCAATGGGACCGCGTGCAAGGCTACCTGCGTCTCGGCCAGGAAGAAGGTGCAACTCTCCTGATCGGGGGCGAAGGGCGTCCCGAAGGCCTCGAGCGAGGTTGGTTCGTTCGTCCAACCATCTTCTCCGGCGTCCGCAACGACATGCGCATTGCCCGCGAGGAGATCTTCGGCCCGGTGCTCTGCGTCCTTTCCTATCGCGACGAGCAAGAGGCGATCGCGATCGCCAACGATACCGACTACGGCCTGCAGGCCAATGTCTTCTCTTCCGACCTCGAACGAGCAAAGCGCGTTGCTGATCGCATCGAGGCAGGTCGCGTGATCATCAATGGCGCACCGCACGAGCCGTTTGCACCCTTTGGCGGCTTCAAGCAATCCGGCTTCGGCCGCGAATTCGGCGTCTTCGGCCTGGAAGCCTTCCTCGAGCCCCGTGCGGTCATCTCCTGAGGAACAACCGGCAAGCATATTCTTGACAGATCGTTCCAGTATTCCTATATGGGCTTTATGGCACGGATCAAGGAATTCGACAGGGACGAGGCATTGGACGCGGCGATTGCCGTGTTTCGCGAGCATGGCTTTGAAGGCACCTCGACGGAGATGCTGATACGGGCGATGAGAATCGGCCGCCAGAGCCTCTACGACACCTTCGGTGACAAGTGGAAGCTCTACTGCCTCGCGGTGGAACGCTATTCGGCGAGTGAGACGAGTGCTCATATCGCCTTGTTGCGCGGCAAACCGCGTGCACTGGACGGTATCCGGTTGGTGATGGAACGCGTTGTGGACAATGCAAACGAAGCTTGTCTCGGCGTGAACTCGATCTGCGAGTTCGGTCAGAGGCGGCCCGACCTGGCGGCACTGCATCACGCCGCCGATCTTCGGCTCAAGAACGCCGCGGTTGAACGCATCAGAGAAGCCCAGGCTGCAGGTGACTTAACCGGTTCATTGCCCGCTGAGGCGGTGGCCGATTTCCTCGTTGCCAATATCGCCGGTATCAGGATAGCCGCACGTGGGGGAGCCGGTCGGGAACATCTGCAGTCCCTCAGCCGGTTGGCGCTTCGCGCAGTCGCCTAGCAGGCAGAAAACTTTGCTCTTTTTTGGAATGATCAGTCAATAAAAGGATCTATGCATGAAAGCCGTTGTGATGAAAGAGGTCGGTGGTACCGACGTGATGGAATTCGTCGATTGGCCTGAGCCTGTCGCAAGGCCGGGACATGTCGTGGTGGAGGTCGCCGCGGCCGGCGTGAACTTCATGGACATCGGCGTGCGCCAAGGTATGGCCTGGACCGACGTCCCTAACGCGAAAGTTCTGGGTGTCGAGGGCGCTGGCCGCGTGCTCGCCGTCGGCGATGGAGCGGGCGAGTTTGAAGTCGGCGATCGCGTCGCCTGGGTCTATGCTCCCGGAAGTTATGCTCAGCGCCAGTCGGTACCGACAGCCTCCCTCGTGAAAATTCCCGATACCGTGGACGATCGAACGGCTGCTTCCGCGATGATGCAGGGGCTCACGGCCAGTCACTTCGCGACGGATTTTTATCCCGTGCAGCCGGGCGACATCGCCCTTGTTCATGCGGCGGCCGGCGGGGTCGGCCTCCTGCTGACACAGATTATCAGGCTAAGGGGTGGCCGAGTAATCGGACGCGTCTCCTCCGAAGACAAGGTCGCGATCGCCAAAAAGGCCGGAGCCGAGCACGTCATCGTCGATACAGAGGGACAGTTTGCCGACGAAGTCCTGCGCCTGACTAGTGGTGAGGGCGTGAACGTCGTTTACGATGGCTCCGGTCCCAAAACCTTCAAGGGCTCGATCGAAGCGCTCCGCCGGTCCGGCACCTTCTGCTGGTATGGACCGGTGCTCGGCGGGCCCGGACCGCTCGATATCATGAGCCTGCCGAAGAGCATCAAGATCGGCTACGCGACATTCATGGATCACATCCACACTCGCAAACTCCTTCTCGATCGCACCAAACAGCTTTTCGACTGGATCGGGGACGGAACGATCAAGGTGACGATCGGCGAAACCTATCGCCTTGCCGACGCCGCCCGCGCCCATGCCGCGATGGCAAGCCGTGCAACCACCGGCAAACTGCTTTTGATCCCGTAAGGAGCAAATCACGAAGGACATCCCGGCGCGGCAACCCGACACGGGCACGACCGCAATACCTCTGAAGAGCGTCGGTAACCCCAAGGCATCGGCGTCAGCCGCTGCAGACCGAAAGCTCCAGACGCGTGTCTATCCCGACGTTGGCAAGGAATGTCTCGTCATGGCTGACGACGACGAGTGCGCCGTCATAGGCGAGCAGCCCAGCTTCAACCGCCTCGATGGAGTCGATATCCAGATGGTTGGTCGGCTCGTCGAGAATGAGCAGCGATGGGGGATCGGAACCGCCGAGTGCACAGGCAAGGCCGGCGCGCAGCACCTGCCCGCCGCTCAACGTCTCCACCCTTTGCAATGCCGCATCCGCACGGAAGCGAAAGCTGGCCAACGCCGCCCGGCAGGCGTTGTCGCCGGCACCGGGGTTGAGCCGCTTGAAGTTATCGAGGATCGTCTCGCCGCGCTCCAGGATGCTGACGCTTTGGTCCAACAGAGAGAAAGGAACGTTTACGGAAACGGTTCCTTCGAAGGGTGGCAATTCTCCGGTGACCACCTTCAGAAGGCTCGTCTTGCCCGACCCGTTGGGGCCGGTGATCGAAAGGCGCAGCGGGCCGACCAGCGAGAAGGATAGATCCCGAATGACCGGACGGGCGGGATCGTAGCCCGCCGTGACGCCTTCAAACGCGAGGACTTGCCGGCCGGCTGGAAGCTCGGTTCGCGGAAGACGGATGGAAAAGGGCTGCAGCACCTCGATCCGCGCTTTGGCGGCTGTGATGGCCTCGAGCGCGCCTGCGCACTGTCGCTCGGCGAGTTCCACACCCCTGCCCCGGCTTTCTTCCGCATTGTTCTTGCGCCGGCCCAGGAGAATCCTCGGCATGTCGCCCTTTGCCGCTTTTCGGGTACCAGACGCGTCACGCCTGTCCTGCCGCTCTGCCAGGGCACGTGCCTTGCGATCGATTTCGTCGGCGGTCTTCTGTGCATGCGCAAGGCTTTGTTGCGCCGCCTCCAGCTCAACCGCCCTCGCCGCCTGATAGGCGCTCCACCCCCCGCCGTAGCGCTTTGTCCCGAGCGAGGTCACTTCGATAATCGCGTCCATTTCTTCGAGCAGTTCGCGATCGTGGCTGACGACAATCGCCCCGCTGCGCCAGCCGGAAAGAAGGTCGATAACCGCCCGTCTGCCGTCACGATCCAGATTGTTGGTCGGCTCGTCGAGAAGGAGAAAGTCCGGCTCGGAGAAAATTGCCGCCGCGAGCACCGCCCGCGTGCGCTGTCCCCCGGAGAGCTCAGTCAGGAGCGTATCCGCCCGCGCCTCCAGTCCAAGCCGGACAAGGGCGGACATTATGCGCTCTTCCACCGTCCAGTCCGCATTCTCCAGTTCTTCAAGGGTCGCCTCGCCTGTTTCGGCGCGCCGTAACACCGCAAGCGCCTGCGTCGCACCGAACACATCGGCGATGGTTTCACCGGCGCCGGGCCGAAGCATCTGCCTCGCCAGCGCGACGCGTCCCTGGATGGCAACCGTGCCGGAGGAAGGTCTCAATGTACCGGCAAGGATGTTGAGCAGGATGGTTTTTCCGACGCCATTTCTTCCGACGAGCCCCGTCCGCTCCGGACCAAACGCCAGGTCGAGATCGGTCAAGACATGCTCCCCGTCGGGTTTCGACCAGGAAAGTGCGGAGAGAGTGATGGAGGGCATCGCGAACCTGTTGCATTGCTAATAACAGCACAGTACCGTGCTTTTATCAGCAACGGGCGGTGCGAACAATGGCGTTGTCCATCCCGCCCATCGACGGGGTCGGACATAGATGAATATCGTTCGCAGACGTGGCGGCGGACGTCCCACCCGGGAAGAGGCCGAGGCTCTGACCCGCCGTCTTCTGGATAGCGCCCGCTCGACCTTTGCCCGCAAGGGGGTTGCGAACACGTCCATGGAAGAGATTGCCGCCAAGCTCGGAATCTCGAAACACACGCTTTATCGGAGATATCCGAACAGGCAGGCGCTTCTGGAAGCCGTGGTCGAACGTGACCTCGTCCGCTTTCGCAAGACGCTTGCCGACGCAGCGGGACAGGGTGATGCACCTCTCGCAGTGTTGCGCGATATGGCTTTCAGCTATTTCCGCTTCGGCACGGACCGGGATTATTCCGCTTTCTATATGTCGGTTACCGCCGAGGCCGTGTTTTCCTTGCCATTGCGGGAAAGGTTGGCGGCGTGGTCGAGTGCTGCACTGGAGCCCGTCGTGCAGGCGATCAAATCGGCTCAGGCCGCGGGCCTCATCGTGCCGGGGTCTGCCATTGAGATTTGCCACGTCCTTGTCGATTTGCTTGAAGGCGCGAATAATCGTGTCCGTCTCTGCGGGTCCGAGTGTCCGGACGCCGAAAATCTTCGCCTGTTCGAAAGCCGCTGGGCCATTTTCCAGACTGCCATGAGACGCGAACCCGATCGACCGCAGAAAGCCTGAACGTGTGAAGGATCGGCTGGTCTCGCAGCCGATCCCTCCGCGAAATGGCGGCATCCGCTCCGTTAGAGCGGCATTACAGACGCCGCGAGGAGTCCGGCCAGCGCCGACGGCTCCGCCGAAAATATATCGTAGGCGCAAGGCGTTGCCACAACGGCGAATGTCAGTATGCCGACTATGAAGCGCTTCATCTAAACCTCCTTGAATCACGAGCTCGGTCAGGCGAGCGTCAGATCGACCTCGATGTTCCCCCGCGTTGCCTTTGAATAGGGGCAGGTCTGATGCGCTTCGGCGATGAGCGATCGCGCAAGGTCCGCGTCGATGCCGGGCAGGCTGACGGCAAGCCGGGCTCGAAGGAAAAAGCCGCCATCCGATTTGGCGAGATCGACTTCGGCATCGACTGCCGTTTCGGCCGGGAGCGACAACGTACGCTTCGCCGCGGCAAGACCCAGTGCACCGATAAAACAGGCCGACCAGCCGGCGGCGAAGAGCTGCTCAGGATTGGTTCCGGCCTTGCCGCTGCCGGGGGGCGAAAGCCTGACGTCCAGTTGGGCATCGTCGCTGCGGGCGAACCCTTCACGGCCGCCGGTCGTATGGGTCTTACCGGTGTAGAGAACCTTTTCCTGCGTTGTCATCAGACACTCCGTTCGGTTGCGTCGCACGATCGCGACATTTGACGACGTGTGTTGTGCCTGCGCGACGTATCGGGCATGTTTGCGAAACCGCCGGAATTGTACCCGGATGTAGGCATCTCACTGGAAGGTAGCCAAGGAGGCCGGCGTACTTTCCTAGTAAGCCACCGACGAAATTGGGGACGCCCGACGCTCACGGTTGAAGGCGGCAACAGTGGATGCCGTTGGTTATTTCGCACGAGTGGGATCGCTCGGCCCATGCGGGTCGGCAATATGCGCGTGCCGATCGTGTTCCCCGCGGCGGCCGCCCGTCAGGATCACGACACCCTCGGCTGATCGGAGCCATTCGCCCTCAGCAACGCCATCAGCATCGGGCCGAGCGAGAATTTCCCTTGCCGCGCCTTGGCGGTCAGATCGCGCAGATAGCCGCCGGCGGAGTTGATATGCCCTGCCCTCTCCAGAATGCAGGCCACGGCAATGCCGGCGTTTTCCGGTCCCATGACCTTGCAGGCGTCCTGATAGGCCGAGGGGTAAACGCCAAGCATAGATCGTACCGTAACCGCAGCGATCATAAGGTCGCGCCAACTTTTCACCGTGCCGTCAGGACCGTAGTTCATGATTTCCGGGCAGGCCTTCAGTACCATTCCCAGCGGAAAGGCCCTTTTTGCCTCGTGAGCCCGTTCAATGGCTTGGCCGTCTGACCGCTCATTCGAAGAGCCACGTTCAAGTTCAATAATAGATTCGGGTTTTGATTCCTGTTTGTGCCGCTCAGTTTGATCGGGATTGCCGCTCATCTCTTGTGGTTTTACGCGCTTTTGCAACTGGTTAGCCACATGTTCGCGCAGCGTTTCGAACGCCTCTACCAGAGGGGTGAGGTCAGCGATGTCGGGCGCCCTCGGTATAGCCTGGACAAGGCTTCGAAAATTCTCCTGCATGGACGTCCAGTCGCCGGGCAGTTCTTCGAGCACCACGTCTATCAGCTTGGCGATGTCTCTGCGGCAGAGCGTCAACCGCTCGCGCAGCCGTTGCAGCTCGACCCGGTCGGCCTCAGCCTCCGCAGCGAGCCGCTCTATTTCGCCGGAGCGAGCCAGGAGCGGTGCGAGCGAAAAGCCGTACGCCGTGCCGATCGCTCCATCACGAGACTTGCGGGCATAGCGCTTGCCGTTCGGACTGTCCTTGCGAGCGACAAGACCTGCCTCGACCAATGCGGCCAGGTGCCTCCTTAGCGTCGCCTCCGCCATGCCGTGGGCTCTCAGCGACAGCTGAACGTTCGAGGGAAAGACGACCAGACCGGTCTCTCCGCTCAGCGTGTTCTCGGGATAGAAGCTCAACAGCGCGTTCAGAACGGCCAGCGCCCGGTCGCTGATGCCCAGACGGCGTTTGGCCGCACAAAGCGAGCGAAACAGCTTCCACTTGTCGACCGACTTCCCAGGTTCGATGTCGCGGGAGATGAACTGGCCTGCCAACATGGCAAGAGTCATCGTCCGCCGCCCAAAGGGGGTCGTCACACTTCCACTCTCCATTTTCCTTCACCTTCGATAAGGCAAAAGAAAGCAGCTCACCAAAAACGGTGCCAAGAACTCTTGACTGTGATTCGTGGAAATGCGATTCTCGATCTTGCTACAAATCTGAGGAAGGCTTCCACGGCTTGTTCGTTGGGGGCCTTTTTCTTTTGCGGGTTAGTCTCCTTGTTTCGAATGCTGCTTTTGCATGAACTGGTCGTGCAGGCTTTCGATCTGACCTGCAATGAAATCGACAAAGCCTGACGGCACAGACTTGTTGAACGTGAGCTTCGAAGCCGACTTGCCGCGTTGGATCTGGCCAAGCACGAGGCCATGAGAGATCAGATCGGCCGTGGCGGAAGAGGCTGCAGCCTTGGCATCCGCCTTGGCAAGCGCCTCAAAAACTGCAGCGAAACGAGCGTCACTGGATGAGGCCTGCATCTGGTCTCTCTCCAGAACCGACTGCGCTACCTTCGAGGGCTCTCTGTGGGCCGCCCAGCGCAGCTCAAATTCCACCCATCTGCGCCGTCCGATTTCAGGGGCCGGACCAATCTGCATCAGGATGTCGCGCGGCAATGCTGCCGCTATCCGGATCATTTCTGAGATATGCGACCTGCCGGTGCTCAGCGACTTGCAGATCACGTCGCGGCGATAACCCGCAGCCTCCTGCGACTGCGCAAATAGGCACCGCTCGATGAAGGACAGGTCCTTGCGGTTGCTGTTCTCCTCCCCTTGGAGAACGATCGCCTCTTCGTCGCTCAGCTCCCGGGCAATCGTCTTGAACTTAATGCCGAGGAGTTTGGCAGCGGCAAGCCGCCGGCGGCCGAATACGATCTGGAACGGCCTTGCGGCCCCTCGAACCGGGCGGACCAAGCCAGGAGTACTCTGCCCGTGCTCACGCATCGACTCGAGCAGATCCGCGATGCTGGCTTCGCTGTAGCCGGAATCGAAGCGATCCCGGATGGCGGATTCCATGATCTCGTCCGGATCGATCTCGACGATCTGGCCACCATCCTTGAGAAGTCGTTCGGCAAGCTCGCTGCGTTCCTGCATCTGGCGGACGCCGGCGGCGACTTTGAGAAGGTGGGGTGACGTGGACCGCTGCATTCCGCCCGTCTCCGCAGAATTCTCCAGCTGCCCGAGGACATTGGCAAAAAGGCCTTTGGAATCCTTGCGGCTCATTCTCTCCCCCATGCCTTCCAGAACAGGCCTTCGAGTTCAGCATTGGCCGCGTTGATCGACTCGATGGCGCGGTCGTAGGTTTTCGGAGCCGAGAAGCGGGACCTCTGAACCTCGTACAGGCTCTGCTTCCAAGTCAGTGCATCGGCCACGGCCGTCGATTTGATGACCGAGTTGAGGAGCAGGTCCTCGCCGAACACCTGTCTCATCAGCGCGGACATGTTGGCTTGAGGATGATCGTTCGGCTCGAATTTGGTGATCAGGAACTTGGCGAAATCCCATTGAGCCGCCGTGCCCACCTCATTCAGGATCTGCATGTAGGACCCGGCAAGCTCCAGAAACTTCGCCGTGGAGTCCACATCCAGCATATGCGCAGGAACCGGGATGATGACGCCGGTGGCAGCCGTCAGTGACGAAAGCGTCAGGAAGTTCAGCGACGGAGCCGAGTCCATGAGGATGAAGTCGTAATCCTCGGCGACCTGCTCAAGCGCTTGGGAAACGCGAAGCAGGAAGCCCGTTCCTGCGGATCGCCGCATCTCGAGCGCGACGGCCGTCTCGAATTCGGTCAGTTCGAGGCCGGCGCAGATGACGTCGAAACCGACGATGTGGGTCTTATGGATGATGGACTTCGTCGGGACGGGATCGTCGAAACGAATGGCTGAGAAAAGTGTGTCGCCCGCACGGTAGTCGAATTCCGGTAGGCTGCCATGAAGGGCGGTGAGCGATGCCTGCGGGTCGAGATCCACGGCCAGCACGCGATAGCCCCTGAGTGCCAGATAGTGGCCGAGATGGATTGTCGTGGAGGTCTTGCTGGAGCCGCCTTTGAAGTTGGTGACGGCAACGATCTGGCATTGCTCGTCGCCTGTCCGGCGGGGGTTCATCCACTTCTTCCGGCCGTTTTGCGAAAGAGCCAAGCGCAATTCAAGAACCTGATCGAGCGTGTAGAAACGCCGTCCGTTGGCGATTTCGGGTTCGGGGCCCTGTTCCTTGGCCGCAACCTGGCGGATATAGGCCTCCGTTACGCCCAGCAGGGCGGCAACTTCGGTGGAGGTGAACTTGCGCATCGTTCGGCGCGCATCCGGGGGAAATTGCGCCATGCTCAAGTTGTTCAGCGCCATTTCGAGCTTGCTGGAAAAGTTTTCCATGAAAGCGAGGCTGCTTAGGTGTCGCGTCATCGAAGAATCCCTGGTGATCGTTTCCGTCACATAAGCAGTGAAGTGGTTAACCGTTTGCTAACCGCCACGTAACTACTCGAAAACACGCAAATTCGAAAAATCTCCGCAACTAAGACGTACTCCGATTCGGCTATGGCCATCAATGCGCGCTGTGGATGACGCTTGGTGCCGGTGGGAAGCGCCCGCGCTGCGGTTCTCGAGCCTCCACGCGGGCATGTTGAGCCGCGACAGTGGTTCACGGCGAGCGGTCGGTTCGGAGCCTCCAGCGTTGCTTCGAACGGTGACCTGGTGAACTCTCAGCCAGAGTTCCCCGCGGGGAACGGGCTGGACGGCGAGAGCTGCGAGGCGGTACCGGCTGACCGCAAAGGCGGCACATATGTGCATGTATGGGAAAAGCCCGGCTTTTCGATGTTCGCCCGTACCCCCTGCCCCAGCTTCGTAGGATGCATGCGGGCGACGACTGCACCGAACGGTTCCCCGCGGGGAACGCGACGGCGGCCTGGCGCGAACGGACTATTGGAGAGACACGCAATGCATCGCCCGCCACACGAGACAAGGATCGCGTCGAGACTAGGATTGTGGAGACGGTTGCGCGCTGCATGCTGCCGGTGGCGTATATATGGTGCGCCGCATAGGGCAGGAGCCTTGTGGCTGTCGTCAGGAACTGTTCCGGCAATATGCTTTCCGTCTGGACCCTTGCCTCAGACAATTGGCGGTCGAAACGCCAGGCGTTCCCCGCGGGGAACTTGACGGAGGGCTAACCGGTGCTCCCTTGACGCGGCCATCTGCGGCGGGTGTGAGCTGCCGCCAGCCACGCTTTGCTCGACGACCACCGAGGAACTCGACTTCCACGGCATGTTCCCGCAGGCCTGGGTGAGGATTCATTCGCGGCCGCACAAACCTTGTGCGGCCTACGGCGAGGCGGAGATCCAATGGATGTTCGGCTGGCCTTGCCGCGGGTCTGCCGTGCAGCGCTTCAGATGCGGCCGGATGCCGCTATTCATTCGGTTCCCCGCGGGGAACTTTCGGAGCCATTTCGGCTACGCCTGTGGGTGACGGCTGCACTTGGCGCCGGTCGGCCCGCAACCGGGCTTTTGCTTTTGACCTTCCGTGAAGGATCTCCGCTGATCGACCCCGTGAAGCTTCAAGCATTTGCGAAGGGACGTTGGTCGGCTCGTGCCCTGCCTGGGGGAGGGGAGGGCGTCACGGATGGCGGGGGTGCACGGCTGGATGCGCATCCTTAGCGCAGAACCGCATGGCGATCGGATCTAGCTGCATCGAAGCTTATCTTCCAGCAGATGGTCGAGTGAGCGAGAGACAAATATGCCATCAGCATTCCGGGTGTCGTCGGGTGGGTGGAGAGCGGGATCGAGGCAAGGCTGAGTTCGACAAAGCAGGCTTGTGCTGTAGAGACCTCTCGTGATGGGTCTCCTCTGAAGGACTCCCGCTCTGCTTCATGACAAAGTCGCTAAAACGTATGAAAGACCTTGCATTGGCAGCCGGAAAATACAGTTTGCGTGAGCCGGCGGACTTAGGGTACGCTCTAAGTGCTGGCTGACGGGTCCTTCTGGGTGTTTTGACGGTCTGGGTAAGCCATTGAAATACAATGGCTAAAAAGCCTTACGGAAGCTATATAGCACATAACTTCCGCCACTCCTGACGCTGCGAGGCCTCGCTTAACCGGACCAGATTAGGCCGCAGGGCTTTTCAAACGTTCCCCGCGGGGAACAATCGCCGCCGACCGGGAAAGCTGACACGCACGGGCCATCTCAAGTCCGTGTCCGAGGACTCCGAAACCGGTGAAAACGGTAATCGGAGGCAATCACGCAGGTGCTGTGCTCTACCTGCCATACGGCGGCATCATCTGGAGCTGGGCAAAGGCCGGGCAGCCGGTTGCGTGGCAAGAAGCTGCTGTAGAACGGAGGGCGCGAGTTTGCAGCCGCAACCGCCACCGTGAGCGAGGTGCCGGGGAGAGTGTTCATCAATCCTCCCAGCAGCGTGGTTGGACTCACCTGATCGGCGCGAGAGTGGGCCGCCAGCGGCGACCATCGCTACCGCGTATTATCCGACGAGTCTAATAGCTGCGGCGCAGCACTTCCATGGCGCTTCGATGCCGCAAGGGGTGAGGCATCGATGATGCGCCTGATCGATCAGGCCGCCGACCGGCCGCCTGGTCGGCGTGGTGTTTACTGCTGCGGACCTGCCGGCTTCGGTAACGGCGAAGAGTGCCGAGGCCGAGGCTGCGGCACGGCGCGAAAGCGCAGGGGCTGAACAGCCCAGTCAGACGGCAACGGCAGCGGGACGACGCAGTCGGTCAGCAGGGTCTGATCTCCGTTGGTGACCTCGAAGACGATCCCGGGCCGCTCCATGCGCTTGCAATCTGGCCAGCGCTCAAAATCGATCCATTCGCTCATGGCTTTTCCAACCCCCTCACAGCAGGAAATCGCTTCCGGAAAGAGCCGAAAGATTCATCACCTTGATTTGAAAATCTGCAAGGCCGTCGCCATTGACGTCACCGGAGACTATCCCACTCCTGAAGTTAAGTTCACCCGCTTTGCCGTGGAACGCACTGCTGCCGATAAATAGAAATGCCTGGTCTCCGATGGCATTGCTGTTCGCGTCGATTGAACGCAAATCCATCCGATCAATGCCGGACGCGAAATCATCGATCACGTCTCTGGCAGCCGGCGCCGATTGTGCGGTCGTCTGAAAGACGAAGGTGTCCGCACCGCCGCCGCCAATCAGCCGATCGGCGCCGTTACCGCCGATCAGGGTGTCGTTGCCGTCACGCCCATTCAGCACGTCGTTGCCTGCAAGGCCGTTCAGGAGGTTAGCGCGGTTGTCTCCGCGCAAGGTATCGTTGAAGGCTGAACCGTAGAGCCGCTCGATCGATACATATGTATCGCCCGCCGCTTCCCCCGTGTTGGAACCGGGCGAGGAAAGATCTGCGACGACGCCGGCTGTGGCATTCGAGTAATTCGCCAGATCGGTGCCATTGCCGCCGTCGAGCCGGTCGGCGCCCGCACCGCCGAAAAGATTGTCGTTGCCATCGCCGCCGATCAGCCTGTCGTTGCCGCCGTTACCCCAAAGAGCATTTGCAGCGGCATTGCCGGTGATCGTGTCGCTGCCTGTGCCACCCTTCGCGTTCTCGATGAGGGAGCGGGCGTCGCCTTGAAACTGTAGAGCGTTGGCAATATTGCCGATCGCCACCTTTGAACCGTTATAATGCAGCTTCGCCAATTGCGCGGCCGAGGTGGTCGTCCATTCGCCCGGGCGCAGATCGACCTTCAGTGCAGTCGTATAATTGGAGAAATCGTAGGTGTCCGTTCCGCCGCCGTCCCATACGGTAAGCAGGATCTTGTTGCCGCCAGGGGCACCCTCACCGATACCATTGATGAACATCTCGCCCGACGTCGGGCTCCAGCGATAGGTCGTGTTTCCGCTTTCGGTGGTGAAATCCGCGCCGTACATATGCTGCAAGGCGGCGATATCGTACATCATCAGCGATTGCGCGTATCCCCAGGTCTCGTTGGTGTAACCGGTCGTGGTCGAGGCACCGACATAGGAACGGTAACTCATGACCGTGTATTCCATCGAGTCGCGATTCACGGGCATGACGTTGCCCTCATGGGCGTGTTCCAGTCCAAGCGCGTGGCCGATCTCGTGAAGGAATGTCACATAGGCATAGTTTCCCTTGACCGGTCGGCTGTAGTGGCCGGACGACTTGTTGAACCACGCGTCGCCGCCTTCTGCCGCGGTCGAGGGGAAATAGGCCCAGGCGGTGCTCGGAGCGTCGGACGAGGCGAGGCGGAGATCGGCATGCTTGGTCGCACTCTCCGTGACCTCGGTGAATGTCACGTTGGCGACGGAGGAAAACTGATCGAGGGCTGCTCGCGTGGCGGCCTGCTGTGCGGCGTTCAAGACGGCAAAGCCCTTCAGCGGCTCGCCATTGCCGTAACCGGAGCCGTAGAATGAAGCGCTGGTCGGGAAACTGAACGTGAAGTCCTTGATCCCCCATTTCCAGTCGCCGAGGAGACCGTTGACATAGGCGTTACCAGTCGTTGCATAAGTCGTGGTTGCAGGCATCGTTTTCCCAGGCCATCGGAGTTGAAGTCAGGTCAGTACCCGCGTGCGATGCGCCGAGATCTGATCCGCAGGTGCGCTTATAGCTCGTCCGGGTTAACACCTTAATTCGGCCTGATGGTCGGGGTGGGTCAGACCAGGTGGTCTAGACCTGTAGGTTGCTCACGCCAGCGAGGCGAGGGGAGCGGCGTCTACCATGCGTTCGCAGGTTGGGAGCCGCCGTGCGGGGCATAGCCTCGCCGAGAAGAAGATGCGTCCGGCCGGCGTGACAGCTACACCAACCCGTGGCATAGGGGTGCCCGCAACCAGATAGGCCGTTCTCCGCATGATCCGCATCGAAAATATCAGCAAGTCCAACAGTCACCGCATACTCTACATCGAAGCTTCGGCAGCGTTGAACCGCGGCGAAAAGATCGGGCTCGTCGGGCCGAACGGAGCGGGAAAAACAACCCTCTTCCGGATGATCACCGGTCAGGAACTGCCCGACGAGGGGCAGGTCTCGGTGGAGAAGGGCATGACCATCGGCTATTTCGATCAGGATGTCGGCGAGATGGCCGGCAGGTCGGCCGTCGCCGAGGTGATGGAAGGGGCAGGCCCGGTCAGCGCCGTGGCGGCGGAGCTGCGTGAGCTCGAGACGGCCATGTCGGATCCGGATCGCATGGATGAAATGGATGCGATCGTCGAGCGCTACGGCGAGGTGCAGGCGCGATACGAAGAGCTCGATGGCTATGCGCTCGAGGGACGTGCTCGCGAGGTTCTCGCCGGCCTCAGTTTCAGCCAGGAGATGATGGACGGCGACGTCGCCAAACTGTCGGGCGGCTGGAAGATGCGCGTGGCGCTCGCCCGCATCCTTCTGATGCGGCCGGACGTCATGCTGCTCGACGAACCGAGCAACCATCTCGATCTCGAAAGTCTGATCTGGCTGGAGGACTTCCTGAAAGGCTATGACGGCGCTCTCTTGATGACGTCGCACGACCGCGAGTTCATGAACCGAATCGTCACCAAGATCATCGAGATCGACGGAGGCGCGCTGACGACTTATGCCGGCGATTATGGCTTCTATGAAGAGCAGCGTGCGTTGAACGCGAGACAACAGCAAGCTCAGTTCGAGCGCCAGCAGGCGATGCTCGCCAAGGAGATCAAGTTCATCGAACGTTTCAAGGCCCGTGCCTCGCACGCCTCGCAGGTTCAGAGCCGGGTGAAGAAGCTTGAAAAGATCGACCGCGTCGAGCCGCCGCGTCGTCGCCAGACCGTCGCCTTCGAGTTCTTGCCGGCTCCGCGCTCCGGCGAAGACGTCGTCAACCTCAAGAGCGTCCACAAGACCTATGGCAGCCGGACGATATATGACGGCCTCGATTTCATGGTGCGCCGGCGTGAACGATGGTGCATCATGGGCATCAACGGCGCCGGCAAATCGACATTGCTCAAGCTGGTCACCGGCACGACCAACCCGGACAAGGGCAGCGTCTCACTCGGCGCCAGCGTGAAGGTCGGCTATTTCGCCCAGCATTCCATGGATCTGCTCGACGGCGAGAGTACCATTCTGCAATGGCTGGAGGACCGCTTCCCCAAGGCCGGACAGGCGCCGCTTAGAGCGCTGGCCGGCTGTTTCGGCTTTTCCGGCGATGACGTCGAGAAGCGATGCCGGGTGCTCTCCGGCGGTGAGAAGGCGCGGCTTGTAATGGCCGCAATGCTGTTCGACCCGCCGAACTTCCTCGTCCTCGACGAGCCGACCAACCATCTCGACCTCGATACGAAGGAAATGCTGATCAAGGCGCTCTCGGCCTATCAGGGCACGATGCTGTTCGTTTCGCACGATCGTCGTTTCCTGTCGGCACTGTCCAATCGCGTTTTGGAGCTTACGCCTGAGGGGATCAATCAATACGGCGGTGGTTACAGCGAATATGTGGAGCGCACCGGGCAAGAGGCCCCGGGCCTGCGCGGGTGACGGGCCGCGCCTCCGCAGCCTGCGTCTCCGGTTGACAGGTGACGGTATTCCGCGCGACGCAACAGCGGGCCGATTAAGCTCGATTGCGGGCTCTCGATCCGGAGGAAACGAGCCGGCCCGCATAGCAGTCATTCCGGCATGAGCCTTGTTCGGCGTGAGACTGCCTTCCGTGCGCTCCAAGAGCGGCGATATCGGAGGTTTTCAACGCTCTCTCCCACCAGTTCCTGTCGGGAGGCGCCCTGCAACGGAGCGTGGTGAGCAACTCTCATTTCAGGTTCATGAAACTCGGCAGTTGCGCCGCCAAGGCATCGACGGCAACGCGAACTTTGAGCGGGAGGTGCGGCGTCTGCAGCCATACTGCATGGCAATCATACTGAAACGGCTGCTGCTCCGGCAGAAGGCGGACGAGCGTGCCCGACTCGATCCGCCTCCGCACCAGCCAGAAGGGAAGCCATGCAAGCCCCAGCCCTCGTGCGGCGGCGTCAGCGATCGCATCGAGATCGTCGAGACGGAACCGGTGGAGCGGGGTCACCTCCGATGAAGATTGCCCCGGCCCCGGGAAAAGCCAGGACGGGACCGGCCCGGACCGGCGATATACGACTGCCGAGTGCTGCGCCAGATCCTCCGGCGTCTGCGGATAGCCATGCAACTCCAGATAAGAGGGCGAGGCGCACACGATCATCGGCTGGCGTGCCACACGACGCGCAATCAATCCCGCCCTGTCCTGCAAGACGCCCGTGCGGATAGAGAGATCATAACCGTCTTCGGCAAGGTCGATGATGCGGTCGTTGAACGAGAGGTCAAGTTCCAGCGCGGGGTATTTTCGGGCGAGTTCCAGCAACACCGGGGTGACGCAGTGCCGGCCGAAATGGACCGGCATCGTCACGCGCAGTTTGCCCGGGGTTCGGAAAGCTGATCGGCCGCAAGCGCATCCGCAGCTTGCGCTTCGGCGAGCACCACCCGGCAGCGTTCGTAATAGACATGACCGAACTCCGTCAGGCTCTGTCGGCGCGTGGTGCGGCTGATAAGCTGCACGCCAAGCCGATCCTCCAACGATCGAACATGCTTTCCGACCATCGGCCCGGATAGTCCAAGAGCATCCGCTGCGGCGGCGAACGAGCCGAGATCGACCGCTTTGACGAATACAGCCATGCTGGTCAGGCGATCCATATCGAAAACTCTCCGTTTCTACTGTTCTGCCTTTCTCTCCATTTATCGAGTGAACCACTGCTGTCATAGCTCATTCAATACATTTGTTTTGGAGTCTTGCTATGGCGCGCGTCGTTCGCTTTCACGAGTTGGGTGGTCCGGAGGTACTGAGGATCGAAGAGGTGCATGTGCCGGAGCCCGGGCCCCATGAGGTTCGCATTCGCGTCAGGGCGTTGGGCCTCAACCGGGCCGAGGCCTTGCTCCGCGCGGGCGCCTATATCGAAACGGCAGTTTTTCCGTCCGGCCTCGGCCTTGAGGCAGCAGGCTTTGTGGAAACGATCGGCCCGGGCGTTCAAGGGTTCGCTCCCGGCGATCCGGTCAGCCTGTTGCCGCCGAAATCGATGATCCGGTGGCCCGCCTATGGGGAACTTGCGGTATTTCCTGCCGCACTCCTCGTCAGGCATCCGCCGTCGCTGAGCTTTGAAGAGGCGGCCGCTGTGTGGATGCAGTATCTCACCGCTTACGGCGGCCTGGTCGATATCGGAGGGCTTCGCAGGGGAGATTTCGTCGCCATTACCGCGGCATCGAGCAGTGTCGGGCTTGCCGCAATCCAGATCGCCAACAGGGTCGGCGCCATACCGGTAGCCGTCACCCGGACCTCCGCGAAGCGGCAACGCCTGTTGGAGGCCGGCGCGGCGCATGTCGTCGCCTCCCTGGAGGAGGACTTGGAAGCGCAGCTGAAAAGCGTTTCCGGACAGCGGGGAATACGTGTCGTGTTCGATCCCGTCGGCGGCCCGATCTTCGAACCGTTGACGGCCGCGATGACACCGGGCGGCATACTTGTCGAGTATGGCGGGCTAAGCCCGGAAAAGACCCCGTTCCCGCTGTTTGACGTGCTGAGCAAATCACTGACGCTGCGTGGTTACCTGGTCCATGAACTGCTCGCCGATCCGGAACGCCTGGAGCTCGCCAAGGAATTCATCCTGGAAGGTCTGGAGGCGGGTGCCCTGAGACCCGTCATTGCCAGGACGTTCCCGTTCGATCAGGTCGTCGAGGCGCATCGTTTTCTGGAGTCCAACGAACAGTTCGGCAAAATCGTCGTGACCGTCTGACGAGAAACGCGACATCCGTGCGGGGCAAGCGAGCGGTCGATCATAGGCTCAAGCGAACCGCATCGCCGATCTCTCGCGCGCCTTTGCCGCGACTTCCTCACGATTGCGCGGAGGCTGCGACGTTTCCAGCGCGTCCAGAAGTTCGCGGGCGCATGCCGCGATCGAATCGACCGCGCGCTCGAAGGCGACTTCATTGCGTTTCGACGGCTTGGTCGTTCCGCTCAGCTTGCGCACGAACTGCAGCGCCGCGTCACGGATTTCCTCATCCGTCGCCGGCGGGTCGAAATTGAACAGGGGTTTTATGTTTCGGCACATGATTTGCTCCCGGTCATCTCTCTCCCTGTCACCAAGGGAGGCTGCCCGGTTGAAGGTAGTCACGTGAGCGCGATTTGCAACCGGTCGCGTCGGCCGCGCCGCCGTCAGGTCTCGGGTATATTTTCCCGGAAGATCACTTGCAGACGCGGCGGATGATAGTCGATTGGCTTGCCCCGCACGGCGCAGTCCAGCATCGAAAGCGCCTCGCGGGCTTCCACCCGCGGATTCTGGTCTATCACTGCGTCCATGACGCCGTTTAGCAACAGCCTCTTGCTGTGCTCGGTCAGCTCGTGACCGACGAATATGATGCTTTCGGCCTTTCCGGCCTCGGCCAAGGCCTGGCCGATACCGGAGTTACCGGCACCTATATTGTAGATGCCCGCCAGGTCCGGGTGACGCTTCAACAATGCAGCGGCTTCTTCGAAGGCGCGCTCGCGGTCATCCCGGATCTCGCGCAACTCGACGATTTCGAGGGCGGGGAACTCGTCAGCGATGATGTGACGAAAGCCCATCTCCCGTTCCTCGTGGCCTCGGTAGGAGAGAGAGCCGGCGAAGAGCGCGATCTTACCCTTCGTCTCTCGGCCGAGAAAACGTCCGAGCAGGTATCCTGCGAGCCTTCCGGCCGCGCGATTGTCGATGCCGATATAGCCGGTGCGCGGTACGTGCAGGATGTCGGATACGAGCGTTACGATCGGCACTCCCGAAGAGGCGAGTGAACGCATTGCCTCTCTGACCGTCGGATGGTCCAAGGCGATTACGCCCACGCCCATGGTCTCGCCCCTCAATTCCTGAAGGGTGCCGGCGAGCGTGTCCGGATTGAACCCTTCGATGGAGTGGACGCGCACGTCGAGATCAGGTCTGGCCGTGCCTTGGCTTTGCAATTGCCGGAGAAGGTTGGCGATGAAGGTATTGGTGCCTGCCGGCAGCACGAAGTCGAGGCGCACGCGCCCTTCCGCGGAGGCGTTGTGCGCGGCGGGGCTGAGGTAGCCCAGACGCCGGGCGGCATCCATGACGATTTCGCGCGTCCTGTGCTTGACGCCGCTGCGATTGTTAAGGACGCGATCGACGGTCGCGCTCGAAACGCCAGCCTCCCGGGCGATATCAGTCAGTGTGGATCGCAAAGCCGCCTCTTCGCTTAAAATGATGTGTTTTGATGTAATCCTTCCTGGCCAAGAAACAAGAGGGAGCCGGGCCGTCGCGACAAGGGGGTAGGAGAAATGCCCGGTTTTCCACTGAAATATCGATCATGCCGCAGGCCGGCACAATGGAGGGTTGGGGAGGTACATCATAAAGACTAAAAAAATGATGTAAAAAGATTGATAATGATGTTGACTTTGATGCGTATCGGAATGAGTATCCCGCTCGACTTGGTGCCGGGGAAGAATGGAACCGGACAAGTCGCCGGCCGCAATTTTGCCGCTACGGGAGTGCGGCGCCGCCGGCGAGGTGAATGGGAGGAGTTTCGTGAGCGCTGCCAATGGCTTCGTGCCTGACCCGCCGGTGCGGGTGAAAGAATACAAGATCGGCTGCATCGGAGCCGGCATGATCATGGCCGAATGTCATCTGGCCGCTTATCGGCAGGCGGGCTTTCCCGTCGCTGCGATCGCCTCACGCACGCAGGAACGGGCAGAGGCCGTCGCCGCCCGTTGGGAAATTCCCGCCGTTCATGCGACGCCTTCCGCTTTGATCGCCGATGCGAACGTCGAGATCCTCGACATTGCCTTTCCGCCGGACCAGCAGCCGGCGCTGATCCGCGAAGCACTTGCGCAGCCGCATATCAAGGCAATCCTCGCGCAGAAGCCATTGGCGCTCACGCTGGACGAAGCGAAGGCCTTGCGGGACGAGGCGGCAAGCGCCGGCAAGATACTCTCGGTCAACCAGAATATGCGCTATGACCAGTCTATGCGGGTTCTGAAGCAGATCCTCGACAGAGGCGAGCTCCGCACGGTCGTCATAGCGACCATCGAGATGCGGGCGATTCCGCACTGGCAAGGTTTCCTTGAGGAATACGACCGGCTGACCCTCGCCAATATGAGCGTGCATCACCTCGACGTGCTGCGTTTCCTGTTCGGCGAACCGGACGCGATCACGACGGTCACCCGGCCGGATCCACGCACCGAATTTGCCCATACCGACGGGATCACGGTCTCGACGCTCACCTTCCCCAACGGCGTTCTCGCCGTCTCCATGGAAGACGTCTGGTCCGGCCCGCGCGAGGAGGGGTTCGACAGCGACATCTACATCAAGTGGCGGGTCGAGGGCACGGAAGGCGTCGCGCAGGGCACGATCGGCTGGCCGGACGGCTCGCCCTCGACGCTCTCATACGCGTCGAAAAAGACGACGGATGGAAAGTGGGTCAGCCCGGAATGGGAGACCATGTGGTTCCCCCATGCCTTCATCGGGGTGATGGAACAGCTGCAATATGCGCTGAAATCCGGCGAAGCCCCGGCGCTCTCCGTGGCCGACAACGTCAAAACCGTCGCATTGGTGGAGGCGGGCTACCGCTCCATCGCCGAGGCACGAACGGTCAAGCTTTCCGAGATCTCGGTCGACTGATTGCAAGGGAGGAATTTCAATCATGATGCAAACCGGCATTTTTACGGGCTATTTCCCAGACAGCCTGGAAGAGACGGCGAGAAAAATAAGAGCGCTCGACTTCAATACCGTTCAGCTCGACATGCATTTCAAGGATGTCGAGCTGTCCGCGGGCCAGATCACGCGGGAGAAGTGCATCCGGATCCGCGAGACCTTCCGCGATCATCATCTGCCGATCTCCTGCATTTCGGGCTACACCAACATCATCCATCCGGACAGGGCAGAGCGCGAGCGTCGCGTCGGTTACCTCAAGGAGATCATCCGCCACGCCCAGTATCTCGGCACGCCCTATGTCATCTCGGAAACCGGCACCTACAACACGGAGTCGGACTGGGTGCATCACCCGAGGAACAAGACCGAAGAAGGCTTCGAGGAGTGCCGCAAGGTCATCGCCGATCTTGCCCAGCACGCCTATGATCATGGTGCCGTCTTCCTCCTCGAAACCTACGTGAACAACGTCGTCGGCTCGGTCGAGGAGACCGTGAAGATGTTCGCCCAGGTGGATCACCCCGGTCTCGGTCTGCTGATGGATCCCACGAACTACTTCGAGGCGCACAACATCGGCCGCATGGACGAGATCCTGAACCAGGTCTTCGACACCCTGCAGGACAGGATCAAGATCGCCCATGCCAAGGACGTCAAGCGTTCGGGCGACGACAAGACGGAGAAGCATGCCGATATTGGTGATGAGGACGCGCTCGAAAGCCATACCTTCCGCGGCGTGGGCGAGATCGAGCTTCCGGCACCGGGCCTCGGCTCGCTGAACTACGATCTCTATCTCCAGCGGCTTTCGAAGAAGCATCCGAACATACCCGTCATCATCGAGCATCTCGACGAAAGCGATGTGCCGCGCGCCAAGAGGTTCCTCGACGGGAAGCTTCGGGCGCTCGGCCTCTGATCACCGGACCGGCCGGGCACGGGTCCGGCCGCGTCTACCAAAGGCATGAAAGGAATGCCCGAGCCGGGCATACGACAGGAACATCCACATGGTCGAACTCTACGGGAAGGCGATGTCGCGCCGCGACATCGCCGCCAGGGCCGGGTCTTTTTCGCAATTTGCCGGCGTGCGCCTGATGACGCTCGAAGACGGCGTCGAGCGCGGCATCCGCATGCTGGAATTCCGCAGCGGAACGGGATTGCGCTTCACCGTGCTCGTCGACCGCGCCCTCGATATCGCCGACTGCGAATTTCGCGGCATGGCGATCGGATGGAACTCCCCGGCCGGCTTCAAGCATCCCGGCCTGCATGAATATGAAGGCGAGGGTGGTCTTTCCTGGCTGCGCTCCTTCTCGGGACTCATGGTGACCTGCGGTCTCGACCATATCCTGTTCATGGCGGACGAGCCGGGCGACACCTATGTCTACGGCCCGCGCAAGACCGTCAGCCATTCGCTGCACGGCCGGATCGGAACGATTCCTGCAAGGCTCACGGGCTATGGCGAGGAATGGAGGGGCGACGACTGCATCCTCTGGTGCGAGGGTGTCGTCACCCAGGGTACGGTGTTCGGAGAGCATCTCGACCTCGTGCGCCGCATCGAAATCAAGGCGGGCACCAACGAGATCAGGCTCACCGACCGGGTGGTCAATCGCGGCTTCTACCGCACTCCGCACATGTATTGCTACCACATCAACGTCGGTCATCCGGTCCTGGCGGAAAATTCCCGCTACCTGGCGCCCATCAAGGAGGTCGTCTGGGCCGCTCATGCCGGCGCCGACTACGAGAAGCAGGGTGTCGGCTACCATACGTTGCCGGCTCCGCAGCTCAATTTCCACGAGCAGGTCTGGCAGCACGAAATGGCCGCGGACGACGATGGCCGGGTTCCGGTTGCGCTCGTCAACGATGCGCTCGGCATCGGCTTCGAAGTCGTCACCCGCAAGGACCAGTTTCCCTGCATGTACGAATGGCAGAACCTGCAAGCCGGGCAGTATGCGCTCGGCATAGAGCCGTCGACCAATCACGTCCTCGGCCACGGTGCTGCGCGCGAGCGCGGCGAACTGATCCGGCTCGAGCATGGTGACGAACGGAGATATGACACCACCTTCCGGATCCTTCCCGATGCGGATGCGATAGCAGCCAGCGAGAGGCGGATCCGCAGCCTCGCCGAACAACCCGTCGACGCGTTTCCCCGGCCGACCGGCAATCACTTGCCCATCGGAGGACGGCGATGATTGCCGGACCTTTGACCGCCGGGGAGGTCGTCCCCGGAATGTCGATCGCCGGCAAGGTCATCCTTTATACGGGTGCGGCCGGCGGCCTGGGAGCGGAGACGACACTGAGTTTTCTCCGTGCCGGCGCACGCGTCGTGGCCATCGACAACGACGAGGCAAAGACGCGCGCGCTCGTGGATGCTTCGGAAAGGGAAGGGCTCGGCGGTCTCACGGTGCGGGCGATCGACCTCGCCGACCTGAGCGGCCTGCGCACCGCGCTCGACCAGGCTGCTGCGAAGGCGGGCGGCTTCGATGTGGTGATCAACAATGCCGCGATCTATCCGTCGAGGCCGTTCGAAGAGTATTCGATCGAGGATTTCCAGCGCGTGCAGCGGATCAATGTCGATGCCGGCATCGTCTGCGTCCAGGCGGCCTTGCCGTATATGCGCGAGCGGGGCTGGGGCCGGATCGTCAATATCGCCAGCGTCACCCTGTCCGGCGGGTGGGCGAATCTCGCCCCTTATGTGCAGTCCAAGGGCGCCCTCGTCGGGCTGACGCGCGCCTGGGCGCGCGAATTCGGTGGCTACGGCATCACCGTCAATGCCATCTCGCCCGGCGCTTTCCCGACGGATGCCGAAAAGATCCATCCGGATCCGGAAGGCTATACGCGTTTCGTGCTCGACCACCAGGCGGTCAAACGCCGTGGTCGCCCGGCCGACATCGCTGCCGCTCTCACCTTCCTGATCTCCGACTCTGCGGGCTTCATCACCGGCCAGACCCTGAACGTCGACGGCGGCTGGGTGATGCACTGACCGCTTGAATACATAAGGAACTGAACGAATGGGAATTCTCAGCGGATTTCGCGTCCTCGATTGCTCGATCGCCATGGCGGGTCCGTTTGCGGCACAGCGTCTCGGCGACCTCGGCGCCGACGTGATCAAGGTCGAGCCCGTGACGGGCGAGTGGCAGCGCCACGTCGCCGCGGGGGGAGCCGGAGGCAACAGGGTCAACGTCTCCTTCCTGTCGCTCAATCGCAACAAGCGCTCGCTCGCCGTCGACCTGAAGTCGCCGGAGGGCAAAGAGGTTCTTCTCGACCTGGTGAAGACGGCCGACATCTTCCTGCAGAACTACCGTCCGGGCGTCGCGAAACGTCTCGGCGTCGATTACGACACGCTCTCCCGCATCAATCCGCGCCTCGTCTATGTGTCGATGTCGGGATATGGCGAAGATGGACCCTATATCGATCGGCCCGGACAGGATCTCGTTCTCCAGGGCATGTCCGGCGCAATGCTTTCGGCGGGACGCGAAGGCGAGGCGCCGACGGCGGCGGGGCAATATCTGGTCGACGCCATCACCGCCTACAACGCATTCGAAGGCGCCCTGGCAGCTCTCTTTCACCGGGAGCGGACCGGCGAGGGACAGCTCGTGCAGGTCAATATGCTGGATGCGATCACCACGATCCAGATGCAGGAGCTCTCTGTCTTCACGATCGGCCAGAAACCGCAGAAGCGCTCGGCCGAGCCGCACGCCCATGTCTACATCCGCGCACCCTACGGCGCTTTCGCCACCAGCGATGGTTTCATCATCGTCGCGTTTCCCAAGCTCAAGACCTTGGGAGAGGTGATCGGCGAGGAAAGCTTCCTGACCATGGACGACGAAGTCGACACCTGGACCAGGCGGGACGAGATCTTCGCCAAGACACGCGAGAAGCTGAAGACGAAAAGTTCCGAGGAGTGGCTGGCACGGCTTCGTGCGGCAGACATCTGGTGCGGCCCGGTCTATGGCTATGCGGACCTCGTCGAGGACGCGCAGATCAGGCACAACGGTACCTTCGTCGAATATGACCATCCGACCGAAGGCCGCGTCAAGACGCCCGGGTTTCCGATCAGGTTCTCCAAGACCCCCTCGACCGTCGACCGCGGGGCGCCGATCGTCGGTCAGCATACACGCGAGATATTGAAGGACGCGGGCTATGACGAGGCTCGCATCGCCGCACTCGAAGCCGCCGGTGCCATTGCCGTCGAGGACGTCTGACGATGCAACGGCTGAAGGCTCTGACATGGGATCATCCACGCGGCTACAACGCGCTTGCGGCTGCCGCCGCGCGCCCTGAACTTGCAGAATGGGGGCTCGCCATAGATTGGGAGAAGCAGCCGCTCGAAGGCTTCGAATCCCATCCGATCGCCGATCTTTGCGCGCGCTACGATCTCGTGGTTCTCGATCATCCGCACGTCGGGGAAGCTCTGGCCGGAAATTGCCTGCGGTCTCTCGAGGACGTGTTCGGCGATGCGACCGTCCAGGCGCTCGAGGCGGCGAGCATCGGTCCCTCCTTGCGGAGTTACCGATTCGGCGGCGCTCACTGGGCGCTGCCGCTCGATGCGGCCACGCAGGTGATGGCCGCGCGGGCCGATCTTCTCGAGGCACCGGTGCCCGAGCTTTGGGACGAGGTCGTGGCGCTCTCCCGGACCACCGGCAAGGTGGCGCTGTCGCTCGCCGGTCCGCACGCGGCGCTCTCGTTCCTCTCGATAGCCGCGGCCTTCGGCGACCCTCCGGCGGAGACGGATCCGGAGGTCCTCGTCTCCCGGCACGTCGGGCGCCCGGTTTACGAACTGATGCGCGATCTCGCAAACCGCAGTCCGCGGTCTGTGCGCGACCGGAACCCGATCGGGATCCTCGATCACATGGCGTCGAACGACGACGTCGTGCTCTGCCCGCTGGTCTACGGTTACGTGAACTACGCCGCGCCGCAGACGGGGCATCAGGTCGCCTTCCACGACGCGCCGCGCCGCATCCCCGGCGGGCGGCCGGGTTCGACGCTCGGCGGTACGGGAATCGGCATCTCGCGGCGCTGCGAAATCACGCCGGCTCTCAAGCGACACCTGCTGTGGCTGATGAGCCGCGAGGCCCAGGTCGATTTCATCCCTGCCCATGACGGCCAGCCGTCTCGGCGCGAGGCCTGGCATGATTCACGCGTCAACGCCCGCTGGGGCGGATTCTACGAAAACACGGCCGATACGCTGGAGCAGGCCTATGTGCGCCCGCGCCACGACGGCTACATCGCCTTCCAGGGCAAGGCCTCGGCGCTTCTGCGGCAGGCCTTCGAGGACAAGGCGCCGGCCGACGGCGTGCTCGAAAGCTTGCAGGCCCTCTATGCAAGCCATCGCAAAGCCGGTGGCGAAAGGTAGGTAAATGACCGACGACGTTCTCTATGCCGTGGACGGTGCAATCGCCACGATAACCCTCAACCGGCCCCAAAAGCTCAATGCCGTGACGCCGGAAATGGCCGATGCGATCGTCGAGGCCGTGAAGGAAAGCAACGACAGCGACCGCATTCGCTGCGTCATCCTTACCGGCGCCGGTGATCGAGCCTTCTGCGCCGGCTCCGATATCCGCGAGCTCGACACCTACCGGACGCCCTGGCAGTTCCGCAATCGGCCCGACTATTGCGATGCGTTCCGCGCGCTTCTCAAGCCGACGATCTGCGCGGTGAACGGCTATGCCTTCGGTGGCGGCCTGGAAACGGCCATGTCCTGCGACATCCGGATCGCCTCGGAAAACGCGCAGTTCGCGGCGCCGGAGATCAAGCTCGGATGGATCGGCGGCGGCGGCATGGCGGCACATCTGATGCATTCCATCGGCGCCTCGAATGCCGCGCTCATGCTGATGACGGGCGACCCGATATCGGCGGACAAGGCGCTTGCCTGGGGGCTGGTCAGCGAGGTCGTTCCCCAGACCGACCTGTTGGAACGTGCCCGCGCGATCGCCGAAATCATCGCCTCGCGGGCACCGATCGCGGCGGAAACGGCGAAGGCCAACCTCAAGGCGGCGGTTTCGATGCCGCTCGACAAGGCTATCGAATACGAACGCGATCTGCAGACGATCTGCTTTGCGACTGCGGACGCGGCCGAGGGCCGGGCGGCCTTCAAGGAGAAGCGCGCCCCCAATTTCGAAAGGCGGTGATGACCATGCAGTCAGCATTGACCTTCGCACGAGGACTGGGCCGGCATCGCGAAGCATCGGTGCTTGCCATGCTCGCCGTCGTGGCGCTCTATCTGACATTCGCCAGCGATTATTTCCTGGAACCGCGCAACCTGCTGAACGTCGGCCGCCAGGCCTCGGTCGTGGCGATCGTCGCCTTGGGGCAGGCCCTGGTCATCATCGCCCGCGGGATCGATCTTTCCGTGGGTTCGGTCATCGGTCTTTCCGCTGTCGTCGCAGCCGTGCTGATGCGCGACACCGGCAGCGAGACCGTCGGCCTCCTCGGCGGCATTCTGACCGGACTCGCCTGCGGTCTTGCCAACGGACTTCTTTACACGCGGCTGAAAATCAATCCTTTCATCGCCACGCTCGGCACGCTCTCGATCGCGCGCGGGATCGCGCTCCTCATGACCGGCGGCATCCCTGTATCGTTTGGCGGCTTTGCCGAGCTCGTCGGTGCGGGGCGCATCTTCGACATACCCGTGTCCTTCCTGCTGATGATCGTGCTCGCCATGATCGTCCATGTATTCGCCAGCCGGACCGTCACAGGCCGGGAAATCTATGCGATCGGCGACAATCCCAAGGCCTCCCGTCTTGCCGGCGTGAACCTGCGCTCGACCCGGCTGTTCGTCTTCGCGCTGTGCGGCCTGCTGGCAGGGCTCGGCGGGCTCATCCTCGCGGGCAACCTGGCGAGCGCCGACCCGAATCTCGGCATGGGATACGAGCTGGACGTCATCGCCGCCGTGATCCTCGGCGGCACCGCATTGAGCGGCGGCCGCGGTTCGATCCTCGGCGTGGTCATCGGCGCCTTGCTCATGGCGCTGCTCAACAACGCTTTTGTGCTCCTCGGCATCTCTGCCTACTGGCAGGTCGTCACCAAGGGGCTCGTCATCATCTTCGCCGTCGGGCTGGACGGGCTGCAGCGCGGCGGCGACGACGACTGATCATTTATCGGAGGAGACAAGCATGTTGCTCAAGAGACTTAAAACCATGGCCTTTGCCGCTGCGGCCGTTGCGGCGGTCACATTGCCTTCGCTGGCGGGCGAAGCACCGCAGGGCGGCACCGTCGCCGCGGTGGAAAACACCAAGGGGCCGGTGAGGATCGCGTTCCTGTCGTTTCAGAACAATCCGTTCTGGACCCCGGTCACGGAAGGGGCGAGGGCGGCGAACGACTATCTGTCGAAATACGACGCCAAGGTCGATTTCGTCGATCTCGGGGACGAGCTCTCCGCCGAGGCGGTCGTCGCCGGCATCGAGGGCGCACTCGCCAAGAAATATGACGGCATCGTCGTGGTGCCGATCTTCGACGGCACGGCGCGCATTATCAACGAAGCCACGGAAGAGGGCGTGCCGGTCTTCAACATCATTGCGGAAGGTGCGACGGAATCGCAGCGCCTTGCCTTCATCGGCCAGGATGCGACCTCGGCCGGCAAGCAGATCGGCGAATTCATCGCCAAGAAGATGAACGGAAAGGGCAAGCTCGGCGTCATCACCGGCTATTTCGGCGCCACCCAGCACACGCAGCGCATGAACGGCGCGCTGGAATATCTGAAGGCGAACTCCCCGGACATTCAGATCGTCGGTCCTTTCGAGAACAAGGACAAGGCGGAGTCGGCCTATTCGCTCGTTCAGGACATGATGACCGCCAATCCGGATCTCTCGATGGTCTACGTGACCGCCGGCGGGCCGTTCGGTGCGGCAAAGGCCGTCAAGGATCTCAACCTGACCGGCAAGGTCGGCGTCGTCGGCTTCGACCATACGCCCGACAATATCCAGTACCTGAAAACCGGTGAGATGGTCGGCCTGCTCGACCAGGCGCCGTACCAGCAGGCGCTCGATTCGAGCGTTATGCTCTACAACTATATCGTCGCCGGCCAGGAGCCGCCCGCAAAGGTCATCCCGGTGACCGGAAAGCTGCTGACGCCCGATGACGCCAAGTAACAGCCCGCGCGCGGCGGCTACGCCCGGCGCAGAAGCCGCGCGCGCCGTCTCCGTGCCGCTCCTTCGCGCGCGCCGGATTGCCAAGAGTTTCTCGGGCAATTCCGTACTTCACTCGGTCGACCTCGACCTGAGGGCGGGTGAGATCGTGGGCCTGCTCGGTGAAAACGGCGCCGGCAAATCGACGCTGATGCATATTCTCTCCGGCGGCCTTCAGGCCGACGGCGGCACGATCGAAATGGACGGCCTGTCGGTCCGTTTCGGTTCGGTGTCGGAAGGCATCGAAGCGGGCGTCAGCTTCGTTCATCAGGAACTGTCGGTCGTCGGCGCGCTGAGCGTCGCCGAGAACCTGCATCTCGGTCGGATGCCGCGGACCGGTATGGGCCTCGTCGATATCGACTTGATGCAGCACGCGTCCCGTGCCCTGCTTCAAAGGGTCGGTGCCGGTCACATCCAGCCGGACCGGGAAGCAGGGACCCTGCGGGCGGGTGAACAGCAGCTGGTCGAGATCGCCAAGGCGGCGGCAAGAAAGCCACGGCTGCTGATCCTCGACGAGCCGACGTCATCCCTGACGCCGCACGAGGTCGCCGGGTTCTTCTCCTATGTCCGCGAGGCGCGGGAGGCAGGAGCGGCCATCATGTTCATCACGCATCGCCTCGAGGAGGCGATGGCCCTTTGCGACCGTGTCGTCGTGCTGCGGAACGGGGCGATCGTCAGCGAGCGACGCCCCGGCGAAACGAGCCGCGAGCAGCTGATCAAGGACATGACGGGGAAGCCCGCCATCTACCAGTACAGGCAGCGTTCCCTTGCAAGCGGGACGCCTGCGCTGTCGGTCGCGGGATTGTCGGACGATCGTCTGCTGGACGACATCAGCCTCGACATTCGCAAAGGCGAAATCTTCGGCCTGTTCGGTCTCGTCGGTGCCGGCCGCACCGAGCTGCTGGAGCTTATACACGGGGTGCACCGGCCAAAGGCCGGCGACATCTCGCTGTTCGGAGAAAAGGTGGCCTTCGCCGACCCGAGCGAGGCGGTGAAGGCGGGGATTGCGCTCGTGCCGGAAGGCCGCAAGACGGCAGGCATCCTGCCGCAGCATTCGGTGCGCGACAATGCCGCGATCAGCAGCCTGCGCCGTTTTTCGAAGGGCCTGTTCTCCGATCGGGCAGGAGAGGCCGGGCGTATGGCGTTCTATCGCGAAACGCTCGGCATTCGCATGGTTCGCGACACGCAACCGATCTCGACGCTTTCGGGCGGCAATCAGCAGAAGGCGATCTTCGCCCGCGCCCTGATGGCCGAACCGCGATTGTTGCTCCTGGACGAGCCCACGCACGGAGTGGATGTCGGCGCGAAGTCCGAGCTCTACGACATCGTCGCCCGGGAAGCGGAAAAGGGGCTGACCGTCCTCATCGCTTCGTCGGAGGTGCCGGAGATCCTGGCGCTGTGTGATCGCGTCGCCGTTCTCTCCAAGGGACGGCTCGCCGGCGTCGTCGACCGAGCCGACATGACGGAAGACCGAATTTTGACCATGGCATTCATGGAGCACTGAACAGTGGGTATCGGCTTTTGCGCTGCCCCAGGTCCGAGTTTTAAAGCCTGAGCCTTCGGCCAATATCCGGCTGCTCTCGCAGATATGCCACCTTTCAGAGTTGGAACAGTTTCCAGCTCCAAGCGGTCGGCCCTCAGGTGAGACACATCGCAATTCTCTTCCGTTTGCCCCGGTTACTAGAATGACGACGATCAGGTCTCGGCAGGATGGGTTCCATTTCGGTGAGGTTGCGAATAGGTCCCGGGTGCAGCCTCAGTAATCGACGGCGCGATCGTCGTTGGGATCCGCCCATCGGGTGTTCGGGACGACGGAAAACCAGCCGGGGCGGGAGGGATCGCGGTCGTAGGGATAGCCGCCGAGCGTCTTATGAAGGTCGGCGTACTGCCCGAGCTTGTCGCGATCGAGCTCGACCCCGAGACCGGGCGCCGTCGGTACCTTGATGGCACCGTTCTCGTAGCGCATCGGGCCGCCGACGATGATATCGTCGGTCAGCTGGTGATAATGCGCATCTGCGTGGAAGACGAGGTTCGGGAGAACCGCGCCGAGATGCAGCATCGTGGCGAGCTGAATGCCGAGTTCGCCCGATGAATGCACCGCGATGCCAAGCTGGAAGGCCTCGCAGACGCCCGCCGCCTTCACGCAGGGGCGGATGCCGCCCCAGAAGGTGGTGTCGAGCAGGATCACGTCCACGGCGGGATTGAGGATATTGGCGGCGAGCTGCTCGAAATTCACCACGACGGTATTGGTGGCGAGCGGCATGGTCGTGTTCTCGCGGACGCGCCGCATGCCGTTCAACCCCCAGGTGGGGTCCTCGTAGTAATCGTTGTTGAGATCCTCGATGCCCTTAGCGAAGCGGATCGCCTCCTCGACGCTGAACGCCGCGTTCGGGTCGTAGCGGACGCTGTCGGGACCGAGGGCCTTCGCCCATGCGCGAAAGACCTCCAGCTCGTAATCCGGCGCGAAGACGCCGCTCTTCAGCTTGTGCGAGGTGAATCCGCACTTCTTTTTCAGCGCCAGCGTCTGCTCGATGAGCTGATCGGCCGTGCGCGTCTCGCCTTCGCCGGTGTCCTTGTTGGGAAGGCGGAAAAACATGTAGCTGGCAAAAGGAACCGCATCGCGCATCTTCCCGCCGAGGAGATCGCAGATCGGCACGCCGAGAAATTTGCCCATGATGTCGAGACAGGCGAACTCGATGGCGGCATGCATCTGGGTGCGGTTGTTGTAGAGGCTGGCGGTCGGGTTGCAGATCATGAAGCGGAGATTTTCCAGCTCGAAGGGATCGTGGCCGACCAGATAGGGCTTCAACGCCCGGAACGCCGCCTCGGCGCTCTCTCCGCCTCCGCCCATTTCGCCGAGACCGACGATGCCAACATCGGTTTCCACCTCGACGATCGTACGGACGAACCGCCCCCAATGTGCGCCATTGGAATGACGCAGCGGCGCCTCCAGCGGAACGGTGACGGTGGTCGCGCGGATATCGGTGATCCTGGGTCGCTTCATGGGAGGCTCCAATGCAGGCTGTCGGGTGCGGAGGTTAAGGTGCGGGGCGCCGGCCGTGTCCGTCGGCGCTGGCCGGAAACGGTCGCCCTGCTATTGCGCCTCCCCCAGCACGCGCAGGATTTCGTAGCAGGCACCGAATGGATGGTAGTCGGTCTTGCCTGGAGGGCTCTTGATGTCGCTCTGCTTCACGCCGTCGGGCGAGAGAATGCGGAACCAGCAGCCATATTCGTGATCGATCAGGTGCCGCCAGCTGTAGCGCCAGAGCCTGTCGTAATCCTGCCAGTAGCGCTCCCGTCCGGTGCGTGCGGCGAGCGCGGCCGCGGCCGCAATCGTTTCGCAATGGACCCAATGATATTTGTCGAGGTCATGGAGCTTGCCGTCGGGGCCGTAGCTGTAATGCATGCCGCCGAATTCGAGATCGGCGCTCTTTGCCAAGGCCGTCTCGTAGAGAAGGAGGGCTTTCGGCAGGATCCAGTCCTGCGGGCGATAGCGCTCGAGGATCAGGAGCAGCTTGGTCCATTCCGTCATGTGGCCAGGCTGGTAGCCGTAGGGCCGGAAGAGGTGCTTCGGATCGTCCTTGTTGTAATCCCAGTGGATCGACCAGTCCTCGCGATAGTGCTCCCAGACCACGTCCTGAGCGTTGGCGGCAAGCTCGACGCAGATGCGCCGGGCGAGGGTTTCGGCGCGGTCCAGGTAACGCACCTCGCCGGTCGCCTCATAGGCGGCCAGCATCGCCTCGGTCATGTGCATGTTGGCGTTCTGTCCCCGATAGGGCGAAGTCGCCCCCCAGTCGCGGCTGATTTCGTCCTTGTAGAGTTCGCGGTCCGGCTCCCAGAAGCGGCTTTCGAGAAGTTCCCAGGTCTGCGAAACCCGGGCATCCATACCGGGAATTCCGGCCTTCATGGCTGTCGCATAAGCGAGCAAGACGAAGGCGTGGCCGTAGCAATGCTTCGTCGCATCCACCGCATCGCGGCCGCGCATCAGCCAGAAATAGCCGCCATGCTTCGGATCGCGATGAACCTCGTCGAGATACCTTACGCCATGGGCGGCCGCTTCCGCGAAGTCCGGGCGCTCGAAGAGCACCGCGGCGGTGGCATAGTTGAAGATGAAGCGCGTGGTGGAGACGAGATGCTGGGTCTTCCGGTCGGTGATGAAACCGTCGTCGCGGTATTCGTTGTAATAGCCTCCGTCTTCCTCGTTGAGGCAGATCGGATGGTAGAAATCCATGATCTCGCGCATATGGGCGCGCAGGAAGTCTTTCGAGCGGAAATCGGGAAGCGGTTTCATGACGGACCTCCGGTCAATCTGGAATGACGATGCCGAGCTTGGAAAGAACGCCGCCGTCGATCTTGATGTCGGCGCCCGTGATGAAGCGGGCCTTATCGCCGGCAAGAAAGGCAACCAGTTCGGCAATTTCGGAAGGCTTGCCGACGCGGCCCAGCGGATGTCCTCTTCCCCAAGCTTCCAGGGTCGCCTCGGCGGTGCCCTCGCCTTTCCACAGATCGGCGGCCCAGCGCAACATCGGGGTATCGACAGAGGCGGGGCAGACGGCATTGACAGTAATATTGTCCCCGGCGTGATCCAGCGCCATGGCGCGCACGAGTGCGTTGATCGCGCCTTTGCTCGCCGTATAGGCGGCGACGCCCGCCTGCGAAGCATAGGCCTGCACGGAAGAGATGGCGACGATCGCGCCGCCGCCGCGCTTGCGCATTTCGGGAATGGCGAATTTGGAGGCGAGGAAGATGCCCTTCAGATTGATGTCGAGAACGTCGTCCCAGACCTCATCCGGTGTGTCGACCACGGTGCCGTAGCGCTGGATGCCGGCGCAGCAGGCAAGAATGTCGACGCCCCCATGGCGCGATACCGCGGCCTGAACCGCCGCTTCCATGTCGTCCTTGGAGCGGACGTCGCCGACGAACCCGGCGGCATTGTCCCCGATGGAAGCAACGGCCTCATCGACCGAAGCCTTGTCGTTTGCCACGATCGTCACCTTGCCGCCGCCGGCAGCAAAGCGATGGGCACACGCGAGACCCATGCCGAGGCTGCCGCCGGTGACGACGATGCTCTTGCCGTTGAAATCGCTCATCACGCTGTCTCCGTAACAGAGGGGAACTTGTCGGACGCCTGCCCGAATTTTGGCTCTTCGACGCCGTGCCCCACGCCCTCGACCGCGAAGAGCCCGCCCTCCAGCGGATGCCTATCGAGATGATCGTTCGTCATGGTGAAACGCGCCGAGGTCACGTAGAGGGTGGAAAGATCCTTGCCGCCGAATGTGCAGCTCGTCGGCCAACTTGCCGGCAGCTCGATCAGTTGGATGAGACGGCCGGTTCCGTCGAGGCCCGCGACGGCTGCGCCTCCCGCCACCCGGCAGTTCCAGAGCCGGTCGTCCGCATCGAGGCAGGAGCCGTCCGGCAGGCCGCGGGCGAAGCCGGCCACGACGGTGCGCCGGTTGTCGATCCGCCCGGCGGCAAGATCGCAATCGAACACGTAGATCTCGTTTGCGAGCGTGTCGGCGAAGAAGAAACGGTTGTCCCGCGTCCAGCCCATGGTGTTGGTGATGCCGTATTCGTTGGGCGTGAGCTGCGACACGTGACCGGCGGGATCGATGCGGTAGACCGCGCCCGATTGCCGGTCCATGGCCTTCGGTGAGCCGCCTGCGTCAAGATTGCTCTGCATCGTCGCGACCCAGAAGGAGCCGTCCGGTGCGACGCGACCCTCGTTGAGGCGATTTTCCGGCAGATCCGGCTCCGGCACGGCAAACGCCTCGAAAGGCCCGCCGGGCGTCCACAGGCAGACGTTGCGGCTGAGGCCGACGATGAACCCGCCATCCGCCCGCATGCCGATCGACGTCACGAAGTCCGGGGTCGGCCATGTGTCATGACGGCCGTTTTCGGGTTCGAGCCGATGGATGCGTTTGCCGACGATATCGACCCAGTAAAGCGCCTTCTCGTCCCCGGACCAGAGAATGCTCTCGCCGACGATGTCCTTCGCATCGAGGAGCAGGGAAACCGTGGCACTCATGGCCGCGCCATGAATCCGGTAGGCAACGCTGCGGGACGTTGCCGCTTGCGGTTGGTCATTGGTGTCCTCCCAAACCCGTTTGCATTCTTGTATGCAAGATTTCAGAAATCGTCAAGGGAGCTTCAATGGCGAGTAGCAAACGAAACGTTGTCCGGGTAATCTGCTTGCGATGAACGATTGCATGCAAAAATACATAGGGCTCTCAATTTATGACGCGTGACATAAAAATCTCGGCCGCGGAGCATTGCTACCGCACGCTTTCGCGCAAGATCATCGGGCTCGAACTGAAGCCGAACGAACCGATCGGCGAGCATGCGCTGGCCGGGCTGCTGGGAGTCAGCCGTACGCCCGTGCGCGAGGCCCTTTCGCGGCTGAGTGCGGAAGGACTTGTCGACCTCCGGTCACGGGCAGGCGTCGTGGTGGCGCCGATCCGCATGGACGCGGTCAGGACCGCCCAGTTCGTTCGCGAACAGCTGGAGTTGGCGATCGTTGCCGAAGCGGCGCAGCAATCGAACCGCCGCGTCCTGCTCGGCATACGGCAAGCCATCGAGGAGCAGGAGCTTGCTGTCCTCGAGGACAACCCCGACCTGTTTTTCGAGTGCGACGAACGCATGCACGCGCTTTACTGCAGCCTCGCGGGCCGCGACGGAGTCTGGGCCTTCATCTCGGATGCCAAGAAGCATATGGACCGGGTCCGCCGTCTGTCGATACAGGCGGGGCAACTCGACCAGCTGGTCGAGGATCACCGGCGCGTTCTCGAGGCTGTGAGCGAAGGGGACGCGACCAAGGCCCAGGAGATCATGCGGCTGCATCTTCGGCGCGCGATGGTCGATCTGGGCGAGCTTGCTCAGCGGTTTTCGGCGTATTTCGCGTCAGATACGGCGGGCGATGCCCGTTAGGCCGCTTCTGTCGAGCGGTTGCTTCCCTAGCGCCTCCCAAACAGTTTTTGCAATTCGGCGTTGACAACAGCCGAAGGCGAATCTATTCACAGGTCATCACAAACCTATCTGATAGGTAGGAGGTTAACTTGATAGAGCTCAAGGCGGAGGAAGAGTCCTCATCCGGACGTTCCGGCGCGGATGGACTGCTGGGCGGCGTCGTGACTGCCGTGAAGGTCCATATTCGCGAGAACGGTCTTCAGGTCGGCGATTCGTTGCCGAGCGAGGGGGCCTTTGCCGAAAAGCTGGGCGTATCCCGCAGCGTCGTGCGCGAGGCCTATCGTTCGCTCGCGGCGCTGACGCTGATCGACATCGGTAATGGCCGACGTCCGCGGGTGGCCGCGCCCAAGGCGGACGTGCTGGCCCTAGTGACCGACCATGCCGTGCATACCGATCAGGTGACGATCCAGCAGATTTTCGATGTCCGCCGGACTGTCGAGCGCCGCACCGTCGTGCTGGCAGCCATGCGCCGCACCGACAAGGAGGCCGCCGAAATCGTCGCGCTTGCCGAAGCGATGCAGCGGGATTTCGACCAGCCGGTCAGGGTCATGGATCACGATATCGCCTTTCACGAAGCGATCGGCACGGCGTCCCGCAACCCGATGTTCGCGCTGATCGTCGGCTCCTTCCATGTCGTGACGCGCCATACCTGGCCCATCGGCTGGGCGAGCCGTGCCAGCAATGAGACGCGGCAGGAAAGTATCGACGGCCACATGACCATCGCGCAGGCCATCGCCAACGGCGACCCGGCGAAAGGCGAGGAGGCGATGGTCGAGCATTTCGATCTGACGGTAAAGGCGCTTTTGGCGGCAGGAGTTTATTGAGCATGAAGATCACGGAACTAGAAACGGTCCGCGTCCGCGACTTTCCCAATATTCTCTGGGTCCGCATCCACACGGACGAGGGGCTTGTCGGACTTGGCGAGACCTTCTTCATGGCGCAGACCGTGGAAACCTACATTCACGAGGTGGTGGCCCCGAAACTCGTCGGGCGCGACCCGCTGGAGATCGACCGCATCTCCAAGGATCTGACAGGCTATCTCGGCTTCCGCTCGACCGGGGCGGAGATGCGCGGCAATTCGGCGGTGGACATCGGGCTCTGGGACCTTTTCGGCAAGGCGACGAACCTGCCGATCGCCCAGCTTCTCGGCGGCTTCTCGCGGCGCGAGATCCGCACCTACAACACCTGCGCCGGCAACACCTATATGCGCGACGCGAAGGGCCAGCAGACGGCAAACTACGGCATCGGCGGCCCGCGGCGCGACTATGACGACCTGAACGGATTTCTGGAACGGGCGGACGAACTCGCCGAGGACCTCCTGTCGGAAGGCATCACTGCCATGAAGATCTGGCCGTTCGATATCGCGGCGGAGAAAAGCGGCGGCCAGTATATTTCCGGGCCGGACCTGCGCAAGGCGCTGGAGCCCTTCGAGAAGATCCGCAAGCGCGTCGGCGACCGCATCGACATCATGGTCGAGTTCCACTCCATGTGGCAATTGACGCCCGCCATCCAGATCGCCCGGGCACTCGAGCCCTATGCCACCTTCTGGCATGAAGACCCGATCAAGATGGACTCGCTCTCCAGTCTGAAGCGCTACGCGGCGGCAAGCCGCGCGCCGCTCTGCGCGTCTGAAACGCTCGCGACCCGATGGGCCTTCCGCGATCTCATGGAAACGGATGCGGCCGGGGTCGTCATGCTCGACCTCTCCTGGTGCGGCGGGATTTCCGAGGCAAAGAAGATCGCCACCATGGCGGAAGCCTGGCACCTTCCGGTCGCGCCGCATGATTGCACCGGCCCTGTGGTGCTCGCAGCCTCGACGCATCTGTCGCTGAATGCTCCGAACGCGCTCGTCCAGGAAAGCGTGCGTGCCTATTACAAGACCTGGTATGCCGACCTTACGACGCAGCTGCCCACTGTGACGAACGGCATGATCACCATTCCGCCGGGGGCAGGGCACGGGGTCGACCTCGCTCTCGATCTCGACCGGAAATACGAAGTGTCGCGGCGCAGTTCGAAGGATTGAAGTTCGACCGGCTTGTATGGTAGTAGGCCAATTCTGCCGGGAGCGTGGAGGGGGGCCGGATGCAGAACATCAAACCGCAGCGCGTTCTGTCCGCGATCGAAGCTGTCGGTCCGCAGGTCTATCGCATCCTACGCGAGCAGATCATCCAGGCGGAGCTGGTGCCCGGCGCGCGCATTTCCGAAGCCGAGATAGCAAGAAGCCTCTCGATCAGCCGCCAACCGGTTCGCGAAGCCTTCATCAAGCTGGCAGAGGAGGGGCTGGTCCAGGTGCTGCCCCAACGCGGCACGTATGTGACGCGGATTTCGACGGCATCGGTCATGGACGTGCGCTTCGTGCGCGAGGCGATCGAGGCCGACATCGTGCGCCAGGTCGCCGGCGAGCATGAGGTGGCGATCGTCGACGAACTGCGCGAACAGATCGCTCGCCAGAAGCAGGTGCCGCATGACGATCGCGCCGCGTTCCTGCGGCTGGACGAACTCTTCCACCACACGCTCGCGACGGCCGCCGGCCGCGCCTATGCCTGGAGCGTCATCGAAAGCGTCAAGGCGCAGATGGACCGCGTCCGGTTCCTCAGCGTTGACGACCCGCAGATCGGCCGGTTGATCGAACAACACGAGCAGATCGTCGATGCGATCGCGGCAGGCGATGTCGGCGGGGCAGAGCAGGCGCTGCGCATGCATCTGCGCGAAATTCTGAAATCTTTGCCCGAGATCGCGCGATCGCGGGCGGAGTTCTTCGACGGCACGGGGTGACCGGCCGCCGCAATATGATCGATGTTCAACGGGAGGTAACGCATCATGATCAGGAAATTGATAGCAGGAACGGCCCTGGGGCTGACGCTGATGGCTCCAGCCGCCAGCGCGGAAGGTCTCAGCATCGCCTTCGTCAGCCATTCGTCGGCCTCGAACACGTTCTGGCAGGCGGTCAAGAAGGGCTATGACGACGCTTGCGAAAAAGTCGGCGCCTCGTGCCAGTTGATCCTCACGCAGACGGAAGGCGCCGTCGAGCAGGCCGTCGCCAATCTGCAGGCGGCAATCGCCTCCAGGCCGGACGCGATCTTCGTCGCGATCGTCGACAACAATGCCTATGACAACGTGATCAAGGAAGCCGTCGACGCCGGCATCCTGGTGCTCGCCGTCAATGTCGATGACAGCGAAGGCGCCAAGGGCAACGCCCGTAAGGCCTTCATCGGCCAGGGCTTCACCGCGGCCGGCTACTCGCTCGCCAAGGCCCAGTCGGAAAACTTCCCGAAGGAGGGCCCGCTCAACCTGCTGGTCGGCGTCAACGCGCCGGGCCAGACCTGGTCCGAGCAGCGCGCCGGCGGCGTCACGAAATTTCTGGAGGAGTACAAGGCCGAGCATTCCGACCGCGAGGTGAACATCACCCGCATCGATTCGGCCACCGACCTCGCGCTGACCGCCGACCGCATCGGCGCCTATCTCAATGCCAACCCGGACACGACCGCCTATTTCGATACCGGCTACTGGCATGCCGGCGTCGCCAAGGTCCTGAAGGATCGCGGCATCGAGCCCGGCAAGGTCCTGCTCGGCGGCTTCGACCTCGTGCCCGAGGTGCTGCAGCAGATGGAGGCCGGCTATGTTCAGGTGCAGGTCGACCAGCAACCCTACATGCAGGGCTTCATCCCGGTCATGCAGGCCTATCTCTGGAAAACCGCCGGCCTGACACCCTCCGATGTCGATACGGGGCAGGGCATCGTCACGCCGAAGGATGTGCCGACGATCCTCGAACTGGCGAAGCAGGGTCTGCGCTGATCCGGCGCTCCCGATAAGCAACAGGCGTCTTGCCCGAGCTCGAAACCGGAGCGGGGGGAATTCATGCGGCTTTCCGCCCGCATCCCGTCCCAGCTCTCGGAATCGATCGCGTTGACGATCTCAGGCACCTGACCTGAGATCGTCGTGATCGGTCAGGCACGACGCCGAACCATGAGTGGCAGCCCATGAAGCGATTTCTGAAAATCTATCTCGATAAGCCCGAGCTTGCCGGCCTTGCACTGCTGATCGTCCTCGTTCTCGTCTTCCAGGCGAAGTCGAACGGCATTCTTCTTTCCTTCGAGAACATGCGCGGCGTAATGGGCCTTCTGCCGGAAATGGCGCTCGTCGCCATCGGCGTGACGCTCCTGATGATCTGCGGCGAATTCGACCTGTCGGTCGGGTCCGTCTTTGCGCTGATGCCCATGTCGATGGCGGTGATACTGAATTCCGGCGTGCCCTTCACCGTCGCGGTGCTGCTCGGTCTCATGATCTGCGGGGCGATCGGTTTCATCAATGGTTATGTCACGCTGCAATTCTCGATACCGAGCTTCATCACCACGCTGGGGATGCTCTTCATCGCGCGCTCGCTGACCATCGTTATATCAGGGGGTTTTCCCCCGCTTCTGCCGTCCGACCTGCCGACCTGGCTTTTCACGGACTATATCTGGCAGGGCTCGCCCTTCCGCATGTCCTTCCTCTGGTTCGTGGTCATTGCCGCACTCGTGGCGGCGCTGCTGTCGCTCACCAATTTCGGCAACTGGATCCGGGCGACCGGCGGCTTCAACGAGGCCGCCGCCTCCATGGGCATTCCGGTCAAGCGCGTGAAGATCGTCTGCTTTATGCTCTGCTCGGTACTGGCGGGCTTTGCGGGACTGCTTCAGGTGCTGCGTCTCGGTTCGCCGCTGCCGTCGATCGGCGAAGGGCTGGAATTGCAGGCGGTCGCCGCGGCCGTCATCGGCGGTACGGCGCTCGCAGGAGGGATCGGCACGGTCTTCGGCGCCATCATCGGCACCCTTCTGATCCGCACGATCGACAACGGCCTGGTCCTTTCCCGTGTCGATGCCAACTGGTTCAAGTTCGCGATCGGGGTTCTCACCATGTTTGCCGTCATCGCCAATGCCTGGATGGGTAAAATGTCCCGCAAGATCAAGGTGGAGGCGCACAAATGACCACGCCGATCATCGAATGCCGCAACCTTCAGAAATGGTACAGCGGCGTACATGCGCTGAAGAATGTCGACCTCACGATCCACCCCGGCGAGACCGTCGGTCTCGTCGGCGACAATGGCGCCGGCAAGTCGACGCTCATCAAGATTCTCTCGGGCGTTCACCATCAGGATTCCGGCGACGTGCTGATCGAAGGCCGCAAGGTGGCTCTTCGCAGCCCCAAGGATGCGATGCGCCACGGGCTGGAAACGATCTATCAGTACAATTCCATGGTCCCATCCATGTCGATCGCCCGCAATCTCTTCATCGGCCGCGAGCCGATGAAATGGTCGGTCTTCGGCATCGGCATCATGGACCAGAAGCGCATGCGCGCCGAAAGCATCCGTGCCATCGCCGATGTCGATCTGCATCTGCGCTCGCCGGATGCGCTGGTCGGAGAGCTTTCGGGCGGCCAGCGGCAGGGCGTCGCCATCGCACGCGCCATGCACTTCAAGTCGAAGGTGCTGATCCTGGACGAGCCGACGAACCATCTTTCGGTCAAGGAGACCGACAAGGTGATCGGCTTCGTGCGCGGATTGAAGGCGCAGGGCCTGACCGGGATCTTCATCTCGCACAACATGCAGCACGTCTTCCAATCCTGCGACCGCATCGTCGCAATGGCACGCGGCGAGATCGTGTTCGACAAGCCGACCGCCGAGACGTCGATAGACGAGGTTCACGCGCTTCTGTGAGGTAACGATGACAGAGCTTTCCGGAAAGACCACCCTCGTTACCGGTGCGCTCGGCACCCTCGGCCGCGCCCAGGCCGAGCGGCTGGCGCGCGCCGGCGCCGCCTTGATATTGCTCGACAGGCCCGGGGCCGAAGCCGGGGAAGGCTTCGCGGCGCGTGTCGCTGCGGCTCACGGTGTGAGCGCGATCTATGTCGGCGAGGACCTCAACGACCTGGCTTCGGCGGAAAAGCGCGCAGCTACGCTTTCCCGCGAGCATGGCGGCATCGATATTCTCATCAACAATGCGGCGCTCATCATCAATAAGCCTTTCGAGGAATTTTCGCTGGAGGAATACGAGGACCAGGTCCGCGTCAACTCGTCGGCGGCTTTCGCGCTTGCTCGGGCCGTCGCGCCCGGCATGAAGCAAAAGCGCTACGGCAAGATCGTGAACTTCTGCTCCCTGACGCTGAACGGCCGCTGGGACGGCTATGTGCCCTATGTGGCGTCCAAAGGCGCGATGCTGGGGCTGACAAAGGCACTTGCGCGCGAACTCGGCCCGCACGGCGTGCGTGTCAACGCGGTGTCGCCGGGCGCGGTGGTTTCGGAGGCGGAAGAGCGGGTCTTTGCCGACCGCCTGCAACAGTACAATGACTGGATCGTCGAAAACCAGTCGCTGAAGGCGCGCATCCAGCCCTCCGACGTCGCCGACCTGGTCCACTTCCTCGTCTCGCCGGCCTCCGACATGATTTCCGGCCAGAACATCGCGATCGACGGCGGCTGGTGATGCCGGCGATCGAGCTCTCCAACGGCGATGCACGCATCGTCCTGCGGCCCGATCTCGGCGCCGGGCTGACGGCATTCGACGTGCTGCACGATGGCTCCTGGCAACCGATCTTCCGCAGGGTCGATCCCTCCACCGCGCATCCCTTCGCGCTTTCGAACATTCTGCTCGTTCCTTTTTCCGGCCGGGTTTCGGGCGGCGGGTTCACATTTGACCGAACCTTTCATGCCCTGCCCCGGAACGTGGAGACGGAGCCATACCCGATCCACGGGAACGGCTTTTCGGCCGCGTGGCACGTTGCCTCCGTGAGCGCGGATTCGATCACGCTCACCCTTTCGGCAGAGGGACCGGGGCCTTTCCGCTACGACGCGCGGATGTCCTACCGCCTGGAGAACGCCGGCCTGGTGATGGAGCTGAGCCTCGTCAACCGCGCCAGGATCCGTCTGCCCTATGGCGCCGGTTTTCATCCCTGGTTCGTGCGCGAGCCGGATACGACGCTGCACGCGCCGGCCCGCGGCGTCTGGCTGGAGCAATCCGATCACCTGCCAAAGGCCCATGATGCCATAGCCGCACATCCGGATATGGATTTCAGCAGGCCGCAGCCATTGCCGGAGCGATGGATCAACAACTGGTTCGACGGCTGGAACGGCAAGGCCCGCATTCACTGGCCGAGGCGCGGGCTCGTGGCGGACGTGGATGCGAGCGAGGCGCTGCGCCAATACGTCGTCTTCTCACCCGCTGCCGACGCCGGCTTCTTCTGCTTCGAACCGGTGACGCACCCGGTCGATGCGTTCAACCTTCCCGGCAAGGCCGAAGCCCGCGGCCTCAGGATTCTCGAGCCGGGTGAATCGCTGAGCGTCTCCACGCGTATCGCCGCGAAATCTGGCTGAGCATGTCGTCAGCCGCGGGCTCCCGGGCGCCGCGCCGGGCGGAAACCGTTGCGCAGCTTCGCTCGATTTGCCCTAGTGTTCGCCCGTCGACTATAGTCCTCTCCACGCTTTTTTACCCGGTCGGTATCCAATGTCTTTCCAAGAACGAAAGAAGCCTCGCGTCACGCTTCTGGATGTCGCGCGGCATGCCAATGTTTCCCGCGCGACCGCCTCTCTCGTTCTTCGCAAGAGCCCGCTGGTCGGCAGTGAGACGCGCGCGCGAGTCGAGCAGGCGATGCGGGATTTGGGCTATGTCTACAACATCGGCGCAGCCCGCCTGCGCGTCGAACGCAGCCAGATCATCGGCGCAATCGTTCCAAATCTCACCAATCCGTTCTTCGCGGAACTCCTTTCAGGTATCGAGGAAGCTATCGGGGCCACCGGCAAGGTGGTCATTCTCGCCAATAGCGGGGAGAGGGTGGAGCGGCAGTCGATGCTGCTCCAGCGCATGCGCGAACATGGGGTGGACGGGGTCGTTCTTTGCCCTGCCGCAGGCACCGAACCCGACCTGTCCGAGCAGTTGGCCGCGTGGGGTATGCCCGTCGTCCAGGTATTGCGCCACATTTCCGTCGATATGGACTATGTCGGCGTGGACTATGCCGGCGGCATGCGTCAGGCGGTGGATTATCTCGCAACGCTCGGTCATGAGAAGATTGCGTTCGCCGCCCACGGCCCGGTTCATTCTGCTTATCGGGAGCGCGTGGACGGCTTTCGTGACGCCATGCTGGCAAAGGGTTTCGATCCCGAGATCCTGATCCATTTGCCGGCACAGCTCGGAGAAATCGCCGGCTCGACCCACCTTCTGTTTGCAAAGGCTGCACAGCCGACTGCCGTGATCTGCTTCAATCATCTTGTCGCTCTTGGCCTTGCCGCAGGACTTCACGATTGCGGACTGACGATCGGACGCGATCTCTCGCTGATCGGCTTCGACGACGTGGCTGACGCAGAGGCCATCCGGCCGAGACTGACCTCGGTCTCGACCGGCCCGACTGCGATCGGCGAAAAGGCGGCGCTGCTCCTCGTCGAGCGCATCGCCAATCCGGATTTGCCGCCGCGGCGCATGGTGAACGATACGACGCTGAACATTCGGCAGTCCTGCGGCCGGCCCGTCTGATCGCGCCCGATCCCGGACGTCATTTGCGGTTGACGCACGTCAGGAAACATTTTAGATCGATCTAACTGACGCAAATCGCGGGAAGCGCGGTGTGCGGCGGCGGTAGTGTGGGAGGAGGTCCCGGCATGTACGAGTTCAACTTCGCGCCTGTGCTCGCGTCCTTCGACCAGTTGCTGATCGGCGCCTGGCTCACGGTTCGCCTGTCATGTGCAGCCATGTTGATCGGCCTCGTCGTGTCAGTCTTCTGCGCCTGGGGAAAGACAGCAGGACCGGCGATCCTGCGTACCGTGATCGATGGCTATATCGAGATTATCCGCAACACGCCTTTCCTCGTGCAGATCTTCTTCATTTTCTTCGGCATGCCTTCGCTTGGTCTGAGGCTTTCGCCGAACAGTGCGGCGCTGCTGGCGCTGGTGGTCAACTTCGGCGCCTACGGCACGGAGATCATCCGCGCCGGGATCGAATCCATTCACAGGGGACAGGTGGAGGCCGGGTGGGCGCTTGGCCTGTCGAGGGCCCAGATTTTCCGCTATATCGTCATGAAGCCGGCTTTGCGAACCGTCTATCCCGCGCTCACCAGCCAGTTCATCTATCTGATGCTGAATACCAGCGTCGTGTCGGTGATTTCGGCGGATGACCTGGCTGCGGCCGGCAACGATCTCCAGTCCGCGACCTTTGCGAGCTTCGAGGTCTATATCGCGGTCACTCTGATCTATCTTGCCCTGTCGGTCGGTTTCTCCGCGCTGTTTTACGCGGTCGAAAAAATGGCCTTCAAATATCCCCTCGGCCGTTAGGAGCACTGTCATGATCAGAGCCTTCGGCTGGAACGAGTTTCTCGTCATCGTCGCCGCGGCACAGTGGACGATCGCCCTTTCCGCGATCGCCTTTGCCGGCGGCAGCGTCGGCGGATTACTGGTGGCATTGATGCGCGTCGCCGATACGCGAGTGCTGCGTCTCTCCGCGACGGGCTTCATCCGGGTCTTTCAGGGAACCCCGCTGCTGATGCAGCTCTTTCTGGTCTTCTTCGGCATGAACATCTTCGGCTTTTCGATCAATCCTTGGATTGCCGCGACGATTGCGCTCGCGCTCCACGCCAGCGCCTTCCTGGGCGAGATCTGGCGGGGCTGCATCGAGGCCGTGCCGAAGGGACAGCGCGAGGCGGCGACAGCGCTCGGCCTGCGCTATTTTCGGTCGATGCGTCATGTGATCGTGCCTCAGGCGGCCCGTATCGCCGTCGCCCCCACCGTCGGTTTCCTCGTGCAACTCATAAAGGGCACCTCGCTCGCATCGATCATCGGCTTTACCGAGCTGACCCGACAAGGGCAGATCATCAACAATGCGACGTTCAGTCCGTTTCTGGTCTTCGGCACCGTTGCCGCCGTCTATTTTCTGCTTTGCTGGCCGCTGTCGCTGATCGCACGCCGGATGGAAACCCATTTTTCCCGGGCAACGGCACGTTGACGGGCCCCGCCGGCGGGAGGGCCGGCATATGAGAAGGGAAGGGCTAATGAATATCTCGAGACGCATGGCAATATCTGTCCTCGGAGCTGCGATTGTCGCGGGTTTGGTGGCGCCCGCCGCAGCGCAGACGGTGGAGGCGATCAAATCGGCCGGAACGGTGAAGATCGGCATGCTGGTCGATTTCCCGCCGTTCGGGATCATGGACGCGAACAACCAGCCGGATGGTTACGATGCCGACGTTGCGAAGCTGCTTGCCAAGGAGCTCGGAGTCGAAGTGACGATCGTGCCGGTGACGGGACCCAACCGCATCCCCTACCTGCAGAGCAACCAGGTGGATCTGCTGGTCGCCTCGCTGGGCATCACCGAGGAGCGCGCCAAGAACGTCGACTTCTCGCAACCTTACGCAGGCATTTCGATCGGCGTGTTCGGCGCCGCCGACCTGGACGTCACGAAGCCTGAAGATCTGGCCGGCAAGACGATCGGCGTCGCCCGTGCCAGCACGCAGGACACGGCGACCACAAAGATTGCCCCTGAGGACGCCAACATTCAACGCTTCGACGACGACGCCAGTGCGGTGCAAGCGCTCCTTTCCGGACAGGTCGAGCTGATCGGCGTATCCAATGTCGTCGCCGCCCAGATCGAAGCCGCCGCCCCCGGGCGGTTCAATCAGAAGCTTCAGCTGAGCCAGCAGGTTCAGGGTATCGCCGTTCGCAAGGGATCGAGCGAGATGTTGAACTTCGTCAACGGCTTCCTCGACAAGGTCAAGGCGGACGGACAGCTCAATGCCATCCACGAGAAGTGGCTCGGTTCTCCGCTGCCGGAATTCGTCACTGAAGCGAAATAGAATGGAGCCCTCGCGATGAACACGGAACGCGAAAACGCCTCGCCCCCGGATTCGCGCGAGGCTTCGGACCCGGCCGTCCGCATGGAGGGCGTCAACAAGTGGTATGACGCCTTTCACGCGCTCAAGAACATCGATTTGGCGGTCGGCCGCGGCGAACGGATCGTCATCTGTGGACCATCCGGTTCCGGCAAATCGACGTTGATCAGGTGCATCAACCAGCTCGAGACCATTCATTCGGGCAGGATCGTCGTGGACGGTCACGACCTGACCGCCGGCGGGCGGAACGTCGATCTGGTCCGGCAGGAGACCGGCATGGTTTTCCAGCAGTTCAACCTTTTTCCGCACATGACGGTGCTGGAGAACTGCACGCTGGCTCCCATGAAGGTTCGGGGTCTCGTCAAGGCAGAGGCCGAAGAGACGGCGATGAAATATCTGAAACGGGTGCGTATCCCCGAGCAGGCCGCGAAATATCCGGCGCAGCTTTCGGGCGGACAGCAGCAGCGCGTCGCGATCGCGCGGGCCCTGTGCATGAACCCGAAGATCATGCTCTTCGACGAGCCGACCTCGGCTCTCGATCCGGAGATGGTCAAGGAAGTCCTGGACACGATGGTGGATCTCGCCAACGAAGGCATGACCATGCTTTGCGTCACGCACGAGATGGGCTTCGCGCGAAGCGTCGCCGATCGTGTCGTCTTCATGGACCGCGGCGAGATCCTGGAGGTTGCGCCGCCCGATGCCTTCTTCGGCGCCCCGCAACACGAGCGCACGCGCTTCTTCCTCGGCCAGATCTCCTGATGGCCACGTCCCGGTAATTGGAGTTTCGAAACGTGAAACCAGATCTATTGCTCGTGGAGCCGATGATGCCGTTCGTCATGGACGAACTGCAGCGGAATTATACGGTTCACAGGCTTTACCAGGCCGCCGATCGGCCAGCGCTCGAAGCGGCGCTCCCATCGATCCGCGCGGTTGCCACGGGCGGCGGCGCGGGCCTTTCCAACGAATGGATGGAGAAGCTTCCATCACTGGGGATCATCGCAATCAACGGGGTCGGGACGGACAAGGTGGATCTCGCCCGCGCGCGCAGTCGCAACATCGATGTGACGACGACGCCGGGTGTCCTTGCGGACGACGTCGCTGACCTCGGTATCGCGCTCATGCTCGCCGTCCTGCGAAGGGTCGGCGATGGCGACAGGCTGGTGCGCGAAGGCCGCTGGGCCGCGGGCGAACAATTACCGCTCGGCCATAGCCCGAAGGGAAAGCGGATCGGCGTACTCGGTCTTGGTCAGATCGGGCGGGCATTCGCGTCGCGCGCGGAGGCCTTCGGCATGTCGGTGCGATACTGGAATCGGTCCGCGCTTTCCGGCGTCGACTGGATCGCCCATCAGAGTCCGGTCGATCTCGCCCGCGATAGCGACGTTCTGGCAGTCTGCGTGGCGGCGAGTGCGGCGACGCAGAACATCGTCGACGCATCCCTTCTTCAGGCGCTCGGTCCCGAGGGTATCGTGGTAAATGTCGCGCGTGGCAACGTCGTCGACGAGGAGGCCCTGATCGAGGCGTTGAGGTCCGGAACGATCGCGGGTGCCGGGCTCGATGTCTTCGTCAACGAACCCGCAATCCGAAGCGAATTCCACGCCACGCCGAATACGGTGCTCATGCCGCATCAGGGCAGCGCGACGGTCGAGACGCGCATGGCCATGGGAAAGCTCGTGCTTGCAAATCTCGCCGCCCACTTTGCCGGCGAAAAAGCGCCGAACACCGTCAATTGAAGCGGGAGAAGATATCATGATCGTTCGCCAGGCCCTGTTCGAGGGGATCATCCATCCTGGCCGGGAGCAGGCATTCCGCGACTATGTCGAGGAGAAGCTGGTGCCTCTGTGGCAGGCCTTTCCGGGCGTCAGGGAAGTCCGGGTGCTCCATGCCGTCGACCGGGACGAAGGGGCACCGGTTTTCGCGATGATCCTCTCCACCATCTATGATGATCGCGCTGCTTTGGCGCGAGCATTGGAGTCGCCGGTGCGCTACGAGAGCCGCGAACTGACCAAGGGTCTGCTGGAGATGTTCGAAGGCCACATCCACCACCATGTGTTCGAGCTCGCCGCTCGATCAACGGATTGAGTTGTCCGCTGCTCCCCGAGTGCCGCCAATCCGTAGCACGTGCCCTTTCAAGGTACGAATAAGGCAAACGCTTGTGTCATTGCAGCGAGTGTCTGGGCAGGGATGCAAGCGGTCGATCGACTATTCCAAGTTCGTCCGAACAATTTAGATGGCACTGCGTTTGACATACGTCGCGTATATTTGAATTGACAGACGCTACGGACGCTGGTTCACATACGCCACGTATGTAGAGCCGGCAACGATGTCACAATCACCCAGTGCCGGAAACGTTGAAAAGGAATGAACAGATGACGCGACGCGACGCAATCTTTCCCGCCGATCGGCATGCCCTGTACGAAGCTCACGGATATTCAGCCGCGATCCGCTCCGGCGACCTCCTGTTCGTCTCCGGGCAGGTCGGCAGCCGTTCCGATGGTAGTCCGGAACCGGATTTCGGGCGCCAGGTCCAACTGGCTTTCGAAAATCTGCGGGCGACGCTGAATGCGGCCGGCTGCACCTTCGACGATATAGTCGATGTGACCACGTTCCACACCGACCCCGAGAACCAGTTCGAAACCATCATGGCCGTCAAGAATCAGATCTTCAGCGCTCCACCCTATCCCAACTGGACCGCGCTGGGCGTGAACTGGCTTGCCGGGTTCGATTTCGAGATCAAAGTCATCGCGCGCATTCCCGAGGCGGCATAGGATTTCGTCGACCGGAGCACCGGCACCGCCGCTCACTATCCGAAAGCTCAAGCATTCTGAGGCATCGTCGGAACTTGAGACCGAGCCCTTGCATTTCTTCGTGTAAGGACGAAGGAGGCTTAAGTGAAAACGGCGTTGGCGGTATTTGGCGGGTTCGTCCTGTCTCTCGCGTTGTTCCTGAGCGGAGCGGTCGTCGCAGTCTTGTTCCTTACCGGCAAGCCTGCGCGCCAGCCGCAGCTCGACGTGAACCAGGCGGAAATATGGACCAAGCAGCCGCGAGCAGTCGACAGGGCGGCCCAGCAATTCGAGCGACTGCCCGCCCGCTCCGCCCCGTCCGACCTTAACGCTTCGAGAGAGTCCGAGACGCCCGCAATGGGCAACGAGGCCGAAAAGGAACGCGCCCCGGAGCCTTTGGACAAGACGGCCACCGCTTCAATTCAACCGCCGCCGGCGCAGGAGCAGCCGACGGCGTCGACAGTACCCGCCGCTCATGCCGAATGGTGTGCGAAACGCTATCGCAGTTATCGTCCGTTCGACAACAGCTACAGATCTTTCAGTGGCGGACGGCGGACCTGCAACTCACCCTACATGGATGCGGCGTGGGGGCCGTCGGAGGATATTTCGCCTGTAACGCGCGGTATCGAGGCGGAAGAGGCCGACGACCCCTCGACGCAGTTGGAATACTCGGCTGACAATGGGGCCGACAATGGCGAGGCAATCAGACTGACGCAGGAACACGTTGCCTATTGCTTCAGCCGCTACCGCTCCTACCGCCCGGAAGACAACAGTTACCAGCCTTACAGCGGCGGCCCGCGCAAACAGTGCCGGTAAAGAGGCGCTTGGGCGATCTGCACCAGGAGACCGCTCCAACCGACTGAAAATCATCTCAGGCAAATTTTGCATAGGATGCTGCGCGAATTGAATTGGTCAGCCGCGGCAAGTCGCTCCTATGTTCCGTGATGACCGCATGTCTCCTTTCATCGGACCGGTGAAACGAGACATGCGGCAAGTTGACGATTTTGCAGCGACCTTTGCGTCCAGAGAGGCGCGGCGCTGCAGGGCAGCAGGCACAGCAAGGGGAACACATGGGCAGGATCGTCTATGTCCACGGTCAATTCCTGCCGGAGGAGGAGGCCCGCATCGGGCTTTTCGATCGCGGCTTCCTGTTTGGTGACGCCGTCTACGAAGTGACGGCGGTTATCGGCGGACGGATGATCGACAACGACCTGCATCTTGGCCGTCTGGAACGTTCGCTGAGGGAACTCGCCATTCCGCTTGCCCTCTCGCGCAGGGAGATTGCCGGCGTCCAGGCGGAATTGATCGCCCGCAACGGCTTGCGGGATGGCACGGTCTATCTGCAGGTCTCGCGCGGCGAGGCGGATCGCGACTTTCTCTATTCCGACGCGCTGGTGCCGCGGTTCGTCGGCTTCACGCAGGCGAAGACGCTGACCGGCACGAAGGCTCAGCAGGACGGCATATCGGTCGATCTGGCCGACGACCCCCGCTGGAGCCGACGCGACATCAAGACCGCCATGCTGCTCGGTCAGGTCATGGCGAAGCAGGCGGCGCGCGCCCGCGGTTTCGACGATGTCTGGCTGGTGGAGAACGGGCTGGTGACGGAGGGCGCATCTTCCACGGCCCATGTCATCACCGGTGACGGGCGCATTCTCACCCGCGCCGCGTCGCGTGCGACGCTGCCGGGCTGCACGCAGCGTGCCCTCGCACTGCTCTGTGCCGCCGAGGGTCTCGCGATCGAGGAGCGCTCCTTCGCGCCCCACGAGGCGCAGGGCGCCGCCGAGGCGTTCCAGACCTCCGCCTCCAGCCTCGTCATGCCCGTCGTGCGCATCGGTGACCGGGTCGTCGGCAACGGCAAGCCCGGTCCGATGACCCGAAAACTCCAGGGCCTCTATCTGGAAGCGGCCGGCGTTCCGGTCTAGAGCACTACCGGGAAAAGTGTGTAACGGTTTTCCGTCCGGAAGTGCGTTGGATCAAATGGTTAGAGCATTTCAGTGTTTCTATGAAACGTTGAAATGCTCTAGATCCGTTGACTGGTTCACTGAAACGGTAACGTGACAGGGAGGGGCGATATGAAGACCGCACGGGAACTGGGGCTGATCCCGAAGGGCAGGCTGGAACCGGGGCCGGGCAATGCCATTACCGACGTTGCGGGCGTTTCGGTCGGCCACCGGTCGCTGCGCGGCGAGGGCCTCTTCACCGGGGTCACGGCGATCCTCCCGCATGCAGGCGACGTCTTCCGCGTGAAGCCGCGGGCGGCGGTGGAGGTCATCAACGGCTTCGGCAAATCGGCGGGGCTGATGCAGGTGGCCGAACTCGGCACGATCGAGACGCCGATCCTGCTCACCAACACCTTCGGCGTTGCCGCCTGCACCGAAGCGCTGGTCCGCCGCGCCATCGCCGCCAATCCGGAGATCGGGCGAAAGATCTCGACGGTCAATGCGCTGGTCTGCGAGTGCAATGACGGCAGCATCAGCGACATTCAGGCGCTGGCCGTAAGGCCCGCCGATGCCGAGGCGGCGCTGGACGCCGCGCGCACGGGGCCGGTGGAGCAGGGTGCGGTCGGCGCCGGCTCCGGGATGACCGCCTTCGGATTCAAGGCCGGCATCGGCACGGCCTCGCGGCGCATGCGGATCGGCAAGCGCGACTTCACGCTCGGCACGCTGGTCCTTGCCAATTTCGGCGCGGCGGGAGACCTCGTCCTGCCGGACGGGCGCCGGCCCGATCCGCGAGCGCCGGCCGATCCCGAGCGCGGCTCCGTCATCGTCGTCATGGCGACCGATCTTCCCTTGGCAGATCGCCAATTGCAGCGGGTCGCGCGGCGTGCCGGCGCGGGCATCGCCCGGCTCGGTGCCTTCTGGGGCCATGGCAGCGGCGATGTCGCCCTCTGTTTCACCACCGCCGACCCGGTGGACCATGAACCCGCCGCGCCGTTCGCCACGCAGGTGCGGCTCGCCGACGGCCACATCGACATCGCCTTCCGCGCCGCCGCCGAGACGACGCAGGAGGCGGTCCTGAACGCGCTCTGCATGGCCTCCGCCATGCCGGCGCGCAACGGCCGCATCTATCCCTGCCTTGCCGACTGGCTGAAGGAGAACCCGTCCCCATGATCTTCGTGAAGGTCTGATCAGGCGGGTGCGGGTTCCAGGAGCCGCTGCGCCGTCGCCCATAGTTCCTCGACCTTGCGGTTGCGGCTCGCTGCGTGGCGGTAAAGGCGGATCTCGAGGTCGAGGTTCCAACCCTCGTCGGCAGAGGCAGGCACGAGGCGGCGCGCATCGATTTCCTCGCGGGCCAGGCTCTCCGGCAGCCAGCATACGCCCGCGCCGGTCACCGCCATGTTCATCAGGCCGGCGCTGATCGTGTTTTCGTGCGTCGTACGGCGGCGGAAAGGCGGGCGGCGCAGCAGCAGGCGCGACAGGGCGACCCCGAAGAAGGAATTGAAGCCGTAGCTGAGATAGGGGATGGCGAGCCGCGGCTGCGCGATGGCGCGGTCGAGGAGGTTCAGTCCCGGCTGCGCATCGCCGGACAGCACGATCTCTGCCGCGACCAGCGGGATCAGCCGGTCATGGGCGACGGTCAGCGCGGAAAACTGCCCGCTATCGAGATGAAACGGCACTTCCGGATGCGCATAGGTCAGGAAGAAATCCGCCTCGTCGCCGACGAGCGCGTCGAGGTTCGCTTCGATTCCGCCGCGGTCCGGAATGAGCGAGGTGCTGAATGATCCACCCGCCGCTTCCAGCATCTTCAGCCAGCGCGGAAAGAAGGTGACCGTCAGCGTATGCAGCGCGGCAAAGCGGATGAGGCCCGGCTCGTGCGGGAGACGCAGCACTTCGCGCGCCGCGTAGAAGGTGCGGATCGCTTCCTGTGCCACGGGCAGGAAATTGCGCCCCGCGGGCGTGAGTTCGGCCGGCATGGTGGCGCGGCTGATGAGCGTCGCGCCCAGCCAGCTCTCCAACTGCTTGATCCGGCGGCTGAAGGCGGGTTGCGTCACGTTGCGCAGCTCGGCCGCGCGCGAGAAGCTGGACGTGTCGGCAAGCGTCACGAAATCCTCCAGCCACTTGATCTCCATATCCGCTTCCTTTGCTGCACGCGTGCTGCGCGCGATCATAAGTCATTCAATCGAAATAGGTATGTCGATTCTGCATGGGTTGTTGCCAAAAGCGAATTGGCCAAGCCAACTGCAACCTTCCACGTTGCGTCTGGAGGAAATAGGTGCCGGCCCGTCCGGGACCGACATGGGGGAGTTGCGAATGGCGCTCGGAATAGAAGCCGATCTTATCCTCATCAATGGCCGGATCTGGCGCGGCCGGGAGGAGGGCATCAGCGAGGCTCTCGCCGTGTGGCAAGGCAAGGTTCTCGCAAACGGGAGCGATGCGGACATTTCGGGCCTGAAGGGGCCGCGCACCGAAGTCATCGATCTCGAAGGCCGCTTCGCCACCCCCGGCCTCATCGACAACCACCTGCATCTCATCGCAACCGGCATGGCCATGGGCTGGGTCGACGCGACGCCCGCCAGCGCGCCGACGCTTGCCGCCCTGTTGGGCCGGATTTCCGACCGCGCAGCCACGACGCCGAAGGGCGGCTGGGTGCGCGCCCGCGGCTATGACCAGGTCAAGCTCGACACCGGGCGGCACCCGACGCGCGACGATCTCGATCGCGTGGCCCCCGATCACCCGGTCCTGCTGACACGGGCCTGCGGTCATGTCTCGGTCGCCAACTCCCGCGCTCTGGAGCTTGCCGGCATCACCGAGGCGACGGCCGTGCCGGAAGGCGGCGTAATCGGCCTCACGGAGGGCCGGCTGAACGGCTTCCTGGCGGAGAACGCCCAGAGCCTTGTCAGGGCCGCCATGCCGGCGGCAACGACCGAGGACCTGATCGACGGGATCGAGCGGGCAGGGCGATATCTGCTCTCCTTCGGCATCACCAGCTGCATGGATGCGGCCGTGGGGCAGGTCTCCGGTTTTGCCGAAATCCAGGCCTATGAGATGGCCAAGCTTTCCGGCCGGCTGCCAGTGCGCGTCTGGTTGACCCTGCTCGGCGATCCCGGCGTTTCCATCGTCGACGATTGCTGGCGCGCGGGCCTTCTTTCCGGCGCCGGTGACGACATGCTGCGCGTCGGCGGCGTCAAGGTCTTCCTCGACGGCTCGGCGGGCGGGCGCACCGCCTGGATGACGAGGCCCTACAGGGGCGAGCCGGACAATATCGGCGTGCAGATGCTGCCGGATGCGGAGGTCGAGGCGGTCGTCAAGGCGTGCCACGACCGCGGCTATCAGATGGTCTGCCACGCCATCGGCGACGGCGCGATCGAGCAGCTCATCACGGCATACGAGAAGGCGCTTGCCGCAAATCCCGATCCCGATCGCCGCCATCGCGTCGAGCATTGCGGCTTTTCCACACCGGATCAGAATGCGCGCATGAAGGCAGCCGGTATTCTGCCTGCGCCGCAGATGGCCTTCATCCACGATTTCGGCGACAGCTACATATCCGTGCTCGGGGAGGAGCGCGGCCGGTCATCCTACCCGATCGGCACCTGGATGCGCATGGGCCTGAAACCGTCGACCGGCTCGGATTCGCCGGTCTGCTCGCCGGACCCGTTCCCGAACCTGCACGCGATGCTCACGCGCCAGACGGGCAGGGGCACGGTGTTGGAGGCATCCGAACGGCTGAGCCGCGAGGAGGCATTGCAGGCCTATACGGAATACGGCGCCTATTCGCAGAAAGCCGAGGGGGTGAAAGGGCGGCTCGTGCGCGGTCAGTGGGCGGACATCGCCGTCTTCGACAACGACCTTCTGGCCGCCGCGCCCGAAACCATCCTTTCGGACACAAAGTGCGTGCTGACCCTGCTTGCGGGCCGCGTCGTGCATGATGCGCGCTGACGGTCTGCCGGACTGAACCGAAACGATGCCGAGAACGGCACGAGAGGGAGAACGAAATGCTGAAGAGATTGACACTGGCCGCAATGCTCAGCCTCGGCGTGGCTGCCGGGGCGCTTGCCGCGGGCGAGCGCCATGGCGGTACGCTCGTCTTCACGGCACCCTATGGCTCGAGCTTCGCCACGCTTGACGTGCAGTCGAGCCCCAACACGCAGGAAGAATTCATCACGCAGGCCATCCACCGTGCGCTCTACAGCTGGGATTCGAACCAGAACAAGCCCGTCCTGGAACTGGCGTCCTCGGAGGAGGTTTCCGAGGACGGCAGGGTCCACACCTACCACCTGCGTAAAAACGCCGTGTTCCACAACGGCAAGCCGCTAACGGCCGACGACATCATCTACAGCTACAAGCGCATCGCCAACCCGGAAAACGCCTTCCCCGGCGCAAGCTTCATCGCCGTCATCAAGGGCGCCGAGGACTATATCGCCGGCAAGGCCGACGAGATTTCGGGTCTGAAGAAGATCGATGACCATACGCTGGAGATCACCTATACCGGGACGATCAATCCCGGCTTCCCGCTGATGCAGAACACGACGGTCATCTATCCCTCGAATGTTGAGGACGAGTCGGCCTTCGGCAAGAATCCGGTCGGCCTCGGCGCCTTCGTCTTCAAGGAGCACGTGCCCGGTTCGCAGGTCGTCATGGAAAAATTCGACAAGTACTACGAGGAGGGCAGGCCCTATCTGGACCGCATCAACATCGTGCTGATGGCCGAGGACGCCGCGCGCGACGTCGCTTTCCGCAACAAGGAAATCGACGTGTCGATCCTCGGCCCCACCCAGTACCAGGCCTATCAGGGCGAGGAGGGGCTAAAGGATCACCTCCTGGAAGTCGCCGAGGTGTATACCCGCAACATCGGCTTCAACCCCGCCTTCGAGCCCTTCAAGGACAAGCGGGTGCGCCAGGCGATCAACCATGCCATCAATGCGCCGCTGATCATCGAACGCCTCGTCAAGAACAAGGCCTACCCGGCCTCCGGCTGGCTGCCGATTTCCTCGCCCGCCTTCGACAAGGACAAGGCGCCCTACGCCTACGATCCGGAGAAGGCAAAGGCGCTGCTCGCCGAGGCCGGCTATGCCGACGGCTTCGAATTCGAGGTGACGGCGAGCCCGAACGAAAGCTGGGGCGTGCCGATCGTCGAAGCCATCCTGCCGATGCTGAAGAAGGTCGGCATCACCGTGAAGCCGAAGCCGGTCGAAAGCTCCACGCTTGGCGAGGCGGTGACGACCAACAACTTCCAGGCCTTCATCTGGTCGAACCTCTCGGGCCCCGACCCGCTGAACGCGCTGCGTTGCTACTATTCGAAGACGGCACAATCGGCCTGCAACTACACCAGCTATGCAAGCCCGGAATTCGACAAGCTCTACGAGGCGGCACAGCAGGAACGCGACCCGGCCAAGCAGAACGAGCTCCTGCGCCAGGCCAACAACATCGTGCAGGACGACGCTCCGGTCTGGTTCTTCAACTACAACAAGGCGGTGATGGCCTACCAGCCGTGGATCCACGGCCTCGTTCCGAACGCCACGGAACTGGCGATCCAGCCCTATGACGAAATCTGGATCGACGAGACGGCGCCGTCATCGCGCCAGTAAGACCTTGAGGGGAGGGGGTAGCTGCGGCTGCCCCCTTATCGATTGTCGCCGCCCGTACGGGCGGCCAGAACGGGACCGCTCATGCTTCGTTTTACCCTGCGCCGCGTCCTGCAAATCATACCCACGGTCGTGGTGGTGGCGTTGCTCATCTTCGTCATCTTCAGCGTCGTACCAGGGACCTTCGCCGCAAGCCTCTTCGCCGATGGCAGGCGCGCCGCCGACCCGCAGATGATCGCCCGCCTCAACGAGGAATTCGGGCTGAACAAGCCGTTGATGGAGCGCTTCGTGACCTATGTCACGGACCTTGCGCAATTCGATCTCGGCACCAGTTTCCGCACCCGTCAGCCGGTGATCGACCTCATCAACGACCGTATGTGGGCCTCGCTGCAACTGGCGCTCGCCGCCATGATCTTCGCCCTCGTCGTCGGTGTGCCGCTCGGCTTCATTGCTGCGCTGAGGCCCGGCTCGGTGCTGGATACGGTGACCATGATCGGGGCGGTGTCCGGCCTCTCCATGCCGCAGTTCTGGCTGGGTCTCCTGATGATGTATCTCTTCGCTCTGCAGCTGAACTGGTTGCCGAGCTTCGGTTACGGCGACGGGTCCTTCCGGAACCTGGTCCTGCCAGCCGTCACGCTCGGGGTCACGCCCCTTGCACTTCTCGCGCGCACCACGCGGGCCGGCGTCCTCGATGTCCTCAACGCCGACTTCATCCGCACCGCCCATTCCAAGGGCATGAGCGAGGCCAAGGTGGTGCGCTGGCATGTGGCGCGCAACGCGCTGGTGCTGATCGTCACGACCGTCGGCCTGCAATTCGGCTCGCTGATCGGCCAGGCTGTCGTGATCGAGAAGCTCTTCGCCTGGCCCGGCATCGGTTCGCTTCTGGTCGATAGCGTGGCGAGCCGCGACATTCCCGTGGTGCAGGGCACGATCCTCGTCATCGTGCTCTGGTTCCTTGTCATCAACACGGCCGTCGATCTGATCTATGCCGCGATCGATCCGCGCATCAAGCAGGAGTGACGGGAATGCGCCTCGGCTTCAACTTCTGGCTCGGTGCCGGACTGACGACGCTGGTGATCCTCGCCGGCATTCTCGCCCCGTGGATTGCGCCCTTCGACCCCGTGCTCGACGCGGACCTGATGAACTCCGAACTGCCGCCGGACGCCACCTTCTGGTTCGGCACGGACGGGCAGGGGCGGGACGTCTACACCCGCATCCTCTTCGGCGCGCAAATCTCGCTGACGGTCGGCATCGTCTCGCAGGTGATCAACTCGATCATCGGCGTCACGCTCGGCATGACCGCCGGTTACTGGGGCGGCTGGTGGGACGATCTGGTGAATGGCTTCACGAACGTCATGCTCGCCATTCCCTCGCTGATCTTCGCGCTGGCGGTGATGGCGGTGCTGGGTCCCGGCCTGCCGTCGCTGCTCATCGCGCTCGGTCTCACCAACTGGAGCTGGACCTGCCGCATCGCCCGCTCTTCCACACTTTCCCTGAAGTCGCTGGGCTATGTGCAGGCGGCGCAGACGCTCGGCTACGGAGACCTGCGCATCATGTTCACGCAGATCCTGCCCAACATGATGGGACCGATCCTCGTCATGGCGACGCTCGGCATGGGCTCGGCGGTGCTTTCGGAAGCCGCGCTCTCCTTTCTGGGCCTCGGCATCCAGCCGCCGTTCCCGAGCTGGGGCTCGATGCTGACGGATGCGCGCCAGCTCATCCAGCTCGCGCCCTGGGTGGCCATCTTCCCGGGCCTTGCCATCTTCCTCTCGGTGCTCGGCTTCAACCTTCTCGGCGACGGCCTGCGCGACAGCCTCGACCCGCATATGAGGACGCGCACTCCATGACCGCGCTTCTGGACATCAAGGAACTTCACTTGGGCGTCGCGGTCGGCCGCTCCGTCAATCGTCCGCTCCTCAAAGGAGTCTCCTTCCAGATCATGCCGGGCGAGGCCTATGGTCTCGTCGGCGAGTCCGGCTCGGGCAAGTCGGTGACTTCGCTCGCCGTCATGGGGCTTCTCAAGAAGCCGCTCGCCGTTTGCGGCGGCGAGATCCTGTTCAAGGGGCAGAATCTGCTGGCGCTGCCTAAGCGCGAGATGCGGCGCCTGCGCGGCAACCGCATTGCCATGATTTTTCAGGAGCCGATGACGGCATTGAACCCGCTCTCGACCATCGGCCGGCAGATCGCCGAGATGTTCGTGCTGCATCAGGCAAAGAGCTGGGACGAGGCGCAGAAGCTCGCGGTCGACGCGCTCGCCAGCGTGCGCGTGCCCAATCCCGACCGGCGGGTGCGCAACTATCCGCACCAGATGTCGGGGGGCTTGCGCCAGCGCGTGATGATCGCCATGGCGCTCGCCTGCAATCCGGACCTCCTGATCGCCGACGAGCCGACCACGGCGCTCGACGTCACCGTGCAGGCCGAGGTGCTGCGCCTGATCAAGGAACTCTGCGCCGAGCGCGGTACGGCGGTTCTCTTCATCAGCCATGATCTCGGCGTGATCGCCAGCATCTGCCAGCGGGTCGGCGTCATGTATGCGGGCTGCCTCGTCGAGGAGAACGAGACACGGGCGCTTTTCGCGGCACCCCGGCACGAATATACCCGTGGGCTCCTCGGCGCCCTGCCGCGCTTCGGCAGCCGCAGTCTGCACGGCCGCCAACGGCTGGTCGACATCGACAGCATCATTGCCGACCGCTCGAAGCTTACCGAGACCCGCTTCATCGCGCAGCGAAGCGTGGAAGAGAGGGAGCAGTCATGACCGACCCCCTGCTGGAAGTGGACGACCTGCATGTCCGCTTTTCCGTTGCCGGCGGAGGGCTGCTCGGAACCGGGCGGCGCATGCTGCATGCCGTCAACGGCATCGGCTTCTCGCTCGCCAGGGGCGAATGCCTGTCGATCGTCGGCGAATCCGGTTGCGGCAAATCCACCACGGCGCTCTCGATTCTCGGTCTTCAGGAGCCGACCGAAGGCATGATCCGCTACCGCGGTCAGCCGCTCACCGGGCCGGGTGCGCCCGGACGCATGCAGCGCGCCAAGGCGGTGCAGATGGTTTTCCAGGACCCCTATGCCTCGCTGAACCCGCGCCAGTCGGTACGCACCTCGCTCGCTGCGCCGCTCAGGCTACACGGGATCACGGCCGCATCGGAGATCGCCGACCGGATCGAGGTCATGCTCGCCAATGTGGGGCTGACGCCCGAGCAGGCGAACCGCTATCCGCACGAGTTCTCCGGCGGCCAGCGCCAGCGCATCGGCATTGCCCGCGCCCTGATCCTCGAACCGGAAATCGTCGTGCTGGACGAACCGGTATCCGCCCTCGACGTGTCGATCCGCGCACAGATCATCAACCTGCTGCTGGACCTGCAGGAAAAGCTCGGCCTCGGCTACCTGATGATCAGCCACGACCTGAGCGTGGTGGAGCATATGAGCGACCGGGTGCTGGTGATGTTCTTCGGACAGGTCGTGGAGGAGGGCGGCTGGCGGGACATCTTCGAAAGGCCCGCCCATCCCTATACGCGCCGGCTCATCGCTGCCATTCCCGATCCGGATGCGGCGCTGAGCCCGCGGACGAAAGACCACTTTGCCGATGTGCCGCTTCCTGCCGGTCGCCGCTTCGCACTTGACGGCAGCACGGCACCGGACGTCTTTTCCGCGCCCCCGCCCTCCGAACTGGTCGAGATCGCGCCTGGCCATCGGATGAGATTGGTGCCAGCCGTCTAGCGCAATTCCAGGAAAAGTGCGCAGCGGTTTTCCGTCCGGGATTGCGGAAAACAAAGGGTTAGAGAGTTTCCCCGTCTCGGGGAAAGCGGAAATTCTAGTCTAGCGTAAAGCCCTGTCGCCCAAAACTTGCGACATGACTGCAAAAGGACTAGATTGCTATCATTGAAGGCAAATGCGAGGGTTTGACTATGGCGATCCTGACGGTTCGAAATGTGCCCGATGAAGTGCATCGCGCATTGCGCGTGAGAGCGGCGATGCACGGCCGCAGCACCGAGGCGGAAGTGCGGGAGATTCTGGAAAGTGCGGTGAAGCCCGAGCAGCGCGTTCGCATGGGCGATGCCCTGGCCGAGCTCGGCCGGCGATTGGGCCTGACCAATGACGATTTCGCAGTGTTCGACGAGATACGTGACAAGGCGCCGGCGCAGCCGATGAGATTTGAATGATTGTCCTCGATACGAATGTCGTCTCCGAGGTGATGAAACCGGCCGCCGATCCGGCCGTGCGCTCCTGGTTGAACGAGCAGGTCGCTGAAACCCTTTATCTGGCCAGTGTGACCTTGGCCGAACTGCTGTTCGGCATCGGTGCGCTGCCGGATGGTCGGCGCAAGAAGGCTCTGGCCGAAATGTTTGACGGCGTGCTCGAACTGTTTGGCGATCGCGTATTGCCGTTCGATATCGGAGCTGCTCGCTACTATGCCGGGCTTGCCGTGACCGCTCGAGCCGCCGGCAAGGGATTTCCGACGCCCGACGGATATATTGCCGCCATTGCCGCCTCCAGGGGATTCCTCGTCGCGACGCGCGATATCAGCCCGTTCGAAGCGGCTGGACTTACCGTGGTAAATCCTTGGCACCACCGATGAATCAGAAACCTCATCCACTGGTGCTTCGGATCGTTTCAGGCGGCGGCTAGAGAGCAGCAGATTGGTGAGCCGGGGGCCGTCGCTTTCAGCGGTGAGCAGAGCGTCTGCAACGCGTGGAAAGTTCGTGTGCGCCCACCGGCTCTAGCCTCCCCGTGCCGATACCTGCGTTTACTGTCCGATCGGAAGGCCCTGGAATTGCTCTACCGTTTCATCGAGCTGCACCCACTTATGTTTCGATTGCACGAATACTGACATGGCAGGCGGGGCGAAGTTCGGGTCGGCAAATGACCCTACCGCCACCCCGATCCAGGACGGCGAAGCATCGGCTTTCCAATAGAGGGTCGAGCCGCAGCTTGGGCAAAAATGCATCCGGACCTTGCGACCGCTCTCGGCAGTACGAATGTATTCCGTAGACACGCCAGATATTTCGACACAGTCAATCGAGTAGAACGCATTCGCGCTGAAAGGTGCACCAGTTCTTCGCTGACAGGCGAAACAGTGACACAGCGCGGTCAATCGTGGCGGTTCGTTAAGCATCAATCTTAGAGCGCCGCAGGCGCATTGGGCAGTGGCCATGGAAACTCCTCCCGCTTGCACGGTGAGATTGCGTTTATTGAGGGCTGAAGCGCGGGCCCGAACCGCAATTCATTGCGGTGGGCGATGCGAAGGGCTGGACCTGATGCAATTTCAGGATCACAGAAGCTCGACTGTAGATCTCTAAAGCGCCGCGGTCTACATGTGAGCTTTCGATAGGGTGCAGGAAATGGGGGCGGTCAACGGTACCGCCTGGATGACGTGGCCAGTCCGAGAATGTGCGAGTCAAAAATGTCGGGAACAAAACCGCGTCCGGTGCGTTGATGTCGGTTAAGCAATTTTGCGCACCTGGGGTCGCGCGTCGAGCAGAGTTGTCCCTCCATGACTCCGGCTGAGATTCAATCGATCCCTTGAAGAGCCGCGAGGGACTTGTTTTCATGTCGAATGTCGAAGAATTTCCGCTTACCGGTCGCGTATTGACCGAATACGAAGCGCTGATCACGTCAGCTCCAACTGCGCTCGATGCTATCCCGGGAGCCGTTTATGTCTGTGATCACGAAGGATGGCTCGTGCGCTACAACGCCGAGGCAGCCGAGCTTTGGGGTAGACAGCCATCGCTTAGCGCACCGCGAGAGCGGTTTTGTGGGTCCCAACGTCTTTTCCTTCCGGACGGCGCGCTCTTGGAGCATCAGGACTGCCCTATGGCTAAGGCGGTCAAGAACGGTGTCTCCACGCGCAACGCCGAGGTGATCATCGAAAGACCTGACGGATCCCGCATCTTTGCGCTCGTGAATATTCGCCCGCTCAGAGACCATCGGGGAGCAATTCAAGGGGCGATCAATTGCTTCCAGGATATTTCGCAACAGAAGCGGATCGAAGCGGAGGTCATCCGCAAGAGCAAGGACCTGGAGGACTTCTTCGAGAACAGCGCGATCGGGCTGCACATCGTCAGCGCCGCGGGGATCATCCTGCGGGCGAACAAGGCAGAGCTGGAGCTCCTCGGATATCCGGCGGACGAGTATGTAGGCCGGCACATCGCTGAATTTCACGCAGATCCGCCTGTCATCGGCGACATTCTTGACCGCCTGTCCTGTGGCGAAAAACTCGATCGCTATCCCGCCCGCTTGCGCGCACGCGATGGCTCGATCAAGCATGTGCTGATCACATCCAACAGCCGCTTCGATGACGGAAAATTCGTCAACACCCGATGCTTCACGACCGATGTTACCAGCCTGTACGAATCGGAAGACGCACGACGTGAGAGCGAGGAACGACTTTCAGCCACCTACCAGGCGGCGACGATCGGGATCGCTGAATCCGATGCGAATGGCCGCCTGCTGCGGGTCAATGACGCATTCTGCACCATGCTGGGCCGCTCGCGCGAACAACTCCTGACTATGACGTTCCTCGACTATACGCATGAGGATGACCGCGGTGAGGAAGCCCGCTCCTATGCGCGGCAGGTCAACGGAGAGATTGATACTTATGCAATTCGCAAACGTGCCGTGAAGCCCGACGGTACGGTCGTTTATCTCGATGTTTACAGTTCGACTGTCCGCGATCACGCCGGTCGTTTCCGTTATGGCGTGCGGGTTCTGCTTGATGTCACCGAAGCGAAACGCATGGACGACCGTCTTCGCGAAAGCGAACAGCATATGCGTGATTTGCTCGAGGCGCTGCCCGCCGCCGTCTACACCACAGATGCCGAAGGTCGCATCACTTTCTTCAATAAGGCGGCTGTCGAGATGGCCGGCCGCACCCCACAGATCGGAGATAAATGGTGTGTCACCTGGCGTCTCTACAGACCGGACGGCACCTACCTGCCGCACGACCAATGTCCAATGGCCGTGGCGCTCAAAGAAGACCGACCGGTCCGTGGCGAACAAGCCGTGGCGGAAAGGCCGGATGGGACCCGTGTGCCGTTCATACCGTATCCCACTCCGCTGCATGATGTCGCCGGCAAGCTCGTTGGGGCGGTCAACATGCTGGTGGACATCTCCGATCGCGAGAAGGCTGCGGAATATGCAGAACGGCTCGCGGCCATTGTCAGGTTCTCGGACGATGCGATCGTAAGCAAGGACACGCAAGGCATCATCCAGACTTGGAATAGAGGTGCCGAACGCCTGTTCGGCTATTGCGCCGAGGAAGTGATCGGAAAGCCTATAAACATCCTCATTCCGCCCGACCGCCAGGACGAGGAGCCCGGCATTCTTGAAAGGATTCGGCGAGACGAGCACATCGACCATTATGAGACGGTACGGATTCGAAAGGACGGAACCCTGATCGATGTCTCCTTGACGGTTTCCCCTTTGAAAGACGCCCGCGGTCGCGTCGTCGGCGCGTCAAAGATCGCGCGCGATATTACAGAAAGGCGACGCAGCGAAGAACACCGCAAGCTCCTGGTCAACGAACTGAACCACCGCGTAAAGAACACGCTCGCCACGGTGCAATCGCTGGCTGCGCAAACCTTCCGTGGTCTAAACGCAAGCCAGGATTTTGGCCGGTTCCAAAGCCGGCTCGTCGCATTGGCGAGGGCGCACGACGTGCTTACTCGGGAGAGCTGGCAGGGTGCAGATCTTCAAGAGGTCCTGCTCGCGACGATCAATCCAATCTGCGTGGAACCCCAGCAGCGCGTTGAGGCCTCCGGTCCGCCAATCCGGTTGCGGCCGAAAATGGCACTGGCATTGTCGATGGCTTTTCATGAGCTTTGCACAAATGCTGCAAAATACGGGGCGCTCACGAACGACGGCGGTCTCATCAAGGTCAGCTGGCATGTCAGCGATATTGAGAGTGCGTCTCACCTGCATTTACAATGGGAGGAGATTGGTGGTCCATCTGTCATAGTCCCAGCGCGGACGGGTTTTGGCACCCGCCTGCTCGAACGTGCTTTGGCTCGCGAACTCGGCGGCAAGGTCGATCTTGTGTTTGCGCCGAGCGGCGTGCGCTTTCACATCGAGGCGCCACTGGCATGACGTTCAAGCTTCTACAGGCCTGACGCATGACAGCGCGCAGACTTCGGGTACTCGTGGTCGAAGACGAATCCATGATCGCCATGCTGATTGAAGATAGTCTATGCGAACTCGGGCATGAGGTCGTCGCTATAGCCTCTCGGATGCAGGAGGCGCTCGATATCGCGCGGAAAGGTCAGTTCGACATCGCCATCATCGACGTCAATCTGGACGGGGAGCCCAGTTATCCGGTCGCGGACGTTCTGGCGGAACGCAACATACCCTTCATTTTTGCCACGGGCTATGGCAGCAAAGGCCTGGATACAAGGTACTCGAACATCCCCTTGCTCACGAAGCCGTTTCTGGACAGCGAACTGGAAACCGCGCTGGTGCAGATTTCAAAGGAAGTCTAGCGAGCAGAGGCCTGAAGATGTTGACGCGCAGCTTGCCGCAGCCGCGCAGTCGACGTGCACGCCAAATTGGTGGAGGTGATCGGTGACTGATGATCCCTATCAGATACTCGGCGTTCCGCGTACCGCCAAACCGGATGAGATCCGCAAAGCCTACCGCAAGCGCGCAAAGGAGCTGCACCCGGATCTGCATCCAGGCGACAAGGAGGTGGAAGCCAAATTCAAGGCGCTTTCCGCAGCCCACCATTTGCTGAGCGATCCCGAGCAGCGGGCCCGGTTCGACCGGGGCGAGATCGATGCATCGGGGGCAGAACGGCCGCAGCAGCACTTTTACAGGAACTACGCCGATGCAGACCACGCGCGGCGGTATGGGTCAGCGGGCGGAACCGGTGAATTCGAGGATGTGTCGGACATCTTCGCGGATGTTTTCGGGCGGGGCGGGGCAGGGGCTCGTTTCAAGGCGCGTGGGCAGGACCGTCATTATCACCTCGAAATCGAGTTCCAGGACGCGGCAAACGGCGCCCGCCGCCGCATCACCTTTCCCGACGGGAACACGCTCGACTTGGCCATTCCTGCCGGCACACGTGACGGCAGCACGCTCAGGCTGAGGGGCAAGGGGACACCGGGGATTGCTGGCGGGGAACCCGGAGATGCCTTGATCGAAATCAGCGTCCGTTCCCACTCCGTCTTCCGTCGTGAAGGCAACGACATCGAAATGGATCTGCCAATTACGCTTTATGAAGCCGTGCTTGGTGCAAAGATCGAAGTGCCGACGATCTCCGGCCGCGTATCGATGACCATCCCTAAGGGTTCAAATACGGGCGACATCCTGCGTCTCAAGGGCAAAGGGGTGAAGTCTCAACACGGCCCCGCCGGGGATCAGCGTGTTACGCTGAAGGTCGTTCTGCCGACGACGACCGATCCCGATCTCGAGCGTTTCATGGAAACGTGGCGGCAGAGCCACGCTTATGACCCGCGCGAAGCTCTACGGAGGGCCACATGAAATTGACGGAGAGGCAAGTCCTTGAACGGTGCGACGCTGTAACCCTCAAACAGCTGCGCCAGTGGGTGCACAGCGGCTGGATCGTGCCGGCTCAAGGCGAGAGCGGGCTCTCATTTGACGACGTCGACGTCGCTCGAATCCGCTTGGTTTGTGAGCTCCGGCGCGACATGAACGTCAACGATGACGCTGTGCCGATCATCCTTGCGCTGCTGGATCAGCTCTATGGTCTAAGGCGGGAGCTTAGAACAATTGCGACGGCGCTGTCGAAGCAGCCTGATGAGGTACGCCAGCAATTGAAGCAGTCGCTCTTTTCGCATATTGGCCAGCAGCATTAGCCTGCGGCATCGCGATTTGTTGTCGCAAAGGCGCTGCAGACCGCTGGCCCAGGAGCGCTCTACCGGCCGCACTTTCCGAGAAGGTCGCCGCCGAATGGTGCGACCTCCGTCAGGCTGAACCACATAGAGGTTCGGCGATTTCCCGATAATTCGAAATGGCTAATATATAGGGCAACTCCGTTATGATATTCAGTTTGCTTCAGCAGCGAACCTCAAGGAGGCAAGCATGTTTCGGTTGGGCATTGGGTTCGCATGTTTCGCCACCTATGCTTTTGGGCTACAGCCGCTCGGGGCCGCTGCTGCCGACGATCCCGAAATTGCGCGGGGGAATATCTCGTCACGATGGGCGGCTGCAACGACTGCCACACACCGGGATATTTTTTGGAAAACCGGACAGCTCACGCTTTCTCGGCGGGTCGGATGTAGGCTTCGAAATTCCCGGAGAGGGTGTTTTCATCGGTCGTAACATCACGCCCGACAAAGAGACCGGCATCGGCAGCTGGACCAGGGAGCAGATTGTGACTGCCATTCAGACCGGGCAGCGCCCCGACGGCCGTATGCTGGCGCCGATCATGCCGTGGCACGCATTTGCGCAACTCACAAAAGAAGACGCAGGGGCAATTGCAGCATTCCTTCAAAGCCTGAAGCCGGTAAGTCACCAGGTGCCGGGCCCGTTCAAGCCAGGGGAAAAGGTATCAACCTTTATGTTCAGGATCTTGCCGCCGGGCGAAACCGCGGCCGCAGCGCCAAAATAGCCGTTGCACGCGGCTCCGAAGTCTTCCAGCGCCCCCGCCGTTCCCTTGGGCTCAGCCTTTGTGTTTACCACCCTGTGGGCTGCTCTTCTCGGCATTCTTGAGCTGATTGGTGAAGCTCGTCTCTACCTTCACCGGCGCCTTTTCCTTTTTCGGCTTCCGCGCCTCGCGGTTGCCTCTCACTTGTCCTTTAGCCATCGATGCGATCCTCTTGACGTTGAATTTGATGAAGCCGACCCGCCATATGGGCGGCCCCAATGAGAAACAGGCCGTGGCGTCCTATATGCTCTCAAATGAGCCGGTCGTCATCAGCCGCTTGAGGCGCGCGACGCCGCGCTCCCGTTGTGTCCGATTTCTTGTTCTCTTCCTTCGCGGCTTCGCTTATTTGCTTGGTACGATTGGTTTCGGCTTCCTTCAGTGAGGGCTGCGGGTCGGGCTTTCTCTCGAAACGAATCATTTGACGTTCTCCTGATCTGGCAGATTGAAGCGCTCCAAACAAACACGGGAGCGCTTTTCAGATTTTGCGCTCAGATGGCCAGAGCGGTGGCGCAACCTTGAACGCCGCGGCTGTCGGGTGAGGTCTGGCCCGGCATCGTCGCCCAACCGCCGGCCTCTACGAATTGACGCTTCTTGTAACCGTCGGTGATTGCCTTGAACTCGATCAGTTTTGCGGCCGCGTCCGGCGCGGCGTTGAACCGCTCGACGCATATGGCGGATGCCAGTTCACCGCGCGCGATGTCGGCTGCGGCCGCTGCCGCGGTGCGAGACGTGCCGCCTGTCACCCAGCCGCCCCAGTTGAAGCCGACGATCATCGTTGCGGCCGCCGTCGCGGCGCACGCCCATACGAGGATCGCTTTGGATGGCTTGTAATTGTCGAATTGCTGGGTGATTGACGTCTTGCTGCTGTTCTGCATGGCCATTGGAAGCCTCCCCCTCCGTCGTTGTTCGCGTTTCGCCGCCTGACCACCGGGCCGAACGGTTCAGGCACTGCTCTCAGTATCCCATACTGCCCATGGCGCCGTTTCCGGTGCCTTGGGAGACTCCCTCTCGGGAATATCGGCGATCATGGCTTCGGCGGTGATCAGAAGAGCCGCGATCGAGCCCGCGTCCCGCAAGGCTGTCCGCACGACCTTGGCGGGATCGACAATGCCGGCCTTGATCATGTCGACATAGGTTTCCGTCTGCGCGTCGAACCCCTGATTGTGATCGCTGCCGTCGATAAGTTTTCCGACAACGATCGAACCCTCGACGCCGGCATTGTCGGCGATCTGGCGGATTGGTGCTTCCAGTGCCCGGCGCACGATCGAGATGCCTGCCGCTACGTCGGCGTTCTCGTCGGTGAGACCGACAAGGGCCGATTTTGCCCGTAGTAGCGCCACTCCGCCGCCGGGAACGATGCCCTCCTCGACCGCCGCGCGCGTAGCGTTCAGGGCATCGTCGATGCGATCCTTCTTTTCCTTCACTTCAAGCTCGGTCGCGCCGCCGACGCGAATGACCGCGACGCCGCCGGCGAGTTTCGCCAGCCGCTCCTGCAGCTTTTCCTTGTCGTAGTCGGACGCCGTCTCCTCGATCTGCGCCTTGATCTGGCTGACGCGCGCCTGGATGGAGGCTTTGTCGCCGGAGCCGTCAATGATTGTGGTGGTGTCCTTCTCGATCAGCACCCGCCTGGCGCGGCCAAGCATATCCAGCGTAACGTTCTCAAGCTTGATACCCAGATCCTCGGAGATCGTCTGGCCGTCCGTCAGGATGGCAATGTCTTCCAGCATGGCCTTGCGGCGGTCGCCGAAGCCGGGAGCCTTGACGGCCGCAATCTTCAGGCCACCTCGCAGCCTGTTGACGACGAGCGTCGCCAGCACTTCGCCTTCGACGTCTTCGGAGATGATCAGCAACGGTTTCCCGGTCTGCACCGCGGCCTCAAGGATCGGCAGGATAGCCTGCAGACTGCCGAGCTTCTTCTCGTGGATGAGGATATAGGGATCCTCCAGTTCCACGCGCATCTTCTCGGCGTTGGTCACGAAATACGGCGAGAGATAACCGCGATCGAACTGCATGCCCTCGACGACGTCGAGTTCGGTATCGGCCGTCCTGGCCTCTTCGACGGTAATGACCCCCTCGTTGCCCACCTTCTCCATCGCCCTTGCGATCATTTCGCCGACGCTGGCGTCGCCATTGGCGGCAATCGTGCCGACCTGCGCGATCTCGCTCGACGAGATGACCTTCGTGGCGCGCACCTTGATTTCCGCGAGGACGGCGGCAACGCCAAGATCGATGCCGCGCTTTAGGTCCATTGGGTTCATGCCCACCGAAACCAGCTTAGCACCTTCGCGAAAGATGGACGCGGCGAGCACGGTGGCCGTCGTGGTGCCGTCGCCGGCAAGGTCATTGGTCTTTGAGGCTACCTCGCGCACCATCTGCGCACCCATATTCTCGAACTTGTCTTCAAGCTCGATTTCCTTGGCGACGGACACGCCGTCCTTGGTGATGCGTGGAGCGCCATAGGACTTGTCGATGACGACATTGCGGCCCTTCGGGCCGAGCGTCACCTTGACGGCATTGTTGAGCAATTCCACGCCGCGAAGCAGGCGATCGCGGGCGTCAGTGGAGAAGATGATTTGTTTGGCGGACATTGTCTTTGGCCTGTTCGGGCTTGAGATAAGGGATCGAAATTCGAGGGATCAGGCAGCATTGGCGGTTGCGACGGTATTTGCTGCGACGATGCCCATGATGTCGGATTCCTTCATGATCAGTAGGTCTTCGCCATCGATCTTGACCTCTGTTCCGGACCATTTACCGAGCAGGATCGTGTCGCCGATCTTGACGTCGAGCGGGATCAGCTTTCCACTTTCGTCGCGGGAGCCGGGACCGACGGCGATCACTTGGCCCTCTTGGGGCTTTTCCTTGGCGGCGTCGGGGATGATGATCCCGCCCTTGGATTTGATGTTACCTTCGGCGCGTCGGATGACGACGCGGTCGAGGAGCGGGCGAAATGTCATGGGATTCTTTCTGCGACCGGCGTATAGGGCGGCTGCAACTCCTAAATAGCATCGACGGCAATCGATTAATAGGAGTGCCAAGAAATATTATTCGAAGCTGAATATGACCTGAAATCGGTGTCTGCAATTTACGCGAATTGTTGTCTGGGAGAAATGGAATTAATATTTTGACGTACTTAAATTACCTTTTTCCGCGGCAAGATATTAGTCAGGTTGAGTAGGAGACTGTGCCTTCGTTAGTTAAAAACACTTCGAGGCGTACCGGTGTACTCAGCTCATTTGGCCTAGCGGCGGGTGCACCGGTATGGAAAGGAACGCGACCACCTGGATTTATCTACCAAAGGTTGTCTTCGATTTTTCTGAAAACAAAAGGTTGACGCGGCCGCCGCTCTCGTCTATGAGAAGACATCGATACTTTGTTTGCCGATATTTGTTTTGCTGCGCTGTGCGCGTCTCTTGACGAACTTCCCTCTCTCAAAAGTCGAAACCCCGCTGTGCGTCGCCCAGCGGTGATCTATGTTGCTAAGAAAGGGTTCGTTATGACCACTGGCACAGTTAAATGGTTCAATTCCACCAAGGGCTTCGGCTTCATTCAGCCCGACGACGGCAGCGCCGATGTGTTCGTTCACATCTCTGCTGTTGAACGCGCAGGCATGAATTCGATTGTTGAAGGTCAGAAGCTCGGCTTCGAGCTCGAGCGCGACAACAAGTCGGGCAAGATGTCCGCAGGCCAGCTCCGCGCTGCCTAATGCTTTTTCGCCGCTGATGACCACGGATGTACTGGCATCGCGGCAAGAGGTTCGAAGAGGCCAGGCGAATGTCTGGCCTTTTTCCGTTGAGGCGGTCTTCGCGACCAAACGATATCAAAGGAACAACGATTGAGACACCCGAACGACAACGGCTTTGCCGAACGACGCAATGCCGCGGCAGATGCAAAGCGCCAGCTTCTGACAAAATTTGCATCCGCTCCCAAGCCGACCGACCCTGAAATGCAGGAAAAGCTGGCTGCGCGCGAAGCGGCCAACCGTGCCAGGGAGGCCCGCCGCGCCGAGCGCGAAGCGCTGAAGACAGCCGAGAACGAGCGAATCCTGGCAGAAGCCGCTGCGTTGGCCGCGGCTGCCGAGGCCGAGCAAAGGGCTGAAGCCGAAGCCCGCCAGGCAGAAATTGCCGATCGGGTCTCGCGCGTCGTCGCCGACGAAGCGGCCCGCAAGGCTGAACGCGACCGCCGCTATGCGGCCCGCAAAGCCCGCCGGGCGTAACACTTCAACACCTGCTCCCGTTCCACGGGCGCAGCCCATTGCCCTGGCGGATGATCACGGGGCGAGCGAAAAACGGACCGGTTATAATGAGCGCACATGTCTATCCACCCGCTTCACTTGTTGAGGACAATGCTGGAGCGTGGTTGAAGACGCTGGCGAAATACCGGCAGCCCCGTCTGGGGCGTAGCGCCTTCGAACTGTTCGTCACTCTCGTTCCTTTCGCCATCTTCTGGGCAGCGGCCTCCTTTTCCCTGGCCCACGGCTTCTGGCCCGGGCTGATCGCGATCCTTCCTGCCAGCGCCTTCCTGCTCCGATTGTTCATGATCCAGCACGATTGCGGCCACGGCTCGTTTTTCGCCCGTCGGGGGCTCGATGACTGGACCGGCCGCGTGCTCGGGGTCCTGACCCTGACCCCTTACGACTATTGGCGGCGTGCACACGCCGCCCATCATGCGACTGCGGGCAATCTCGACCAACGCGGGGTTGGTGACATCACCACGCTGACCATTGCCGAGTACCGAGCCCTTTCGCCGACGAAGCGCCTCGGCTACCGGCTGTACCGGCACCCGCTCGTCATGTTCGGCATCGGGCCGGCCTGGCTCTTCCTGTTCAAGCAACGCCTGCCGTTCGGGATGATGAACTCGGGTGCTCTGCCTTGGATTTCGACCATGGGGACGAATCTTGCGATCGTTACGCTGGCCGGCTTGATGGTGTGGGCCGTCGGGTTGGGACCTTTTCTCCTGATCCATCTTCCGGTCGTGCTGCTCGCAGGTGCAGCCGGCGTTTGGCTCTTCTATGTGCAGCACCAGTTCGAGGAGACTCACTGGTCGGCGGGCGAGGATTGGCGGTTTCCTCAGGCGGCGCTGCATGGCGCCTCCCATTACGATCTTCCGCCGGTGCTGCGGTGGCTCACCGGCAATATAGGCATTCATCACGTGCACCACCTGTCCAGCCGGATCCCCTATTACCGTCTGCCGGAAGTACTGCGTGACCATCCGCAACTTGCCGGCATCGGACGGATCACCGTGTGGGACAGCCTCAAATGCGTCCGGCTCGTGCTCTGGGACGACCGGCGCCGGAGGCTGGTTTCATTCCGCGACGCCGCAGGGTCGCTGCGCCGCTCCCTTACCGAAGATGTACGAAAGACGACGACATGATTGAATTGACGCCAACGCAGATCCGGGGCCTTAAGCTTGCCAAGGACGGTGACGTGCATCCCCAGGGTGGGAAGAGGTGGACGCACCTGAATGCCCAGGTCACCTATGCAAGGAAGGACCGGTTCAAGGAACGGCCGCAGAAGATCAAGTTCCTGACGACCGCGACCCTGAACGAGCTGCGCGAGCACAACCTCGTGAAGGCGCTCGATACGGATGTTCCGCCCGAGGAGTCGGCTCACGGCATTACCATGGCCGGCAAGATGCTGCTTCTGAAGATCAAGTGAGCACGCCCCAGAAGAAGCATGGGGCGCGTGCGTGCGCTACCGATTTTGCTCGACGGCCGTGGAGATAGCTGCGAGGGCCGGCCGCGCTTGCAGCCCCCGCAGCGGCGGACGTCAGCCCTGCCGTTATGGCATCATGCCGCGGTACCGCTCACGCTCCCGTTCGACCTGATCGAGCGTGTACGGATCGGCATTTTCGTCGAAACGTGACCATCCTTCCTGGGCATAGATGCTTCTGCGGGCCGCAGGATCCACGATTTTGCGCTGTTTCAGGATCGCTTCTGCTCGGGGTGCGACACTGTCTTCGACCCTTGCCGTGACCAGAGTGCCCCCCTGCGAACGCCTTCGGCGTAGACATGGGCGTCTTCTTCATCGACGCCGGATTCCGTCAGCGCACCTATCAGGCCACCAGCTGCGCCCCCGGCGATTGCGCCGGCGGCCGCACCGGCCGCGGTGGAGGCAAGCCAGCCGGCAGCCACCACTGGGCCAACTCCAGGAATGGCCATAAGGCCAAGCCCCGTCAGAAGGCCAACGACGCCGCCTCCGGCAGCGCCGAGGCCAGCTCCGGCACCGGCCCCTTCGGCCGCGTTCGAGCCGTCCGTCGAGTAGCGATCTCCCGTGTTGTTCGCGACGATGCTGATGTTGTCTGAAGGAACGCCTGCCGTTTCCAGATCGCTTACGGCCTCGCGAGCATCTGCATAGTCGTCAAAGAGCCCTGTTACGGTTCTCATATTCGTTCTCCCTTTCCTTTGGTGTCTGTGGACTACTGCGCCGTTACGTTGCCCTGATAGTCGAGAGCGACCGAAACGGATTTGCCCTCCTTCATCGCAGTTGCCTGCCACACACCCTTGTCATCGAGCTTCAATCCGCTGACCTCGGTGTATCCGGCCTCTTCGATCCGTTCCTTCGCTTGCGCTTCAGTAAAGCTGTTCGCGCCTTCGACCGGTGCCGTCGGGTTCTCAGAATCGGGCGTTGCGACAGCAGGCGTTTCTCCTTCCGCTGAAGGCGTCGTCTGCGCGAGTGAAGTCGTGGCCACGGCGCTCATCAGTGCTGCCGCGGCAATGATCATATTTTTCATGTGGTTACCTCTTCAGAAGACCGCGATTGATCCCCCGTCGCAGAAACACGCCGGGCGCAGAATGGTTCCCGGCGCGATGCTCCGGCCGCCATGCTGGTGGGCGGCTTGGCTTTGGCACCGGAAATGGCAACTGCTGCGGTTCCATGCAACGGAGCATCTGCTGGGCGGCGCCAAACACTGCCCTACCTACTTGCGAACAAGGTTCTTGCCTGCTGGTCGCAACCAGGTCGACCGCCGGGTGATGTGGTGGAGGGTGTGGTGCTGAAGTTCTCGCGTGGCGTTGACCAGGATCGTGCAGCCGCCGCAGGCGGCCTGCAGCAAATCGCGTTTGCGCGCAGCGCAGCAGCCGCGGCGCAGCCGTCACGTCTACCGACCCTCGTCGCAACCGCTGCCACGGTTGCCGTCCTCTATTTCGCCCGGGACGTCTTCCTGCCGCTGGCCATCGCCATTCTGCTCACCTTTGCGCTCGCGCCGCTGGTTTCGAGGCTGCGTCGAGTCGGTTGTCCCCGTTCGGTGGCCGTCGTCGGGACGGTGACGACGGCTTTTCTGTTCCTGTCCGCATTCGGCGCGGTCATAGCGATGCAAGTGAGCGAGGTGGCTCAGAACCTGCCGACCTATCAGTACAACATCGTCGAGAAGGTCAGGACCCTGAAGGAGACCGGATCGGAAAGCCAGATTTTTGAACGGATTGGCCGCGTCATAGAGAGGATCAGCACGGAGATCAGCCGGCCCGAACCAGAGGTGCGCGCCTCACCCGAACCGGCGCCGGAGACCCAGCCGTTGCTCGTGGAGATTTTCTCTCCGCAGCGGCCGGTCGAAACACTGAAGAATATCATCAATCCTCTGCTTGGGCCCTTGGCGACGACCGGCCTCGTCATCGTCGTGGTCATCTTCATGCTGTTCGAGAGGGAGGAGCTGCGCGACCGTTTCATTCGGCTGGTCGGCTACGGCGACCTGCATCGAACGACCGAAGCACTTCAGGACGCGGGCGCTCGCGTCGGCCGGTACCTGCTCATGCAGTTGGTCGTGAACATCACCTACGGCATTCCGCTGGCCATCGGCCTCTCGCTGCTCGGTATCCCCAATGCGGTCCTCTGGGGGATGCTCGCCATCGTGTTGCGCTTCGTCCCCTACATCGGGCCGGTCATCGCTGCGGCTCTGCCGTTGTTCCTGGCGTTTGCCGCGGCACCTGGATGGAGCCTGCTCGTCTGGACGGCGGCCTTGTTCATTGTCCTCGAGCTCGTGAGCAACAATGTCGTCGAGCCTTGGCTTTACGGTTCCCGCACCGGTTTGTCGCCGCTTGCGATCATCGTCGCGGCGATCTTTTGGGCATGGCTCTGGGGGCCGGTCGGACTGGTGCTGTCGACGCCGCTCACCGTGTGCCTTGTCGTTCTCGGTCGCCACGTCCCGCAATTCGAGTTTCTGGAGATACTGCTGGGCAACGAGCCCGTGCTCGATCCGAAGGAGCGCCTCTATCAGCGTCTGCTCGCCGGAGATCCGGATGAGGCCACGGACAATGCGGAAGACATGCTGGAGGAGAAGTATCTCGTCGAGTTCTACGACACGGTTGCTATTCCCGCACTGCTCCTGGCGGAGCGGGACCGCGCACGGGGCGCCCTGACGAACGCCCAGGCGGCTCAGATTGCCCAGAGTGCGAACACCCTCATCGCCAATCTCGAGGAGATTGCCGGCGAAGAGGAGGAGGAGGAGGAGGAAACGGGCGCGGAAGCGCAGGAAAATGGTGATGATGATGCGGACGAATATGATCTTCCCCTCGGCGACGGCAAGTCCGTCCTGTGCGTCGGAGGGCGCAGTGATCTCGATGACGTTGCCGCATCGATGCTCGCCCAGACCCTATGGATCCAGGGCGCGGAGGCGGCTCACGCCGGTCACGACGTCCTCAAGGCGGGCAATATAAAGGCTCTGAAGCTCGAGGGGCGAAACGCCGTCGTCCTGAGCGTTCTCGACCAGGATTTCATGAGACATGCCAAGTTTACCGTGCGTCGGCTGAAACGCATGGCCCCTGCGGCGCGCATCGGGATCGTTCTGTGGCAAGAGGATGGCCGGCCGGACACAACAGAAAGAGACCAGCTCGTTGAATCGCTGCAGGCGGATTTCGTGGTATTCGGGATGGGCGACGCCGTCCGCGAGGCGCTTTCAGACGAATTGCCTCGGTCTTTGAAACTCGCCCATCCGAAGATCGCACCCGGATACGCCATGCGGAGAAGCAAGCGTGCGGACAGGGAAAGCACGGTCAAAGCGGACTAGATCGTGAGATGCCGAAGGGCACGTGCGAAGCTTACGCCGTTTTAAGACGTTCAGCTCAATGATGAGCAGCCCTGTCAGGAGGAGTGCGGATGAGGTTTGTGGCTGGCAAAGTCGCGGTTTTCAGGTGGATGCTGCCCTTGGCCATCGCAATGGCGTTGATGGGAGGCATATACCTGGCCGTCCGCTGGTCGGCGCAGCAATCGGACGCTGTGGCGGTGAAGCGGCAGCAACACCTCGTCGAGCTTGTCATCTCCAAGATGCAAGGCAGCATCGCCCATGATCAGGAGAGCGTCACCGTCTGGGATGACGCCGTCAGAAAAGTTTCGCAGGAATGGGATTCGCGGTGGGTTGATTCCAACCTGGGCAGCTGGATGAACAGCTATTTCCGACACGACGGCGCATTCGTGATCAGTCCGGACCGTAAACCGTTATACGCCTTTCTTGCCGGCCGGACTGACGAAGCTTTCAGCAACATAGAACCCGAAGCAATGCCGCTAATCGCCAAGCTGCAAGAGAGGCTCGCAGCAGGCGACGAGGAAGGAACGAGCGAGCAGGTGCTGTCCATCGGCGAGAGCGATCTCGTACGCATCGGGGGCCGCCCGGCGATTATCAGCGTGAAGCCGATCGTGTCGGACACCGGTGATATCGTTCAGGAGCCCGGCAGGGAATTTCTGCACTTGGCCGTCCGCTTTCTCGACGGCGATCTCCTGACCCATCTCGGTGAGGATTATGGTTTCGAGGACCTGCGCTTTTCTGTTTTGCCAGAACTCGGTCGGCAGCGGTCCTATGCTCCGATCGTTTCATCGTCCGGAGAAACGATAGGGTATTTCTCCTGGCTCCCGTTCAGGCCCGGTGCCGATGTGATGAAGGCCACGGCGCCGGTGCTTCTGGTCGCCGGCGCCCTCCTCTTTGCCCTCACCAGCGCGCTCAGTATCGTATTGCGGAGGCGGTCGAGACGTCTGCAGGAAAGCCAGGCGGAGCTCAACCATCTGGCGCGTCACGATCCGTTGACGGGCCTCGCCAACCGTGCGTCTTTCAACGGTCTGCTGGCGCGGGTCGTCGCTACGTCGACAATCGATCAAGCCAATGCTCTCCTGTACCTCGATCTCGACCGCTTCAAGCAAGTGAACGACACACTCGGCCATCCTGTTGGCGATCGGCTGATGGTCGAGGTCGCGAAACGGCTTAAGGAAACCGCTGCTGGTGCCGCCATTTCCAGAATTGGTGGCGATGAGTTTACCATCATCGTCGAACGCACCCGCCAGGATCAGGTGGAGAAGCTCTGTGACTCGCTGATCGCTTCGATCCGCCGGCCTTTCGAGATAGACGGACAGCCGATTCTCATCGGACTTTCGATAGGTGTGGCCGTCGCGACCGGGAATGGCGCCGACCCCGTCGAGATCACGCGGAAGGCCGATATCGCGCTTTACCACGCCAAGTCGGCCGGGCGGAACCGATACGCAGTGTTTGGCCCTCACATGGACGAACTGATCAGGACGAAGCGGGATCTGGAACAGGATTTGCGAGCGGCCCTGGATGCCGGCAATCAGCTCGAGGTCTTCTACCAGCCCGTATATTCGGCGCAGTCCCACGAGATAAGCTCGCTGGAAGCTCTTATTCGCTGGCGGCATCCGAGCAAGGGCAACATAGCACCGGATGCCTTCGTTTCGCTTGCGGAGACTGCCGGCCTCATTGATCGGCTCGGCGCTTTCGTGCTGAAGGAAGCCTGTTCTACGGCGAATGAATTTCCGGGCCTCGACATCGCAGTGAACGTCTCCGCGGTCGAGCTTGGACAACGGCATTATGCCGCCCAGGTTCTCTCACTGCTGCGGCAGTTCGGGGTCGAGCCGTCGAGACTGGAGCTCGAGATCACCGAAACGGCTCTCCTCGACGAAGCCGGCGTCTGCGAAAAAAACATCACGGCGCTACGCGAGTTCGGCGTCAAGTTCGCACTTGACGATTTCGGTACGGGCTTCTCCTCATTTGGGCGGTTGCAGCGCCTGGAGGTCGACCGGATCAAGATCGATCGCTCTTTCGTCCACGCCTTCGATCAGCCCGGTGGCGGCGTGGCGGTCGTGCAGTCCATCGTCGGTGTCGCACATGCAAAAGGTCTGCGCATCACCGCCGAGGGAGTCGAGACCGAGGAGCAGGGCGAGATCCTGCGCAAGCTTGGCTGTGACGAATTGCAGGGCTTCCATTTGTCCAGACCGATGCCGAAGAGTTCACTTCGTCAGCTTCTTGCGACAGAAAAGGCTCAAGGAACCTCCTTCTAGAGCACTTCCAGGAAAAGGGTGTGACGGTTTTCCGTCCGGAAGTGCGTTGGACCAAAGGGTTAGAGCATTTCAACGTTTCTATGAAACATCGAAATGCTCAGCTAACTGGCGGTCCGAGCGTCTGCACAGGGACACGCGGACGCTCTTGCCGCAAACCGGGCCGCAGTCCGGTGGAGCATCAACCGCGCCGCGCCGCCTCGATTGCAGCGACGTCTATTTTTTTCATGTCCATCATCGCCTCGAACGCTCGCTTTGCTTCGTCGCCGCCGGCCGCCATCGCGTCGGTCAGCACGCGCGGAGTGATCTGCCAGGAAATTCCCCATTTGTCGTTGCACCAGCCGCAGGCGCTTTCCTTGCCGCCATTGCCGACGATGGCATTCCAATAGCGATCGGTCTCTTCCTGATCGTCGGTGGCGATCTGGAAGGAGAAAGCCTCGTTGTGCTTGAATGCGGGCCCCCCGTTGAGGCCGATACAGGGAATGCCCGCAACGGTGAAGTCGACCGTCAGCACGTCGCCCTCTTTGCCCGCGGGGTAGTCACCGGGTGCGCGGTGCACGGCACGCACCGCGCTGTCAGGAAAGATCTCACAGTAGAAACGAGCGGCAGCCTCGGCGTCCTTATCGTACCATAGGCAAATCGTATTCTTCGCCATTGCGTGGTCCTTTCGCTTGGAAACATTCGGATTTGGGCCGCAAGCGGCCGACATTGGGAAATCACCTGCCCGGCCGCCAGTGAACGTAGAGCTACCTCACGGAAGAGGCTCCCATTATGCGCTTCGAAAGTCGCACGGGATCACCAAGTATTCAATGCGCCCGCAAGAAAAGCCGGGCACATCGGCCTCGCAACGCTGCAGCGTCTTCACACAGCGCCGTTGGCGCGGCGTTGTGAGTGGCCGGTCGGTGGGTTTGGCCCTTCCCATGCACGTCTTGCACTGGACGACGCTGCTTAGCTCAGGAATTCGTCTTGCAAATCGCTCGCGCGTTCAACAGACCCCAGCCGAAGACAGGATCCTTTCCCGGTTCTCCGAGATCTTCGGCGTGTCCGGTCAGCCTGTCGCGGAGCAATTCCGGAGCGAGGTCCGCTTCAGATGCTTTCATCATCGCCACCGCCGCGGTCACGAAAGGGGCGGCGAAAGAGGTTCCAGTCTTCGGACGTGCGCCGCTGACCGAAGCTGCTGTCCAGACCGCCACGCCAGGGGCGGCGAAGTCGATATGCTCCCCGCGTCCGGCGCGCCGGTAGGGCCGTTTGCGCCTGTCGGTCGCGGTGACGGCAATGACCTCTTCATAGGCAGCCGGATAGACGGGCTCGGCTCTCGGACCGTCATTGCCCGCGGCGGCGACCATGATGATCCCGCGCTCCCCGCCTTTTTGACCGCCTGTTCGAGCAGGAGATTGGGCGGGCCGGCAAGGCTGAGATTGATCACCTGAACCTGACGTTCAGCGAGGAGGTCGAGTGCGCGTGCCAGATCGAAGGCGGCGGAGCGGTCGTCTTGCCGCCCCGCCCGGTGAAACGCGTCCACGGCGATGAGCTTGCCACCCGGTATCAGGCCCGGCGTGCGGCTCGTGGCTGAGCCCACGAGCAAGGCCGCGACAGCGGTGCCGTGCTGCCTGCCGGACTCCGGCAGTTCTTCGTCGACGAGGCGGACGATCTCTACGTTGCGAGCCTCGAATGCGATGTGATCGGGGTTGATCGCCGTATCGACAAGGCCGATACGCACGCCGGCCGCGCAAGTACCAGGCCAGGTTTGAGCCGAGGGCCAGCCGATCACGTCGCGTGCCAGGCAGTCGCTTTCGACGCACGGGGCATCGGGATGCTGTTCCGGCCGGAAATAATGGTTGAAGTCGATCACCGCTTGAGGCGCCAAGGCGCGGGCCTGCTGCCGAGCGGCTTCCAGTGTCAGGCCTTGGGGAATGCGAAGCTTGATCACCTCGGCGTTGAAGGAAGCCATCGTGTTCCGTTCGAGGAGCTCGAAGCCTGCGGCCGCCAACCCGCCGAGTTCCGTCGAACTGAAACCCAGCCCGACGATCTCATCGGGCGCTCGTATTGGTGCGGCGGGTGCGGCTGCGCGCGAGCGCCGCGGGGCGGTCCGACGTGGCAGGAACTCTCGGAATGGAAACAGGCTCTTGCCGCCACTCCATCCGGCGCCGGCGCCGTAGGAGCCGGAGCGGCCGGAACCGCGCGAGCCGCGGTTGGCGTCATTCCCACCGTCATCGTCGTCGTCGGCCAGGGCAAGCCCGGTTCCGAGCACGTCACGCACGATCATGTTGCCGGGAGCCAGGACGTCGCCGGATAAGAGTGCGATTGCAGCAATGGGCGCGAGCAGGGCCAGTTTCGACGTGGTCAGCATCTGAAAACCTCAATCGGCTAGGTCAGGCGGATAGGAGGATAGCGCATTCCTTTGGACGGTGAGACCGCTACCTGTAGATTGTGTCAGAACGGCTGAGTCGTCGGTCTATTCCCTCTTCTAGCCAATTACGGAGTTTCGGGACATGAGCAGTGCGGTGAAGGATGTCGGCGAACGCCTCATGGCGTTCCTGCCCAATCTGCGCCGCTTCGCCATCTCGCTTTGCGGCTCGCGTGATGTCGCCGATGATCTTGTGCAGGCGGCCTGCGAGCGGGCACTGGCCAGTGCCGAGCGCTTCGAGCCGGGCACGCGCTTCGACGCTTGGATATTCCGCATCCTGCGCAATCTCTGGATCGACCAGGTGCGCCGGCAGAAGACCGCAGGCGTGCAGGAGGATATCACCGAGCGTCATGACATCGCCGGTTCATCCGGCGAGCGTGAAGCCGAAGCGCGGCTGACCCTCAAAACCGTCGCGGAGGCGATCACCGAATTGCCGGACGAGCAGCGGGAGGTGGTTCTTCTTGTCTGCGTCGAGGAGCTATCCTATCGCGAAGCGGCCGATGTGATGGGCATTCCCATAGGCACGGTTATGAGCCGACTGGCGAGGGCACGTAAGAGTTTGGCCGAGGCTGCCGGAATAACACAGTCGACCGGACGTTCTCAGTCAATAAAGGGCACAAACGAATGACAGGAACGGACTTCTCCGACGAGACACTGATGCGGTTCGCCGACGGCGAGCTCGACGCCGGGACGATCGCCGAAGTAGAACGAGCGATGGAATCGGATGACGAGCTGGTCGCGCGGGTGGCGCTCTTCATCGAAACGCGCCACGCTGCCAAGACCGCTATGGAGCCGCTGCTCGATGAGCCGGTACCTTCCGGACTCAAGCGTGCGGTCGAAAGAATGGTGACGGAGAAGACGTCGCCACCTCCTGTACCGGGCGCGGGCATCCTGCCTTTCCCACGCGGCGTTGCGAACGAATCTAACAGGAGGCGATGGCTCGCTCCCGTCGCTGCCTCGCTGGCGGCTGTCGTTGCGGGATTCGGCGGATATTGGCTGCGGGGAAGTGTCGAGGCACCGATCGAAGGTGGCTTGCGCGTTGCCGCCATAGGCAGTCCTGCGCTTGATGAGGCGCTCGCCACGGTCGCCGCAGGCGAGGAACGGCCGCTGCTGGGTTCCAAGCAACGCTTCCGGGCGATTGCGACATTCCGTGACAATGCGCAGGCGCTGTGCCGCGAGTTCGAGCTGGACTCGGCCGATGGCTCAACGGTGGTTTCGGTTGCCTGCCGCACCGGGGCCGAGTGGCGTGTGACCTTCGCCGTCATCGCACCCGTAGCGAGCGGCGGCTATGCTCCTGCATCTTCCACGGAAACGCTCGACGCCTATCTGACAGCGATCGATGCAGGGGCGCCGCTCGAGGCGGCGGAAGAGGCTAGAGCTCTCGGCGAACTCCGAGGTGCGCAACGGTGAGTGCATCAAAAATCGCGATCATGGAATAGAGGCGCGCACCGCCCGTTACTCCTGCGGACCGAAGAAGCGGTCCGGTTTTCATAAGGAGTAGATGAGATGACAATGAACTGGACGAACAAGGCGATCGCCGCCGGCTTGGCGGCACTCGTGGGCTCTGCCGCCGAAGCAAGGGAATATTCCTCCTCATTTCCCGGCGTGGAGCGCGCTTCGACGCAAACCGCCCAGACGACCGGCCGGACCGACGGCGAGATCATAGTCGCCGGCAACAGCTCATCCAATTCGAGTTCCAACTCCTCGAGCAATTCGAGTTCCAACTCGTCGTCCAACAGTTCCTCGAATTCGAGCTCCAATTCATCCTCGAACAGCTCGTCGAACTCATCCTCCAACCGTTCGTCCAATTCGAGCTCGAACCGGTCCGACCGGTCATACCGTCCGGGCAAGCTGTGGCACACAGGGCGCTGAGGTTGCGGGAAAGCTGACGGTGCGACAAGAGAGCGGGGGCCGGACATTCCGACCCCCAATTTTTTAAACCGGACCTTTCAAAGCGTTTTATGGTCTCGTTGAAAACAGTGAAACGCTCTAACCTTTGAAGCTGCGCACTTCCGGACGGCAAACCCTTACACACTTGTTCTGGAAGTGCCCTAGCGAGCGGCGCGCGCGGACTCGCGGTACCAGCCTTCTGCGGCGATGGTGTTTCGGTGGATCGTCTCGCGCTCAACAGCTTCCACGCGGGTTTCGGCGCGGATTTCTGCTGTGACTGCCGCATCGGCACGGCGGAAGGGTATCACCTGCACAAGCGGCGTTCCCTTTTCGACGACGTGAAGGCCATCCGGTGCCGTCGCGAAGAACGGAAAATGGATATGAGCGCTATAGCTGTCCGTATCGACAATCCCGGCCACGCATTCAAAAGGCTGTCCCGGGCGGTTTAGCGGCGGCAGAAACAGGCAACTCCATCCGGGCGGCGTGCGGATCGACCAGTAATTGTGAAACTTGCAGGGCGGGGAGGGCTCTTTCGGATTTCCCGCCACCTGATGGGCGCCGTGGTTGCTGACCATTACCCGGTCGAACTCCCAGCCGGCCTCGACGCTGCGGCCGTCATCCTTGATGTCAAGGCGCACCGTCGCGGCGATCGGCAGGATCCAGCCGGTGGTCATGGCATCGAGAAAGGGCATGCAGCGTTTGACGGTCAGACCGTTGTTGATTGCCGACAGGTGCCCTTTGTCGACCGCCGGCAGCCGGCGGAACCAATCAGGCAGAACCGATTTGGCCGGTACCGGCCGCGCGATGACGCCGTCGTCTTCCGGATGGCAGACAAACTGAATGACCCGCGGATCTTTCTTTAGGAAACTTAACATCCCGCTTCTCCCGTTGAATGGCCCGGGAGTAACGGAACGGCGAGGCTTCTATTCCGTCGGGGAGAGAATGAGCAGAAACTCGATGTGTCGACACTGTCGGTTCCTGTCATCGCCCTATATAGTTCCGAGAAAACAGAGTGCGATCGCTCCTAAGGAGAGAGTGCCTCGTCCAAGCGGAGTTCGCCGGTGAGCGTTGCCTTCATCAAGGAAGAAAGTGCCGAGACGGCCTCGGAAACACTGCTGCCTGACCGGCCGGTCTCACCCCATCCGAACCTTGTCACCGCAAAGGGATTGAAGGATCTGGAATTGCACCTCCAACAGGCTCGCGAAGCCTACGATGCCGCAAGCACGATCGAGGACGTGAACGAACGGCGGCGGCAGGCGGCGGGCCCCTTGCGGGATCTGCGCTACTTCGCGGAAAGAGTTCGAACGGCTCAACTCGTCTCCGATCCGGCTTCATTCGATGTGGTCGCATTTGGAAGCACGGTTACCTTCAGCCGTGATGACGGACGGGTGCAGAAATATCGGATCGTCGGAGAGGATGAAGCCGACCCCAAGGCCGGTTCGATCTCCTACGTGTCCCCCGTGGCAAGGGTTCTTATGGGCAAATCTGTCGGGGACATCGCGAGTGTCGGCGATCAGGAGCTCGAAGTGCTCGCCATCTCGTAGAGCGGGATGAGGAAAGTGTAACGGTTTTCGGTCCGGAGGTGCTTTGGATCAAATGGTTAGAGCATTTCAGTGTTTCTGTGAAACGTTGAATGCTCTGACCGATTAGAAGCAATCTCTCGGCGTGCGCGCGATGCCTACGCGCGCGCCTCGGCTCCTGCATAAAGACGCGCATATGTTTCGCGAAGCACGTTTTTCTGAACCTTGCCCATCGTATTGCGCGGCAGGTCGTCCACGAAGATCACCCGTTTCGGTTGCTTGTAGCGCGCCAGCCGGCCTTCCAGACCGTCGAGAATGGCGCGCTCGTCGATCGTCGCACCCGGCTTCCGGACGACCACGGCCGTGACGCCTTCGCCGAAGTCCGGATGCGGCACGCCGATGACTGCCGTTTCCACGACCCCCGGCATCTGGTCGATCTCGGTTTCGACTTCCTTGGGATAGATGTTGTATCCGCCGGAAATTACGAGATCCTTGCCTCGCCCGACGATATGGACGTAGCCCCGCTCGTCGATCTTGCCGAGGTCGCCGGTGATGAAGAAGCCGTCGGCGCGGAACTCCGCCTGCGTCTTTTCGGGCATACGCCAATAGCCCTTGAACACGTTCGGGCCCTTCACCTCGATCATTCCCGTCTCGCCTTTCGGGAGCGGCCTGCCGCTCTCCGGATCGGCGATACGAAGCGAAACCCCCGGCAATGGGAAGCCGACGGTTCCGGCGATGCGCTCGCCGTCATAGGGGTTGGAGGTGTTGATATTGGTTTCGGTCATGCCGTAGCGCTCTAGAATGGCATGTCCGGTCATCTGGGCGAAAGTCCTGTGGGTCTCGGCAAGCAGCGGAGCCGAGCCAGACACGAAAAGCCGCATCCCGGCGGTTGCCTCGCGCGTCAGCCCCGGATTCTGAACGAGACGCACATAGAAGGTCGGAACGCCCATCATCGCGGTTGATTGCGGCATCAGACGCAGGACTTCGCTGGCGTCGAATTTCGGCAGGAAAAACATCGAGGCGCCGGCCAGAAGAACGACATTCGATGCAACGAAGAGGCCATGCGTGTGGAAGATCGGCAGGGCGTGAATCAGCCTGTCGTCGGCCGTGAAGCGCCAATGGTCGCGAAGCGTGGCGGCGTTCGAGAGGAGGTTGTCATGCGTCAGCATCGCGCCCTTGGACCGCCCGGTCGTGCCCGACGTGTAGAGGATGGCGGCGAGGTCATCCGGACCGCGATCGGCGTTGCGGAAATCCGGTGCATTGCCCCGGGCAAGGTCGATCAGCGAGCCGCCACCTTTCTCGTCCAGCGTCTCGACCTTGGCGCCGTGATCGGCGGCAAGCTTCGAGATCCCCTCCTTTGCAGCCGGCCCGCAGACGATGAGCCGAGGCTCGGAATCTGCGAAGAAATAGTCGAGTTCGGCAAGCGTATAGGCCGTGTTGAGGGGAAGATAGACCGCGCCCGCGCGCAGGCAGGCGAGATAAAGCATCAGCGCCTCGGGGCTCTTCTCCACCTGCACCGCCACCCGATCGCCAGGCCGCACACCGAGGCTGTCGAGCGCGGAAGCGATGCGGCCCGAATGCTCCAGCATGTCGCCATAGGTCCAGCGGCCGCCGTCGGCCGTCAGGATGAAGGCGGAGTCGGGGCGCGCTGCCCGGCGTATGGCGTCGAACAGATGGTTGCTCATGAGGTGAACTCCTTGTTGCCTTTCCTTCCTGGTGCGTCGGCTGATCGGACGTCCGGGGAAAGGCGTCCGGACCTGGAACGAGGCTGCGTGAACCCCTGTCGGCCGGCACCAGCCGGCGGATGGCGGGTGCGGCGACGACCTCGCCGCGGGTCGCAAAGACCTCGTGGTTGGTCTCGATGTCGTCGAGCTTGTAGAGATAGTTGACCATCATCCCGTGGGCCTGGCGCATCGCCCGTTCGGACCGGTCGCCCAGGAAATTGATGCGTTCGAGCCGTGCGCCGTTGCCGAGATGGAACCGGGCGACGGGATCGACGGTCTTGCCGTTGCGATTGCGAGCCCTGAGGAAATACCAGGCGGCCGCAGCCGTCAGGCTTGGCTGGATGGCCGCTGCGGTCTCCGGCTGATCGGCCCAATCAGGCTCGTCGAGCACCGCGAGCCTGCTGCGGTCGGCGGCGGATAGGGCGTTAGACGTTTCGGCCCGGCGTTCGCGCGACAACCAATCGGCAAAGCCCGGCACCGGCGACAGCGTCACGAAGGTGTCGAGGCGAGGGAGGTCGCGCCGCAGATCCTCCACCACCTGTTTGATCAGGAAGTTGCCGAAAGAGATGCCCCTGAGGCCTTCCTGGCAGTTCGAAATGGAATAGAAGACGGCTGTCGTCGCGTCGGCAGCGCGGATCGGCGCACGGTCCTCCTTCAGCAGCTCCGCGATGTTGGAAGGCATTTCGCGTGTCAGCGCCACTTCGACGAAGATCAGCGGATCGTCGACCAGCTGCGGATGGAAGAAGGCGAAGCAGCGCCGGTCCTCCGGCGCAAGCCGCCGGCGCAACTCGTCCCAGCCGCCGATATGATGGACGGCCTCGTAACGAATGATCTTCTCCAGAATGTCGGCCGGCGTCGACCAGCTGATCGGCCGCAACACCAGGAAGCCCCGATTGAACCAGGAACCGAAGAGATGCGCGAAGTCCGTATCGACCGCCTCCAGGTCGGGGTTCTGGGCTTTGAGTTCGAGGAGGTCCGCCCGCATGCGGACGAGGGTCGCGATGCCGTTCGGCGCAAGATTGAGCCTGCGGATCAATTCCTGGCGGCGCGGTTCTGCCGCCATGCTCATCTCAAGCAGCGCCTTCGGCGTCGGATCGGCGCGATAGGCGTCGATCGCCCGCTCCAGCCGTTCGATATCAGGGCCGAAACGAGAGAGCAGCGCCAACATGAAATCGCGCCGCTTGTCCTGATCGAAGCCTTGCCACCGATCCAGAATGTTCTTGGCCAGCGCCATGCCCGACGCCTCGCCTCGGCTCGACAGCAGCGTGTCGCAGAGCGCTTCCATGGTGCCGACCGGATTGACATCGCCGTTCCGGGCCGGACCGAGCGACAAGAATCGCCGGCCGCGCTCGGCAATGCTCTGCAGCATGTCGCTGAAAAATGACGTCGTGCTCATTGGACGGTTCCCAGCATCTGGTTCGGCAGCCACGTCGCGATGTCCGGAAAGACGCAGAGGAGAATGATCGCCAGGAACATGACGAGCACGTAAGGCAGGGACCCCCAGAGAATGTCCTTCGTCGGAATCTGCGGCGCAATGGCATTGATGACGAAAAGGTTGAGCCCGATCGGAGGCGTGATCAGGCCGACCTCCATGTTGATCGTCAGCACGATCGCGAACCAGTAGGGGTCGAAACCCGCCTGGGTGACGATCGGGAAGAGCATCGGTGAGGTCATCACGATGACGGCGACGGGGGGCAGGAACATGCCGCAAATCAACAGAAAGACGTTGATGATCAGCATCAGCACCCAGCGGTTGACCTCCATGTCCGCAATCGCAGCCGCGACAGTCTGCGTGATGAACAGCGACGACAGCGCGAAGGCGAAGAGCTCGGCAGCAGCCATGATCATCATGATCATGACGCTTTCCTTCATCGCCGACCCGAAGATGCCGGCGACCGGCCGAAACCGGAAGAGGCGATAGGCGACGATCACGACTGCCAATGTCAGGAATGCGCCCGCACCGGCTGCTTCAGAAGGCGTGGCGATACCGCCATAGAGTACGTAGAGCGTGCCGGCAATGATCAGCAGGAACGGCAGGATGCGCGGAAGGGCGGCCAGCCGTTCCTTCATCGAGTAGCGAACAAGGCGTGCATCGAATTCATAGCCCTTGCGTTTGCAATCGATGACGGCCCAGATCATGAACATGATCGTCAGCAGAATGCCGGGGACGATGCCCGCCATGAACAGCCGCCCGATGGAGGTCTCGGTCGCTATTCCGTAGACGATCAGCGTGACCGAAGGGGGAATGAGAATACCCAGCGTGCCGCCGGCGGCGATGGAGCCGCTCGCGACCGAAGCGGGATAGCCGCGCCGCATCATCTCCGGAATGCCCATCTTGCCGATCGCCGCGCAAGTCGCGGGCGACGAGCCCGTCATCCCGGAAAAGATGGCGCAAGCTCCGATGTTCGACAGAATGAGGCCCCCCGGGATGCGGTTCAGCCACCGGTCGAGCGAGGTGTAGAGGTCAGATCCCGCCGGAGACGAGGCAACCGCCGCGCCCATGAGGACGAACATCGGGATCGACACATAGGCCAGATTGGCGATGCCTGAAAACATCGTATCGCCGAGCACGTAGAAAATGCCGGCGCCGCTTTGCATGTAGAGCGCTGCGAAGGCGGCAAGACCCAGGGCGAAGGCGATGGGCATTCCCGTTGCCAGCAGCACGAAAAGACATGCAACGATCATCAGTCCAGAGACAGTCGGGCTCACTGAATGATCTCCTGTGGATGGCGGTCGGCGCCCGGGGCCGAACCCGGTTCGGCCGCGCCGGGGCCTATGGCTTCCGGGACTGCCGGGGCGGTGAGGAGCGTCAGATTCTGCGCGACATATTGCAGGCACAGCATGGCAAAGCTGACGGGTAGGGCAGCGAGCGGCACCCAAAGCGGCGGCGCCCAGACGCTGGAGTGTTTCCAGTTTCCCGCCCACGCGTCATGGAACTGAATCCACGTCGCAATCAGCATGACGACGCAGAACAACAGTCCGAGCAGGTCGGCGAGGATTCGCAGGACGTAGCGCGTGCGGTCGCCGACTAGCATCTCGACGACGTCGATGCCCACATGGCCGCCCTTGAGCAAGACGTATGGCGCGCCGAGAAACATGGCTGCGGTCGCAGAAAACACGACGAAGTCCGTCTGCCAGATCGTCGCCTGACGAAATACATAGCGCTGCATGATCATCTGGCAGACGACGAGCATCGCCGCAATGAGCAGGGCCGTCGCAATGGCCGCAAGGCCACGCGAAGCATTGCCGACAGCCTGTGTATAGGCTTTGAGCATCAGATCATCCCCGAGTTGCGCTGGAAGGAACGGCGCGCCGGAGCACGCCGTTCTGTCGGTCCGCCTTACTTCACGGCGAGCGCCTTTTCGATCAGCTTGTCGCCGCCGGGAACGTTGGCGGCGAAGTTCTTGTAGGACGATGCCTTGGCGAGTTCGAGCCAGGCATCGTAATCCTCCTTCGACATCTCGACGACTTCGACGCCTGCCTTCTTGTAGGTGTCGATCATGACCTGATCGCCCTTGCGGACCTCTTCGTTGAAATAGACTTCCGCTTTCTCGCCGGCAGCGAGGATCGCCTTCTGCTGCTCTTCCGTCAGGCCATCGAAGACGCGCTTCGACACCAGCACCGGTTCGTACATGAACCAGAGGGCGTTTTCCCCCGGCGCAGTGAGGCACTTGGCCTGTTCGAACAGGCGATAGGACACGAAACTCGCCGACGAGGTGTTCGCCGCATCCAGGACGCCGGTCTGCATGCCGGTGTAGATTTCCGAAGAAGGCATGGATGAGATCGAAGCACCGGCTTCCACGAGCATCTCCTCGAAGGCCGGCCCGGCGGCGCGGATCACCTGTCCCTTGATCGTGTCGGGGGAGGTGATGCAATTCTTCTTGGAGGCGAAGGCGCCGGAGAGCCACGCATCGGCGATCACCAAGGCGCCGGCATCCTCGATGACCTTCTTGATGTCCCCCATGAACTCGGAATCGTTAAGCCGCATGGCGCGATCGAAATTTCCCACGAGGCCGGGCATCAGCGTCGCGGAGAATTCCGGGTGGCGGCCCGAAGCATAATCCAAGGGGAACGAAGTCATATCGAGCAGGCCCCGTGTGACCGCATTCCACTGATCGTTCGGCTTGTAGAGCGACGACCCCGGGAACACCTGGATTTCGAGGCCGACATTGGCGGCGGCGACCTCGCGGGCGATCAGTTGCACCATCTCGTCGCGAATGTCGCCCTTTCCCCCGGGAACTGGTGTGACGCCTTCAACACGGTCTGGGCACCCGCTGTGGAAGCGATCAAGCTGCAGATGGCCGCGATAGCGGAAGTCGTCAACTTCCGTCGAAAACTGCTCATTTCTTCCTCCCTGACATGCCGGCCTCCCGCCGGCTTGGTAGTAAGAGTGGATCCATCTTGCGTACCGTGTCAAGATTTTTGTATACAAGAGGAATGGTTGTTGCATACGGATCGGTAAGGGATGAGCGAGAACATTTTCTACAAGCTGCGGGACGATATCGAGAACGGCATCGTAACGGGCGAGTTCGAGCCGGGTGAACGTCTGGACGAGACGCAACTCGCCATGCGCTTCGGCGTATCCCGCACCCCGATCCGCGAAGCCTTGATGCAACTGAGCGCGATCGGGCTCGTCGAGATCAGACCGCGGCGCGGCGCCGTCGTCGTGGATCCGGCCCCGCAGCGCGTCTACGAAATGTTTGAGGTCATGGCTGAACTGGAAGGCATGGCCGGTGCTCTTGCCGCGCGCCGGCATACGGAGGAAGACAGCGCGGCTCTGTTGGCCGCCCACGAGAAATGCCGGGAAGCGGTCCTCAGCGAGGAGACCGATCGCTACTATTACGAGAACGAGATTTTTCATCGCGCGATATACACGGCGAGCCATAGCGGCTTTCTGGAGGAGCAATGCACGACCCTCCATCGCCGCCTTCGCCCCTATCGCCGCCTGCAGCTCAGAGTTCGCAACCGCATGAAGGTCTCGTTCAGGGAACATGGAGAGATCGTCGATGCCATTCTTTCCGGCAATGCGGATGGCGCGCGGGAGGGATTGCGCAGCCATGTGGCGGTCCAAGGCGACCGCTTCGGCGACCTTGTCGCAAACCTCTCGAACCGTGACCGGCGGAGCGGTCGGCTCGGATAGGAACCGGACGATGAGGCATTCCGGTCCCAATACAGTACCTGAGAATACAGGCTACGCGGGCCACTAAAAATTGCCGGTTTTATTTAAAATTCCTGGGTGTTTATTGTGGGTTGGGGGATTCTTGGTTGACCTTGGGGCAGGTTCTCGAAACACTCCCGGCGGTTACGGCCAACACGTAGCGTCACGAAAGTGCGACATTGTGCCGAGTGTCGTGGAGGAACACAGGAACCATGACAAGGTCAAGAGGCTCCCTTTTTGCGTTCTTCTGCTTCGTTGTGGCTCTGTGTACGGGCATTGGCGCCAGTCCCCCGGCCTCGGCAAACGGCGATTCGGTCGAAATCTCGTCGAATTTTTCCCGGTCGATCAAGGTTGCGAAGGGCAAGACGGTCACGATCAGGGCCGTGCAGCGATTCGATGAGATCGTCATCGGGGATCCGGAGATTGCGACCGTAACCCCTCTGACCGATCGTTCCTTCTATATTCTCGGCAATGAACTGGGCTCGACAAGCCTCACCATTTTCGATGCGGAAAAGAATCCGGTCGGCATTATCGACATAGAGGTGACGCTCGATACGAAATTGCTGTCCTCGACGATCCGACAGTCGGTGCCGGGCTCGAGCGTAAAGGTAACCTCGGCGAACGGAAGGATCGTTCTTTCCGGCTCTGCCACGGACGCGGTTGCGGCTACCCAGGCTGAGCAGATCGCATCGCGCTTTGCCGGCGACGAGGAGGTCATCAATTCCATTAAGATCACGTCGTCCCAACAGGTACAGCTGAATGTCAGATTCGTGGAGATCAACCGCGACGTCGGCAAGGAGCTTGGAACCCAGATCAGTGCCGCCTATGCCTGGTCGAACGGGAGTGTCGAGTTCAACTCCTCCCCGCGCGCGACATCCAATACGCCGGCCGGCTCGCTTATCGGCAGCCTCATCGGAGAGGGCTACTCGGTCGATGTGGCGATCGATGCGCTCGAAGACAGGGGTATGGCCCGGCGCCTCGCCGAGCCGAACCTGATAGCGCGTTCCGGTGAGACCTCAAGCTTTCTGGCCGGCGGCGAATTCCCTATCCCCATCTCGGAGCAGGACGGAACCATTACCGTCAGCTATAAGAAGTTCGGTGTCGGTCTGGATTTCACGCCGACCGTGCTCAGCGATGGCCTTATCTCCCTCGACATCGAGCCGGAGGTATCGGCGATCGATAACACCGCCTCCTACCGGGTGGGAAATATCGCGATCCCGGGCTTCTCCGTCCGCCGTGCCCGGACGTCCGTCGATCTCAAGAGCGGCCAGAGCTTCATGATCGCCGGCCTCCTGCAGAGCGAGAACAATCTCATCACCCAGCGCGTGCCGGGCCTCGGGCAACTTCCCATTCTCGGCGCGTTGTTTTCGTCCAAAGCTTACCAGCGCCGCGAGACCGATCTCGTGATCATCGTCACGCCTCATCTCGTCAAACCGATCGATCCCCTCAAGAAGGTCGCCAGCCCGTCGGATCGAACGAAACGACCGACCGAATCTGAATTCTTTCTCGGCAATATCGATGAAGTGGAGGTCAACGGCAGGGGCCGGTCTGCGTCGAGGCAGGCGCGTGTCGTCCGCGCACCGAGTTCCGGCCATTTTCTGGAGCTCCAATGATCCGCAGAAGCAGCAGGCCTAAAGGCTTTCACGGCTTTCTTTTTCTTGCGTCGATCCTGCTTTCCGGGTGCCAGAGCTACGAATTCGTCCGCAGCGAAACGATAGCCCTGTCCGCAGGCGATGCAATCGCGGCCAATAGCGCGATGCAGATGGTCGATCCGTGGCCGCCAAGGGTCAAGCAGACCAGCTTGGTCACGCCGGCCGACCTGGAACAATATAAGCCGCAGGACGCGGAGCAAAACGGGACGAACGGGGGAAATGGTGAGCCTTATCCGAACGACACCACGACGCAGTAGCAAGAGGGCGGCGATCAGCGAATGGAGATGAGAATAGGCGAGTCCGGCCGCAGTGTGCTGGGCCGTCCGGGAGGAGAACGCCGGACCACGGAACTGGCCATGGCGATCGTCGCCGCTGTGCTTCTTTCGAGCTGTCAGACGTCGGAGGTGTTGTCGGGTGCCGAATTTGACCCGACATCCGCTCTGATGTCATCCGGAGACGTGAGCAAGTCCGATCTCGATCAGGGCAAGCTTCAATTCATGAACGGCAATTATGGGCTCGCCGAGAAGCACTTTCGAAAGGCGGTAGAGCTGCGGCAGGACAACGCCGAGGCGCTGATGGGATTGGCGGCCTGCTATGACCGCCTCGGCCGGTTCGATCTGGCGGACCGCGCCTATAGCCAATTGCTCAAGGTGGCCGGGCGCCAGCCACGCATCGTCAACAACATGGGCTACTCGCACTATCTCCGAGGCGAGAAGGCAAAAGCCCGCAAATTGCTGCTCGAAGCTCGTGCGGCATTACCGGGGGACGAGACGATCGAGGCCAATCTTGCCTTGTTGGACCGCAGTTGAGGGCATAGCGTCAGGCTCCCGCCGTCGGGCGATGTTGATCGGCTTCGCCTTCGCAGCTAGCTTCGACGGTCAGCAACTGGGTGACCGCCATGGCCAGTGACGTCCTTGCCCGTTCCTTCGGCAAAGAGGCATTCGGGCTCGACCCGCAGAATTACCACACGGCCCGGCCGCCCTATCCGGAGCTCGTCTGGGATGCGCTACGAAAGCGCGCAGGACTCCGAAGCGGTATTTCCATCCTCGAGATTGGAGCCGGAACCGGGCTGGCCACCGAACGCCTTCTTGACGATCGGCCCCAACGGCTTCTGGCTGTAGAGCCAGACAGGCGGCTAGCAAAGTTTCTTCGCGATCGATTGGACGAGGAAGAACTCGAAGTGGTGGAAACTCCCTTCGAAAAATTGAAAGTTCCGGAAAAGAGTTTCGATCTCGTCGTCAGTGCGACGGCGTTTCACTGGATTGATGCCGTTCCCGGCCTGCGGCGCATACAGCGACTGCTGCGAGACGGCGGTACCGTCGCTCTCATTTGGAACGTGTTCGGGGACGGTGTCAGGCCCGACCCATTTCATCGAGCAACGGCACACCTGTTCTCGGGCCATCGTACGAGCCCGTCCGGTGGCGGAACGACCCAGACGCCATACGGCCTCGATGTCGGAGCGCGACTGGCCGACTTGGAGGAGGCTGGATTTACGTCCGACGAGCCAGAGCTCATAGACTGGACCCTGTCGCTGGACCCGTCCGCTGTTCGACGCCTCTACGCGACCTACTCGAATGTCACGGCACTGCCGGAGGACGAGCGGGAAAGATTGCTCGGCGGACTGGAGAAAGTGGCCGAAACCGAGTTCGCAGGCGTTGTCACCAGAAACATGACCACGTCGGTTTACACGGGAAGACGAGAGTAACGGGGTGCAGGGGAGGGAGGATCAAACTCCCGGACCAGCCCTCACAAAGAGAGGGAGTGCTATGGCGTTGGATCGTGCCGACTTTTACGACGCAGAATTGGCGCGACACAATCGCCACCTGCGGGTTGCTGCCGACTTTGGCGCAGATGATCGGGTGCTCGATATCGGCTGCGGTGCAGGACAGACGACGCGCGAGGCCGCCCGCGCCGCGTCGCAAGGCGAAGCGATCGGTGTGGATATTTCCGCGGAGATGCTTGAGGAGGCAAGGCGACGGAGTGCCGCTGAGGGTCTGCGGAATGTGATGTTCGAGCAGGGCGACGCGCAATTTCACGGATTCCCGACCGGCAGTTTCGACCTTTGCATCAGCCGGTTTGGCGTGATGTTCTTTGCCGATCCGGCGGCGGCATTTGCCAATATCGGCCGGGCCATGCGCCCCGGCGCGCGCCTTGTGTGGATGGTATGGCAGAGCCGGGAGCGTAACGAGTGGTCGCGCGCCATCCGGCAAGCCCTGGCGCCGGCAATTGCGGTTTCCGCAGGTGCTGCCGACCCGTTTTCACTTGGCGATCCTCCGGTTGCCGCGGACCTTCTGAGATCGGCCGGCTTTACTTCGATCGACTTTGCGGACGTGCGAGAGCCGGTCTTCTATGGATCGGATGTCGATGCCGCGTTCGATGCACTCACCAGCCTTTATCTTGTGCAGGACGCTCTCGCGGCCGCAAATGAACCGCCGGACAAACCACTGCAGCGGCTGCGCGGCTTGCTTGAGGCGCATATGACCCCGAAGGGCGTATTTTTCGACTCTCGCGCGTGGATCATGACTGCCCGCCGGCCAGGTGGAGGCTGACTACGCCAAGAATGTCTGCGATCAGCAAGTGGTCTGCCAAGTGGACACTGTGTCGGTATCCGATGTTGGGAATGAGTGAGACGGCGAAGCGCGGTTGCCCGTTCCTTCGGCGATCTGGCGTGCCAAGATTTCGACCCCTGTACTATGAAAGAGACCACCGCTTCTTGACGTCTGCATTGTATAAGCTACAACTTGTCCTTGCGGCGTGACCACCTCTCCTCCTGAAGCGGGATGATCGTCATGTGTCAAAAATCCTCTGGATCGCAGCAGTCGACGCAATGTAAGGCTGCCGTGCATGCGGTGTCCTGTCCTGCAGCGTTGTTCCTTCTTGCGCATCCCGTTTTCACCTTGCTGCGCTCTGGCAGAGAAATGCTTGCAGCGGCTCTCGTGCTCGGACTTTGCGCGACCGCCAGCGCCGATGACGTGCTTTTCGAAAACGTCCACATCTTCGACGGAAAAAGTGCTGCTCTTTCGGCGCCGTCGAATGTTCTGGTCCAGGGCAATGTAATCGCCAAGATTTCGATAAGCCCGATCGAAGCCGAAGGCGCTGAGCGCATTGCCGGCAACGGGCGAACGCTGATGCCGGGCCTGATCGATGCGCACTGGCATGCGATGTTGGCTGCTTCCACCCCGGCAGAGGCAATGGGCGACGTCAGCTTCGCCAGTATCCTGGCCGGCGATGAGGCGACGGATACGCTGATGCGCGGCTTCACCACCGTTCGCGACGTAGGCGGGCCGGCGTTCGGCCTCAAGCGGGCCATAGACCGGGGCATCATCCCCGGACCGCGCATCTATCCGTCCGGTGCCATGATCACGGTGACCAGCGGGCATGGCGATTTCCGCCAGCTCACCGACCTGCCAAGGAGGACAGGCGGCCTGCTCACCCCGATGGAGACGAGCGGGGGTGCCATGGTCGTGGACAGCCCCGACGAGGTGCGTCTGCGCGTCCGCGAGCAGTTCATGCAAGGCGCCGTTCTGATCAAGCTGACGGCCGGCGGCGGGGTGTCTTCACCCTTCAGCCCGCTCGACGTCACCACCTTTACCGAGCCGGAATTGCGGGCCGCCGTGGAAATCGCCGAGAATTGGGGCACCTACGTCGCCGCGCACGCCTTCACCCCTGATGCGATCCGGAAGGCTATCGCTGCTGGTGTGAAGTGCATCGAACACGGCTTCCTCATGGATGAGGCCACCGCCAAGCTGATCGCCGAAAAGGACATTTGGCTGAGCTTGCAGCCACTTCCGGAATTGATGAGGACAGGCCTTCGCGAGGGTTCGGTCGAGCGTGCCAAGGCCGATGAGGTGTGGCCGGGTATCGGCAGGACGTACGAACTGGCAAAGAAATACAAGATCAAGACCGCGTGGGGCACGGATGTCCTGTTCTCCCGTGCACTGGCGAGGCAACAAGGAGCAATTCTTGCCTCACTCGTGCGTTGGTACACGCCTTCCGAAGCGCTCGTTATGGCGACGGGGACCAATGCCGAACTGCTGGCGCTGTCGGGCCAGCGCAACCCCTATCCGGGAAAGCTCGGCGTGATCGAGGAAGGCGCGCTCGCGGACCTCCTGCTCGTCGAAGGCAATCCGCTGGAGAATATCGACCTGGTGGCCGATCCCGCCAACAGCTTCAAGATCATCATGAAGGACGGCATGATCTACAAAAACACACTCGCCCAGTGAGCAACGACGGCCTGATGGCCCCACCGAAGACTGCTGTCGTCGCATGCTACTGATGGACTGAGGAGATCGTCTGAGAGGTAGGTGCATGCCCGCCGCAAGAATGAAGATAATTTACACTACCCAAATTCTGATAGCGACTCTGCTCCTCCTCGCAATGCTCTCGATGGCAAGTTCGATATTTGCCCCAGTAGCTTTTGCGCTATTTATCATCGCGCTTGTGTGGCCGACGCAGTGCCGCTTGCAGGCTATGCTCCCTCGCCACTTGGCGCTCATCATCAGCTTCCTCTTGGTCGTGCTCGCCATCGTCGCGTTCGGCTGGCTCATAGCCTGGGCATTCGGGCATGTCGGCCGGTGGTTCATCGCGGATGCAGCGCGTTTTCAGCAGCTCTACGATCAGGTTCGCCTGTGGCTCGAGGAACACGGCGTAGCGGTTGGCATGCTCTGGTCAGAGAACTTCAGCGTTGGCTGGATCGTGCGTACTGTACAGGCCGTAAGCGGCCGGCTTAACAGCACCTTGAGTTTCTGGCTGATCGCGCTCGTCTATGTCCTGCTCGGGCTGATGGAGGTGGAGGCTTTCGGGCGCAGGCTCGAGGCCATGCGAAACCGGACGGGCAGTACATGGTTTCTTCGTGGCAGCCAACAAACCGCTATGAAGATTCGCCGCTACATGATGATCAGGACCGTGATGAGTGTCGTCACCGGGCTTCTGGTTTGGATTTTCACCCGCGCTGTCGGGCTGTCTCTCGCCGAGGAATGGGGCTTTATCGCGTTCGCTCTCAACTACATCCCCTTTCTTGGGCCGCTTGTGTCCACCCTGTTCCCGACGCTCTTTGCTCTTATCCAGTTCGGGACTGTGGAGACCGTCTTGATTGTCTTTACGGGCTTGAACCTCATTCAGTTCGTTGTGGGCAGTTATATCGAGCCACGAGCCTCAGGCAGCGCGCTGTCAATGTCCCCTGTCATGGTCCTGTTTTCCGTTTTCTTGTGGGGTTACTTATGGGGGATCTTCGGCGCCTTCATCGGCGTGCCGATAACGATCGCGTTGCTGACCTTCTGCAACCAGCATCCGTCCAGCAAGTGGCTTTCAGAATTGTTCGGTCTGGAGATCGCAACCGACGCTTCGACGCCCAGCGGATAATGCGGTCGTCATCGTCGAGCCATGCTATGTGGGTCAAGCGATTACGATCGCGCCGATACCGTCCCGGCAGTCAGGTGGGTGGCGATGCCTGATTGTTTCCAGTTTTGTCCGGCCGGGGAAAAATGCAAATCTCAGCCAAGCCACGCCATGCGCCAGAAAATCGATCCCCAGCAAGAGTGCAAGGAGCCAAAGGCCCGTCTTCGGGAACTCGGCCAGGACGACAAGTCCCGCGCCGGCCCCGAACGCTCCCGACAGCATCATCGGCCATCCTGCCTCACGCCAGTGGCTAATGCTGAGCAAGATCCTGACGGCGCCCGAGAGGAAGAACAGCAGGCCGACCGTGTAGGTTTGCAGCAAGTCTTGTGTGCGCCCTGAGCGGGCCACCATGTTCGTGAGGACTTCCATCACGCCCGAGCCGGCGACGTCGGTTAGCATCAAGCCCAGGGCGATATATAAAAATCCGAGCAGCGTTTGCCATGACAGGCCACCCCATCGTCTCGCCCAGAAGGCATATACGATTTCGAACACGCCAACCAAGATGGCGGCGGTTCCGACGAAGGCCGGAGTGACGACTGGTGCAAACGCCACATCCCCCAGGACGACCAGTCCCGCCAGAAGCATGACGCCGCCAAGGACCACCCGAACAGAAGGCGGGGGGCCGCTCGGGTCGCCACCTGCATTGACCGGCATGGTGTCGTAAGATGCCATGGCTTCCTCGTGACTCCGGCTGCTCGTTGCAAACACTATGCTCCGAGAAGCGGTGCGATCGTCGGCAAATCTTCAAAGGCGTCGGCGCATCGATCCGCGGGCGGATTGACCGTCTGTACGGACCTTGCGCCTGCAGTGCCGGGCGGCAGATCGCACTATCGCCGTTCATTTCGGCGAAGGACGTGGCCCGCGATGAAAGCTATACCGATGAGCAGAAGGACTACTCCTGCCAATCCGATTCCGAACGAGCCATATCGGTAGCCGGACGCCGCGAGGAGGAAACCAATAATGATACTCGCGAAGCCGATTAGCTTCATTTTCATCAGGTTGAAGTTTTCGCCGTATCCTGCCATGTGAGTATCCAATTTCTGCGCGTCCGGTTCAGTCGTCACCAGCGCGAACGGCGTCTAAGCGGCGCTCGCTTTCTGCAAGGCGTCCCGCAGCAGTTGCTCCTTGCTTTCATCCAGTGAGGTTTTCAGGATGGTGCCGCCAAATGGCGATATGTCCTTCAGAACCTTGTCCTCAGTCATCTCCTTCACCAGCACGAACAGCGCCGCATTGCCGGGCTGAAGGCCTCTGGCAAGTTCCTTCATGAAATCGTCGTTGATGCCCACATCGCTCAGCGCGCCCCCGATTGCTCCGGAGGCCGCACCTACGGCCACCCCGATCAGCGGGTTGAGGAACAGCACACCGACGAGCAGTCCCCAGAAGCTTCCTGAAGCGGCACCAGCCGCAGTGAGGTTCATCAGTTGATTCAACTTGACCTTGCCTGCGTCAGTCTTTGTCGCGATCACGGCGTCGCCCAATGTGAGCAAGTATTCTTTCTGCAGTCCAATCAGGCGCTGTCGGACTTCTTCGGCTTTGTCTTCACTGGGATAAATAATGGCAATCAGGCTGGACATGACTAACTCCCATTTACGTTAGTTGCGAAGCTTAGCGGCAACCTGGCGCGCACCCTGAATGCCCAATGGTGCCGGTCGCGCAGGCGTTCACGGCCTTCCGGGAATAAGGTTGCAGGGCGCGCCAGGCGGCAGGTTTCATCGGCACCTTGCGATGATGATTGTCCCGTCGGGCTGTCTGTATCTGCAGTTGCCACGGTTGTAGGACGGAGTCGTTGCAGTTCCGACCGCGGCCCCAACCAGAGCTCCGCCAGCCGCACCGGCGACGGTGCTCGTTGTGTTCCCTCCAATCAACTGGCCAGCCACCGCGCCTGTTCCGGCGCCTATCAGAGCTCCGCCCAGGCCGCGTTGGTTCTGTTCGGTGGCGCACCCACCGGCAAGCGCGGCCACAACCGCAAGCGTGAGAGGGAGTATCGTCCTTCGGGTCATGGCATTTCTCCTTGTGCGAGAGCGCCAATCTCTGGAAAATTATCGGGCTGAGAGATCAGACGATTCTCAGGGCAGGGCTAGAGGCGCTCCGGGCCAGCGACCGCCGATCTTGGTCAGTAATCCACCGCATCACGGGTAATTGGGCAGGTCATGCAATGGCCACCGCCGCGTCCGCGACCGAGTTCGGCGCCCGTAATGGTGATCACTTCAATGCCGGCTCTGCGTAGAAGCGTATTGGTGTAGGTGTTGCGGTCGTAGGCCAGCACCACGCCGGGCGAGAGGCAGACGAGATTTGCGCCGCTGTCCCATTGCGTCCGTTCGCGCACATAGGCGTTCCCGCCGGTCTCGACCACGCGCATTTCCTTGAGACCCAGGGCGTCCCGCACCGTTTCGACAAACGAGCCACGATCCCTGTGGAGCTCGACGGAGCCCGGCTTCTCACCCGGTCTGTAGGAGAATGCCTCGATTTCGTTGACAATGTCGGGGTAGATAAGCACGCAGTCGCGGTCGGCGAAGGTGAAGACCGTGTCCAGGTGCATAGCCGCACGTAATTTTGGCATTGCGGCGACGATCACGCGCTGCGCGGCGCCTCTTCCGAACAGGGTTGCGGCGAGCTGGCTGATCGCCTGCCGCGACGTTCGCTCGCTCATGCCGATCAACACGTTACCTTTGCCGATCGGCATGACGTCGCCGCCCTCGAGTGTGGCGAGCCCCCAGTCCAGGGTCGGGTCGCCCCACCAGACATTGACCTTGCCGGCGAAATCCGGATGGAACTTATAGATCGCAGTGGCGAGAATAGTCTCTTCGTGACGCGCCGGCCAGTAGAGCGGGTTGAGGGTCACTCCGCCGTAAATCCAGCAGGTGGTATCACGCGTATAGAGCGTGTTGGGCAGCGGGGGAAGGAGATACTCTGCGACTCCAGCAGCGTCCCGGATCAAATCCAACATTTCGCCGCCAATAGCCTCGGGGAATTCATGGGTCGAAAGTCCGCCTATCAGGGTTTCCGCAAGCTCCCGGTCGGGCAGCCCTTCGAGGTAGCTGCGGATCTCGTCAACGAGCTCAAGCCCGACCTGGTTGGGCACGACCTGGTTATCGAGTATCCACTTCCTGGCTTCGGGAAGTGCCACGGTCTGGGCCAGCAGGTTGTGCATCTCGACAACGTCGACGCCGCGGTCTCGCATCTTGGTCATGAAGTCGAAATGATCGCGCCGGGCGTTGTCGACCCAGAGGACGTCGTCAAACAGGAGGGCGTCACAATTGCTCGGCGTTAGCCGTTGATGAGCACGCCCCGGCGCGCAGACCATGACCTTGCGTAACTGGCCGACCTCGGAATGCACGCCGAAAGTGTGCTGGGTCGAGCTTTCAGAAGACATGGCAAATCTCCTTTTCAGATCGTCAGGTAGCCGGTGGACAATCCGATGATCGCGGCGATGCAGCCGATGACTGCAGTCGCGAAAATCAGCCAGTCGATGGATGTGTTGAAAACGCGCTTGCCCCGCTCCCGTCTTGCCCAGAAATAGAGGATCGTGCCAGGGGCATACAGAAGAGCCGACAGCAGGACGAACTTGATGCCGCCCGCGACAATCATGAAAAATGTGTAGACGGCGGCGATGCTGGCGATGATCAGGTCGCGGGTGCGTTCACGCGGCCGGACCTCGTAAGTCTCGGCGCGTTGAGCCAGCATGAACCCGAAGGCAGCCACGAACATGTAGGGGATCAGCGACATTGCGCTCGTCAAGTTCAGCATCAGCGCGAACGCATCCCGCGACCAGTAGGTGCTGATGACGAACAGTTGGACGATGATGTTGGTAAGCCACAGCGCCGCTGCGGGCACCTTGTTTTGATTCTCGGTGCCGAAAAGACGGGGCATGTCGTCCGTGCGCGCGGCCACGTAGAGCACTTCCGCGCACACCAACGACCAGGCGAGATAGGCGCCAAGCACCGAGACGATCACCCCGATGCTGATGAAAACCGCACCCCAGGGGCCGACGACGGCAGCAAGCACTCCGGCCATCGAAGGCTGGCTCATGGCGGCGATCTCGGGGCGCGTCAGGGCCGCATAGGGCAGCAGCGTGACCAGCACCATCAGCGCGCTGACTCCGATGAAGCCCATGATCGTGGCCGTTCCGATATCGGAGCCCGTCTGAGCATAGCGCGAATAGTTGCTCGCCCCTTCGATGCCGATGAAGACGAAGACCGTCGCCAGCATTGTTGCCTGGATTTGTTGGAGGAGGGTTGCCTCCGGCATCCCCTCGCCACCCCAGAAGTTGAGCCGGAACAGGTCGAGCTTGAAGAAAAAGAACAGGATGATGATGAAGGCAATAATAGGAATGACCTTCGCGACGGTCACGACGGTGTTGACAAACGCCGCCTGCTGGATGCCTCTCAAGATCATGAAGTGAAAGAGCCAGATACCGATCGAAGCGACGAGAATTGCGACGACAGTATTGCCGTCACCGAAGACTGGGAAAAAATTGCCAAGCGTGGACTTGATCAGCACCCAGTACGACACGTTGCCGATGCAACTGCCGATCCAGTAGCCGAAGGCGGATAGAAAGCCGGGATAGTCGCCAAAACCTTCTTTGGCATAGGCGAAAACGCCGGCGTCAAGATCGGGCTTGCGTTCCGCCAGCGACTGGAAGACGCGCGCCAGCATGTACATGCCGCCCCCTGCAATGCACCAGGCGATGATTGCGCCGAACGGCCCTGTTGCGACGCCAAACGTTCGCGGGAGCGAGAAGATGCCTGCGCCGACCATGGAACCGACGACCATGCCAGTCAGAGCAAACAGGGAAAGCTTCTGCGCCATCGCATTACTCCCGGATTCGCCGATGAAAGAGGCGTCTGCGGAGGTGCGGACGCGCGAACAACTCTGGAGATCGTTTGCTTGACAGGTGAAATTACGGATATCGCATGCGGCGTGGAATTTTGAAGATGCTATCTACTTCTGGCGCCGCATTATAGCGTACTTGAATTAATCACAATGTTAACGTGTAATACTCAAAATTGCAAGAGCGAACCGATTTGCTGATGAAAGGCCTGACGCAAGGACGTGCGATCTACATTGCCGCGCGTGACCTTCATACGGGTAAGGGACACTTAACGCTTTGCATCATTTTATTTTTTTCTCAATCTATATAGTGATGCGGCCGGTCAGGAGACCGTAGATGCCGACTAGGCATCCGGCCACTACCGCTGTGAAAACGAGCCATTCCCGAGGGCCGAACACCGGCTTCTTCTGTTCTCGCCTTGCGTAGACGAACAGGACCGTTCCAAGCGCGTAGAGAATGGCGGAAAGCAGCAGGAACTTCAGGCCGCCGGCATAGATCATAAATGCCGTGTAGACGGTGGCGGCACCCGCGAAGATCAGATCGCGGAGCCGCTCTTTAGGTCTGATGTCATAGGTCTCGCCCCGCTTGGCGACAAGGAAGCCATAGGCTGCCACCAGCAGGTATGGAACCAGAACCATTGCGCTCGTCAGGTTTACCATCAATCGAAACGCATCTTCCGAAAACAGGGTGCTAATGAGGAAGAGCTGGATCACGCCATTGCTCAGCCAAAGAGCCGCCGCCGGAACCTTGTTGCTGTTCTCCCTGGCGAGTACGCTCGGCATGTCTCCGTTTTTGGCGGCGCAGAAGAGCACTTCGACGCAGATCAGCGACCATGCGAGATACGCTCCGAGCACGGAAACGATCAAACCGGCACTGACAAAGACGGAGCCCCATGGCCCGACGACGGATTCCAGAACGGAAGCCATCGATGGTTGGCGCATGCCCGCGATTTCGGGTCGTTCCAGGACTCCGTAGGGCAGCAGGGTTACCAGCACCATCAGTCCCAATACGACTACGAACCCCAGTGTCGTGGCCACGCCCACATCGGAACGCTCGCGCGCGTAGCGCGAATAGACGCTGGCGCCCTCTACGCCGATGAACACAAAAACGGTGACCAGCATGGTCGCACGAATCTGCTCGAAAAGGCTCGCCTCGGGCATGTCCGCGCCGCCCCAAAAATTGGTGCGAAAGAGGTCGGTCTCGAACGCACCGAGCAGGATGACTATGAAGATCAGAATGGGCACGATCTTTGCCACGGTGACGACGGTGTTGATGGCCGCGGCCTCTCTGATCCCTCGCAAGATCATGAAGTGGAAGCCCCACAGCGCGACAGAGGAGACAAGCACAGCCGCGATCGTGTTGCCGTCGCCGAAGAACGGGAAGAACGCGCCGAGGGTGGCCTTGATCAACACCCAGTACGACACATCGGCGATGCAGCCGACCAGCCAATAGCCGAGAGCCGAAAGGAAGCCGGCATAGTCGCCGAAGCCGGCGCTCGCATACGCGTAGACGCCTGCGTCGAGGTCCGACTTGCGTTCCGCGAGCACCCGGAACACGTGAGCCAGAGTGAAGATGCCCGCCCCTGCGATGCACCAGGCCACAATCGCTCCGAACGGACCAGTCGCACTGCCGAAGGTGCGCGGCAGTGAAAATATGCCCGCTCCCACCATGGAACCGACGACGAGCGCGGACAGCGAAGCGAGCGAAAGTTTCTGAGCAGTGCTGGTCATGCGGCCTCCGATTGCGTTACGGTTGCCTGATTAAAAGCACTTTCTGATGAGCTGCCCCTACGTGTTAGGGCCGAAACGTTGTACCTCCTGCTTCAAAACTTCAAGCTGTAAAATCCTCAGGGGACCCGGCTGGAGATAGTTGTGATAATCTGCGTCTGTCGCCAGTACCCAATGATCCCGGGTGGTCTAGCGGATTAGCGGCTCGTCAGTTCCGGTCCCTTCGCGGCGGTGGATCGGCGTTGTCTCCTTTTTGCGCCTCCACAAAACGAATGATGTCGTCGACCATGCGGGCGTCCCACAGATCGTTATGGCCGGCGTCGTAGATGAGCATCTGCTTGGGCTCGGGAGCGATTTGATACAGAGCGTCGCCTGAAGACAATGGGATGATGGTGTCATGCCGGCCGTGGATAAACAGCTTCGGTTGCCTCACCTCTGCGATTTTCAGATCTGAGCGGAAGGGATCCTTGGTGAGGAGCGCAACCGGGAAGAATGGATAGTAGGTCTGGGCGAGCGAGAGGACCGACAGGTAGGCAGACACGAGGATGACCGCGACTGCCGGCCGTTGTCCAGCCGTATTGACCGCCACACCGCTTCCCAGCGACTGGCCCAGCACGACGATCTCGTTTCCGGAACGTACCGCAAGCCAGTCGAAGGCGGCAATGCCATCAATCAATAAGCCATGCTCGTTCGGCGTCCCAGATGATCCCGGATAGCCGCGATAGGAAAGCGCGAGCAGGCCGATGCCGCGTGCGGCAAGAGCCTGGGCGAAGAAGCCATAATTGCTGACCCGGTCGGCATTTCCGAGGAAGAACAACACCGACGGCTGGCCGGGCTCGCTCTGGCTATAGAGGCCATGAAGCGCTTCTCCATCGCTCGTTTGGATGTACACGTTCTGCCCCCAGCTCGCTCGCTCCGGCGCCGAAGTTGCGCTTGCACCGGGGTAAAGGAGCGCGCGCTGGGACAGATACGTCACGCCGACAAGCGAGATGTATGCGAAAGCCGCCAATAGCGGCAAGATCAGCAGGAGTTTAGTGGCATTCACAGTTCATGCCCGCTGCTCGTCCGCTCCATTGAGATCGTCGGGTTAGTATGCCCAAATGGGACCTGCCATCACAACGTTCTTGTGTCGCCGGTGAGTCTCGACCCTGCTTACGCCGGCGGCATGCGTCCTGGGGAATGTAAAATTTCCTTCACTCCGACATGGAATAAGCCATTCTTGCGATCAGCTGTTGGCGTGAACTGCGGAGGCGTGACATGAGTAAGTCAAAAGACGAGGTAGAACGCATCGATTGGCTCGAAGCGGAACTTGCTGACACAATCGACGAGGATTACGAGCTCGAGCTTTCAGAGCCGGCCTTATCCGAGGAAATACGCAAGATTTACCGTAAAGCGCACCCTCCGACGCTTCCCCGCATGGACTATTTCCGCGCGCTCCTGGCGTTGCAGGCGGAGCTAATCAGGCTGCAGGACTGGGTCGTCTACCACAAGGAGAAGGTCGTCGTAATCTTCGAGGGACGCGACGCGGCTGGAAAGGGCGGCGTCATCAAGCGCATCACCCAGCGACTCAATCCGCGCATCGTGAGAACGGTGGCACTGCCGGCGCCGTCCGATCGCGAGAAGACTCAATGGTATTTCCAGCGTTATGTGCCACATCTTCCGGCCGGCGGCGAAATCGTCCTCTTCGACCGCTCCTGGTACAACCGCTGCGGCGTCGAACGCGTCATGGGCTTTGCGACCGAGGAGGAGGTCGAGCAGTTCTTCGACGACGTGCCGGAATTCGAACGCATGCTGGTGCGCTCCGGCGTTCGGCTGGTCAAATATTGGTTCTCGATCACCGACGAGGAACAACAACTGCGCTTTCTGACGCGCATCCACGACCCGCTGAAACAGTGGAAGCTCTCGCCGATGGACCTGCAATCGCGCGTGCGTTGGGAAGCCTATACCAAGGCCAAGGAAGAGACCTTCGCCCGTACCAACATTCGCGAAGCGCCATGGCACATCGTCGAGGCCAACGACAAGAAGCGGGCGCGGCTCAACTGCATCGACCATCTCTTGAAGCAAATCCCTTATGAGGATGTGCCGCACGAGGATATCACCTTGCCGGAGCGCATTTTCAATCCCAACTACGAGCGGAAGGTCCTGCCTCCGGAGCTTTATGTTCCCGCGAAATACTGACATCTCGGATACAAAGGCGCGAAAACATCCGGCGAGTCGTCACGGCGGGGATGGTCGCAAACCCGGCGTGGGGAAATTCACCGCAAATTGCTCTTCGGAAACAGTACGCGATCGGGTTCTGCGTTCATTCGCGCCAGCATTTCCTTGATCAGGCGTGTTTTGGTGCGCCCCGCTTCCTTCGGCGGCACGAGATAACGCACGATGGCCTCGAGCCAGGTGTTTTCGCTGACGCGAAAATGAACCACGGGATGCTCCTTCACCTCGAGTTCGTCCACCGGCGTATTCGAGAGGATGCGCTTATAGATCTTCACCTTCTGGCTCATGATGTCGCCGACCTGCTCTTCCACGACCTCTCTCATGGTCAGCGCCACGAACTCCAGATCGCTTTCATAGGCGAGCTGGAACTTGATTTCGTTCCAGACGTAGGGAAACAGCGGCCAGGAATAGTTGAAGACCGGCGTCTCGAACACGGTGGAGTTCGGAAACTTGATGATGCGTCCGCTCGGATGATCGGTCCAGAGGTACTCGCCGCCGAATTCCCACAGCGTCGTATCGAGATAGCTGACATCAATGACATCGCCATGGGCATCGCCGATGCGAATTCGGTCGCCGACGCGATATGGCGCCCTGGCCAGGATATAAATCCACGCGATGAAACTGGAGATCGGCATTTGCAGCGCAAAGCCGAGAATGAGTGAAATCAGGCCGAGCGAAACGACCGCGGCGTACCAGTTTACGAATAAGACCGAAATCGCCACGAAGACGATGGCGACCACGACGACCAATCGAAAAATACGTTTCAGGTTGAAACGCGAGACACGGTTGGGAATTCGGCCAATGAGAAAGACTTCAATGAGGTTCGAAACGGTCAGCATAATAAAAATGAGAAGGCCGCCCTTGACGTAATTCATCACGCGGAGGCGTAAGGGCGCGTCAAACCAATCCAGGCGCCAATTGATCAGGACTTGGACGCCAAAAAGCAGCAAGGCAGCGGCCGCGAAGCCAACCGTCCACCAGACGTCTTCTTTGCGAAGGCTGAAGCGAAATTTTTCCTCGGGCCTTTTCGCCTTCTGTTGCATGGTTTTTGGATCAGCGGTCTGTTGCGCGACCCGTTCGAGCCGGGAAAGGTTCTCCTGTTCCTTGTCGCGTCGTTCCATGGGTTCACCCCGGTGTCGCCATCCCCGTCCACACAGTCTAAGGCAGCGAGCAACCCATTATATCATCGTTAAACGCCGAAGTGGGCACCATCCATGTTCAGCACACTGGCCGAGTCGATGGCTGCAGTCCGCAATGACACGCAAGCTGCCATCCAAGGCGGCAAGGTTGGAGCTATTCGCAGGCCGATCCCGAACGTTGGAAATGACTCGCGTTCTCCGGGGACCGGGCGTTAACTGAGTTATCGTGACAGAGGAGGCTGACATGGCCATGTATCTCACTCGCTTCAGCTACACGCCCGAGACGTGGGCGCGAATGATCGAAAACCCGGAAGATCGCCGTGAGGCGGCACGTTCGTATATCGAATCCGTCGGCGGAAAGCTCCATGGGTTCTGGTACGCCTTTGGCGAGCATGACGGTTGGAATCTGTGGGAGGCGCCCGATAACGTATCGATGGCGGCCGTCGCCCTTGCCATCGGCGCAGGAGGCGCGCTCAGCTCTATCGAAACCACTCTCCTCCTCAGCGTCGAGGATACGATGGAGGCCCTTGGAAAGGCAAAGTCGATTGGGTATCGTCCCCCTGGAGCCTAGGCGTGGTGCACTCTTCCCACCCATATTGAAGGTGAGTGGCGCTTCGTGACTTCTCCGTTCGCCGTCCAAGTTCTCGTTGAAGTGCCGCCAGTTCCACGGCGTTGATGCACGGAAGTGCCTGACAGGAGATCGCCATGTGCTCCATGCTGAAAAGCATCGGCCTAGCTGTTTTGCTTTTGTTGTACACACTGACTGCCAACGCTGCTTCGCTCGTCATTTCTCCGACCTCGGTCGAGCGTGTTGCACCGGATCGAGCGGCGGTTTTGCATCTTAGAAACCAGGTGAGCCGCCCGGTCGACATCGAGGTGCGGGTACTTCGTTGGAGTAAGGAAGGCGGAGTAGAGCAACTGAAGCCGACCAACGATGTCGTTGCAAGCCCGCCATCAGCACGGCTGCCGCCGCACGGCAACCGCATCGTCAGTGTGGTACGCGTCAGCAAGGAGCCGCTACGCTTGGAGGAGAGCTACCGGGTGTTGATCGACGAGTTGCCCGATCCAAAGGGGAGTAGGTCGGGTGCCGAAAGCGTGGCCGTGCAACACGTTCTGCCAGTCCTTTTCCGCACTCCAGAAGCTTCGGCGTCGGAGGTTGATTGGAGTCTGGCACGCTCCCGCGGCTGGCTCATGCTCGTGGTTGAAAATAATGGGGCCAGGAGGCTGAGGCTGTCTGATGTGAAGCTGATGCAGGGCGGGGAAGTCATCGCCCGACGTGACGGGTTTGTCGGATATGTGCTGCCGGGCCTGACGAGGCAATGGCGAGTCGGCACGGAGGACAGTTATTCGGGCGGCCTTGTGACACTTTCAGCGAAAAGCAACGGCAGCGCGATCGATGCACAGCTTGGCGTCAGCGGTCGCTAGGAACTTGATTCGAGCTTGTTCATCTCGATCCGCGGCAGCGGTCAAGGACGAGCCGCGAGGCTCACGGTAACCGGTCTGGGCTCAGGATGAGCGCGGAAAAGCAGTTCTGAAACCACGTCCGAAGTGCTGCGATGTCATTGCGCTGTTCCAGCCCCAGGGCGGAGGCAAAATGATAGGCGTCGCCGGCAAGTGTTTGCGAGAATGGGGCTTCCAGCAAACCAGCAGCAAGTGCATCGGCGACAAGGACTCGACTGGCGATGACCACGCCCTGGCCGGCAATGGCCGCCTGGACGGCCAGCATGCTATCGGGAAATCGGGGGCCGGCACTAGTATCGAGGTCGGCGATGCCGGTCTGTTCACACCAGCGATTCCAGTCGGGTTTCGACGTCGGGCGACTTCGCCCGTCGATGTGGATCAGCGTGACGCGCCGCAGGTCCTCAAGTTGCGACAGACCGAGTCCTGGGCTGCAAACCGGCGTCATCACATCGCTGCAAAGTTGCGTGCTGGCTGCGCCGGCGAATGGACCACGCCCGTAACGTATCGCGGTCTCGATGCCCCCGGCGCGCAAGTCCTCAATCGTGTTCGACGTGTGCAACCGCAGGTCGATCGTCGGAAGGGCTTGGCGCAGCGCATCCATTCGCGGCACCAGCCAGTGACTCAGAAATGCTGTCGTCGACGTCAGGGTGACTGTTGTCGGCGCCGATTCTGCCAGCAGTCGTGCGACGGCCCGTTCGATTTCGCCAAAACCGGAGGCCGTCGCCTCGTAAAGCGCCCTACCCGGCGGCGTCAGCGTCACGGCTCTGGGCGTCCGGTCCAGTACGCGCAGGCCCATATAAGCTTCGAGCTGTTTGACCTGATGGCTGATTGCCGTAGGCGTGACCAAAAGCTCTTCGGCTGCGGCCTTGAAGCTGGCGCGGCGCGCGGCGGCTTCAAAGGCGCGAAGTGCGGACAAGGGAGGCAGGCGCAAACGTTGCATGCTGAATCCAGTTCATCTTAGAGCTGAGGATTTCGATTTTTATCCTTCAATAAGAAAAAGCTACAGTGATGAAAGCTACGCTACACTAAATTTAGCTCATTCAAGTCGGGGTACAAAATGGTTGAATTGATCGCAGGTCTCATCGATGTATTTGCGGATGTGCCGCTGTCGGGCAATCCGCTGGCCGTGGTACAGGACGCCGACGACCTGACCGACGACCAGATGCGACGGATCGCGCGCGAATTCAATCAAGCCGAGACCACATTCCTCATGCGGAGCACACGGGCGGACTGGAAGTTGCGATCGTTCACTGCGAGCGGTGCAGAGGTGTTCGGTGCGGGTCACAATGCCCTTGGGGCCTGGCTCTGGCTCGGGGAGAATGGCGATCTTGGTTCGCTGACCGCGGCCCGAACCTTTCAGCAGGAGATCGGCAGAGATGTTCTGCCGATCGAGCTCGAGTCGGTCGGCGGTCGCATCCATGGCCGCATGCGCCAGATGCCTTTGAGCCTGTCGGACCCGCTCGATGACGTCGCACCTCTGGCTGACGCTCTCGGCCTAGATCCCAGAGACATTTTGCCCGACCCGCCTGCACGTCCGGCCGATACCGGAGCCACGCACCTTATGGTGCGCGTCCTGAATGCGGATACCGTAGACAGAGCGCGGCCGATGGCCGACAAATTGCTCGCCGTTCTCGAGAAGACGCCTGCGGAGGGCTGCTATATCTATGCACTCGACGCCGATGCGCCGGATACGGCTTACGCTCGGTTTTTCAACCCCTCCGTTGGTCTCTGGGAGGATGCTGCGACGGGAACCGCGGCTGGCCCCCTGGCGGCCTATCTTGCCGCCACGGGAAACCTTACGAACGACGAACTGGTCATCGAGCAGGGCACCAAAATGGGCCGCCGGAGCATTCTGCGTGTCCGGCTTGCTCCCGTGCCGGAACTCTCCGGCGCCGGGATCGTCGTGGTCAAAGGAGTGATCCGGCTTTAGAGCACTTCCAGGAAAAGTGTGCAGCGGTTTCCCGGACACGGCGAAGCGTCATCGACAGAGCGCCTCCGCGTTTCAATGAAACACGGAGGCGCTCTGAACCTGCCGGAAGTCTGCCGTCAAAGCACGGAGACGTTTTCCGCCTTCGACTTTCCGGTCTTGCGATCTTGACCGACCTCGTAGCTGACCTTGTCACCCTCTTTCAGCGAACCGCCGTGCTGCAAGGCAGACACGTGAACGAAGACGTCCGTTCCGCCATCCTCAGGCGTGATGAAGCCAAATCCCTTGTCGTCGTTGAAAAATTTAACAGTACCTGTAGGCATGATAGTCCCTCCTTGCTCGCGCACTTTTGGCTCGCGTGCCGAACCTACAGCGCGAATGCTTTCCGATCAACGTCAGCAGCCGTTCTGATCGTTTTCACATGTGACTACATCACGAAATGGAGAAAAATCCCGCGGAGGTAGACGTGATGGCCCTCCGAGCGTCGGCGAAGTTGCGCGTTACCGTTACTTTGCCGCTCAAGGGCCGGAGCGGTGCGCAAGGCTCGCACGGCTGGCTGCGCGTTGTTCCGTCGGAAACAGCGCCGATACGAGAAGCGATGCTAAGAAAAGGGAATGTCACCGACCAGGCGCCCGGGCAGAAACGCCAGTATGCGTTGGCGATCGGCCTTTGACATCCTGTCATAGTAGCCACGAACTATAGCTTGCGGGACACAACGCGATTGCGGGTGCAGTCCGGGTCTTGTCGGCTACTCGAAGTAGGCAATCAGCTCAGGTGCAGAACTCGCTTGAAAAAGGAGTGTTCGTGCGATGGCCAGCAGCGCTGACAACAGTTTGTTTCGCTTCACGCATCTTCGTGCCGCGAAAACTCGACTCCGACGCCCTCAGTCCGGCGAGTCGCCGACAACATCGGCGCCGACCATCCACACGCCTGCGCCGACCTCCGTACGGCCAAAGCCACCCATCGGCTTGCCGACGTTCGATCCGGTACGCGAGTCCAGAGATCTGGTGAGCGCCAAGCGCGAATTCGAAAAGCTCGATCCGCTCCGCGATCTCAACCTGTCGGTTGACCGCGGTCTGTTCACGTTGCAGGCCAGTGCCATCGATCGTCTGTCTCCGAGGACGAAGTCGACGCTGGAAAAGCTCGGTCTGTCTTCGGCGGGCACCCACATCGGCGAGCTTGTCGCCGCGATCGATGGCGCTCTGACGCCGCCTCAACCGACGGATCTGCCCGGGCATCCGCCTGCCCCGAGTCCCGGTCCTGCCGAACTGCGCGCGGTCGGTGTAGCCGATCTGCTGGTGGTGAAGCAGCAAATCAAACGCTACGAAGCCGGCGAAATCGCGCACATCGAAAACGTTCTCAACGGCGAATCCAAGCTCCGTACGCACCGCCAGCTCAACCGAACCGAAGAGATGATCAGCGCCCTCAAGGAACAGGAGCACGAAAAAGAGACGGAGCTGCAGACCACCGAGCGCTTCGAGCTCAATCGTGAAACCACGCGGACACAGAAGGCCGATCAGAAGGTCGGCTTCGGGCTCTCACTCTCCGGCAAGTACGGCCCGACGGTCGAGTTCGAAAGCAAGCTCGATGTCAGTAATCAGACCAGCGAGGAAAATGGCCTTAAGAATTCCGTCACCTATGCCAAAGACGTCGTCGAGCGCTCCAAGGAACGCATTGTCGAGCGCGTTCGCGAAGAACGGCGACTCACCATCCTGCGCGAGGTCGAAGAAGTCAACGAGCATCGCCTCACCAATGAGAGCGGCGAGCATAGTGCCGGCATCTATCAGTTCGTCGACAAGATCTATGAGTCGCAGGTGTTCAACTATGGCCTGCGCCAGATGTTCGACTTCATGATTCCAGAGCCTGCGTCGTACCTGTGGCACCTCGAGCAGATGCCGCAGCCAGATCCGGAGTTGCCGATTCCGCCGATCAGATTGGAGGTCGAAGCACCGGACGCGAGCCACATCGATGAGGGCAACTATCTGCGCCTTGGCGCCCGTTACGGCACAAGGGGACTCAAGGCGCCACCGCCGATTTTTCTCGTGAGGAGTGCGAGCGTCGCCCAAGGCATGGGCAACGACTCAGAGGAGGATCAGCCTCGCAGCCGCAATCAAATCGAGGTCCAGATTCCAAAGGGCTACCGGCCCGTCTGGGCGTTGACGACGGTAATGGGGGTCACGGACGAGGACCCTCACTTCTCGCTCAGTGTCGGCAACGAGCACGATTACTGGCGTCCGGCTGCACAAGGCGAGCGGATCGATGTTGAAGAAGGCGACCTTCGCTTCTATCGGCCCAACGCCAACCGGGTAACGCTGTTCCCGAGCGACGGCGGAATTTACGCCGACGACGACAAGCTATACATCCACATTTTCGCGCACGAGACCGCGAACTACAGCGTGCACACCAAAGTCACCTTCCAGCGCAAGTCTGAGGCGCTGCGCGAATGGGCCACGTCGACCTACGACATGATCGCCGAGGCGTACTCCAATGTCTTGCTTGGGTATCAGCAAGAAGTCGAGACACTGAAACAGAAGAATGAAGCGGAAAAGGGACTCGCATTCGAGTTCGGGAATCCCCCGTCCGTCAACGAACGAATTATCCGGACGGAGTTGAAGAAGCATTGCCTCGCGTTTATCCGCAACGAACACGCCGGCTTGTTGAGCACCGCGCACACCACTGGCGGCTCGGTATACCCTCCACTCTTCCACATCGAGGATGCCAAAGCCGACGGAGCGATGGTTCGCTTCTTTGAGCACGCCTTCGAGTGGGATCAGATCCAATACGTGTTCTACCCATATTTCTGGGCACGACCGGGGGATGGGCCGACCGATTCCGCGCACGGAACATGGATCCCGAGCTCGAGGAGTTCCTGAAGGCAGGCTATGCGCGCGTCGTCGTGCCGGTGCGAGTCGGGTTCGAAGCGGCTGTTTCCTATTTCATGCAAAAGGGCGACGTGTGGAACGATGAGGGCGAGCCGACGATCGATCATCCCCTCTACAAGCCGATTGTCGATGAAATCAAAGAGCGCACGGGAGGCAACCTCGGCGAAGTGCCGGTCGGCGCTCCATGGGAAACGCGGCTGCCGACGACTGCCGTCCTGGTGCGCAAGGGTCACACACTGCCCGAATGGGAACGCGTTTCGCCGACTGAGTGGAACTGGAAGCCCAAGGTCTAGAGTTCAAGGCAACGACTGCAGTGTGCGGAAGGCGCGATTATGGTGAAGGGCTCGAGCGCCATCACTTTCTACAGGGAGGTGGACGACGCGATTGCGAGAAATCCTCCGAACGTGGGCGATCTCGTCGTCCTTAAAAAGCTGTGCGAAGCCGTCGAGGCCGACGACAAGTCGGCTGTCGCGCGATTAACGCGGGAGCTCGTCAATCTGTCCGGTGTCGAGGATCCTCTACATGCGATCTCTTACGAGCTTTTTCACGCGGTAATGGCCCGCATCCTCCTGAGTGGATGGTTCGAAGAGTTCGATCTCCTCATCAATTGGCCCCAAACCCGGTTTGGCACTAAGAACGAGCGAGTCGCGGATAACTGGAACGGCATCGTCACGATCGTGAAGGAGCAGCCTCGATCAGTGGGGCTCTTGACTGAACAGAATCGCGAGAAGGAGTGGCAGCGAAGTTTGAACGGCCTCGACGGTGCGATGCGACACTTCGCCAAGGTAGACTTGCCCCCGGCCGCCAGGATGGGTGCGCTGCCAGAAGGCCCCACCCTCTACGAGAGGATTCTCCCTGAGCAACTGCTGGAGACGATAGAGCAGTTCTATCGCATCTTGCAGATACTTTTCCAGCAGATGCTCGAACTCGCAGTGGTGAAACTCGAGAGAGATAATAATGACGCGGCCGGGCTGCGCAAGTTGCAAGATCTTCAACTGTCGCTGTGGATTCTTCTCAGTCCAAAGGACATTCAGAACGACGTGAAAATCAAGACAGTGCTTGATGAGCAGAAGGTTCAGAACAACCGCCGCACCATGATTCTCAACAAGATGATACGCGTGGCCGAATTCCGCTATGGACGTAGCGGCGCAAGGCCCCACCGCTTCCTGGACGCGTTTCCACCGCACGACTCTCGCAGCGTGATCTTCAATTCACTGGACCGTGAAGATAGGGAGGAGCCGTACGTCCGAGGCGAAAGGATCGGCAGCATCCAGGTGTCGAGGGATCGTCAACTTGCTTACTTCCTGGTTACTTACGGACACACATGGGATCCGAACCAGCGTCTGACGCAGGCGCACTTGTTTCGCCGCGCGCTGATCAAAGGTCGACATGGCGGGAGGCTCAGGCTCGTGGAAAACGACGAGTTGATCGCGTTCTTGTATAGCTTCTTCGCAGAGACACTCGCTGAGTTCACGCGCCAAGCCCCGACGGCAGTGGACAAGAGCAAGGCAGGCGTCAATGCTTGGCGTGCGACCGTCGACATGGCCAGCGTGTATTTCGGGCAAGTAACGACTCACTCCAGACTAAATCTGACTGAAGGTCCGCCGAACTATCTGACACATACGTTCCCGCGGAACCTCATCGGCCGATTGCTTCAGGACTGCGGTGTTCATGCTGTGAGATCAGCTTACATTTTGTTGTCAGTCTTGAATCGGATCAACGGGGTACATGCGGAGCTTGCCGGTCCGATTCGTGCGCGTTGGGTGCGTCTGCCGCTTCACGTCGGAATGCTGATTCAAACCGGCAATTTCGGGGTGGTCGTACAACATAACGAGTACGCCTCGGTGACCGACAACGATGAATTGAGCAGCATCAGGACTGCGTGGGAGCGGCAGCCTCACGAGAGCGACCCCTCGGATCCCAACGATGCTACGCTCAAGTTCCACGAGGATCTCACGGCAAATGGTTTCAGCAGCGATCTCGATATGCCGATCAGCTCGATTCCGATCCTTGAGGCTGGAGAGCCTGTTACGACGCACACCATCTGGAACTCGTATCAAAAGAAGGTTGTACCGTCACAACTGTTCACGCGTCTGGTTGGTGCGAGCAACGCTCCGCAGTACCAGTTCGACGTTCGCTACTTACGGCTCTCAGAGCTGGAGCGTGAGTGGTACAACAGGCATGTGCTCCGGTTCTGGAACACGGAGTGCTTCGCCATTTGGGAGAGCTGGGCGAGCGTTCTGACCAGTACCAAGATCAGTGACAAAGAATATGAAAAGCACAAGCAGGCATATATGAAGGGGCTGAACGAAGCATTGGATAGAGTTGAAGACAGCTACGAGCAGCAGATTCGACCCAAGAAGGACGAACTGAGCGACGCCCTTCGCGCCGACAGCAGGCTCCTGCTGCCAAGAGTGCGCATCGTCTCGGCGGCGCGCCTGGAAACCGTTTTGCCGGCGGTCGAGAAAGTCGTGGATCATTTAAACGAGATCTCGCAGCCGGGTTTCAGGCTCAAGCCGGATTTCGCTCCGCCTTTCGCGAGGAAGGAGGAAGTGCTTTTAGAGGTGCCATAGGGCGGGTGCGCGGCACCCGCCAACTCAGTTCGAGGTCAAATGCCTTGCCTGGCTTAAACATGCCGGGGGGAGCCGATCCACAGTCGTGCCTCCGCAACGCCGGCAGGTCTGTTACTCAATGCAAGCTATCTCGCTCGGTTCCAGCGACCTTGGATCAAAGCCGCCCGTCCTGGAAATTGATACTTGTCAACGGCTGCGATTCGGGAAATCTCCGCCGGCTTCCCGGAGGACGACCATGGCCGAGACTAGTCACACGCCTGAGCAGGCAAGCCGCCGTGAGTGGGTTGGCCTGTGCGTCCTGTCGATCGCATGCCTGATCTATTCGATGGACCTGTCGGTGCTGTTCCTCGCGGTGCCAGCGATCGTCGCGGACCTCGATCCTTCCGCATCGCAACTGCTCTGGATAAACGACATCTATGGCTTCATGGTCGCGGGCTTTCTCGTGACCATGGGAACGCTGGGAGATCGAATCGGGCGGCGACGGGTATTGCTGATGGGCGCTTTTGCTTTCGGCGTCGCATCGGCCTTCGCGGCTTTTGCAAACACGCCGGAGCAACTCATTCTGGCAAGGGCTCTGCTTGGCATCGCGGGTGCAACGATCGCGCCCTCCACTCTGTCGCTGATCGTCAATCTCTTCAAAAACGAGGCGGAGCGAAACAGGGCGATCAGCATCTGGGGCACGGCCTTTGCGCTGGGCGGCCTCGTTGGCCCCCTCATCGGCGGAATTCTGCTACAGTATTTCCACTGGGGATCGGTATTTCTCATCAACATACCAGTCATGCTCTTGCTTCTGGCCGTCGCCCCGTTTCTGCTGCCGGAATACAGGAACAATGATGCCGGCCGACTGGATCTGTTGAGTGTCGTGCTTTCGCTGGCCACGGTTCTGCCGATCATCTACGGCTTCAAGCATATGGCTGCCGACGGTTTCCAGCTTGCCCAGGTCGTCTATATCGGACTGGGGCTTCTGGTCGGCCTCCTGTTTGTGAGGCGCCAGCGGCGCCTCAGCGACCCATTGGTCGACCTCGCACTCTTCCGGGTGCCAGCCTTCACGGCCTCGCTGATGGTAAACCTCGCCGGTGTCTTCTTCGTCTTCGGCGTCTTCCTGTTTCAGAACCTCTTCCTGCAGCTTGTGCTCGGTCTGTCCCCATTGAAGGCTGCGCTCTGGTCCGCGCCATCGGCCTTCGTCTTCGCAGTCATGTCTTTTCAGGCCTACCGTTTCACCAACCGCTTCGGACCCGTCAGAACCGTGCTCGGCGGGCTTTTGATCAATGCGGCGGGAGCTGCCGCCATGGCTGTCGCCGCCTACGCCGAGAGCTTGATCGGGATCCTTGGCTCCAGCATGATCATCGGCTTCGGCTTCGTTCCTGTCGTCCTCACCACGACCGGCCTGATCGTGGGAACTGCACCGCCCGAACGGGCAGGCTCGGCTTCGGCCATATCGGAAACGAGCGCGGAATTTGGAGGCGCGTTGGGGATCGCGGTGCTCGGCAGCTTGGCGACCCTGGTCTATCGTATGGCGATGAACCGCGCCGACCTGAGCGGCCTCGATCCCGTGCAAGCCGAGGCCGTTTCTGCTACCCTTGCCGGCGCAGTCGAGACAGCTCGGTCGATGCCGGGTTCAACGTCAGCCGTCTGGCTTGAGACTGCGAAAAGCGGCTTCTCACTTGGTTTCTCCATATGTTGCGTCGTCGCAACGGTGACGCTCCTTCTTCTCGCGATCGTCGCCCGGCGGGTATATGCCAGCGCACACATCGACGAGAGCACATTGGCCTCTCATTAGGTCACGATGATTTAGGAATGGCGAGGATGCGGTCTCGCCCAAACCTTTTGGCCTCGGCGGCGTTTATCCTCCTCAATCGAAGGAGGCATCAATGAAATCCGAAACCGGGCAGAAACAGCGCGACATCCAGAAGCAGGTTGAAGAGGCCGACAAGAAGGAAAAACCGAAGGCCTCAGGAGCCATGCAGGCGGGCGCTCGCCGTTATCCGGAGCCGCCATTTCCGAAGGTGCATCAGGACAAGCCGGGCTCAGAGGCTGATCTTCCCGTCGCGCCAATGTACGATGCCCCGTTTTACAAGGGTTCAGACAAGCTGAAGGACAAGGTGGCGCTGATCACGGGGGTGACTCCGGCATCGGTCGGTCGGTGGCGGTCCTCTTTGCCCGTGAAGGGGCGGACGTCGCCATCGTGCATCTCGACGAATCTCAGGACGCAGACGAAACAAAGGCTGCTGTGGAACAGGAGGGACGAAAGTGCCTTGTGATCAAAGGCGACGTCAAGGATGCGAGCTTCTGCCGAAAGGCAGTGGAAAAAACGGTCATGCAGCTTGGACGCCTCGACATCCTCGTCAACAACGCCGCCTTCCAGGTCCACACGCGTGACATCGAGGATCTGACCGACGAACACTTCGACGAAACGCTGAAGACGAACCTCTATGGCTACTTCTACATGGCGAAGGCCGCTATTCCGCATTTGAAGAACGGCTCGGCGATCATCAACACCGGGTCCGTCACGGGCCTTACCGGCTCGAAGGAGCTGCTGGACTACTCCATGACCAAGGGTGGAATTCATGCCTTCACCCGCGCTCTTTCGGGACATCTCGTTCCCAAAGGGATCCGCGTGAACGCCGTCGCGCCCGGCCCGGTCTGGACGCCTCTCAATCCATCGGACAAAGAGGCTGAAGATGTGGAGAAATTCGGCTCCCAAACGCCGATGAAGCGTGCGGCGCAGCCAGAGGAAATTGCTCCGGCCTACGTCTTTCTCGCCTCTCCGCAAATGTCGAGCTACATCACCGGCGAGGTTCTTCCGATCGTCGGCGGTTACTGATCTCGTCCTGTAGTTCAGCGCTGCGGCGGTCACTGCCAAATCGCTTCTATACGCTGCCGTATTGACGTGGTCGCGGCGGCATAGTATACGCCACCGTATACTGAACATGGATCAGCACCATGAAATCGGATGCAGGAGTCAATCGCCTTCAAGATGGACGCGCCGGCCGTAGTGCACTTCTCATGGCATCCGCAGTCAATGCAGTTGCCGCCATTTACCACATCATTGGCGGGACGTCCGAGGTGATGTACCCCGTCTACTCGGCCAATCTGCCACCCGCCTCCGCCGGTGTGCTCGACATCTTGTGGTACCAGATGGCGGCGCTGATAGCGGGCGGTGCCGTGGCCACGTTGGTGGCGGCATTCCGTAGCGACTGGCGCTGGCCGGTAGCCTGGATAATCGGAGGCCATTTCCTGGTGGTCTCGGGTATTTGCCTGTTCTTCACCTTTGTCTGGTTCGGGAACCCATGGGGCCTTATTCAATGGGCGATCTTCGGCCCGGTAGGCCTCATCCTATTTTGGGCGGCCGCCCGGCCGGCGGAAAGCGGAGCCGGCGCTCCAAGCCTTTGAAACGACGCACTTCCGGACGGAAAGTCGTTACACTCTTTCCTGGAAGTGCCCTAGCTTCGGCAGACGGGACGAAGCGTGAGGCGGGTCGAATGGCAGATAGACGAGATGGTCCAACAAAGGCCGATTGGGTCGCAGCCGGATTATCTGCTCTGACAGCCGGAGGGATTGAGGCGGTCAGGGTGGAGCGTTTGGCCGTGATTCTTGGCGCGAGCAAAGGCCCGTTCTACTGGCGCTTCAAGAATAGAGATGAGCTTCTCCAGGCGATCATAGAGTTTTGGAAGCGTGACTTCACCGCCAATCTAATCGAACAGACAAGTCACTTCGATACACCGCGTGAACGCTTGGAGGCGTTGGCAGAACTCGCCGTCGTATCGACGTCTGGTGCTTTGGACGTCGCGAAAACAGAGTGCGCGCTTCGGGCGTGGGCGGCACGGGACCCCTTGCCGAGGGCGGCAGTGCGGGAGGTGGACGCGATGCGCACGAAACACCTGACGGAGGAGTTCAAACTTCTTGGTGCGCCGCACCCACTGGCGGAACAACTTGCAAAGGCCGTCTACCTGGCACTCTTGGGGCTTTATACTGTTCGCCAATACACGCCAGAGCTCGCCGACGAGCAATCATTTCTGACCGGCGTGAGGATCGCGCTCGACGCTGCACAGATACAGTCTCATTCGACCGACGTCAGCGCGGCGGAAAAACAGGCTTGAGCCAGACATGTAAACATAATTTTCCTTCTCTGACCGCCAAATCGCCTTCTGGTCGTCGACCGAGATAGCTCAGGCAGTTGCGGGCCGGCCCGACATGGTGATCCGCGATCAAAGGTCTACGGGCCACGCCCTTGTCTCTTCCAGCGGGTAGCCCGTCTCAAGAAGGGATTTGACGCTGGCGAAGAGATGAGGCCATCCCTTTGACATAGCAGCGATAGCAAGGGAGTTTTCCACTTCGGATTCTTGGATGACCGTCAGCTTTACCGACGTGCCGATCTCTTCGAGGACGTAGCTAACCTTGGAATGCCCCTCCTGGCGGAGCTCCTCATGAAGTTCGTCGCGCCAGGAAATCACAAGCTTGTTCGGCCGATCCGCCTCAAGGACCTCTCCCGAATCCGCTGTCCGCCCATCCGGAGCAACCAGCCGCCAAGGAGAGCCCCGCGACCAGTCGCTTTCTTGCCAAGTGCCCGCCCAATACTGACTGGTAACCTCCCTGGCAGTAAGGGCTTGCCAAAGAAGGTCAGGGCTGCAGCGGATGTAGGTGGAATATGTGAAACGTTCCTTCATCGGCGGTTCCTTTCGGTGCTATTCGGCGAGAGCCGGAAATCGTCACGCCTCAGAACCGAGCGCCCTCTAGGCGCGTTGTTCCGCTGTCTATCTCGGTCAGCTCGAACGTGACTTCCCCCGCCTTGCCATCCTCCCATGTGAAGGCCAGGAGCCGAGGTGGTTCATAGCGAATAATGCGTTCCTGCCAACGATGGCCGACATATGGCTTGTACCGGTCCGGCGTAGGAACGACCTCGTCCGAGAGACGGTCGTGATCCATCGTCAGCCCGAAGGCGCCGCCAACCTGCAGGTCCGTTGGACCCGACATGAACCAGCGCGCGCGCAGGTCTGGATCAACGAGGTACTGCCAAACGGTAGCGGCAGGTGCCGCCAGGATTCGTTCAAAGCGAAGCATGTCGGGCGAGATCTTGTCTGCAGTCATTGATTCTGCTCCTCCTTCAGGGCCTGTTCAAGCGCGTCCAGGCGAACGTTCCAGAACCGCTCCCACTGGGCGAGCCAGTCGTTCGCCTCTTTCAGATTTCCGGCGTTTAGCCGGCACATATTCTGGCGGCCAACCTTGCGCCGTTCGATGAGGCCGGCCCGCGTCAAGATCGCGACATGTTTTGCCGCGCCGGCGAGCGTCATCTGGTAGGGCCGGGCGAGTTCGCTGATAGGCTTCTCACCAGATGCCAAAGCGGCAAGCATTCCCCTCCGTGTGGGATCCGCAAGGGCAGCGAACGTCAGAGTCAGCTTTTCGTCAACCATATGGTTTAGTATTGCTGAAATGGAATAATGTCAACCGATTGGTTGAGTATCACAGGTTCGCATCTTCGCGGAAAACAGTTCCTTCGACATGAAAGGCCGTTCGACGGTCTGCCGCAGGCGGCACCTATAGTCGGCCGAAATTCTCGAGGAAAACCGTTACCGGGTATCGCTCTAAGGCACCTGGGAACCCGCCACGGCGACATAAAGTGAATAAAGCGAGCGGGTTGCCGCAATGAACAGGCGGTTGCGCCTTGGTCCGCCGAATGTGAGATTGGCGACCGTCTGCGGAACCAGGATCTTGCCGATCAGCTTGCCGGCAGGATCGAAACAGTGCACTCCATCTCCGGCGCTCGACCATACGTTTCCGTTCGCGTCCGTCCGGATGCCGTCCGGAATTCCTTTGTCGATGACGCAGAAGACGCGTCCGTTCGCGAGCCGTCCGCCGTTGGTCAAGTCGAAGGCGCGTATGTGCCGAGGGAGGCGGTCATCGTGACTTGCCGATGAATCCGCCACGTAGAGGGTCTTTTCGTCGGGCGAGAAGGCGAGGCCGTTCGGCTGGATGAAGTCCGTCACGACCGCCGAAAGCTCGCCGGTCTCCGGATCGAGCCGGTAGACGTTGCGCGTCGGCTGCTCCGGGTCTGCGCGATAGCCTTCGTAGTCGGACATGATGCCGTAGGTGGGATCGGTGAACCAGATCGTGCCGTCCGACTTGACCACGACATCGTTCGGTGAATTGAGCCGCCTGCCTTCGAAACGATCGGCGAGCACGGTAATCGAGCCGTCCACCTCGGTGCGCGTGACGCGGCGCGTGCCGTGCTCGCAGGAGATGAGCCGTCCCTGCCTGTCGCGTGTATGGCCGTTGGTAAAATTGGACGGCTCACGATAGACGGAAACGCCGCCCTCCGGCGTCCATCGCAGAATGCGCTGATTGGGAATGTCGCTCCACAGGAGTTGGTTCGCATCGTTGAACCAGACGGGACCTTCCGCCCAGCGGCAGCCGGAATGGAGCTCGTCGAGACCGGCGCTGGTCACGATCATCTGCCGGAAGCGCGGGTCGTGGATTTCGTAGATGGAGGCCTCGGCCATGACAGTCTTTCCGTTTATCGCATGCCCCGGCGACCGCCGGCGAGCATGATGACGCTGATGATGATGAGGCCGGTCATGATGAGGCGAATGCCTGCGCCGAGCCCATAGGTGTTGAGCATGGAGACAACGAGGAACATGAAGAGCGACGCGCCCCATATGCCGGGCACGTTGGAATCGCCGCCGGCGACCGCTGTGCCGCCGATCACGACGACGGCAATCGACATCAGAAGATATTCCGCGCCCATGTTGAGCGCCGCGCCGCCGGAGAAGCAAGCAAGCAGATAGCCGCTGATCGAAGCGAGCACGGCGCAGAACAGGTAGGTGACGAAGCGCGTTCCGTCGACCGGTATGCCTGCCATGCGCGCGGCCGGCATGCTCTGTCCGATCGCCGAGATCCAACGGCCGTAGATCGTCTTCTCAAGCAGGATCCAGGCGAGGACGGAGATCAGGAAAGCGACGATTGCCACGTTCGGCACGCCGAGCGTGCTCGTGGTGGTGAATTCCGCAAGCACGCTCGGGGGCTTGATCCGAAGACCGCGGTTCGTCCAGATCGCGCCAGACTGGACGATGAAGCTCATGGAGAGCGTTGCGATAATCGGCGGGATGCGCAGCGCCTTGATAAGCGTGTAGTTGCAAAGACCGACGCCAAGACCAATGAAAACGGCAAGGAGAAGGCCGGGCAGGATCATGCCGTTTTCGACATTCATCAACTTCAGTGCCACCGTGCCGGCGAGCGTCATGGTGGCGGGAACCGAGAGATCGATGTTTCCGGGGCCGAGGGTGATGACGAACATCTGCCCGATGCCGACGATCACCGAGAAGGCCGCAAAGGTGAGCGCTGCCTGCGACAGTCCGAGCGTGCCGGCGCCGCCCGTCACCATGATCGTCAGGAACCAGACGACGAAGGCAGCAAGCCACGACCAGACCCAGGGTTTGCCGAACTGGCGGACGAGCGCGTTCATCGGCGTTTCTCCCGCTTCTCGAAGCGGTTCAGCATCAGGCGGAGCGCGAGCACGATGATCAGAATCGCGCCCTGGGCGCCAATCTGCCAGTCCGGGGAGATGCGCAGGAAGGAGAGGAACGAGCCGGCAAGCGTCAGCGTCAGCGCCCCGATGACGGCGCCGACGGGAGAGACGCGGCCGCCGATGAATTCGCCGCCCCCGAGGATGACGCCGGCGATCGACAGCAGCGTGTAGCGCAGCGCGATGTTGGCATCGGCCGAGGTGGTCAAGCCGACGAGGCCGATGCCTGCCAGCACCGCAAAGAGGCCAGCGAGGGCATAGGCGGTCGCGCGTGCCGCGACGATAGACCAGCCGGCGCGCTCCACCGAGCGCTGGTTGCCGCCGACGCCACGGATCAGAACGCCGAGCGAGGACCGCTTGACGATGAAATGCGCAATGACGGCGATGATGATGCTGGCGACGATCGCCATCGGGGCCAGGGGCGGCTTGACGGTCATCAGCCACCGCACCCAGTCGGGCGCCTGCCCCCCGGCGCCGGCAGCAACAGCACCGCAAGTCCGCCCCAGACGAAGCTCATGCCGAGGGTGACGACGATGGACGGCAGGTTTCGTAAATGGATGACGACGCCGATCGCCGCATAGGCTGCGACCGCGCCGGCGAGGATCAGGATGCCTATTGCCGGCGCGTCCCGCAGGAACGTCGCGGCCACGCAGGCGACGAAGCTCACGAAGGCGCCCATCGAGAGATCGAGATCGTTTACCGCCATCACGAACATTTGCGCGATCGTCGCGAGCGCGATCGGCACGGCCAGGTTGAACAGCAGGTTTAGGCCGATATAGCTCATGGCGCGTGGTTGAAGCCAGAACACAGCAGCCAGCAGCAGCGACAGCGATAGAGCGGGAATGACAAGGCGAATGGCCTCGGAGGACAGGCGAAACGTCATGCGGCTCCCTCGAAGGAGGCGGAGATAATATTCGTCTCGTTGACGGCATCGCCGCCGAGTTCGGCCGTGATGCGGCCCTCGCGGAACACATAGACCCGGTCGCAGAGGCAAACCTCGTCCATTTCCGTCGAATACCAGATGAAGGTGCGGCCGCGCGCCGCCTCCTCGCGGATGATCGCGTAGACTTCCTGCTTGGTACCGACGTCCACGCCGCGCATCGGATCGTCCATCAGGACGATCGATGCGCGCGTGGCGAGTGCGCGGGCGAAGAGCACCTTCTGCTGGTTGCCGCCGGAAAGCGACAGGATGGGTTTGTCCAAATCGGGCGTGCGGATTTCGATCCGTTCTTTCCAGGTCGTTCCTCTCGTCTTTCGCCGGCCTCGAGGACGAGGCCGCGGCGGGACATGTCACTGAGCGAGGCGATGGAGAAGTTTCGCAGGATGCTCCACAATTCGAAAACCCCGTTGAGGCGGCGGTCGCCGGCGACGAAGGTGACGAGCGGATTGCGCTGCGGCAGCCAGTTGCCGGACCGGGCGGCATGCAGCGCGAGGAGGAGCTCGGTCTGTCCGTGGCCAGCCAGGCCAGCGAGGCCGATGATCTCGCCAGTGCGCGCCGTGAAGGGAATACCCGCTGCCGGATGGGACAGAACGACCGGCGCCGCGGATTGGTCGCGCACCGGACGCTGTCGGGTTTCCGCCTTCGTGACGCTCCCCATTGCCTCCACGAGGCCGTGATGGTCGAAGCGGTGCGCCGGACGTTCGGCGACGACGCGGCCGTCCTTCATGACGACGATACGGTCGGCGGTTTCGAGGATCTCGTGCAGGATATGCGAGATGAAGATGACGGATCCGCCACCGGCGATGAAGCGGCGGACATGGTCGAGCATCTGACGGGCGAGGCTTGCATCGAGCGACGATGTCGGTTCGTCCAGGATCACCAGCCGCGGGGGAGTGCCGGCATCGGAAAAGGCTAGAGCGATTTCGACCATCTGCCGTTCGGCGATCGAAAGATCTCCCACGGTCCGGCCGCTGTCGATGCCATGGCCGGGGAAGACGGCGTCGAGGCTCTTCTCGATGATCTTCGCAGCCCGCGAACGCCAGCCGAAACCGCCGAGAGCGCGATGTACAAGACGGGTGTTCTCGACGATGGAGAGGTTGGGGCAGAGGGACAGCTCCTGAAAGACGCAACGCACGCCCCGGTCGCGGGCGGCATTGATGCCGTAGCGTTCCTGCCGCTCGCCGTCACTCGTGACGGTTCCCTGGTGTGGCGTAAGGCCGCCATTGATCACGCTGACGATCGTGGACTTGCCGGCCCCGTTATGTCCGACGAGCCCAACGCATTCGCCGGGCATGACACGAAGCGTGACGCCGTCGAGCGCCTTGACTGCGCCGAAGCTTACTTTGGCGCCGTCGACCGCAATGATCGCCTTCGCTACGTCGTCCATACTGCTCGCCATCATCTGCTCAACAAGACTGCCGCGCGGTCATCTACGGCCGCGCGGCAGCCCCCGGGAGATTTACTTTGCCGACTCGATGACCTTGATCGCGTCTTCCTGCGTGTACTCCACATTGGCGACGCCACCGGCCTGGGTATTGGCGAGGTTCGCTTCGAGATTGTCCTGATCTATGCGCAGGAAGGGAACGACTAGGTCCTTCTTGACCTCCTTGCCGTCTAGGATTTGCTGGGCGACCCAGAAGGCAAGGGTGGAGACGCCGGGCGCGATCGAGACCGACATGGTTTCATAGCCGTTCGCATCCTTCTGCTCCTTCCACCACTTCAGTTCATCCTCGCGATTGCCCATCACGATGATCGGCATCTTCCGGTCGGTCGCGGCGATCGCCTGCGCGGCACCGTACCCATCTCCGCCCTGCGTCACCACGCCGGCAATTTCAGGCAGGCTCGGCAGGATGCCGGCAACGGCCTTCTGCGCAACGTCCTGCGCCCAGTCTCCGTGCACGGAGCCGGCGATCTTGAACTGTGGGAACTGCTTGACGCCCTCATGGATGCCGGCCGAGATCTCGTCGTCGACGAATACGCCGGCAAGGCCGCGGATCTCGAGCAGATTGCCGCCGTCCGGAAGTTTGTTCGAAAGATACTCGACCTGACTGCGGCCCATTTCCTTGAAATCGACGGCGATGCGCCAGGCGCAGGGTTCCGTCACGATGCCGTCGAAGGAGACGACGGTAATGCCGGCATCGCAGGCCTCCTTGACCGCGCCGTTCAGCGCCGTCGGTGAGGCGGCGTTCAGCACAATCGCGTCGTAGCCCTGCAGGATCATGTTCTGGATTTGCGCGGCCTGTTCCGTTGCCTGGTTCTCGGCAGTGGTGAAGGCATCGGCCGAAGCGACGACGCCGGCCTTTACGGCTTCCCCCGTCACCTTTTCCCAGCTCGTCAGCATGGCCTGGCGCCACGAATTGCCGGCATAATTGTTCGAAAGGGCGATCTTCTTGGCCGAGGTCTCGGCAAATGCGGAAGCCGGCATCGCGGCGCAAGCGATCGCGGCGGATGCCAGAAGCATCTTACGGATGGTCATGTCTCTCTCCCTCATGATCGCCTGGCAGGCGATCGCTTCACCCGCCCGGCCAATCGGGGTCGAGTGAGATTGTTCTTGCACTGAGCTTCCTCCTCTCAGTAAGGGCAGGATGCGGGAGATCGACGGGCCTGTACAGGCGCAAGGCGGCAAGATGTTTGCGGGTTTTGCGAAACAAGCTGCGGGTTTACGCAAGACGGCGGCGCTCCCGCGGGCGCTTACTGGCGAAGCGACTGCGGCGGGTTGAGGAGCCTGCCGCTTCTGGAGGAAACCACGATGCTGCATCCTGCACCCGCAGCCATGTTCGATCATTATCTCGGAATTTCCCGGTTGCTTGCGGGCCAGCTCGACTTTCGCTCGGCCATTCGCTCGGTCGCGGCAGAGGTCGCGCACATCATCCCGCACGACCATCTCGATGTCTGCGTGCTCCTCGAGGACGGCAACTATCACACCGCCTATGAGACGGGCATCGAGACCGCCTGGGGCGACCTTGCCGGCGCACCTGTCGTCAACAGTCCGATCCGCTCCCTCCTATGGGGCGACGTGGACTTCCTGCTGGCCGACGACGCAATGATCGACCCGCGCTTCCATTTCGAAGGCGCGTTCAAGCGGCCGATCGTCGAACAGTCGCTGAGGAGCCGCCTGCATGTACCGATGAAGGTGCAGGGCGCGATCATCGCGGCGCTTTCATGTTCCTCGCAGGAAGCGGGTGTCTACACGATGGAGGACGTCGAGCGGGCCCGCATTATCGCAGACCTGCTTACACCCTATTTCTTCGCGCTGCGGGCGGCCGAGCAAGCGCAACGGTCGGCGATCGTGGAAGCGGAAGCCCGCGCTCGCGAGGAGGGCCTGCGGCTGGGTGCGTTGAAACTCACCGAAGCATTGGAGCAGGAGCGCCAGCGCATCGGCATGGACCTGCACGACCAGACGCTCGCCGACCTGACGCGTCTCGCCCGCAGGATCGATCGGCTGTCGCGCAACGGCGAGGTGGCGCCGGAGGCACTGGAGCCCGTCTCCCGCTCCCTGCAGCATTGCATGCAGGATCTGCGGCAGATCATCGAGCAGGCAAAGCCCTCCGTTCTCCAGCTCTTCGGACTTAGCCAGGCGATCGAGCACCACCTGGACCGCTCGACTCGGGACGCGGGCTCGATCATCGAATGGGGCCTGGCCGACGAGACGAATGGTGCGCTGGAACGGCTGGAGCCGACCGTCATCGTCGCGCTGTTCCGCATCGCTCAGGAGGCGATCAACAATGCGGTGCGCCACGCTGCTCCGCTTGCCGTCAAGGTGCGGCTCGACGCCGACGACGACCGGTTGTCGATCGAAATTGCGGACGACGGAACCGGACTTGCCAAAACGCGGGGACGGATCGGCGAGGGAATCGACAACATGAAGACCCGGGCGCGACTGATTTCCGCGCGTTTCACGATCGGTCCGGGCCACAATAATCGCGGCACCGTGGTCCGCGTGGTGCTGCCGCTCACGCCGCACGACGCGGGCTCAATCGAGGAGAGGGCGGAATGAAGGTTCTGATCGTCGAGGACGACCCGCTGCATCGCTCCTACCTGCATGAGGCGGTCAACGCAGCCCTGCCGGAATGCGACACTGTGATCGAGGCGGAAAATGGAACTGTCGGCGAGAAGCTCGCTCGCGATCACAAGTCGGCGCATATCGTCATGGATCTGCAGATGGCGAGCCGCAACGGCATCGAGGCGGCGCGCACGATCTGGAAGGAGCGGCCGGAGACCCGCATCCTTTTCTGGTCGAACTATTCGGACGAGGCGTATGTACGCGGTGTCTCGCGCATCGTTCCGGATGGAGCTGCCTATGGCTACGTCCTGAAATCCGCGTCCGACGAACGGCTGAAGCTTGCACTGCGCTCGATCTTCGTCGAGAGCCAATGCGTCATCGACCGGGAGGTGCGGGGTCTTCAGCAGAAAAGCCTTGGCCAGACGAACGGCTTCACCGATTCCGAATACGAGATCCTCGTCGATATCGCACTCGGGCTTACCGACAGGGCCATTGCCAGGCGCCGCGGCCTGTCGCTGCGCAGCGTACAGAATCGCCTGCAGCAGCTTTACGACAAGCTCGACGTCTACCAGGCCGCGAGCGACGACAATGACGACGGCCGCTTCAATCTGCGTGCCCGCGCCATCACGATCGCCTTCCTGCGCAAACTCCTGAACTACAGCGCGCTGGAGCGGGCGGAAGCGGAACTGCAGGAGTGGTTGGACGGAAAATAGACTCGACAGGCAATGCGGAAGCTTCGACGATCGCAGCAGTTGAGATCGGGATCCGTCATCATACCGCGATTTTGTCTCCCTGGAGGAAAATCACAATTCAGAGCCCGCCGACCCTGGAGGAAGCGAAAGCGGGCTCGTGCCGGCGATCTTTCGCAGCGCGGCTTTCTAGATGATTGTGATGCTGCCGCCTCAGTGCCGCCCGAGGCCGGAGAATTTTTGGCGCTCGCGAATGTAAGCGATGGCGGCCGCTTCGAGGCTCGTGCATTCCTCTTCGGATTTGAGCAGGGCGGCGTCGTCTTTTGATGCCGCACATCGCAGGACGTCGCGGCGCAGGCAGGCGTGCTCGTAAACTTCGCACAGCTTCAAGAAAGTGAGGTCGTGAATCATCCAGGCACTGTCGCGCACATCAGGTACCGCCAACAGCAGTCGAGCCATTCCAGCCTTCTGTACGTCCATTGTTGCGCCCTGTTCCATCAACGAGGTTAATGCGCAATGGCTGCTGCTGAAAAATGGTTCCATAAGTGCGTCGAAGCGGCGGTTTCTCGATCATTGCGGGCAGAACAACCAGAGCCGCATAAGCCTCGGCGGCAATGACGGTCATTCCGAGGTTGCTTCAGGCCTATCGCCGGGTTCGATCAATGTTGAATTCTGCTCGATCGGCATTGCAGCCAAGGTCCTGATGTCCTCGGCCAGCGCGGCGAGCTGTGCCGCAATTTCCAAGAGGTCGGAAGCAGAATTTTCCTCGTCATTGTGTTTCATATCGCGGTCGTCCATGTCCCAATTCCCAGGCAACGGGTGGTTGCACCGCCTCGCGAGGCAGGGTCCGCCGTGGAAATCACAGGACCTCAGTCTAGCAGGGCACCAAACCGAGTGCGGAATCTAGCATGTCGTCCGTTTACGACGATGGGACATTGGTCCGAGACCAAAGCGCCAAAGGTCCTACGCCCAAACCGGCTATTAGGACGGATGGGGAATGGCATTTGACCTTCATGGCATCTGCTCTTGCTTTCCAGCAATCGGCATCAGGTGAGCACGACATATTCGGTCAGCTGGCTGATCGTCGTATCGGCCTTCTGCACGTCGAAGACCTTCGTGCCATGGCTCATGATCACGAACCTGTCGCAGACCTGATAGGCGTGGTAGAGATTGTGGGTCACCAGCACGCTCGAGACATTCTCCGCCTTGAGCTTCAGCACCTGGTTCAACAGCGCTTCCGTCTCGCGTACGGAGAGCGCCGAGGTCGGCTCGTCGAGGAGCAGCACGCGCTTCTTGAAATAGACGGCGCGGGCGATTGCGACCGCCTGTTTCTGCCCGCCGGAGAGGTTGCCGACGAGCGTATCCGGGAAATCGATGCCGGAGATGTGCACGGCGTTTTGCAAGACTTCCATGGCGATGTCGCGCATCTCGCGCTGCCTGAGGAAGCCGAAGCGGTCGGTCAGCTCACGGCCCATGAAGATATTGCGGGTAATCGAGAGTGAATCGACCAGCGCGGTGTGCTGATAGATCGTTTCGATGCCGGCATCGGCGGAATCCGAGCGGCAGGAAAAGGTCGTCTTCTTGCCGTCGACGCTGAGATAGCCGTCCGTCGGCTTGTGGATGCCGGAGATGAGATTGACGGTCGTCGACTTGCCGGCGCCGTTGTCACCCAAAAGGCCGACGACTTCCCCCTCGCCGATATGGAAGCTCAGATTGCGAAGCGCGGTCAGCGCACCGAAGCACTTCGAAATGTTGTGCAGTTCGAGAAGATTGGGGGTCGACATCACGCAAGACCTCGCCGCTCGATGAGATGGTTGAAGATTGCAGCCAGCACGATCAGCGTGGCTATGAACATGTCGAGGTAGAAGCCCGGTGCCCGCAGGAGAAGCAGGACGTCGGTGATCGTGTGGATGAGCAGCACGCCGAGAAGATTCCGACGATCGATCCGCGCCCTCCGCGCAGCGACAGGCCGCCGATGACGCAGGCGGCGATGGCCTGGAGTTCCAGACCCGCACCCTGCCCCGGCTGCACGCTGCCGACGCGGGCTGTCGCAAGAATGCCCGCCACCGCAGCCATGCCGCCCGCAATCGCAAAGGCAACCAGTTTGACGCGGCTGGTGTTGATGCCGATCGCCTCGGCCGCAGCGCGATTGCCACCGGTCGCGAAAACGTGGTTGCCGAAGCGGTGGCGGTGTAGCAGCAGGTGAAAGCCTATGACGAAGAGGACGATCCAGATGAAGGCGGCGTTGACGCCGAACAGGGTGCCGGAAAAGAGGCTGGTGAAGACCGGTTCCGGATCGAAACGCACCTGGACGGCACCGTTGTAGAGCAGCACCGCGCCGCGCCAGAAGAGGAGCCCGCCGAGTGTGACGATGAAGGATGGCAGGCCGAAGCGCAGGGTGATATGGCCGTTGAGGGAACCGATCAGCACGCCCGTCAGAATACCGATAGGTGCGGCGACGAAGGCGCTCAGCCCCGCATTGACGAGCGAGGCCATCAGCACGGCCGTGAATGTGTAGACGGAGCCGATGGAAAGGTCGAATTCACCGGCGATCATCAATACGCCGGCTCCGAGCGCGAGGCATCCAAGCACGGGGATCGCCTTCATCAGGATCGTCAGGTTCTGCGGTGAGAGGTAGCGGAACTCGTCCGGATAGAGGAGCGCGCCGGCGATGCAGACGATCTGCAGGGTCATGAAGACGAGAAAGATCGCTCCCGCCGGCATGCCCATGATCTGCTTGAGGATGGATTGTCTCTGGGTCCGCGAGCGTGGCGCGGCACTTTCGGCTAGGACAGGAGTCACGGTCTGGCACCCGATCGTTGGGGAAGGGGGAACCGGCCGGCCGCGCCGGCGGGCTCCCTCGGAACGCGGTTAGCGGTAGCTGCCGATCAGCGGCTTGACCGAACCGATGCGCGACTTGTCTCAGGAAGGCGCCCTGGCCCGTGTCGATGTCGGTCGGTGTCAGCCCGTATTTTTTGGCAAGCGCGATCTGGGCGATCGGATAGTAGCCCTGCAGATAGGGCTGCTGGTCCATGGTCGCGTACATTGCGCCGGATTCCACCGCATTTACGATCTCGACCGCAAGGTCGAAACCGCCGAAGGGAATGTCTACGCCGGCGTCCTTGATGGCGCCCGCGCCGACGGTCGAGGTGACCGAGCCGGTGCCGAACAGCGCCTTCACATTCGGGTTGGCGATGAGGAATTGCGCAATGATGTTCTGCGCTTCGGCGGGGTCGAGACCGGCTCGAACCGTCTCCACCTTGATGCCGTTTTCGGTCATCGCCTTCTCGATGCCGCCGCCACGGGCGACTGCAAAGCTAGCTTCCGGAATTTCGCGCGGGTTGAAGACGACGTCGCCGGACTTGAGGCCGAATTCCTTGATCATCCGGTTGCCGAGCTCATAGCCGGAGGCAAGCTCGTTCATGCCGACATAGGCCTGGCGACAGTTGCCCTTGGCGCCGTCGAGATCATCGTTGTTGAAGCCGATGACGATGATACCGGCCTTGACTGCCGCGCAGATGCTCTCGTCGAAAGCATCCGAACTGGAGATCGCGACGGCGATGCCATCGACGCCGCTGGCCGTCGCGCTTTCGATCAGGTCGTTCTGGCGCACCGGATCGTTGTTGGCATACTGCACGTCCAGGTCGACGCCGAATTGGGCGGCGGCGTCTTGCGCTCCCTTCACCACCGGATTAAAGAACTGCACACTCGGATCGAGATAGATGATCATCGTTGCCTTGACGTCTGCGGCGAGCGCGCTCGACGTCAACAAGGTGGCAAGGCCCGCAGCCAGCGCCGCGGTTCTGAGCCTGGTCAGTTTCATTGCGTGTCCTCCCTTTGGATGTGCATTGCGGGTCGCAAGACCCAAGTCTCGGCTGGCGGGCTCCGACCAAAGATCACGCCAGCCGAGATATTCCTCCTCCCGACCCCGACTGCGGCCGATTATGTGAACCAGGGCGCGGGGCGCCCGAGCGTCACGTGGACGCCTTTGAACTGGGAATATTCGTCAAAGCCGTAGCGGCCGAGCTCGCGGCCCAGGCCGCTCTTCTTGTAACCGCCGATCGGCAGCTCCGGCGTGCCGTCGATCACGCTGTTGATCCAGCATCGGCCGGCGCGGATGCGGCGGATGCTCTGCAGCGCGGTTTCGAGATTGGTCGACCAGACGCTGGCCGAAAGACCGAACTCGGTGGCGTTCGCCAGCGCTACGGCTTCGTCCGGGGTCTTGAAGGTCAGCGTTGAAAGCACGGGACCAAAGATCTCCTCGCGTGCGATCGACATGTCGGGCGTGACGCCGGCAAAGACAGTCGGTGCATAGTAAAGGCCGGCCTCCCTGCCGGTCCTTTCGCCGCCGAGCAGCAGTTCCGCGCCAGACGCGATGCCGGCCGTCACATAGGAATGCACCTTTTCGGCATGCGTCTCCGAGATCATTGCGCCGATCCTGGTGCGTTCGTTCAGCGGATCGCCGAAAGTCACCTTGCGCGAGATGTCGAGCAGGCGCTCCATCAGCGCATCGCGGATGCCCTCCTGCACCAGAAGCCGGCTGCCGGAAATGCAGCACTGGCCGGCATTGTGGTAGACGCCATAGGCGACGCCGTCTGCCGCCGCGTCGAGATCCGCATCGGCGAAGACGATCTGCGGCCCCTTGCCGCCAAGCTCCAGCCCCACGCGCTTGACGCTGCGCGCCGCGATCTCGCCGAGCTTCGTGCCGACGCGGACAGAGCCGGTAAAGGCGACCATGTCGACGCTCGGGTCTTCGGCCAGCACCTGGCCGGCGGGGTCGCCATAACCGGTGACGACGTTGAACACTCCATCGGGAATGCCGGCTTCGCGCGCCAGCTCCGCCATACGGATCGACGTGCCCGAAGTGAACTCGGAGGGCTTCAGCACGACCGTGCAGCCGCTGCCGATCGCCCATGGCACGCGTTCCGACGCGATGATGAAGGGGAAGTTCCAAGGCGTGATGATGCCGACGACCCCGACCGGCTCGCGCAGGACAAGGCCCAAACGATCGTCGCCGATATTGTTGTGGGTCTGTCCTTCCAGCGCTCGGGCCTGGCCGGCGGCATAGGACCAGAGATCTGCGCAGAAACCGATTTCGCCGCGCGCCTGCGCGATCGGCTTGCCGACCTCGAGGCTCTCGATCAGAGCCAGCTCCTCCTGTCTCTCGAGGATGAGGTCGGCGACCTTGAACATCAGGCGCGACCGCTCTGCGCCCGACATGCGCGACCACGGGCCGGTATCGAAAGCCTTCCGAGCGGCCGCGACGGCCTTGCGCACGTCGTCGGCCGAGGCCTCCGGCCATGTGCCGACCGTGACGCCGGCGTGGCCGGGGCTCACCCGATCGATCGTCCTGCCTGAAGCGGCATCGACCGACTTGCCATCGACAAGCATCTGGTAGCGGGATTTAATACGCAGGCGGGGATCATCGGAATCGGGTGCGATGAAATTGGACAGCAATAGCGTTCTCAGGCCGGCCCGCGCGGCGCCAGCCCCTCCCTGTTCATCCGGTTTGCCGGATTTCTGTTGCGCCTGAATTGTATGGTACTGTATGGTGGTTCAAATTGGATGTCAACGGATGACGGCGGCGAAAGACATGAACCTCGAATCCCTGAAGATCGACACCGGCGAAACCGCCGCGGCCCAGGTCGAGCGGGACTTGCGCGAATCCATCATCCGGCTGGAGCTCGCCCCCGGAATGCGGCTCTCCGAACAGGAAATCGCCACACGCATGGGCGTGTCGCGTCAGCCCGTGCGCGAGGCGCTCATCGCGCTGGGCAAATCCAAACTGGTGGATATCCGGCCCAACAGGGGCACCGTCGTCGTGCGGATTTCAGCCAGACAAATGATGGAATCCCGCTTCGTGCGCGAGGCGATCGAAGTCGCGGTGGCGCGCCGGGCCAGCGAGACATTCGATAGCTGGACGCGGCGCAAGATCGACACGATCCTCGCTCGGCAAAAGGCGGCGAATGAGGCGAATGACCACAATGCTTTCCGCCGGGAGGACGAGCAGTTCCATATTGCGATCGCCGAGGGTGCAGGCTGCGGCCTCGCCTGGAACGCCATCTCCGACATCAAGGCACACATGGATCGGGTCTGCAACCTCCAGCTGCGCCATCCGGACTCGATGAAGAAACTGATTGCCGAACACGAGGCGATCATCACCGCCATCGACGCGCGGGATGCCGACGCGGCCGCGGCCGCCATGCGCAGCCATCTCAACGGCATTCTGGCCGACCTGCCGCAGATCGAGGCGGACAATCCAGACCTGTTCGAGTGACCGTTTTCCGGCGTCTTCCTTTGATCGTAGCCGACAAAAACATGCAGCAGATCAAAGCGCTACAGCGACTTTTGCCCGTCCGATAAGACGCGCGGTGCTGTTGCCGCTGCGGTCCCGCGTTCCCGGTCTGGCCTTGATACTCCAGGTGATCAACGATGACTTCTGTCGATCATCGCGACAATGGTCGCGAAAAGCTCCTCCTGCGCCTGCGCCGCCGTGATCTCCCCCGTAGAGGCGGCATCCGACAGGGCGTTAGCAGCGCCGAGCATAGCCCAGAACCCCGCCGGTCCGATGCCTCGCCGCCCCACGAAAGCCGCCAGTGCCCTTCGGCACTTCTCGATGAAAGCCAGTTGATAGTCTCGCTTTACTGCCTCCAACTCGGGGGAGCCCGCAAGGGCTGCGAGCACGTCGGGCATTTCCCGGCCCTGCGCGAGCACACAGTCGACGTATGAGGTTGCGATGACCTTGGCTCGATCTTCGAGGGTCGGGCCGCTCCCGTCGAGTGCGGCGTCGATCATCTCGGTCTGCCGGGCGTCAAAATCCCGATAGAGCGCTATCAGCAGGCCATTGCGCGTGCCGAAATGATCATAGACCACCGGCTTGGCGACAGCAGCTCCTTGCGAAAGCCTTGGGAGCGTCAGGGCATCCGAACCTTCTTCGCGCACAAGCTGCCACGCCACGTCGAGAAGCTGGCGCCGTCGCTGCTCGCGACTGAGACGGACACGCTTGGCGGGAGGCTGCATTTTCTTCGGCCTGCTTGACATCGCTATATACCAAAAGTAACTTACCGGAAGTATATAGTAACTGCCCTTCAATCGCAACCATCCACCGGCCTCGCGCCGGCGGCCAATCCGCATGCCTTCGCATGCGGTTCCCAGAGGATTTGTGCCCATGACCGATACTTCACTTCCACGATCCGCCGATCGAACCGCATGGCTGGGACTCATCGCCATTTTACCCCTGGTCCTGCTTGTGGCCATGGACGGGTCGATCCTTTATCTCGCTATGCCGCATGTCACTTCGGCCCTTCAGCCGACCGCTGATCAGGCGCTCTGGATCCTGGACATCTACGGCTTCGTGGTCGGATCGCTGCTGATCGTTTTCGGGAATATCGGCGACCGCTACGGCCGGCTGAAACTCATCATGACCGGCGCGGCGGTCTTCGGTGCAGGGTCGCTCGGCGCGGCCTATTCGCAAACGCCAGAGCTGCTGATCGCCTCGCGTGCCCTGATGGGGCTGGGTGGCGCAACACTCCTGCCGTCCGGCTTGGCCATCGTCAGCGCCTTGTTCCCCGATCCGCGACTGCGCGCTCAGGCTATCGGCATCTTTGCGGCCACTTTCGCAGCCGGCTTTGCGATCGGCCCGCTCATTGGCGGCATGCTGCTGCGGCAGTTCGCGTGGGGCGCCGTGTTTCTCATCAATGTCCCCGTTGTCATCGGCTTCATGATCGGCGCACCCATCCTGTTGCGCGAGGTGCGCTCGACCGTCGGCGGCAGCATCGACCTGGCGAGCCTCGTCCTGTCCTTCGCCGGCATCTTGCTGTTCACCTATTCGCTCAAGCATGCGGCCGCCTATGGCTTCACTCCGACACAAATCCTTGCCGGAGCCGCCGGCATAATGGCGCTGGCGCTATTCGTTCTCAGACAGGCAAGACTTGAATACCCGCTGCTCGACCTCGGTCTCTTCCGCGAGCGCATCTTCTCTACCGCTATTCTGACGGGCCTTCTGTCGCTGGTCGTGTGGTCTGCTGCCGGGTATCTGTCGGGCGTCTACCTGCAATCGGTGCTGGGCATCGATGTGTTTGCCGCCGCGCTGTTGACCCTGCCGGGCGCGATCGTGCTGACGGCGACCTGCGTGGGCACCGCCCGCATCGTCGAACGGATCGGCCGGAAGACCGCACTTGTGGCAACGCATCTGCTGATCAGCGCCGGCGCTTTCCTGCTGCTTTTCACGACGACCGAGGCAGGCATTGCGGTCTTCGTCGCCTCCACAATGGTCGCCGGCGTCGGATATGGATTGTCCTTCAGCCTTGTGGCCGACATCGCGGTTTCGGCGGTTCCTGCGAGCCGGGCGGGTGCGGCGGGTTCGATTGCGGAGACCAGCAACGAACTGGGCAACGCGCTGGGTATTTCTCTGCTTGGATCTTTGGCGACACTGAACTTCCGGCTATTCGGCCCCGGTGCAGCGGGGACGCTCGATGAAACGCTCGATCAGCCCGGACTTGCATATCAAAGCCTGATTCAGGCTCAGGAAGCGTTCCTCACCGGCATGCATGTCGCGATCGGCACGGGCGGTCTCGTGACGCTCGCAGTCGGGGTCTTGGCATGGGTCTGGCTGCCGAGCAGGTTGCCGGAATGATGTTCCGTCGCGGCGTATGACGGTCCTGTGCGCCCGACGAAGGAAAGAGGAGATCACTTCGCCGTGAGGCTCGGACTTCGGCTTGAAACGGGACTGCGCCGCTCCAATTCCGTTCCAGCACGATTCGCGTGCATTCGGAGGGTGGCGATGGGCCTCTCATTCCCGAAAGCCGGTTTTGTCGCGCTCGTCTCAGCCGTGGCACTCGCCTGCGGCCTGCCCCTCGGTACGGCGCGGGCGGAACTGCTCGCGCGCGTGCCGACCGCACGCGAGATGGCGGTGTGCGGCGACGTATTGTTCGTCGGAACCAAGGGCTCCTCGGTCTATGCCGTGTCATTTTCCGGGGGCGGCGCCCGCAGGGTCGCCTCCGGATTTTCCAATGCGAACGGCGTTGCCTGCTCACGCGGCCGGCTGTTCGTCGCTTCGGGAAACAGCATAACGGCTTTCGAGATCGGCCGCGGCGGCACTTTGAGCGGCAGACGCGTTATTCGGCGCGACCTGCCGGATTCGGGCGCCCACGGCTATCGTTATGTCGCCGTCGGCCCGGATTCCCGCCTCTATGTCTCGCTCGGATCACCCTGCAACATTTGCATTCCCCGCGGGCTGCAAGGTACGATCGTCAGCATGAACCAGGACGGGTCCGACCTTCGCAGAGTGGCCTGGGGTGTGCGCAACTCTGTCGGCTTCGACTGGCGCGGCGGCACAATGTTCTTTACCGACAATGGTGCCGACAGAATGGGTGACGATATCCCGCCCGATGAGCTGAACGCTTTGCGGCCGGGCGGCTTTTACGGCTTCCCCTATTTCGGAGGCGAGGTGCCGCTCACAGGGTTCGAGGACGCGTCGCCGCCCGCGCGCCAGATTCCACCTGTCTTCAACTTTCAGGCGCATGTCGCAGCGCTCGGGATTCACTTCTTCCGCAGCCTGGGCGGCGATGCTCTGGTGGCCCAGCACGGCAGTTGGAACAGGTCGGTACCGGTCGGCTATCAGGTCGTGCGGGTCCGCTTCCGCGGCGGCCGCCCGGTCTCGGCGACCGCCTTCCTCAGAAACGTCGGTCGTCCGGTCGACGTCAAGGAAGCGCCGGACGGGTCCATCCTCGTATCCGACGACGCCGGCGGCGCGATTCACATCTTCAGGCGATGACGCCCCCACGCAAAGGGATTCGGGAGGTCTGAAGCGCCTTTCGCCTACTGGTGGTTGAACAACCGAAAATTGCTTATTCCCTAAATCACATCGTTCGGATATTGCGCCTGTGCCGATTGAGGTAAGACGGCGTTAGGAGAACCATTGTGAATGTCGACGAAAAACTGGAACCCATTCTAACCGAAGTCCTGAGGCGTAACGGAGGTGAACACGAGTTTCACCAGGCCGTGCGCGAGGTCCTGGAGAGCCTCGGGCGCGTGATAGCCAAACATCCCCGTTACGCCGAAAACGCGCTCATCGAGAGGATCTGCGAACCGGAGCGTCAGATCATCTTCCGCGTGCCCTGGGTGGACGACAAGGGCCAAGTCCAGATCAACCGGGGGTTCCGGGTTCAGTTCAACTCCGCACTCGGGCCGTACAAGGGCGGGATCCGGTTTCATCCTTCGGTGAATGTCGGAATCATCAAGTTCCTCGGCTTCGAGCAGACCTTCAAGAACGCACTGACCGGGATGCCGATCGGCGGGGGCAAAGGCGGCTCCGACTTCAATCCCAGGGGCCGTTCGGACGGCGAGATGATGCGCTTCTGCCAATCGTTCATGACGGAGCTTCACAGGCATCTCGGCGAATACACGGACGTTCCTGCGGGTGACATCGGTGTCGGGGGCCGGGAGATCGGCTACATGTTCGGTCAGTATAAGCGGCTTACCAACCGCTACGAGGCCGGTGTCCTCACGGGCAAGGCATTGTTCTACGGCGGTTCGCGCGCCCGGAAAGAAGCGACGGGCTACGGAGCCACCTATTTCGTCCAGCGCATGCTTGGAACCAGGGGCCTGGACTTCGACGGCAAACGGGTGACCGTCTCCGGATCCGGCAACGTAGCGATCTACACCATGGAGAAGGTGGTCGAGTTCGGAGGGAAGATCGTGGCGTGCTCCGATTCGAACGGATACGTTGTGGACGAGGACGGCATCGACCTTGAACTGGTTAAGGAGATCAAGGAAGTGCGTCGCGAGCGGATCTCGGAATATGCGCGACTGAAAGGCGCCGGGGCTCACTATATCAAAGCGGGCTCGATCTGGGATGCGCCCTGTGATGTGGCGATGCCTTCCGCGACTCAGAACGAGCTTACCGGGAAGGACGCAAGGGTATTGGTCAAGAACGGTGTTCTTGCCGTGGGGGAGGGCGCCAATATGCCTTCCACGCCGGAGGCCGTCCGCATCTTCCAGGAGGCGGGTGTGCTGTTCGCCCCGGGCAAGGCCGCGAATGCAGGGGGAGTTGCCACCTCCGCTCTCGAGATGCAGCAGAACGCCTCACGCGACAGCTGGACGTTCGAGCAGACCGAGGCGCGTCTTGCAACCATCATGCAGGCGATCCACGATCGTTGCGCCGAGACCGCAGAGGAATATGGAGCTCCGGGAGACTATGTCCTCGGAGCAAACATAGCTGGCTTTGCCAGGGTGGCCGAGGCAATGGATGCCCTCGGCGTGATCTGAGGCGCAGGGGCGATAATGCCGCTCCGGCTGCGTGCCGCGGGTGCTTGCGCACTTGCGTCACCCCGGCCGGGCGGCTTGACTTCCCTGATACCGCGGGCGATCATCCGGCCATGCTGACGAACCGCGACATATATCCGCCTAACGCTCTGGGGATCCGCCTGATCGCAGGATCGTAACCCGGATCCGGCCTCGTCGCCCGCCGGATCCTGGGTGAACGCGGTCAGCACAATTCTCGCTGACATGCGCGACAATCTTCCCGAATATTTCAACTGCATGCACGCGGAAATCCCGTGCCTGTTCCGGAGGTATCGCGAACGATGTCCAGCATCATGGTCTCCTCGAATCTGCCCCTGCCTTTCATTGGAGCGACGGACTATTCTCTTCTCAGCCGCCTGGCCTATCAAGCCTTGTCGAGGGACTTCGACATCGCCGCTGAACTGATCGAAAAGCTGGAGCGCCCTTGCGTTCTGCCAGACGACCAGGTGCCGCCCGACGTCATCAGGATAGGGTCCGTGGTCACTTGCGAGGTCGAGGGCGGAATTCGCCGGACTTTCTCTCTCGTCCATCCTGATGACGTCGATGCCGAGGAGGGGAGGATTTCCGTCCTGACGCCGGTCGGAGTGGCGCTTCTGGGTCTCCGGTCCGGACAGGCGGTCGAGTGGTTCTCTCGAGATGGGCAGAGAAACCGTCTGACGGTCGCTCGGGTCGAGGACGACGTGACGGGCGAACTCGCCCTCTGAGGCTTCCGGCGCTCAAAAGGACTCGATCGAGGACTCCATGCACTTGCCCGGTAGCAGAAAGCGGAAACCTAGAGGAGGTTGCCTCACCGCAGGCTCGTAGCCCTGTGTCGAACCGCTCGCGGTCGGCACGGGGAGTTCCTGTCTCGTCAGCACGAGCAAAGGCCGACCGCCATGGTTGCGCCGTTCGTGCCCCCATATTTGCTCGAGAGGGCAGGTCCCACGACCCGACGGAAGCTGGAGTGATGCGCAATGTCGAGAGAAGCTTTCTGCCAACTGACTGCAGGAGACCTAAACATCCTGATGTCCATGCTGGACGAAACCGGCCACACGGAATCCTTTACGATTCTACTGCGCGAGAAGTTGAACTACGCCAGCGTGTTCTTCCGTGAAGACATACCTGAGAATATCGTCACGCTGGACACGCAGGTAGCCTACACCGTCAACGGCGTGTGCTGCGGACCACATGTTGTGGTCCGCAGCACAGCGAGTAGACCTGCCGACTCCGCTATCTCCGTTCGGACGATGCGGGGTTTGGCGCTGCTTGGGCTGGCCGTCGGCGAGAGGACCGAGATCCTCGGAGAGGACGGCTGGCCCGAAATCCTCGCGGTCGAGCGCATCGTCCTTAAACCCGAGTCGGAGGCTCGCCTGCAACAGACGAGCAACGAACCCGTGCAACTGATCGACCACGCTCCGCAAGTGGTCAATTTCCGGCCGCGGCCCAGGAAAGCGGCCATTCCACATGACGATGATCCGGGTCCCACGGCCGCATGATCTTGAGGCAGCCGGTCATGGCTGTACAGGGCCAAAGATAGAGAGCAGCGATCTAACGCGACGGATCCGGTGATGTCCTCAGATCATCGAGAAAGTCCCGGCACCAGCGCGAGACGTCGTGTTCCAGCAAGTGATCCATCATTGTCTTCCAGCGATCCTTCCGCTCTTCCAGCGGCATGCTGAGTGCGCGCGCCATAGCGTTTGCGGTCCCCTCGATGTCGTAGGGGTTGACGAGCAGGGCACCTCTCAGATCACGGGCGGCTCCGGCGAAGCGCGAAAGCACGAGCACGCCCGGATCGTCCGGATCCTGCGCGGCCACGTATTCCTTCGCAACCAGGTTCATCCCGTCTCGAAGCGGTGTCACGAGGCCGACTTTGCCAAGCCGGTAAAGCCCTGCAAGAATATTCCGGCCCACCGAGCGGTTGATATAGCGTATGGGCACCCAATCGACCGCGCCGAGCGCGCCGTTTACCCTGCCGGCCTGTTCGGCCACAGTGCGCTGCATGGCTTCGTATTCCGGCACTTCGGAGCGCGACTTCGGCGTGATCTGCAGATAGGTGACACGCCCCTGCTGGGCCGGATTGGCCAGGATGAAGCGCTCGAATGCGTCGATCCGCTGCGTGATTCCCTTCGAGTAATCCAGGCGATCGACACCGATGATCAGGCTGCGGTGCTCGATGCTTTCTCGCGCTTTCCTGACGGTCTTGTTGGTCAATGCCTTCTTGGCGAATTCGGCAAAGGCCGCAGTCTCGATGCCGATTGCATAGATGCCGCCCTTGAACACGCGGCCATAGGCGCTGAAGCGGCCTCCGCCGAGTTCATCGCCGATGCCTTCCCGCCGGAGGCAGCCGGCAAAGTTCTCAAGATCATGATCGGTCTGGAAGCCGACGACATCGTAGTGCGACAGGCCGCGCATGATCTCCTCGTGAACGGGCATCGTGAAGAGCACGTCGGCAGGCGGCCAGGGAATGTGGAGAAAGAAGCCGATCCGGTTCTTCAAGCCCATTTGGCGCAGTTCCGCGGCGAGAGGGATCAAGTGGTAGTCGTGCACCCAGATCACGTCATCGGGCCTGATGAGCGGCGCCAGCCGGTGGGCGAAGAAGCGGTTGACGCGGAAATAGCCGGCCATCTCCTTGCGGCCGTATTCGGCAAGATCAAGCCGGTAGTGACAGATTGGCCAGAGAACGCGATTGGCAAAGCCTCGGTAGTATTCTTCTACGTCGGTATCGGTCAGATCCGTGAGTGCATAGGTGATATTGCCTTGCTGCAACTGAGCAAGCGGCTGCGGCTCGTGCTCTCCGCTCGATTGTCCCGACCAGCCCATCCAGATGCCGCCATGCTCTTCAAGGGCGACTTTCAGCGCGACCGCCAGCCCGCCGGCAGGCACAATGCCGCCCTTGTCAGGAACGGGTACACGATTGGAAACAATGACGAGACGGCTCATGCCGAGTTCCTTTCATTCAAGAAAATAATATAGACTTGGCGCTCAAACGTTCAGGGAGAGAACGCGTTTCCGACGCAGACGATCCCGACGGCGGGAAAATCGCCGAGAGGATGCAACCCGCGCGTGGAGCGGCGACGGCCGCTCTGGTGTCGAAGGCGTATTCAGCGCCGATCATTCGGGGGGCATGGACGAACTGGATGAATAACGGGTTTCTCGGCGGTGCGCGATGATGTCCGCGCCGCCGCACTTTCATGCCCCACCCGGCTTCTGGCTGGGAGCTATCCGTTGAATAAAAAAAGGGCGGCCGGAGCCGCCACTTCATCATCAGGGATTTGAAACCTACGAACGCTTCCTGGAATTGCGCTAGAGCGGGATGAGGAAAAGTGTGTCGGTTTTCCTCATCCCGTGTCTCAACTTCTTGGAACCATTTGATCCAACGCACTTCCGGACGGAAAACACTTTTCCCGGAAGTGCTCTAGTGATTGTGGCGGGGCAGGTTCTTGGCGATCTGCCGGAAGTCTGCTGCACCTTCGAGCACCGCGCCGTCGGAAAGCTGGGTGACGGACTTGCGGTAGATGCGCTGCCAGGGCGTGGCATCGGCCGGTACGGCGGGAATGCCGTCCGCCTTGCGCCTTTCGATATCCTCGTCGGAAACCAGCATGTCGCAGCGACCCAGGTTGAAATCGATGCGGATCACATCACCGCTCCGCAGCCAGGCGAGACCGCCGCCGGCCGCACTCTCCGGCGAGGCGTTCAGGATGGAGGGACTGTCGGCTGTGCCGGATTGACGTCCGTCACCGATGGTAGGCAGGCTCCGGATGCCGCGTTTCAAGAGGTGATCCGGCGGCTGCATGTTCACGACTTCCGCCGACCCCGGCCAGCCGAGCGGGCCGGCGCCGCGGATCACCAGGATGGTGTTCTCGTCGATCTCGAGTTCAGGGTCGTTGATGCGCTTGTGGTAGTCCTCCGAGCCATCGAAGACCACGGCCTTGCCCTCGAAAACGCCCTCGCGGCCCGGCTCCTGAAGATAGCGCTTCCTGAAATCGTCGGAGACGACACTCATCTTCATGATGGCGAAGTCGAAGAGATTGCCCTTCAGTACCAGGAAGCCTGCCTTTTCCTTGAGGGGCTCGTCGAAGGGGCGAATAACTTCGCGATCCGTGGATTCGCGCCCTTCGAGGTTCTCGGCCATGGTTTTTCCCGTGACGGTTCGACAGCCGCCGTCGAGCTTTCCGGCCTTCAGGAGTTCCCACATGATCGCGGGTGTGCCGCCGGCGCGGTGATAGCGTTCACCGAGATAGGCACCCGCCGGCTGGATGTTGGCGAGCAGCGGGATATCGAAACCATGGACCTGCCAGTCGTCCGGATAAAGCTCGACGCCGGCATGCTTCGCCATGGCGGCAAGATGCGGCTGGGCATTGGTCGATCCGCCGATCGCCGAGTTGACGCGGATGGCATTGAGAAAGGCGTCCCGGGTCAGGATGTCGGAGGGCTTCAGGTCCTCGAAGACGAGTTCCACGGCGCGGCGTCCGGTACGATAGGCCATCTGCCCGCGCTCGCGATAGGCAGCGGGGATAGCGCCGCAACCGGTGAGCGACATGCCGAGCGCTTCGGCCATCGCGTTCATTGTCGAAGCCGTGCCCATGGTGTTGCAATGGCCGACGGAGGGAGCCGAATCGAGTGCTGCCTGCATGAACTCCTCGCGGTCGATCTCGCCTGCCGCGAGCTTGCGGCGCATGCGCCAGATCACCGTGCCGGAGCCGACGAGATCGCCTTCGTGCCAGCCGTCGAGCATGGGGCCGCCGGAGAGCACGATCGCCGGGATGTCGACCGTCGAGGCCGCCATCAGGGCGGACGGAGTGGTCTTGTCGCAGCCGGTGGTCAGCACCACGCCATCCAGCGGATAGCCGTAGAGAATTTCAACGAGGCCGAGATAGGCGAGGTTGCGATCGAGGGCGGCCGTCGGGCGCTTGCAGTTCTCGAAAATCGGATGCGTCGGGAACTCGATCGGAATCCCCCGGCATCGCGGATGCCGTCGCGAACGCGCTTCGCCAGATCCATGTGCACCCGATTGCATGGGGTGAGATCGCTGCCGCTTTGGGCAATGCCGATGATGGGCTTGCCGCAACGCAATTCCTCCGGCGTCACACCGTAGTTCATGAAGCGCTCCAGATAGAGCGCCGTCAGATCGATATGGTCCGGATTGTCGAACCAGTCCTGTGAGCGCAGGCGGCGCTGGGGTTTGTCAGTCATGGCGGGACCTAATTCCTTGGGTTGAGCTTTTCGAGATGCAGAAGCAGTCCGCTGTGGTCCTGTTCGCCGCCGCCGGACTCGACGAAATCGGCAAATTCCTGCCGCACTTGCTTGGTCAGGGGAAGCTCGAGGGAGAGCCCATCCGCCATGGCCATCACGGCGTTCAGGTCCTTCAGCTGGTTGTTCGAAGCGCCACCGGGCACGAAGTTGCGCTCCACCATACGGGCGCCGTGCAGTTCGAGGATCCGGCTTTCGGCGAAGCCGCCGCGGATCGCGTCCCGAAAAGCCGCGCGCGAGGCACCGCCGGCCTCCACCAGGATCATGGCTTCGGCCACCGCGCCGATGGTGACGGCGACGATCTGTTGGTTGGCGAGCTTGCAGACCTGGCCGGCACCGCTCGGGCCAACGTGGGTTACGCGACCGAGCGCGGCAAAAACGTCCTTCAGGCTTTCGACCGCGGCGCCATCGCCGCCGGCCATGATGGCGAGCGTACCGGCGGCCGCGCCGACCACGCCGCCTGAAACCGGTGCGTCGAGGTGACGGATGCCCTTTTCCGCCAATCTGCGCGCATGTTCGCGGGCGATCTGCGGGGCTATGGAGCTGCAATCCACGACGATCGTACCTTCGGCCAGGCCATCGGCGACGCCGCGCTCGAAGAGGACCTCCGATACGGCCTGGCCGTTGGTCAGCATGGTGAAGGCGACAGCTGCGCCGGCGACGGCATCGGCCGGCGAGGCAGCGATTTCAGCACCGTCGGCGGCCAGCGGCTCGGCCTTGGCGGTGTCACGGTTCCACACCGTAACCGGAAAACCGGCACCGAGCAGGCGCCGCGCCATCGGTGCCCCCATCAAGCCAGTGCCGAGAAACGCAACCTTCGTCTTCCCGGTCACAGCTTTCCTCCCAGTTCGTCCTCGATGTGCACGCGGATGATCTCATCGAAACTCTTTTCGGCAGTGAAGCCAAGTTCGGTTGCGCGTTTGGCCTCGAAGCCCGGCGCCCAACCGGCGACCATCTTCATGATCATCTCGTCGGGTTCGCGGCGGATGAGCTTCACGGCCTCTTCGCCGGCAACGCGGCGCAGCGCTTCGATCTGCTCGCCCACGGTGGCACTGAGACCCGGCATGGAAAGGTTGCGCCGCGGGCCGACCTTTTCAAGGTCGATGGTCGCGCCATGGATGAGGAAGCCGACCGCCGAACGCGGCGAAGTGTGCCAGTGGCGGACATCCTCCGAAACTGGCAGCACGGCTTCCTGGCCGACCAGCGGCTCGCGCAGGATATTGGAGAAGAAACCGGAAGCCGCCTTGTTGGGCTTGCCGGGCCGGATGCAAATCGTCGGCAGGCGGATGCCGATGCCATCGAAGAAGCCGCGGCGGCTGTAGTCGGAGAGCAGCAGCTCGCAGATCGCTTTCTGGGTGCCGTAGCTCGTGAGCGGAGTAAGATGATAATCGTCCGGAATGGGGAAGGTGAGCGGCGCTCCGACCACGGCGATCGACGAGGTGAAGACAAGGCGAGGCTTGTAGCCATCCTGATCGTGAGCAAGGCGGATCGCATCGAAGAGATAGCGCGTGCCGTCGAGATTGATCCGGTAACCCTTGTCGAAATCGAGCTCGGCTTCACCCGAGACGATTGCCGCCAGATGAAAAATGACATCCGGGCGCCCCTCGACGAGCTTCTCGGCTTCGCCGGAAGCGGAAAGATCGCCTTCGCGTGCAACGACGGTACCGGCAAAACCCTGCGGCCTTTCCGGTGTCACCACGTCCACGAGCGTCAGCTTCTCCACCGTCCTTCCGCCGAGAGCGCCGTCCTTGACGAGGCGCTGCGTGAGCTTGCGGCCGACCATGCCGGCAGCGCCGATGATCAGGATATGCATGAATGTCTCCTCCTTGAGTGAGGCCGCATGCGATCAGGTCTTCATGCGGGTCGAAAATATGTCTTGTACGGTTGTCTGATAACCTTATATGTTTCGATTGAAAACAGGAGACTAGCGGTTCGAGCGAAAGAATCTCGATCGCGTGCAGGCATATAGCGGACGCTTTCGCAGAGACGCGCGAGGAGGGGCAAGGAGCATGACGAGCGCAGGCACGATAGAGGAAGCAAAGGGACCTGCGGAACTGCGCCTGGTGCTACGTCAGATGCTCGGCGAGGATATCGTACTGAGCGAAACGGAGGAAATGCTCCGTTACTGCCGCGACTGGCATGGCGACGTAACCAGCGGCACCGTGGCGGTGATTCGCCCGCGCTCGACGGAGCAGGTGGCGGCGGCCGTGAAGGCCTGCCGGGAGCTTGGGCTTTCGATCGTGCCGCAGGGCGGCAATACCGGCCTCGTGCTCGGCGCGATCCCCGATGCTCCGGAGAGACAGGTCGTGCTTTCTCTCTCCCGCATGAACCGCATCCGCAAGATCGATCCGGCCGACTTTTCGGCGGTGGTCGAGTCCGGCTGCATCCTGTCCGAACTCAAGGATGCGATTGCGGAGATGGGCATGTTCTTTCCGCTTGCACTCGGTGCGCAGGGAAGCTGCCAGATCGGGGGAAATGTTTCGACTAATGCCGGCGGCATCAACGTGCTCCGCTACGGCATGACCCGCGAATTGGTGCTGGGACTTGAAGTGGTCCTCCCGGACGGCGGCATCCTCGAAGGTCTGTCGACGTTGAGAAAGGACAATCGCGGCATCGACCTGAAGCAGCTTTTCATCGGTGCGGAAGGCACGCTCGGCATCATCACCGCCGTCTCCATCAAGCTGACGCCCTATCCGGATCACGTGGCCACGGCGCTGCTCGGTCTTGCCTCCCTGGAAGATGCCATCAAGCTCTATCGCCGGGCGCGTCGGGACTGCTGCGACCTGATGTCGGCCTTCGAATTCATGCCGCCGCTCGCCTTCACCTTGGCGCAGGAGGCGATGCCGGATTTGCCGATCCCGATCTCGGCGGAATATCCGGCCTATGTGCTGATGGAGATCTCCGGCTCCGGCCTCGTCGATGTCGACGATCTGATGCAGCGCTTCCTCGAAGGTGTGATGGAGGAAGGGCTCGTCCTCGACGGAACGATCGCCGCCTCGCAGACGCAGGCGCGCAATCTTTGGTTGATCCGCGAGGGCATGAACGAAGGCCAGGCGAAACGCGGCGCTCATATGCGCACCGATATCTCCGTTCCGCTCTCGCAGCTGGCATCCTTCGTAGACGAGGCGGAAAAGGCGGTCTCCGACGCACTTCCCGGCGCCGTCAGCGTTTCCTATGGCCATGTCGGCGACGGCAATGTGCATCTCAACGTCCTGCCGCCGGCCGGCAGTACGCCCGACGAGCGGATTGAATTGATCTACAAGGCCAAGACGGTCGTGAACGAGGTGCTCGATCGCTATACCGGAAGCATCAGCGCCGAGCACGGTATCGGGCGCCTGAAGCGACCGGATTTCGACGCCAGGCTGCCGGAGACCCGCCGAAAGCTGTTGACGGCGCTCAAGCATGCCGTTGACCCGGAGATGATCATGAATCCCGGTTGTCAACTGAGATTCTAAAAGGGAGAGCAATCTTGGCGGCAATGGATTTCGGCCAGATCAGCAGGAGCGAGCATTTGCCCGCGCGCATCGCGGCGAAGATCGGCAGGGAGATCACCGAAGGACGTATCGCACCCGGAGAGAAACTGCCGACGGAGCATCTGCTCGCCACGACCTTCGGAGTCAGCCGCTCGGTGGTGCGGGAGGCGATAGCTCAACTGCGAAATGAGGGCCTGGTGGAAACGCGCCAGGGCGTCGGTGCCTTCGCCACGGAAATCGAGCGCCGGCAATCGCTTCGTATAGAGCAGGGAGATCTCGCCAATCGGGGAAGTTTCCGGGATCTGTTTCAGCTCCGTATTCCGCTTGAGGTGGAGGCGGCCCGGCTTGCGGCGATCAATCATACGCCGCAGGAATTGGGCAAGATCGACGAGGCGTTGCAGCAGATGACCGGCGCGGAAAAATGGACGGAGCAGGGGATCGTCGCCGACCTCGCATTTCATCGGGCGATTGCGGCGGCCACCCATAACGAATATTTCCTGCTTTTTATCGGATTCATCGCCGAGCGGATCAGCCTGGCGATCAACGCGGCACGCGCCGCTGCAATTCTGGAGGAGATCGTCGAAGTCACGATTGCGGAACATGTCTCTATCCGAGATGGCGTGGCGGCGCGGGATCCGGCCAAGGCCGAGGAGGCGATGCGCAACCATCTGAACGGGGCGGCGGCCCGCCTGGACCTGACGATTGAAAGCTTTTCGTCCTGAGGTTCGGGTCGGGCGGCGCAGCCCGTGAGGGGCGTTTCAGACTTTACTTATCCACGGCCTAGACATGGCCAAAAAGTCATACTAGAAGCAGGTCATCTCGTTGTCAGACATCCTGACAATAGGAGACCCGTACCTTCGAGGTACGAGATGAGCGGAGGATTTCTCGTGAGTTTCGAACAGGCACTGAGCGCTGAATCAATCCAGCCCGCGGACGCATCCGGCGCGATGCTCGTCGGGCGCGTCTGGTTCAAAACCGCCGGCGGACCTTGCCCGGTCCTGATCTCGGATGGAGAGGTTTTCGACCTGACCCCACTCGCAGCAACGATTTCCGAGCTTCTTGAGATCGACGGTCTTGTCGACGCGCTGCGCGACCCGTCGCGCTTTGCCAGCCTCGGCTCTCTCGATGCATTCCTCCGTGGCGAGGCGGGCGATCTTCTGGCGCCTGCCGATCTGCAGGCCGTCAAGGCGGCCGGCGTCACCTTTGCGGACAGCATGCTGGAGCGGGTGATCGAGGAGCAGGCCAAGGGCGATCCGCTGCGCGCGCAGGAAATTCGCGGCCGGCTGGCCCCCGTCCTCGGCGACAATCTCAAAGGCCTCGTAGCCGGCTCCGACAAGGCCGCCGAGGTCAAGAAACTGCTCCAGGAGCTCGGTCTTTGGTCGCAGTACCTCGAAGTGGGTATCGGTCCCGATGCTGAAATCTTCACCAAGGCGCAGCCCATGTCTTCGGTCGGTTGTGGTGCTTATATCGGTATCCACCCCAAATCCGACTGGAACAATCCAGAGCCGGAGGTGGTGCTTGCCGTCACGTCGAAGGGCAGGATCGTCGGTGCGACGCTCGGCAACGACGTCAATCTTCGGGACTTCGAAGGCCGCTCCGCACTGCTTCTCAGCAAGGCGAAGGACAATAATGCGTCCTGCTCGATCGGCCCCTTCATCCGGCTCTTCGACGGTGCTTTCACGATCGAGGACGTGAAACAGGCGGAAGTCTCGCTTCTCGTCGAAGGCAAAGAGGGTTTCAAGATGACCGGCGTCAGCCCGATGTCGGCCATCAGCCGCAGCCCGGAAGACCTCGTTTCGCAACTTCTCAACGACAACCACCAGTATCCGGATGGCGTGGTCTTCTTCCTCGGAACGATGTTTGCGCCAGTGAAGGATCGTCGGCGCGCCGGGCTCGGTTTCACCCATGAAATCGGAGACCGGGTCGAGATCTCGACGCCGCGCCTCGGACGCCTCGTAAATTGGGTCGATCATAGCGACCGCTGCCCGAAATGGAGCTTCGGCCTGGGCGCTCTGATGAAGAACCTGGCCGAACGCGGGCTCTTGCAGGCGAAACGGGAGGGCTAGATGCAAAAAGCGATCGATACGTTCTATAAACTGCTCGAGCTGCTCTTGATCGTGCTGCTCGCAGGCATGGCGGTGATGGTGTTCCTGAACGTCGTGCTGCGCTACGGCTTCAACTCCGGCATCAACGTCTCGGACGAGATGTCACGGTATTTCTTCGTGTGGCTCACCTTCATCGGCGCGGTTGTCACCTTCCGTGAAAATTCGCATGTCGGGGTCGAGACCTTGGTCTCGCTGTTCGGCCGCAAGGGCCGCATCATCTGCATGATCCTCTCCAATATCGTCGTCATCGCCGTGTCGGCGATCTTCTTCTGGGGTACCTGGAAGCAATCGCCGATCAATGCCTCGATGGCCGCACCCGTTACCGGCATCTCGATGCTGTGGGTCTACGGAATCGGATATTTCACCGGAGCGGGCGTGGTCCTGATCGCGCTCGAGCGTCTATTCCGCCTGCTGACGGGGCGCGTCACGGAAGAAGAAATCGCCGCCTTCGCCGGTGAAAACATGTCTCTCGAGCAGCTGGCGGAGCGCACTTAATGACCCTTGTCGTCTTCATCGTTTCGTTGCTCGGCGCCATGGCAATCGGCGTGCCGGTTGCCTTCTCGCTGATGTTCTGCGGCGTCGTGCTCATGTGGTACATGGGCATGTTCAACACCCAGATCATCGCTCAAAACATGATCGCGGGCGCCGATACCTTCACGCTCCTCGCCATCCCGTTCTTCATTCTCGCCGGTGAATTGATGAACGCCGGCGGATTGTCGCGTCGCATCATCGATTTCGCAATCGCCTGTGTCGGTCATATACGCGGCGGTCTCGGCATCGTTGCCATCATGGCGGCCGTGATCATGGCAAGTATCTCGGGTTCGGCGGCAGCCGACACTGCGGCACTTGCGGCAATCCTGATTCCGATGATGGCGAAGGCCGGCTACAACGTTCCCCGGTCCGCGGGCCTGATCGCTGCAGGTGGTGTCATTGCCCCCGTCATCCCCCCATCCATGGCCTTCATCGTGTTCGGAGTGGCGGCGAACGTCTCTATTACGCAGCTCTTCATGGCAGGCATCGTGCCCGGTCTCATCATGGGTATCGCGCTTGTCGCCACGTGGCTGCTGGTCGTGCGGAAGGATGATATCCAGCCGCTTCCACGCACGCCGATGAAAGAGCGGCTCCGCGCCACCGGGCGGGCGCTTTGGGCTCTTGGCATGCCGGTCATCATCCTCGGCGGCATCAAGGCCGGCGTCGTGACGCCAACCGAAGCTGCTGTGGTCGCCGCAGTCTACGCCCTCTTTGTCGGCATGTTCATTTATCGGGAACTCAAGCCGCGTGACCTGCCGGGTGTCATACTCCAGGCGGCGAAGACCACCGCTGTGATCATGTTCCTCGTTTGCGCCGCGCTCGTTTCTTCGTGGCTGATCACTGCAGCGAACATACCAGCGGAAATCACCGGCTTCATCTCTCCGCTGATCGACCGCCCGACGCTTCTGATGTTCGTCATCATGCTGGTCGTATTGGTGGTGGGCACCGCACTCGACCTTACGCCCACGATCCTGATCCTGACGCCGGTGCTCATGCCGATCATCAAGCAGGCCGGAATTGATCCTGTCTACTTCGGTGTCCTGTTCATCATGAATACCTGCATAGGGCTGCTGACCCCACCTGTCGGCGTCGTATTGAACGTCGTCAGCGGCGTCGGCCGGGTTCCGCTCGGCAAGGTAATTGTCGGCGTGACGCCATTTCTGATCGCTCAGATACTCGTGCTTTTCCTTCTGGTCCTGTTCCCGGACATCGTCATCGTGCCCGCACGCTGGCTCCATTAGAAGGGCTTTAACCCGCAACCCCTCACCAACAATCCAAGGGAGGATACCCCCGTGAGAAAACTGCTTCTTGCCACGACTGCCATCGCTTTCGGTCTTTCGGCCGCGGCGCCGGCTTTCGCCGAGTTCAACGACCGCAACATCCGGGTGTCGAACGGCATCAACGAAGACCATCCCGTCGGTAACGGCATCAAGGCGATGCAGGCCTGTCTCGATCAGAAATCCGGTGGCAAGCTGAAGCTCACCGCTTTCTGGGGCGGCGCGCTCGGCGGCGACCTTCAGGCGACGCAGGCCCTGCGCTCCGGCGTGCAGGAGGCCGTCGTCACCTCTTCCTCGCCGCTCGTCGGCATCATACCGGCACTCGGCGTATTCGATCTGCCGTTCCTCTTCGGCAACGCTCAGGAAGCCTACACGGTGCTCGATGGCGATTTCGGCGACATGATGAACGAGAAGCTGGAAGCGGCCGGCCTGGTCAATCTCGCCTACTGGGAAAACGGCTTCCGTAACCTGTCGAACTCGGTTCGTCCGGTCACCAAGTGGGAAGACTTCGAAGGGATGAAGGTTCGCGTGATGCAGAACAACATCTTCCTCGACACCTTCCAGAACCTCGGTGCCAACGCCACTCCGATGGCTTTCGGCGAAGTCTTCTCGGCGCTCGAAACCAAGGCGATCGATGCGCAGGAAAACCCCTATGTGACGATCGATACGTCGAAGTTCTTCGAAGTGCAGAAGTACGTGACCGAGACGAACCACGCTTACACGCCCTTCCTCTTCCTGTTCTCGAAGCCGATCTTCGACAGCTATACGCCGGAAGAGCAGGCAGCACTGCGTGAATGCGCAGTGGTCGGTCGCGATGAGGAGCGCAAGGTCATCCAGGAGCTCAACAAGAAGTCGCTGGAGAAGATCAAGGAAGCTGGTCTCGAAGTGAACACCCTGTCTGCTGAAGAACAGGCTCGCATCCGCGAGAAGTCCATGGTCGTCTATGAAAAGCACAAGGCTGAGATCGGTGCCGACGTGGTGGACGCCATTCTCGCCAAACTGGAAGAGATCCGCAAGTAAACAAAAGAACAGGCTGCGTCACGGAGCGTGGCCTTTCTCTATGCTTCCGGGAAACCCGCGGCCGGACGGCCGCGGGTTTTATCCGATTAGGATGATTGTCCGGTAGGGGCTGATCGATATAGCTTAGAGAGCGATTCTTCGCTTCAACCTGCAGGCATATGGAAACGTCGCTTTATCTCCCCGTCAAAGGCTTTCTCGAAAAGGCAGGTTACGTCGTCAAGGGCGAGGTTGACGGCTGCGATCTCGTCGGCCTGAGCGACGACGATCCGCGCGTGGTCGTGATCTGCGAACTGAAGCTGCGCTTCAATCTGGAGCTCATACTGCAGGCCGTCGATCGCGCCGCTGTCGCGGACGAGGTCTGGATCGCGGCTCGGGTCTCGGCCAAGGGAAAAGGGCGCGAGGCCGATAAACGCTACCGCGATCTCTGTCGCAGGCTCGGGGTCGGCATGCTCGGCATTTCCGATGCCGGCGACGTCAGCGTGATCGTCGGCTCCGTATCGCCGATGCCGCGAACCAATCCGAAACGGCGTTCGAAGCTCATGCGCGAACACCAGAGGCGGCGCGGCGATCCAGCAATAGGTGGGAGCACGCGCGCGCCTGTCATGACCGTGTACCGCCAGCAGGCGCTCGGCTGTGCGCTGGCGCTGGAATCAGGCCCGCTGCGCGTGCGTGAAATCAGATCAGGCGTACCGGATGCCGGGAAGATACTGCTTTCGAATGTCTATGGCTGGTTTGAACGGCTCGACAGAGGCGTCTATGGCCTGACGGAGGCCGGACGGGAAGCACTGCAGCGGTGGCCGCAGCAGGACACGCAGGCAAAAACGGCCGTCCCGGCATGATTTTTTGCCGACGCGCTGAGCGCATGTGGGGTGGTCCATCGCATTATCGGTGGGTATGAGCATGGGAGAGGTGTTCACAGGGCAACCGGCGCTTTAGAGTTGGAGCACTTTAACGATGGGGACCGGATGACCTCTCAGCTCGACATGTTTGCCCGAGATGTGCGACCAGCAGCCGCGAGAACCGAGCGAAGCCGGGCCCGCCGGCAGGCATCGACCTCCCTTTCCGAAACCGAGATGCTTGCCGCGTTGAAGGCGACGGGTCGCTACAGAATATTGCGAAAGCTTGAAGCCCGCACGGTCGTGTCCGACGTGAGACCCGGCTTTCCCCTGAGGGGCGTCATCCTCGACACCGAGACAACCGGCCTCGATGCCCGTAGATGCGAGGTCATCGAGATCGGGCTGGTCGCATTCACCTACAACGCAGAGGGTGAGATCGGCGATGTGGTCGCTGTTTATGGCGGTTTGCAGCAGCCGACCATCGCCATTCCGCCCGACATCACCCGGCTGACGGGTATTACCGATGCCATGGTCGCCGGCCAGTCGATCGATATTGCTGCAGTCCAAGCGATCGTTGGGCCTGCGGATCTCATCATCGCCCACAATGCCGGCTTCGATCGGCCGTTTTGCGAGGCGCTTTCGGATGTGTTTGTCCGCAAGGCCTGGGCATGCTCGGTCTCCGAAATCGATTGGAGCGGCCGAGGTTTCGAAGGCACGAAGCTCGGCTATCTGATCGGTCAGAGCGGACATTTCCATGACGGGCATCGGGCTGTGGATGACTGCTTTGCTCTCCTCGAGGTACTTGAGCAGTCTGCGGACGGCGACAAGCTGCCGCCGTTTGCCGAACTTTACAAAGCGAGCCAGCGTTCACGGGTCAGGATTTTCGCGGAGAATGCGCCGTTCGACCTGAAGGACGTCCTGAAGGCTCGCGGGTACCGCTGGTCTGACGGCAGCGACGGCCGCCCAAAATCATGGTGGACAGAGGTCGCCGAGGAGGAGCTCGAGGCTGAACTCGGCTTCCTTCGGAAGGAAATCTATCGCTGGGACGAGGCAGATCCTCCGACGCAGCGGCTGACGGCGTTCGACAGATACCGAGCGCGAACATAATCGAGCATCGCGGTCGAGCGCGCCCAACCCATTCGGTGGGGGGCGGCGGGACCATCCTACGCCGAGCGAAGACCGTAAAGCCTTGCAATATCCTCCCGCATGAATGGCACCCGATCCTTGTCGACCTGTTCCTGATAGGTCCGGGCATATTGATGGCCGGAATAGACGGCGGCGGCGATCAGGCCTGGCGCGAGGCAGTCGCCGAGGCGGGTGACGGTCTTGATGCCGGCATCGGCCCACTCGTCTTCGCGTGCTTTGAGTTCCAGCCACAGCGTTTCGCCCGGCAGGCGGGCGGTGACCGGGACGAGAGTGGCGCAATCGACCGGACGGGTCCTGCCGCTGTAGACGCAGGACAGTTCCAGTTGGTCGTTCGTCCGACCGGCGAGGGCCATGGCCGTGACGATCTCGACGCCGAGATCGATGAGGCGCTTCTGGATACGCGCCTGCTCCAGCGTATTCCTGCTCCAGGGCGAGACCTGGGTTTCGGGCGTCACGAAGGTGACCGTGCGTCCACTCCTGGCGAGCAGTTCGGCAAGCACGCTGCCCATGTAGAAGCAATCGTCGTCGAAGACGATGACGGGACCGTCGGCGGGCACCGCCTCGGCGCCCCCGGAGAGAATTGCGTCGGGAGAGACGAGGATGCCTTTCGACAGAAAATCGAGCGGCACCCGGTGGGTGCGGCCAACGCCGTCGGTGCGCCAGCTCGCTCCGGTCGCGATCGCCACATGGGGGATGCCGTATTGCAGTATGTCGGCGGCCGAAAGCGGACTGTGCAGGTAAAGCTCGGCATTGACGCGGGTGCTGAGTTGGCCGATGCGCCAGTCGCGCACGCGGCCCCAGGTCGCAAGACCGGGTAACCGACATTCGCGCGCAACGCGACCGCCCCATTCGCCGCCGCCTTCCGCCAGCACGACATCGACGCCGCGCTGGGCAAGCGCCCGTGCCGCTTCCAGGCCCGCCGGTCCGCCGCCGATGATGAGGGCGGGTTCGGGAGTTTCGGACACCGCGATGGTCTCCGGATGCCAGCCCTTGCGCCATTCCTCGCCAACCGTGGGGTTCTGCGTGCAGCGCATCGGCACGTTGGTATTGTCGCCGGAAGTGCAGATGTTGCAGCCGATGCATTCGCGGATGTCATCGATGCGCCCTTCCTCGATCTTCTTCGGGAGGAAGGGATCGGCGATCGACGGGCGCGCGGCCCCAATGAAGTCCAAAATGCCCTGCCTGATAACCCGCACCATGCTGTCCGGCGACGTATAACGGCCGACGCCGACCACCGGCTTGGTGGTGACGGATTTGACGAAGCGGATATAGGGCTCCTGGTAGCCCTCCTCGGAGAAACGAGCCGTCTGGCTATCGTTCGACCAGTCGGAGAGATTGACGTCCCAAAGGTCCGGAAGTTCGCCGAGCGCCGAAATGATGTCTTTCCCCTCTCCCTCGCAGGTGATCCCGGAGGGGCCCATCAGTTCGTCGACGGCAAGGCGCACCGCGAGCGCACAGGTGTCACCGATCGCCTCGCGCACATCATCGAGAATCTCTCGGAAAAGGCGGAGCCGGTTTTCGAAGGAGCCGCCATATTCGTCGCTGCGATCGTTATGGCGGCGGGACAGGAAGTGCTGCAACACGCTCATGTCGTGGCCGGCATAGAGATAGACGATGTCGAAGCCGGCTTTTTTGGCGCGAAGCGCGGCATTGCGATACCAGCGGCGCATGTCGCTGATGTCGGCCTTGTCCATTGCGCGCGCCTGGACGGGATCGAGGCTGTCGCTGACGGCGTGCGAGGGAGCGAGCGGGATCATCCGGCTGAAACGGTTGGCGACGTGAAGGCCGTTGTGCACGAGCTGGATGGCCGCGAGGCTGCCATGGGCGTGGATACGTTCCGTGACGGCGGAAAGGGCCGGCAGATCGCCGTCGTCCCAAAGACGAGCTTCGTTGGCTGGCGTCAGGTCCGATGTCGGATGGATTTCCGCCTCCTGGGTGGAGACGACCGCCCAACCGCCTTCCGCCTTCGTACCGCGCAACTGGGCTTCCGCATTGGGGTAGCGGTAGCCCATGCCGGAACAGTGGGGCACCTGATAGAAGCGGTTGCGCGCTGTGACCGGGCCGATCTTGACGGGTTCGAAGAGAATATCGAAGCGGGTGTCTCGAGGCATTTCCTTGGATCCTGAAGGGAGCTGCGTCCACGGCGCCGGAGCGCCGCGGTTGGGGTGGCGGCAAGATATCGGGAAGCTTCCGTCAGGCAAGAGATTTGTTATACGAGTGTATAATATTATGCTGCGGCGAAGTTTTTGATGTGGTCCGCGGTTCGCATCCCTTCAATGCGGCCGACATGGCCCAACGCACCAGCGCCGAACTTCTTCGGCGCTCGCGGCGAGCATTTCGCCCCAAGGCGCTTTCCGGATTCACTGGGTTGGTCGGGCCACCAAATTATGAAGCCGCCGCCCGAGTATGCCGTCGGTATCGGCAAGATCGAGCACGACGCTCATGTGGTTGCGATCAAGAACCGGGAGCAGTTCGGCACTTTCGTCCCGGGCACGCAGCAGCTCACATAGCCCGGCCGCCTGACTCTGGAATGGCGTCGTCTCGTCCGCGCCATAGGCGATGACGCGCGTCGGGCAGGGGAGCTGCGAGCTGGTGAGAGGGGACCATGCGGCAGCTTCCATCGGTGTCATTTCCGCTTCGTGGCGAAGGAAGCTGTCCGGTATGCCTGACAGGTCGTAGATTCCGCTTAGAAGCAGCAAGCCTTGAAGCGACGGCAGGGAGGGCGGGTAGGTTTCCTCGGGACCGGTTGCTGCGAGGAAGGAAGCAAGATGCGCGCCTGCCGAATGACCGCTGACGGTCAGTCGCGCAGGATCCGCGCCGAAATCGCTTGCGTGGGCCTGAAGCCAGAGCACCGATCGCCGAACCTGATCCACCAGCACGTCCAAGCGGCTGCGAGGCATCAGGTTGTATTCGACCAGGGCCGCAATGCCCCCCGCCGCAAGAACCGGTGCAGCGACGAAACGATAGTTGATCTTTTCGCCGGAGCGCCAATATCCGCCGTGAACGAACACATGCAGGGGCGCACCGGCCTGCAGGCGCTCCGGCAAGATGACATCGACGACCTCGCGGGCGCCGGAGCCGTACGGTATGTCTGCCCGCACATCGGCGCGCGCCGATAGGGCCCGGCTGCGTTCGGCGAACTCTGCGGCGATGGTGTCGAAATCGGGCACGAAGTCGCGAATGCGGTAAAGGTCCTGTGCTGTCATCGTCTGCTCCGCCGATCAATAATCAACTGCATAATATTTCGGCTCCATGAATTCCAGAATGCCGGTCACGCCGCCTTCGCGGCCAAGGCCGCTCTGTTTAACGCCGCCGAAGGGAGCGGCGGGGTCTGACATCAGGCCCCTGTTGATGCCGAGCATGCCGGTTTCGATGTGCTTTCCGACCGTCATCGCACGTTTGAGATCGCGGCTGTAGATGTACGCGGCGAGGCCATACTCGGTATTGTTTGCGAGGCGGATCGCCTCGTCGTCGCTTTCGAACTTGTAGACAGGCGCGACCGGTCCGAAGATTTCCTCACGTGCGATCGACGCGTTTACGGGGACGTTTTCGAGTACCGTCGGCGGATAGAAGTACCCGTTTTCCGTAAGCGGTTTGCCGCCGGTCGTTGCCCGCGCACCCGCGGCGAGTGCCTCTGAGACGAGCCGGTCGATCTTGCGGACGGCGTTTTGCGTGATCATCGGACCACATTGCGTCTCGGGATCGTATCCGGGACCGATCTTCAGAGACATCATCCGCGCCGTGAGGCCAGCGACAAACGCATCATGGATGCCCGCCTGGACGTAGAAACGATTGGCGGCAGTGCAGGCTTCTCCAGCGTTTCGCATCTTGGCGATCATCGCACCGTCGAGTGCCGCCTCGAGGTCCGCGTCGTCGAACACGATGAAGGGCGCGTTGCCGCCGAGCTCCATCGAGCAGCTGACGACCGACTTGGCGGCTTCGGCAAGCAGAACGCGGCCAACGCCGGTCGAGCCGGTGAATGAAAGCTTACGAACCCGCGAATCGGCGAGCATCGCATTCGTTATTCCGCCTGGATTGCTTGTGGTCAGCACGTTGACGACGCCAGGCGGAACGCCCGCCTCTTCGCCGAGTCGGGCCATGGCGTAGGCCGTCAACGGTGTCTCCGAGGCAGGTTTCAGGATCACCGTGCAGCCGGCGGCAAGCGCGGGCCCGATCTTGCGAGTCGCCATAGCCGCGGGGAAATTCCAGGGCGTGATCAGGACGGCAATGCCGATCGGCTCATGGTCAACGAGGATATTGTGCGACCCGGAGGGAGTGCGCCGGAATTCGCCCGGAATGCGGGTCGCCTCTTCAGCGTACCAGCGGAAGAATTCGGCGGCATAAGCTACTTCGCCGCGTGCGTCGACCAGGGCCTTGCCGTTTTCCAGTGCGATGAGAGTTGCAAGCTCCTCGGCGTGCTGTGTCATCAGCTGATACCAGCGTCTCAGGATTTCCGAGCGCTGGCGAGCCGGAGTGGCGCGCCACCCCGCGGCAGCGGCATGCGCGGCATCGACTGCGCGCTGTGCGTCCTCGATGGAGGCGTCGGCGACCTCGGCCAGCAAATTACCGGTCGATGGGTCGAGAACGGTTATTCCGCTACCGCTTTGCCATTTGCCGCCAATGTAGAGGCCTGCGGCGTGCAGGGCGGGATCGGCGTAGCCGGAAAACTTGGCATGGAAGGTCATGGAGGGTCCTTTCGACTCAGTTCAGGCGCGAGCGGTCGCCGCAATGGGCGGCGGTGACGAGGTTGCGCATTTCGTGCGGGTTCAGCTGGCGGGGATTGTTCTGGATGAGGCGTGCGATACCCGAGCTTTGTTCCGCCACCCAGTCGATCCGGTCTTCCTCGAGGCCGAGATCCCGCAGCGTGGCGGGAATGCCGATGCGTTCGAAGAGCGAAACGAGGGCAGGGATCACTTCATCCGGTCCGCCGAGCCCGGCCGCATGCGCGATCTGCGCGAGTTCGTCGCGGATGAGCGGCGCATTCCAGGTCATGACATAGGGCATGAGACAGGCGACCCCGAGGCCATGCGCCGTATGGGTGAGCGCGCCGACGGGGTACTGGATGGCGTGGGCCGCGGCAGTGCCCGCCACCCCGAAAGCAAGACCGGCGAGCGTTGCGCCGAGCATCACCTTTTCGCGCGCGCCGGCGTCGGCGCCGTCCTTGCATGCCCTCTCAAGCCCCTGCCACAGGAGGGTGATTGCGCCAAGGGCAAAGTGATCGGAAAGCGCGTTCTTACCGACGAAGACGCGCTGCTGCGCGATACCGGGGACGGGCTCGCGCCGGATCGCCGTGAAGGCTTCGATCGCATGCGTTAGGGCGTCCGCGCCGGCGATTGCAGTCAGGCCGGATGGGCAGGAGAGGGTGAGTTCGGGGTCGCAGATCGATACCGCCGGGATCAGGTGCGGGCTTGAAATGCCAACTTTCAGGCTACGTTCGGCATCCGAAAGCACGGCGACGGGCGTCACCTCCGAGCCGGTGCCGGCGGTGGTGGGAATGGCGATCAATGACATCACCGGGCCGGGGACGGCATGTTCGCCATAATAGTCCTGTGGCCGCCCGCCGTGGGTAAGGAGGAGGGCGACGCATTTCGCCATGTCGAGACAGGACCCGCCACCGATGCCGATGACGAGGTCCGGCGCAAAGCCCCTGGCCGCGGCAGCGCTCGCGATGCCCGATTCCACGGGGACGTCCGGCAGGGTGGAACTGTCCACCATCACCTCAAGCCCTGCCTCCTCCAGTCGCCGCACCAGCGTAAGCAGGTCGGCATCCACTGCAAGGCGCGTGTCGGTGACGATCAGCGCGCGCCGGCCGAGCTTGGCGGCGATGCCGCCAAGGGCATGGCGCTGCCCGGCGCCGAAAAGCAGTTCGCGCGGCGCCCTTAATGTGCCGAATAGGTTCATTCCGTATGTCCTCCGATGAATTCAGCGACCTCGAGGGCCGTAAGTTGGTCGAAAAGCGGCCGCGGCAGTTCGATGCCAGTCTTCGCTGCAGTAACGCGGCGTGCTCGTGCCCCGTCTCCCGGAATGGCGACTGGTTGCGCAGGGTCGAGCGGGCGGGATAGGCGCAGGCGGTCGAGATAGGCGGCAAGTTCCGGTGTGCTACCCGCGCCTGCCGAAGGATCGATCAGAATGAGAAGGTCGCCTTTATTGGCGGGATGAATGTCGTCGAGCGTTCCATGCACATCAGGCGCCAGATTGGATCCGGCAAGCGCCGCAACAAGAAGCTCGATCGCAAGGCCCAGACCATATCCCTTCGCGTCGCCGAACGGCGCGATCGCCCCTGCCTGTGCCGCGTGCGGATCGGTTGTCCCGCGCCCGTCTCGGTCCACTGCCCAGCCAGCCGGGATCGCCAGACCGCGCATCGCATGATTGTTGATCTTGCCCATGGACACGATGCTGGTTGCAAGATCCAGCACGAAAGGGCGGTCACCCGCAGGAATGCCGATCGCGACCGGATTGGTGCCGACCATGGCTTGCGTTCCGCCGAATGGGTGCACGAGCGCTTCGCTGGTCGACATGACAATGCCGATCAGGCCGTCTCTTGCGGCGGCCTCCGCATAATAGGCAAGCATTCCCATGTGATTGGCGTTGCGGATCGCGGCAATGGCGAGCCCCGTCTCCTTAAGGACGCGTTGCATGACGTGCAGGGCGTTCATCATCACGACTGGGCCCAGGCCGCGTTCGCCGTCGACGCTCAGAAATGAGTCTCTTCGCCAGAGTCCGTTTCCGCGCGTCGTGGGGTTCGCGAGCCCTTTATCCAGCCGGGTCAGAAGCAATGGCAGGCGTTGCAGGCCGTGGGAGGGCAATCCGCGCAGCTCGGCCTCCAGAAGGAGATCTGCCTGAAGACGAGCGGAGTCGGCGGGAACACCCCGCTTTTCCAGCAGAGCGACGCTCAAATTCCTCAGGCGGGAGGGCGGCAGCCTCATTCAGAAATCCTATATCAGATCATATACGATATTGTATTTGACATGCGATATGTTATTTGTAACAAAACGGCGTATGTCAATAAGCAGTCGGAGAATGGCAGTGGCAATTGCAGCGGAGAGGGCAAGCAGGGGGGCTGGTATTCGCCCGACGAGTGTGGTCGAAGGCGTTTATGACAGCATCTATCACCGGCTGATGTCCCTCGATATTACGCCTGGTGCGCGCATTCCGATCGATGTCCTCGCTCGCGAACTCGGCGTATCCCAGACGCCGATCCGCGAGGCGCTGAGCCGCCTGGAACGCGAGGGCCTCGTTCGCAAAGAGCATCTGATCGGCTATAGTGCAGCCCCGCAATGGACGCGCAAGCAGTTCGAAGACCTCTATGCTTTTCGCCTGCTGGTCGAACCCGAAGCTGCCCGGCTTGCCGCCGTCAACATGACTCCGGAGGCGCTCCAGCAGCTCGAGAATTCCGCGGCCGACATGGGCCACGGCGAGGCGCCGGTCGATCGGAACACACGCTACTCCCGCTTTGCCCGCGCCGATGCGCAGTTCCACGACGCGATCCTGAAAATCGCCGGAAACGACGTGATCCGCAGCACTCTGTCGAACCAGCATGTCCATCTGCACATCTTCCGGCTGATGTTTCACATCCGGGTGACTCAGGAGGCGCTCGAAGAGCATGAGAGCCTGTTGGCTGCCTTCCGGGCGCGCGATCCGCAGGCCGCATACGATGCCATGCGCGTCCACATCGAACGCTCGCGCGATCGTTTGCTTTCGGCTTTCGAATGAACGCGGTCCTGCCTTCCAATGCGGTCGCGCCGCCGCCAAACCCTGCTGTTGCCGCACTCGCGGCAGAGGGTCTTGGCAAAGCCTACGGTCCGATTACCGTCCTTTCGGACGTCACGCTTGAGGTTCACGCTGGAGAGGTTCACGCCATTATCGGTGAGAACGGCGCCGGAAAATCGACGCTGATGAAGCTCCTTTCCGGCCATGTTGCCCCGACGGCCGGCCACCTGCTCCTGGAGGGGAAGTCGATCGAGTTCCGAAACGCGGTGGAGGCGGAGAATGCCGGCATCGTACTCGTGCACCAGGAAATCCTGCTCGCTGCGGACCTCACCGTCGCGGAAAACCTGTATCTGGGTCGCGAGGTCGGCCGCGGTCTGCTGGTCGATGACAAGGCGATGAACAATCGTGCCGCCGAACTCCTCGCGCGGGTCGGTTCAGCGGCCCGGCCGCGCGACCGTGTGGGTGAGTTGCCGCTCGCCCAGCGCCAGCTCGTGCAGATCGCGCGCGCCCTCCTGGACGAGCGAAAGGTCATCATCTTCGACGAGCCGACTGCGGTTCTCGCAAACGACGAAGTGGTGGCGCTGCTCGACATCGTCCGCAGCTTGCGCGATCACGGGGTTGCGGTGCTCTACATCTCCCATCGTCTCGATGAGGTTCAGGCGATTGCCGACCGGGTGACCGTGCTTCGTGACGGCCGCATGATCGGGACCTGGCCGGCACCAGGCCTCGGCCAGCGTGAAATGGCGGAACTGATGGTCGGGCGAGAGCTGGAAATGCTCTATCCGCATAAGCGGCCAACCGCGACTGCGGCTCCGATCCTTTCGGTCACCAACCTTGCCGTCGACCACGGCTCGCAGAAGGTTTCATTTAGCGTCAGGGCCGGCGAGGTGCTGGGTATCGGCGGCATGATCGGGGCGGGTCGTACCGAACTGATCGAAGGCCTGATGGGTCTTCGCCCGTCAGAGGTTGAAAGCATTGTCCTGAACGGCCGGCAGATCGGGAGCCGTTCGGTCGGCACCCTGATGGAGGCCGGCCTGGTTTACCTCACCGAAGACCGCAAGGGCAAAGGCCTGCTTCTGGAGGAGAAGCTCGGTCCCAACCTCACCCTGCAGGCGCTGGACACGATCAATCCGGGTGTCCTTCTGGACAAGCGGGGAGAGCTTTCCCGCCTTCGAAAGGCGGTGGCCGATTACGACATCCGCGTGCGCTCGCTACGCCTCGAAGCCAGCCAGCTTTCGGGTGGGAACCAGCAGAAGCTGCTCCTTGCCAAGGTCATGATGGCCGACCCCTCGGTGATCATCATCGACGAGCCGACGCGCGGGATCGATATCGGCAACAAGAGCCAGATCTATGAATTCATCGACGGGATGGTGCGCGCCGGCAAGGCCTGCATCGTCATTTCGTCGGAAATGCCGGAACTGGTGGGTCTTTCCGACCGCGTTCTGGTGATGCGTGCCGGGAGGATCGTCGCTGAGCTGAGCGGCAATGAAATCAATGAGGAAAACGTCGTCTACGCCGCCACGACCGGTGGGCGCGCGGACGTCGGGGAGGAGAAACATGACCGCAGCGACAGCAACACTCGCACCCACTGACGACGGAGCGCGCATCCGTTGGGCCGATCTGGCGCCCTTCATCGCCCTTGCGGTGATCGTGCTGTTCGGTGCGCTGGTGAACTCCAATTTCGTGTCGTCGGCCAACCTGATCAACGTCATTACGCGGAGCGCCTTCATCGCGATCATCGCCGTCGGTGCGACCTTCGTTATCTCGTCCGGCGGGCTCGACCTGTCCGTGGGTTCGATGATGGCCTTCGTCACCGGTATCATGATCATGGCGATGAACCATCTCGCCCCGGCATTTGGAACCTGGGCGATTCCGATGGGAGCGGGCATCGCGCTGCTGGTGGGAGCGCTGTGCGGCCTCTTCAACGGGCTTATCGTGACCGTTGGGCGAATAGAGCCCTTCATCGTTACGCTGGGCACGATGGGGATTTTCCGCGCCTTCATCACCTTCATGACCGACGGCGGCTCGCTGCCTATCGATCGCAGCCTCCGGGAAGCCTATCGTCCGGTCTATTTCGGCAGCGTCTTCGGTATTCCCTATCCGGTGCTCATCACCTTCGTCGTCGTCGTGGCCGGCGCCTTCCTGCTCTACAAGACCAAGTATGGCCGCCGCTTGAAGTCGGTGGGATCCAATGTCGAGGTCGCGCGCTTTTCAGGCGTCAACGTCGCCGGAGTGCGTACCGTCGCCTACGTGATCCAGGGCTTCTGCGTCGCCGTCGCTGCGATCTGCTATGTGCCCCGGCTCGGCGCGGCGACGCCGACGACCGGACAGCTCTGGGAGCTGCAGGTTATCACCGCGGTCGTGATTGGCGGCACGCTGCTCCGCGGCGGGCGGGGACGCATCGGCGGCACGGTGGCCGGCGCCCTTATCCTCGAGGTGATCGCCAACGTCATGGTTCTGTCGGACATGGTCTCGGAATACCTCGTCGCCGCCGTTCAGGGAGCGATCATCATCGTCGCCATGCTGGCGCACCGCTTTACTGCCAACCGCTGAAAACAGCACCGACTTCGAAGGAGGAGAAAATGAAGTCTATTATCCGCAAGGCTGGACTCTTGTTATCGACGGCTACCCTGGTCCTGGCTCTGCCGCTGGGCAGCGCTCAGGCCCAGGAGAGGAACGTGACTGTCGCCGTCTCAATTCCGGCCGCAACGCATGGATGGACGGGAGGAGTCGTCTACCATGCAGAGCAGGCTGAGAAGGAGGTCGAGGCCGCCTTTCCGAATGTAGACGTCGTGCTGTCGACCGCGTCATCGGCGACCGCGCAGGTCTCCGCGCTTGAAGACCTGTCGGCGACCCGGAAGCTCGACGCGCTGGTCATTCTGCCGTTTACGTCGGAAGAACTGACCGGACCGGTCGAGCAGATCAAGGAAAAGGGCACCTTCATCTCCGTGGTCGACCGTGGCCTCACCGACCCGACGATCCAGGACCTCTATGTCGCTGGCGACAACATCGCCGTGGGTGCCAATACGGCGCACTGGCTTTCCGATAAACTTGGCGGGGAGGGCGAGATCGTCGTCTTGCGCGGCATCCCGACCGTGATCGACGACGAACGCATCAAAGGCTTCTCGGACGTCATCAACAAGACGAAGATCAAGATCCTCGATATCCAGTACGCCAACTGGAACCAGGACGAAGCCTTCAAGCTCATGCAGGACTATCTTGCAAAGTACCCGAAGATCGACGCCGTCTGGGCCAACGACGACGACATGTTGCTCGGCGTCATCGAGGCCGTCGACCGTGCGGGCCGCAAGGACATCAAGTATGCCCTCGGCGGCAACGGCATGAAGCAAGTCATCGAAATGGTGAAGGAAGGCAACGAGCGCACACCGGTCTCGACTCCCTATCCGCCGTCGATGATCAAGTCGGCCATCTATATGACCGCGGCACAATTCGCCGGTCAGGCGCCGATGCGCGGTTCGTTCCTGCTCGGTGCACCGCTTATCACTCCGGAGAACGCCGACCAGTTCTACTTCCCCGATTCCCCATTCTGAGTGTTGCCCGGCCTGCTGGCCGGGCATCGATCAAACACGAGAGCGGGGTGAGGAAAAATATGTGCGGCTTTCCACCCGCATCCCGTATCTCGACTTATCCAAGGCAACAGGAGATATGACATGAGCGGCAAGAAGATCCTCATGCTAACCGGCGAATTCACCGAAGAGTATGAAATCTACGTTTTTCAAAAGGGCATGGAGGCCGTCGGCCACACGGTGCACGTCGTCTGCCCGGACAAAAAGGCGGGCGACCGTATCAAGACCTCGTTGCACGACTTCGAGGGCGACCAGACCTACACGGAGAAGCTCGGCCATTACGCCGACATCAACAAGACGTTTTCCGAAGTGCGGGTCGAGGAATATGACGCTGTTTATGCAGCCGGCGGACGCGGCCCCGAATATATCCGCACCGACAAGCGCGTTCAGGACATGGTGCGGCACTTCCACGACACGGGCAAGCCGATCTTCACGATCTGCCATGGGGTGCAGATCCTCATGGCTGTGCCTGGCGTGCTGAAGGGCCGCAAGGTCGCCGGCCTTGGCGCCTGCGAGCCGGAGGTGACGGCTGTCGGTGGCATCTACATCGACGTGGAGCCCACCGGGGCCTATGTCGACGGCAACATGGTCTCGGCGAAGGGGTGGACGGGTCTTGCCGCTTTCATGCGCGAGTGCCTGAACGTGCTCGGCACGAAGATCACCCACACGTAATGGATTGAGAGTGAGATCGACAACTGCCCTCGGGTGATCGGCCCGAGGGAGTTTGCCAATGCCGGTCGGGGCGTGCGCTTTTGCTGTACCAGGAGCAGTGATTCGACCGGACCTCGCTCGTACTTGTCGAACGCGTGCTCCATAATCTTGAAACGAGGCTGACTACTTTCGCAGAATTTTTTCCATCGCCTTCCCCTTTGCGAGTTCATCGATCAGTTTGTCCAGGTAGCGGATTTCCCGCATGGTCGTATCCTGGATTTCTTCCACCCGGACGCCGCAGATCACCCCTGTAATCAACGATCGGGAGGGATTCATACGAGGTGCTTGTGCAAAGAAGTTCCGGAAATCGGTATTCTTCGCCAGCTGATCGTCCAGGGACTGTTGGCCATATCCCGTCAGCCAACGGATGATTTGGTCGACCTCTGCCTTCGTGCGTCCTTTCTTCTCAGCCTTGGCGATATAGTGGGGATAGACGCTCGCGACGCTGAGCGAATAGATGCGATGCTTCTCCATGCGTCCTCCTGAACGCTCCGGACGTCCTTCGGCCCAGGATAGCTGACTTCAAGACCACAACAAATGGCGACAGTGAACGCCTCTCCGAGATCGCCAGACAGCGCAGCATCCCTATACTTGGCAAGCGCCGGAGAGACGGCTCGCATGGCCTCATCGTAGCGGGCGGCGACGCCGGCGGAAACGTCCTGTCTTCGTCGTCGCCGCGTCTCTGGCGCCGACAAGCCGGCAAAAGACATAGGGCTGCTCCTTGTCGAGCCGCGCTATGTGTGTTTTCCTGATGCCCCCTTTGATTGTTTCCAACGGACGGGAGCCTCGGAACCCGCCGATGCAATGAGCAGACTTGCTTAATTACACGAGGGACTTCTGGAATGGGTATAATCTGGACCATCATCATTGGCTTTGCCGCCGGTATCGTGGCGAAGCTCATCGTGCCGGGCGAAAACGAGCCGAAAGGCTTCATTCTGACGACAATCCTGGGCATTGTAGGGGCTTTCGTCGCCTCATATCTGGGCCAGGCATTGGGGTGGTACAACGCCAATCAGGGCGCCGGGTTCATCGGAGCCATCGTCGGCGCCGTGATCGTTTTGCTCGTATGGGGTGCCGTCGCCCGGCGCGCTTAAGGGTTCACCAAGCAGAAAGGAACCGACAATGGCCTCATCTCGCAACACCATGCCGTCGCTCGCGGCGCTATTGGGGCTGCTCGCGGTCGCTGGCTACCAGAACCGGGACAAGCTGGGACAGATCTTTCAGGACGCAAAGGGGGGCGCTCAGAACAGTGGCGGCATTCTCGGCGAACTCGGCAAGATGTTCGGCGGCTCTGGGGAAGGTTCGCTCAGCAAGGGCCTGGGAGAACTTGTCGATGCGTTCAAGAACGGTGGGAACCGGGAGGCGGCAAACTCCTGGGTAAGCGCCGAAAAGCCGTCTCAGGGCATTTCGGCCGAACAGGTCGAATCGTCGATCGGCAAGGATACCCTTCAGGAATTGGCCGCGAAGACGGGCCTGGACTACAATGAGCTGCTGAAGCGCCTTTCGACATCGATCCCGGACGCGGTGGACAAGATGACTCCGAACGGTCAGTTGCCGCAGAACGATGAGGAAGTCCTTGGGCGGTCCGGCGGGCCCGCTTCCGCCTAGCCAGGTCGGCGGGATGCGCCACGTGTCTCCCGCCGACGCGACACCCACACTTGGGGCATTTCAATGCTTCATGGAAACACTGAAATCCCCAACCATTTGATTCAACGCACTTCCGAACGGAAAATCGCTCCACTTTTCCCGGAAGTGCTCTAGGCACGTCCCTCGCGAACACTGACGGCACGCCCACCGCTGTTTTCGGCAGGCGGCTATCTGCGCGATCTGGCGGCGAAGGCCCGGCGAGCGACACCTTCAGCTGAACAGGCATTCGGTTGGCAGTTACAAGTCGGCTTCGGAAAACAGTTTGACGACCCAATCGATAAACACGCGCACCCGCGGCGAAAGCTGGCGGTTCTGGGGGTAAAGCGCCGAAAGCGGTGTCGGCGGGGGAGGGAACCCGGCAAGGACCTCGACCAGGGTGCCTTCGTCCAGGTCCCGCTGCAGGCGGTAGCGCGGCGCCTGGATCAGGCCGAAGCCGCGGCGGGCGAGATCGGTCATGGTGTCCGAGTCGTTGACCGTCAGCCGGCAGGGCAAGGCCACGTAGCGGACGCTGCTCCCGACGGCGAATTCGAGCGGCATGATCTGCCCGGTGCGCGATGAGATGAATCCGATGGCGCAATGCCCCTCCATCGCATCGGGGGACCGGGGTGTTCCGTGCCTCTCTATGTAGGCCGGGCTGGCGCAGGTGATTTCGCTGATCATTCCCAGGCGGCGCATGATCAGGCCGCTATCCGCAACCTCTCCGGCGCGGATGACGCAATCGATGCCTTCCCTGACGAGATCCACCAGGCGGTCGCCCTGACCGATCTGCAGGTCGAGCAGAGGATTACGGTCGAGGAATTCATTGAGCCGCGGCAGAAGGAACGTGCGTGTGAGCAGGGGATGCGCATCCACGCGCAGCAGGCCGCGGGCCTGCATGTCCCGGAAGGCGTTTTCCGCCTCGTCCACCTCGGCGAGAATCGCAAGGCAGCGCCGGTAGAAGGTCGCGCCGTCCAGCGTCGGCGCGACATACCGGGTCGTTCGCTCGAGAAGTCGAACGCCAAGATTGTCTTCCAACTGCTTGATCGCTTCCGTTGCGGTGGATCGGGCAAGGCCGAGGTCGGACGCCGCAGCAGCGAAGCTGCGGCGTTCGACGATCCGGATGAAGAGCTGCATGCGGTCGAGCCGGTCCATGGCTTTGTTCACCACAGCCGAATTCTGATGTCAATATTTGATCGATTGTTCTGACGCGGTGCCAGCAATATCTCCTGTTCGTCAAACAGGAGAGTATGAAATGACCATTAAAGGACAACGCGTCGCGATCGTCACCGGAGCATCCAAGGGCATCGGCCGGGCCATCGCACTGCGGCTCGCAAAGGATGGCATCGCCGTCGTCGTGAATTATTCAAGCAGCAGTGAGGCTGCGGCCGCCGTGGTTGCGGATATCGAAGCGCGCGGCGGCAGGGCGGTCGCGATACAGGCGGACATAAGCAGCCCGACCGCCGCTGCCGACATGTTCAATGCTGCCGAAGAAGGCTTCGGCGGCGCCGACATCCTCGTCAACAATGCGGGCATCCTGAACCTGGCGCCGCTTGCCGATACCGACGACGAAAGCTTCGAGCAGCAGATCGCGATCAATCTCACCGGCACGTTCCGCGCCATGCGCGAAGCAGCCGGCCGGCTCCGGGACGGCGGCCGCATCATCAATTTCTCGTCCAGCGTCGTCGGCGCCTATGGGCCGACCTACGGGGTCTATGCTGCCACCAAGGCTGCCGTCGAGGCGATGACCCACGTTGCCTCGAAGGAACTCGGCGGCCGGGGTATCACAGTCAATGCTGTCGCGCCCGGGCCGGTCGAGACCGAGCTTTTCATGACTGGCAAGTCCGATGAGCTAGTCCAAAGAATTGTCGGCACGATTCCGCTGGGGCGCCTGGGTCAGCCCGGCGACATTGCCTCGGTCGTTTCCTTCCTTGCCAGCCCCGAAGGCGGCTGGGTGAACGGCCAGGTGCTCCGCGCCAATGGCGGCATGATCTGAAGCAGACCTCCAGAAGGGAGAATCCCATGCCGTTCGTGAACATCAAGACGCCTGAAGCTGCACTCAGCGGCGCCCAGAAGGAAGAAATCGTGCACCGCATGACCGACATGCTCGTGGAGTATTTCTCCGAAGCGGCACGGCCGCACACAATGGTGCTGATCGAGGAAGTGAAGGATGGCGGATACGGCCGTGCCGATGAGATCTTCATCGTTCCCGACGGCTACCGTGCGAAGGAAAGCAGTTGATTGCGAGGCTCATCGAGTGCCGGCGCGGATTTTCGCGCCGGCCCTCGCCATTGCTGCGGTCGGCTAAATCGGGGACCTCAGGCCCGTCAGGTTCACCGTCAGGCGGGCACCATTCCGTCGAGTTCGGGCATTGCTTCTTCCGGGAGATCGATTTCGGCGGCGGCGAGGTTCTCCCTCAGATGCACGCGCGAGGAGGTGCCGGGGATCAGCAGGATGTTCGGGGCGCGTTTCAGCAGCCAGGCGAGCGCCACCTGCATCGGCGTTGCGCCGAGCCGGGCTGCCACGTCGGACAGCGTCGAGGACTGCAAGGGTGAAAAGCCGCCGAGCGGGAAAAAGGGTACATAGGCGGTGCCGGCGGCGGCGAGCCGGTCGATCATGGCGTCGTCGGCCCGATTGACGAGGTTATACATGTTCTGCACGCAGACGATCTCCGTGATCCTGCGGCCTTCCTCGACTTGTCTCGTGGTCACGTTGGAAAGGCCGATATGCCGGATCAGCCCCTGCCGCTTGAGATCGGCCAGCACCATGAGCGGTTCCTGGATCGAACCCTCGGCCGGGCCGTGCACGCTGAACATGGCGCGCAGGTTCACGACGTCGATGACGTCAAGTCCGAGATTGCGCAGATTGTCATGCACAGCTCGCGTCAGTTCTTCCTTCGTGAAGGCCGGAAACCATGAGGCGTCCGCGCCGCGCCTGGCGCCCACCTTGGTGACGATGACGAGGTCGTCCCTGTAGGGGTGGAGCGCTTCCCGTATGATCTCGTTCGTCACGTGCGGGCCATAGAAGTCGCTCGTATCGATGTGGTTGACGCCGCTCTCAACCGCTTCGCGCAGGACGGCGACCGCTTCCGCGCGATCGCGCGGCGGACCGAAGACACCTTTGCCGGCGAGCTGCATCGCACCATAGCCGAGTCGGTTCACCACCCGGTCGCCGAGCATGAAAGTTCCTGATCTTGCAATACTGGACATGCGCGGATCTCCGTTTTGAGCCACGAAAACGGGATTAGGCCTGTTTCATTGGAAGGACAATCAGCTACCATCCGCACGGGCTGTACGGCGTGCCGGACAATTGGTAGGAGCGGGAATATGGAACGGGACAGGCCCGACATGGCGGATGTGGGCGCCTTCATGAAGGTTGCCCGGGCCGGCGGGTTCCGAGAGGCGGCTCGGGCGAGCGACGTCAGCGCGTCGGCGCTGAGTGACGCCGTGCGGCGCCTCGAGGCGGAGCTCGGCGTCAGGCTTTTCAACCGCACCACGCGTAGCGTGGTACCGACCGAGGCCGGCCGGGGGCTGATGGAGCGGATCGGACCGGCATTCGGCGAGATCGATGCCGCGCTCGATTTCGCCCGCGGTTTCCGTGACCGCCCGGTGGGCGTGCTGAGACTGAACGTGCCGGTCAGCGCCGCAAGGCTGGTCCTGCCGTCCATCGTGCCACCCTTCCTTGCGGCCTATCCCGACATCAGGCTGGAGATCATGACTGACGAAAGCTTCGTCGACGTGATCGCCGCGGGCTGCGACGCCGGCATCCGCTATGACGAGCGGCTGCAGCAGGACATGATCGCCGTGCCGATCGGGCCTCGCATCCAGCGGTATGCGAGCGGTGCTTCGCCGGCCTATCTCGACGCGCATGGCCGGCCGCAGCATCCGCGCGACCTGCTTGGTCACAGCTGTATCCGCGGCCGTTTCGCCGGCCGGCCAATCAGTCCCTGGGAGTTCGAACGCGACGGCGAGGCGGTCACGATCGACCCGCCCACGTCGCTTGTGGTGCAGGCGGGCGGCGGCTCGGATCTCGGCATCGCGGCGGCGATTGCCGGAACCGGCATCGTCTCGATATTCGAGGACTGGCTGCATCCGCACTTCGAAACCGGAGCGCTGGAGCCCGTGCTGGAGCCGTGGTGGCTGAGCTTTTCGGGCCCCTTCCTCTACTATCCCGGGCGCCGGCTGGTGCCCGCGCCCCTCAGGGTCTTCATCGACTTCATCAGGGCCATGCCGCCGGCTGGAGCCCGTTGAGCGAGCGACACGCCTTTGGCGAACGAGGCCCGAAGTTTGCTGGCGAAGAAAGCCTGCGGTATCAGAGCTTCGTGTCGTTCAGGATCAATTCGGCCGCCTTTTCCGCGATCATGAAGACTGCGGCTTGGGTATTTTCCGAACCATGGTTGGCATGATCGAGGCGTCGCGCAGGCCCTCCATCCGGCGAACCTTCAGAAGTCGGATCCGTCACCGCCTTCTCGTCCGTTCCCATCCCGCAAGCACCCGCTCGGCATTGGCGTAGCCCGCGCGCATGAAGAAATACTGTACGTCCGGTCCCTCGAGGCCCTCCCACTTTCGCGAAAAATAAAAGCTCAGCTTGCCAGTTTGAAAAAAAGATGAGAATACGGCTCAACTTACTTGGCCTGCGATGTGGAATGGCGCCGAACGACAGTGCGATTTCCCTGCCCGCACCGACATCTGGCACCTTAAAGAGGAAGAGCTGATCTACAAATGAGCTTCTGGCATTCCATGTCTTGGAAAACCGAAGGCATTCGGGTCACGGCGCCGGTCCAATGGCGCCAATACGATGGAATGGTCAGCGTCCTTTGGGAGGCGGAAAGTCAAGCCGGTGCCAGCGGCTATTATCTCGCGGACGATCCGCGCATCATGTTTTTCTTCAACGACATCTCCTCGAACGTTCGCATTTCGAACCAGGACACTGATCTGGCGAGGAATTCGCGCCCGATGGCACGTGCCGTGTATGTTCCTGCCGGTGTGCCGTTGTGGACGGGCAGTCTGAAGACACATAGCTTCAGCCACCTCAATCTGCACCTTCACAAGGATCGGGTGTTGCGGTTTCTGGCTCCATCGGTTGGGAACTCCGCAGCGCTGACGGCGTTGCGCCGTCCGGTCGAGCTTCAAAACGTGGCGGCAATCGATGCGTTGGCGAAGCTGCTGGCCGACGAAATAAAGAGCCCCACCAAGCATGCAGTCTATGCGGAGAGCCTTATAGGCAGCGTCGTCGCGGGGCTTCTGGATATTCCTGCCGAGAGGGAGGAAAGGGCTGGCGGCAGGCTGACGCAGGCACAGATGAAAAAGCTCATCTCGCATATCGACGCGCTTGGTGATTATCGTATGTCCGTCGCCGATATGGCTGCCGTCGTCGGCCTGTCCGAAAGCTGGTTTGCAAACGTCTTCAAGCAGACAATGGGTAAGACGCCGCTGCAATGGCAACTTGCAAAGCGAGTCGAGCTTTCGAAAAAGCTGCTCGGCGAAAGCGACCTGCCAGTCGCCAGCATCGCCGCGCAGCTCGGCTTCTCCGATCAGGCACACCTGACGAAGGTCTTCCGCCAGATCGTTGGCGAAACTCCCGCGGCCTGGCGGCGGATGCGGCAATTCCGGCAATCGTGAAGATCCCGCCGGCAAGTCGCGGGTGGACGGCTTGCCTCTACCAAGTCTGGCGCAGCGTCGCGAGAATGCTGCGGCCCGGATTGTAGTAGACCGCCCCGGAGTCCTTGCTCGCCACGTGTTTTTCGTCGAATAAATTGTTGACGTTCAGCTGGAAAGTGGTGTTTTCCTGAACCTTGTAAGTAAAGGCTGCATCGAAGACGACTGCACTCTCCGACGATGAGCTGTTGGTGATGTCCGTGTAATAGGCGTCCGCGTAGCGAGCTCCGAGCCCGAACATCATGTCGCCCCGCGCGCCGTCGCCCTCCAGCGTATACGTGCCCCACACCGAAGCAATATTCTTGGGGACACGCATCAGGCGGTTGCCATCATTAGCACCGCCAGGTTCTTCAATTTTTGAATCGATGTAGCTGTAGGCGGCAATCACGCTGATATTGTTCGTTACCTCCGCCTTGGCTTCGAGTTCGAAACCACGATGTCTGACCCTTTCGACGGTTTGCGGCAGATAGGTGACCTGGTCGAAAACCGTAATGTTGCCCTTCGTCAGGTCGTAGACGGAAGCGGTGAACAAGGCCGGAAAGGCATCCGGCCGATATTTGATCCCGACTTCATACTGCTTTCCCGTCGTAGGATCGCTACCTGCGGCAGGCGGCGCGGCCAACTCGGCGTAGCTGATGTAGGGCGCCAGCTCCTCGGTTATCTTGTAGCTCGCGCCGATCCGCGTCGTAAATTCACTGTGGTTGCCAGCCCTTGTGGTGCCCGCAAGGAGGTTCGTCTCGGTAAGATCGAGCCAGTCATTGCGCAAGCCAACACTCACGGTGAGCTTGTCGAAAAAGGTCAAATCCTGCTGCAGATAAATCGCGTTGGTCTGCTGGTCGTTGTTCGTGCTGGCATAAGGCGCCATCGCGCCGGGCCCACCTGAATAGATCGGGTTTTCCCAATCGATCGAAGGCGCAGACGTGTAAAAGTTGGCACTGTCCGATTCGTATTTATTGTAGTCGGCACCGAGAAGCGTGCGGCTTTCCACATTGTCGAGACTTGCTTCGTAAATCAGGTGAGCATCGATGACGAATTGTTCAGTCGATTTCTCGTTTCCGAAGAAATAGCGACCCGCCACGGTCGAGCCATCGGTTGGCGTGCTGCCGATATAGGCGCTGCCGAACCCGTCGTTCAGCTTGCTGTAGCGGGCGTTGGAGCTGACACTCAGGCCGTTGCCGAAATCGTGGTCGAAAAGAACGCTGTAGCTATTGCGGTTCGTCTCTGTGAAGTAATAGTCCGGCTCCCCAAAAAACTGATCCCTGTCGAAATCGGTCCCGAGAGGGTGGCCACCGCTCCCCGGAACTCCGTCCCTGTCGAGATGATCGAAGACAAATGTCAGATTTGTCGCGTCGGTGGGGCGCCACGTCAGGCCGCCCATGAAGAAGTTCTCGTCATCCTGAGAATAATCGTATTCCGCGTCCGAGCGCTGAAATTTGCCGGTCAAACGGTAGGACAGGGTTTCGTCCGCTGTAAGGTTGTCACCGAAATCAAAGCCGAGTTCCTTATGCGAGAACGAGCCGCCGGTGCCATAGACTTCACCGAAACGATCGCTCTTCGGCGTTTTCGTGACATAGTTTATCGATCCGCCAGGCTCCGCCGCTCCAAAGCTTGAGGAGCTGGCGCCCTTCAACACCTCGATGCGCTCGAAGGCATATGGCTCTTCCCTGACCCCTGCAAAGGTCCTGCCGATCGCCAAACCGTCGCGATACGTATACGGAGTGAAGCCGCGAATATCGAAGTAGTCGTAACGGTCGTCCGAACCATAAAAGTCGGTCACGACCCCCGCCGTATATTGTACGACTTGCTCGATGGTGTCGGCGGCGCGTTCCTCGATTTCTTTGGAGGTGATGACGGATACCGAGGCAGGGGCTACCAGAATATCGGTCGGCATCTTGCCGGCGCCGGTCGTTTCGGTGGCGACGATCGACTTTGAATCGTCCTCCGTATTGAGAACGCTTCCGCCACCGGTGCCGTGCGCCACAATAGTCTCCAGCACCGTTGCGTCGCCTTCAGTGCCTGCGTCCTGTGCGAACGAGAGGACAGGCGTTAAAGCAAAGAGTGCTGTACAGCCCAACAGAAATGCGTTTCGTGAACGAAACGGTACCCTGGTTGGCCAGCGGCCGGTCTGATCGATGTCCATGTCCATGTTCCAATTGACGTAAATGCTGAAAGCGGGCCCCAATACCAACGCCCTTTGAGGTCTCCGAACTGCATCGCGTCCGGCCGTCCGCTACACAGGAAAGCTGCGCTCAACCGGCCCCGGCGTGAAGCCGTTCTCCCACGAGCCGCTATTAACTGGAGCAGTATTGTCCAGTATTGTATGTTTCCCCGGATTTGTACGATCCTCCGGAAATCTGCGCGCACTTTCTGGATATCGGCGGCTTTGCCGTTGACGCCGCTTAATTAAGCTGAGACTGGGGGTCAACTTAAAACCTTGGATGGAGTGTGGCGATGAGGCTGTTCCGTTTCGCTGTACTGGCAGTCATAGCCCTTCTTTGGACAGGCAGGCACGACACTGTGTTCGCTGCCGAGAGTGCTGCGTATCCCATCACCATCGAGCATGCCTTCGGCAACACCATCATCGCAAAGAAGCCGGAGCGTGTCGCAACCGTCGCCTGGGCGAACCATGAGGTGCCGCTGGCTCTGGGCATCGTTCCGGTTGGAATGGCGCGCGCCAACTTCGGCGATGATGACAATGATGGCATTCTGCCGTGGGTGGCCGCACGTCTCGGTGAACTCGAGGCTGAAAAGCCGGTGCTTTTCGACGAGGGGGATGGCATCGATTTCGAGGCGGTCGCCGCCACCCGACCGGACGTGATCCTTGCGGCCTATTCGGGCCTCAGTCAGGCGGACTACGACACGTTGAGCGAGATTGCACCTGTCATCGCCTATCCGCAGGCTCCCTGGTCCACCGACTGGCGCGAGACGATCCGGATGAACAGCGCGGGGCTCGGGATGGCTGCGGAAGGGGAAGCGCTGATAGCCGGCATCGAAGCTGAGATTGCCCTGACGCTTGAAGGATATCCCGAGCTCAAGGGCAAATCGGCAATGTTCATTACTCATCTCAGCTCATGGGACCTCAGCGTCGTCAATTTCTACACGACCAACGATACGCGCGTCAGGTTTTTCGCCGATCTCGGGCTTAGATCGCCGAAAAGCGTGGTGCAGGCTTCACAAGCCGGAAAGTTCTCAGGCTCCGTCAGCGCCGAGCAGATCGATGCTTTCGACGATGTCGATATTCTCGTTACTTACGGCGACGGGATGCTTTTCGATGCCTTGAAAGCCAACGCGCTGATGCAGCATATGCCTGCCGTTGCAAGGGAATCGATCGTCATGCTCGGCAACAACGCGGTCGGCAATGCCGCCAACCCCACGCCACTGTCCATCAGATGGGTCCTGAAGGACTACGTGAAGCTGCTCAGCGAGGCAGTCAAGAAGTCAAAATGACCGCCGGGATCATCAAGACATCGGACGGGCGTTGGTCGCCTGTGTCCCGTTCCAGCCGGATGCGAAGTCTTTGGCTGGCAGCGCTTTTCGCGCTTCTGATGGTCTTGCTTGTCGCGTCTGTTACGGTCGGCACGCGCTATGTCGGGTGGGACGATGTCGCCGCGGCGCTGGGTGGTGCGCAGGATAACATCGGTCGCGCATCGGTCGCGTTGCGCATTCCGCGGACGTTGCTGGCCCTGTTTGCGGGGGGCGCTCTGGGGTTGGCCGGAGCGGTCATGCAGGGCGTGACCCGCAATCCGCTTGCAGACCCCGGCATTCTCGGCGTCAATATGGGGGCATCTCTCGCAGTTGTCATCGGCGTCGCCTGGTTCGGGATGTCATCGCTGTATGCGTATATCTGGATGGCCATCCTGGGTGCCGGATGCGCCGCGATCTTCGTCTATGCCATAGGTTCGCTGGGCAGGGGCGGCGCGACCCCTTTGAAACTGGCGCTGGCGGGCGCGGCAACGTCCGTCGCATTTGCGTCCATGGTCACCGCCGTCGTGCTGCCGCGTGGCGATATCGCAGGCGGTTTTCATTCCTGGCAGATCGGTGGTGTTGGCGGCGCGACTTACGAGCGCATCCTTCCCTTGGTGCCGTTTCTGCTTGTTGGGTTCGTGATCAGCCTGCCGTCGGCCAGAAAACTCAACTCTCTTGCACTCGGTGACGAGCTTGCGACCGGGCTCGGTGAGAGCGTCGCAACGGCGCGCGCCGTTGCTTCCTTCGGCGCCATCCTTCTCTGCGGCGCGACGACAGCAATATGCGGGCCGATCGGCTTTCTCGGGCTGGTCGTGCCGCATCTCTGCCGCCTGTTGATTGGCGTGGACTATCGGTGGCTGTTGCCTTTTTCGACGCTGGCAGGCGCGTGCCTCCTGCTCGCGGCGGACGTTGTCGGGCGCATCGTCGCGCGCCCTGCAGAGATCGACGTCGGCATCGTCACCGCCCTGATCGGTGCGCCATTCTTCATCTGGATCGTCCGGCGACAGCGCGTGAGGGACCTGTGACAGCTCCCTCATCAACCCTTGGCTTCGTGATCGCACACCGCAGAAAAAGCGCGCGCAGGCACGCTGTCATTCTCGCTGTGTTGCTGACCCTGGTCGCAGTGGTCTTCGCCGTCACCTTGTCGGTCGGGCAATCCGTCACGCCGCCGAGCGATGTTCTGCGCGTGCTCCTCGGTGAACCGGTTTCGGGCGCATCCTTTACGGTGGGGCAACTGAGGCTGCCGCGCGCCGTGCTGTCGATTCTTGCAGGAATATGCTTTGGACTGGGCGGCGTGGCGTTTCAGGTCATGTTGCGCAATCCGCTCGCCAGTCCCGACATCATCGGGATTACCTCTGGCGCTGGGGCGGCTGCCGTTTTCGCCATTGTAGTCCTGTCCATGGACGGACCGATGGTTTCGGTTGTCGCTGTCGTAGCGGGACTTGGCGTGGCGCTGCTCGTCTATGGCCTTTCCTTCCGCAATGGGGTCGCCGGCACCAGGCTGATCCTTGTCGGTATTGGCGTTTCCGCCATGCTGCAAAGTGTCATCGCCTATATCCTTCAATCGGCGCCTGCCTGGAATTTGCAGGAAGCGATGCGTTGGCTGACCGGCAGCGTCAACGGCGCTCAGCTTGGCCAGGCGCTGCCGCTTTTGCTCGCCCTCCTGTTCTTCGGGGCGCTACTGCTCGTTCGCAGCCGCGATCTCGAGACATTGCGGCTGGGCGACGATACGGCGGCCGCTCTTGGAACGAGGGTCTCGCATACAAGGATGCTGGTGATTGTCGCCGCGGTCGGACTGATCGCGTCGGCGACCGCGGCTACGGGGCCGATCGCCTTCGTCGCTTTCCTGTCGGGCCCGATCGCCGGCCGGATCGTACGAAACGCCGGCTCGGTGCTCATCCCGTCTGCACTGACGGGCGCCCTTCTCGTGCTTGTCGCCGATTATGTCGGGCAGCACCTTCTGCCAAGCCGCTACCCTGTGGGCGTCGTAACCGGGGCGCTTGGCGCACCCTACCTGATCTATCTCATCGTTCGCATCAATCGGATCGGGGGGGCTTTATGACCGATCATCTGCTTGTCGCCAGCGGATTGACGGCCGGCTACGACAATACAGAAATCCTGCATGCGCTCGACCTCACCATTCCCCCGGGCAAAATCACGGTGATCGTCGGCGCAAATGCCTGTGGCAAGTCCACGTTTCTTCGCACGCTCTCGCGGCTGATCGCGCCCAGCAAGGGACAAGTTCTCCTCGACGGCAAGTCCATCCACCGGACACCGTCGCGAGACCTCGCCCGGACGCTGGGTCTGCTGCCGCAATCGCCGATCGCGCCGGAAGGCATTACCGTGGCCGACCTCGTCAGCAGGGGACGGCATCCGCATCAAAGCCTGTTTTCCCGCTGGACGCGACAAGACGACGAGGCGGTCGACCGTGCGCTTGAGGCGACAAAGACGATCGACCTTGCCGAACGGCCGATCGACGAGCTCTCCGGTGGCCAGCGACAGCGGGTCTGGATCGCCATGGCACTGGCGCAGCAGACCGAGATCCTGCTGCTCGACGAGCCGACGACCTTTCTCGACATCAACCATCAGATCGAGGTGCTCGATCTGCTGACCGATCTAAACAGCACGCGTGGAACGACGGTGGTCATGGTGCTGCACGATCTCAACCTTGCTGCGCGCTATGCCGACCATCTCGTGGCGATTGCAGGTGGGCGCGTGCACATTTCGGGCACTCCGGAAGAGGTGCTCACCGAAGAGACCGTGCGGCACGTTTTCGGCCTCGATAGTCGCGTCATCAGCGATCCCACGTCGGGCCGCCCGATCATGCTGCCGATCGGGCGACACCGGATGGCCGTCATCGACGACACGGGCGATGCACCACGAAAGGAGAGTCGCGCATGAACGCAATTCATTCATTCAAGCTGTCCGGCGTAGCGGTCTGCGGCAGCGCTGCCGACATGCTCGACGAGATCTGCGAGCATTTTGTCGAACATGCCGATGTCGAACGGATAGACGACCTGGCGTTGCTGCGGAGCGAGCTCGGCGTCGCGCGCATCGGCATTGCAAATGCGGGCCTGTCGATCGAGCTCGACTGCCCGACGCGGGAAATGCTGCATATGAGCCGCACGATCCTGGCGGAGCACCTTTTCTATTTTGCCGAAGACCAGCCGTTCGAATTGACCTGGTCGGAACCGATGTCCCTGTCGGTGCTGCCGAACCTTCATGAGGTGACCGTCGTCTCGGCGCACGATGTCACTCCTCATATGCGTCGCGTGATATTTTCCTGCGCCGATGTGACGCCTTTTGTGGGTGGCGACATGCATGTCCGCCTACTGGTGCCGCCGAAGGGCAGACCGCCGGTATGGCCCGGCTCGCGGGAAGACGGCCGCATAGCGTGGCCGGAAGGCGAGAACACGCTTCTGGTTCGTGTCTATACCATCCGTGCCGTCGATTTGGACCGGGGCGAATTGTGGATCGATTTCTTGCAGCATCCCGCTCCTGGCGTACCGACTCCGGGTGCAGACTTTGCGCGCGACGCGCAGCCCGGAGACGTGGCCGCCCTGCTGGGGCCAGGCGCAGGCGGTCTGCCAGCAGAGCGCTCCATTTTACTGATCGGCGACGAGAGCGCCCTACCAGCCATAGCACGGATCGCGGCCGAGGCTCCCGCTGAAACGCATATACGTGCCATCATCGAGGTTGAGGACAAGGCGGAAGAGCAACCGCTTCCGACCGATGGCGTGCTCAACGTGCATTGGTTGCACAGGGGGAGCTACCCGGAAGATGCCGCCGATATTCTCGTCTCCGAGGCGAAAGCAGCAATAGAAGCCGTCGATGACGAAACATTTGTTTGGGTTGCGTGCGAAAGAAGAGACATACGAGCTATCAGGACCTTCCTCAAAGCGCGGCAACATGATCGCAGGAAGATGTATGTCGCTTGGTACTGGGAAAGAGATGTGAAAATCGCATAATATATTGACGGGAAGCTTGCCACGTAGGGCCTGGAGTGCCGCAGCCGATCTGTAATGTGTTCTCCGACGCTACAGCTGCTGATCGACGGCGTGTTCGCCGATGCCCGGCATAGAAGTGCGAAGGTCTCACGTGTCGGCGTCGTGGTCCTCAATGGATGCAGGAGCCGCAAAATCGCTGGCGCTGGGACACTCTCGACAGTGGAAGCTATTGGTGGGCGGGCGGTTCGCATCCGCTCAAAGCGATGGACACTCTGAGGCTGGTCCGGGCCCGAAAGGCTAGGCAGGTCCAGCGGATGATTCAACCTGGCCTGCAATCCATCTTCGCCACGGGTGACGGAACGCATTCAGGCATTTCGGCTGGCAACGGGTAGCTCGCAACGCCACTTTCTGACGCTCAGGCCTGGATGCTGTCCAGACCAGTTGCTGACATACATGACGGAACGGAACGTACATTGCGTCAATGAGTCTTGGATCTCGAGCTCCAGGCGCTCCTCACGGCACTTTTCGGGTGCCGACAAAAGGCATACCGTCAGTACAAGCGTTACCGGCTCCATTATAATCCCCTCCCGCGGTGAAATTAAGCACACGCGGATAGCGGCAATGACCGTATTGATGGGCTCTATGAACCCATTCACGCCATGTGCGCCTTCCTTTTGGTGCACGAGCCGCTTCTGCAAGTTTCGGGTTCCAAGCTCTAATTTATGACCGTCACTGGGAACCCCGCAGTTCCAAAGGGAACAGTTTAGCGAAAGCGGGTTCTGCCGATCCATTCTGACCGGCAGATGCTTGCGCTGCCGGTCTCCTTGGAAACTTCTTTCCTGGCTCAGATCTGCTTTCCTTGCTCAGATGTGCCAGTCGGCGTCGAGCGAATAGGCCTTGACATGGTCGACCTTCATTTCGGCGCCATCCACGAGCCCGTCGTCCGGTGGGCCAGCCATCCCGCCAACCGCAAGATTGACAACCATGTACATCGGATCGTGCATGTCCGAGGGGGTGTCGGCGCGTGCGATCGCGGTATCGTCGAAGTACCAGACGATCTCCTCTTCCGTCCAAAGCACACCATATTTGTGAAAACCACTTGTATCGGTAACCCTGGCTGCGCTTGCGATGCTGGTCTGCGAACCGGTCTCATTGGAATGCACGGTGGCGATGACCGTATTTGGATCCTGGCCGTACATTTCGACCACATCCAGTTCCGGCGGCCAGGTGCCGTCGGCCGGCAGCAGCCAGAATGCCGGCCACGCCCCCTGATCATCGGGCATGTCGGCGCGCATCTCGAAGTAGCCGTAAGTCTGAGCAAATGACGAGTAGGTCGTCAGCATGCCGGAGGTATAATCATACCAGTTGGTTTCGGCTTGGATCGCCTGCGAGGCCGGCTTGGCGGTGATCGTCAGAACGTCGTCCGTCACGGAGAATGGATTGGCCGAGGCGGTCGGCTGATAAGCCGGATTGACGTACCATTGCAGCTCGTCGTTACCGGTGAGGGTCGCGCCCTTTTCGGGTGCCCACCAGTACTTCGGGTCCCAGACACCGCTGGTGCCGTCGTTGAGCTGAAGCGTGTTGAAGTCGTCGGAGAAGGTCTGCGTCAGAACGGATCGGTCCAGCGCCAGGCTGAACTGGCTCGCCTGCAGCTGATCGGCGGTCGTATTTGCAAAGACGAGAACTCTCGCCATCGGCGAGGCTGAGCCTGAGATCCCCGCCTTCTTGGGCAACGTTGCCAAGAATGTGGTCGAATGACGTGAAACCATAACCTTCGAGCCTCACCATATCGTCGGCGCCGAAGTCGCTGATCAGGTCGCTACCGTTGCCCCTTTTGAAAGCAAAAGTGTCTGCACCACCCGCCCCGATGAGGATGTCGTTGCCGGTGCCACCATCGATCGTCTGGCTGCCTGAGCCACCGCTGATGATGTTGTCGGCACCATTGCCGAAGCCAAAACCTTCAGCGCCGGTGACCGTCAGGTTTTCGAAATTCTCCGGCAGGGAATAGCTCATCCAGGTCTTGATGGTATCGAGGCCCGCGCCGGGCGCCTCAGAGGCTCGGTTGGCCCCCGAATAAAGATAGTAGATATCGTCGCCTGTGCCCCCGATCATAGTGACATCGGTGGAACTGTCAGCCCAAATCGAATCGTTGCCGGCCGTTCCGTAGAGCACCGGTCCCGACGCGCTGGCGGAAAACCATGCCGTAGAACTACCGCTATAGGACAGCGGCTCGCCTGGGGCATTCGTGACAGTTCTGCTCATCGAGAAGTCTCCTGTTTAGTGGCTTGACCCCCGCCCGCGGGGCCACCCCTAGCATCCCGTACTGTGACTTGTCGCACACACCTCCCGCCTTAACCGAACAAGATGGAGGTGCGGTGAGCATTGCAACAACCCACATTCGCAACTGGTGCGCGGTGCAGTGGCCGACGGGTACGACTGCGCTGCAGGCACCATGGCTCGCAAGTACGGGGGTCCATCAACTATCTGTAAAGCGGGTAAAAACGCTATCAAGAGTGCCGGCATTTCGGAGCAAACCTACTATCTGTGGAAGCGGACCGTTAAGCGGTTGAGCACAGGGCCGAGAAGCCTCTTCCCGCCGGCGAAGAGCTGGCGGATCTCGTTCGGCTCGAAGAAGAAAACCAGAGGCTCCGCAAGCTTCTGGCGGAAAAGTTGCGAGCGGAAAATACCGAACTGCGCAAGAGGCTTGGCCTGGATTAATCACCACCGGAACGCGCGGCTCGCCATAAACCTGAATTCGCTCTCGTTTTCGCATCAATGCCGGCAAAATTTTGCGCTGCCGGTTCCTGCCGTCACTTCGCGAAAGGCAAGCGAGTTGGCGCGTGAGGCATAGAGCCGCCTCGCACGTGGAGGAGTTGAAGCGCGCGGAAAGGACTGTATTGATGCGCCGTCAGGAATGCCGCGGCGCCGAACGGCGTGGATCTCCCTTGATAAGCTCGCTGCCCTTGACGCAGACAACGAGCGGCTCAGGAGGCTGCTGGCGGAACAGCTTCATGCACAGAACTTGCTCCTCAAGAAGATGCTTGCGCGTTTGATGCGGGGTAGCGGGATTGCATGCGGCGCCCGATTTCGATCCTTCCCGGCAAGGTAGGCGTAATCCGACTATCGCCCGATGCACGCTACCGCTCGGGCCCGGGCGAGCGTATTATCGGAGTTCGGTTTCACGAGGATGGACGATTTGGATTTGCAGGTTTTCCGAGATTCGCTTGCCAAGCCACAGCCGCCCGCCGGTCTAAGCCATGCGCTGCAAGCGCTGTGGTGGGATGGAAAGGGCGATTGGGACAAGGCGCACGAACGCGCGCAGGAGCACGAGGATAGCGCGGGCATGCGTGTGCATGCCTATCTCCATCGCAAGGAAGGTGATCAATCGAACGCCGAATATTGGTATCGCCGATGCGGTACCGCACCGTCGACCTTGACGGTCGATAAAGAATGGGAAGAGCTCGCACGGGCACTTTTGGAGCAAGTTTGAGTTCTGCTCCTCGCGAAGTGGTTCTGCATGTTTGACGCGAGAGCGCATCAATGCGCGAACCGCCGAATCGAGGTAGTATTTTTGATCCGCGGGCACTAGGAAGGCGCCATTGCCTATGGCCAAGGAACCCATCAGACGTCGGCTTGCAGCCATTCTGGCCGCTGACGCGGTCGGTTACAGCCGGCTCATGGAGCGGGACGAAAAAGCACGCACACATTGCTTATGGCTCGGTGGAAAGAGGTGCTGGAGCCGCTCGTCGGCATTCACCAGGGCCGTGTCTTCAAGAGGACTGGCGACGGCGTGCTCGTCGAATTCGGCAGTGCGGTCAACGCCGTCGAATGCGCTGCAGCACTTCAACAGGCGATGGCGGCTGCCAACAGAGACCTGCCGGAAGACCGGGCCATCGTACTGCGCGTTGGTGTCAACCTCGGCGACATCATGGTTGAGGACAGCGATCTTTTCGGCGACGGCGTCAATGTAGCTGCCCGTATCGAAGCGCTTGCCGATCCCGGCGGCGTGGCGATTTCTGATGGAATTCATGAATATGTGCATGGTCGCACCGACATCGACTTCGTCGACAGCGGTTATCATGAAGTCAAGAACATCGAGCGGCCGGTGCACATCTGGACATGGTCGCCTAACGATCGCACGAGCGAGCCCCATGAAATTGCTGCCGAACCGCCCCCGCAGCTTCCGGCGAAGCCGTCCATTGCCGTCCTTCCATTCGACAATATGTCCGGCGACCCGGAACAAGGTTATTTCGCCGATGGCATCACCGAAGACATCATCACCGATCTCTCGAAGGTTTCCGGCCTTTTCGTAATCGCCCGGAATTCCTCTTTCGCCTACAAAGGAAAGACGCCGGACATCCGCAAGGTGAGCCGGGAACTTGGTGTACGCTACGTCTTGGAAGGCAGCGTACGCAGGGCAGCCGATCGCATCCGCATCAACGCCCAGATGATCGACGGTACGACCGGCGGCCATTTGTGGGCCGAGCGCTACGATCGCGGGCTTGAAGATATCTTCGCCGTACAGGACGAGGTGACGCGCACCATCGTCAACGCGCTGCGCGTGAAGCTGACGGCCGGCGAAGAGGAGCGGCGCGAGAGCCGCGGCAAGGTCGACCCGCAGGCCTATGACCTGCTCGTCCGCTCCCGTCAGGCGATCTTGCAGTTCAGCGCGCTGTCGTCCATGGAGGCCCGCCGCATGCTGCACCGCGTCCTCGAGATCGATCCAGGGATGGCGGCTGCCCATGCTTCGCTTTCGATCATTGCCTTGACCGACTTCATCAATCAGTGGAACGGCGCGGCGCCCGACAATCTCACACAGGCGCGCGAACTGGCGCAAAAGGCCATCGATACCGACGATACCGAGCCGCAAGGCCATTACACACTCGCGCTTGCCCTTTCCTGGATGCGGCGTCTGGACGAAGCGGAGCACGCTGCCCAGCGAGCGATCGAACTCGACCCCAATTCCGCCAACGCCTACACGGCACTCGGCACCATACGGGATTTCCAGGGCCGGCACGAAGAGGCCCTGACGCTGTACACACGAGCCCACCGGTTGGATCCGCAATTCGATCTGTCACTGCATTTCCAAGGGAGGGCCTTGTTGAATCTCGGGCGTTTTGACGAGGCCGAGGTAGCCTTCAAACGTCGGCTGATGCTTGCGCCCCGATCGGACATGACGCGCTTCTATCTTGCCTGTCTCTATGGTCGTACCGGGCGGCACGAAGAAGCGCGGGGCTATTGGCGGGAAGTATTGGGGGTCAATCCGAGCTTTTCCGTCGATCACCTGAGGCGATCTCTACCCTACCAAGATCCCCATCTGATGGACCGGATGGTGGAGGGACTCCGCGAGGCGGGAGTCTCCATCTAGAGCACTTCCGGGAAAGTGTGTAACGGTTTTCCTGCTAACATTTGGGAACAGGGGGGTTGCAGATCTAGTTCAAAGGGCGCCGCCGTGGATTTCATGCTGATGGTTCGACCGCTTGAAATCTGGTTCAGGACATTCGTCCTCAGCGAATGGACATTCTACCAGCTTGGGATTATCGCCGCCGGTTACGTTTTCGCCTCCTTCGTCGCATTCAGATCCGAACCGGCGATGGAAACCAGGGCTCGGCGTATCAAGGGCAATCCGGACCTGCTGCGCGTTATCATCGCCTTCATGCGCCGTCTGAAATGGCTTTTTCTGACCCTGTGGCTGTGGCTTGCGAACGTCATTCTCAAACAGGGTACCTGGCCGTCGCAGCGATGGCTGGTCTCTACGGCGCTATCCCTCGCGGCCGCCTGGTTCATAATTTCCGTCCTGACCAAGATCATCCGCAACCCGACCCTGTCGCGCCTGGTGGCGATCGTAAGCTGGGGGTACCTCGCCGTATATGCCACCGGCCTTGATGGCCCCGTCCTGTCGGCGCTCGATGCTGCCGCAGTCAATTTGGGCGTGATGCGTCTTTCACTGCTGATCGTTCTGAAGGCGGTCGTTCTGACAGTCGCCCTTATCTGGCTCGCAGTGCTCGTCGGCAATGTGCTTGCCCATTGGGTTCAGCGTTCCGGCGACCTTTCACCATCGTTCAAAGTGCTGATCAGCAAGGTCATCAAGATCGTTCTGATCATGATCGCCGGTGCAGTCGCCTTGTCCGCGACGGGTATCGATCTCACGGCGTTGACGGTGTTTTCGGGTGCTGTCGGTGTCGGCGTCGGCTTCGGACTGCAGAAGGTCGTGTCCAATTTCATTTCAGGGATCATCATCCTGCTCGACAAGTCGATCAAGCCCGGCGACACCATCACGCTTGGAGACACGTTCGGGTCCATCCGCGACCTCCGGGCGCGTTTCGTGTCGGTCATTACCCGCGACGGGAAGGAATACCTCATCCCCAATGAGGACTTCATCTCGCAGCAGGTGGTGAACTGGTCGTTTTCCAGCGACTACGTCCGGATCGATGTCGATTTCGGCACGTCCTACGACAGCGATCCGCATGAGGTGGTACGGATCGCCATCGGCACGGCATCGAGCGTTCCGCGCGTCGTCAATGCCTACAAGGCGCCGGTCTGCTGGATGACCGCCTTTGGTGCCTCCTCGCTGGATTTCCGCCTCCGCTTCTGGATCTCGGATCCGGCCAACGGCCTGACGAATGTGCGCGGCCAAGTTCTGATGGCACTATGGGATGCCTTCAAAGAGGCGGGGATATCCATCCCCTTTCCCCATCGGGAAATCATCGTCAAGACGCCGGTGGAGATTCAGCGGCCACCGCGAGCATAGATTAGGCCTGATCGGCGGACAGGGGCTCCAGGATGCCGTCACTGCTGATCCGGGGAAGGGGCGGAAAAGCCGTTGCGCGCGGCAATCTGCGAGGCCGTGGCGTTGAAGTGGTCGGCGTCGTCTCCGACGAGCAGGACCGGGTCGCAGCGCCTTCCGCATGTAAAGGTCGCCCGGCGCATGCCCTGATGAACCGTCACCAGACGACCGCTTCCCGCGACGACATCCAGAATGAGGTTGGCAACTTCGGCACCGTCGGCGTCGATCACGATCAGGTTCGTGGAGCCGGGTGTCTTGCCGGTGAGGATCACAGTTCTGTCGTCGCTCAGGCTTGCCTGCGCTATTCCTGTATTGCCGATGATGACTGTGCTTGCAGGCCGAGGAAGCGCAACGGTCTTGGCAAAGTCAACGACAAGCCGCTCCACCCCTTCGGCTCCCATGCTTCGCTGCTGAACGGGAATGATCGCCGTTGTTGGCTCGTCCGCTGCGGCGGGCCTGACCAGAGCTGACATAGCCAGCACCAAGACGGCCCCTGTTGAGCGCCTGTACATGGGAAAACTCCTGCTTTGATGACAGTGGGAGTCAACGGCTGGACGTCCCCTTGCGTTCCAGCCGGCTACAAAGAAGTAGCCGCTCGTTCACTCGATGAGCGATACCGTTCGACCGACCAGGATCTCCTTCGTCGGCGAGGCGCAGGTCTCCATCGTCGAATTTCCCGTGAAGGTGACCTGATCGGCAATGATCTGCATACATCCTCCCGAAACGCTCGAGTTCCCGGTGAAGTCGATTTGCCCGGTCGGCGCGTAGAGGTTTCCACCCAGCGTCGACTCGGAATTGCCTGTTATCCGGTGGACCACGCCGACACTTCTGCGGCTTGAGAAAAACAGCAGGCCGGCAAAAGGTCCGGTGGTCGGAGCGGACAGATCGATGTCGCCGTTGCCAAGCAGATTGGCAGCCGCCGAATTGACGAAGAAAAACGTGACGCCTTCGCCGGTGAGTTTTGCCCCGGCCGTTATCGTCAGTTCGCCGCCGTCTATGATATAGAGGCCAGGCTTGAGCGTGATCGTTCCCTTGATGTCGACTCCCCGCAGAAACGGATTGCCTCGACCCCGCTTGCAAGCCGGTCGAAGACATAGGTGGAGTTCGAGACATAGGTCAGATCTCGGCAGGGAAGCTGCTGAATGTGCAGTTTGTCCGGCTCGACGACGGATGCAAAGGGATCCGGCGTCGGTGGAACCTGCTGGACGGGTTTGCTGCAGCCGGTGAGCGTGAGGCCTGTAGTGGTTACGGCTTCGCCGACCGTATACACGCAATCGGTCGACATGAGCGCGCTGCCGTTCTTCATCAGAAAGGCGTCGGCCGCAGTTGAATTGGAGACCACGCTGCAGCCGGACAATCGAACATCCGTCGAGCCGGTTACGGTTACCGCGCCCGATGCGGAGTTCGACAGGGCAAGCACGCAAGCTTTCGAGCCGCCCGTAACCTGAGCGACTGCACGTGCCTTCATCGTAATGGTTCCCGCACCGAACACGGAAGAAAACAAGCGGGGATGCGTCTCGGTCAACTCGACCGTCACCTTGTTCGATCCACTGGCAGAGCCCGGGGCCGTGGACACGGCGAGGCCGCCCGGCGAAAAACCCGAGCCGCCTGCGACCCTGCGCGCGGCGGCCTCGAGTGCGGATTGTTGATCACCTGCGCGATGGCGCACGGCTGCGGCATAGGCCGATACGTCCGCAGCGTGCTGCAGCTTACGCTTTTCCAGATACCAATAGCCCGTTTCTGCCCCCAATCCCATCGCCCCGACGAGGACCGGAAAAGCCACCGCAGCGATGACCGCGACGGCGCCGCCTTCCGCCTTCAGAAATCGCCGCGCGACCCCTGGCCGCCGAGGCGAACGGCTCGCTTCATCGATCGCGTCAATTTTCTCGCTCATCCACGTTTCCCGAAGCCGAAGTTTTTGCGGGCCGTTACTTGAAACCGCTGCATATCCTTGAAGAAATGCATCAGGGCTTTCCGATGGGACGATATATCCCGCCCGCCGCGTGCCGGCGATTCGGCCAGTCGGCCTAGTCCGGATCGAAGGCCTTGCCAGGCGTTCCTAGGCCATCAGGTCGAATGGATATTTCTTGGCTTAATAGGCACATTCCGGACATTCCAACCGGCCCGTCGGCCCTTGTGCATGAGGCATCGAAGATGATCTCGACATCCGCAGCCTGGCTCGCCTTTTTTGTCTTTGCCGGAGCGATGACTTACGCCGGCATCAGGGACGTGGTGACGATGACCATATCCAACCGCCTGGTCGTCTTCCTGGTGATCGCCTTCGCCCTTCTTGCGCCCGCTGCAGGCCTGGACCTCGCGACGGTTACGTCGAGCGTTCTCGTTGCCTCCGCCGTGCTCGCTTGCACTTTCGTACTCTTTGCTGCCGGCTGGATCGGCGGCGGTGACGCAAAACTCCTGCCTGTCGCCGTGCTCTGGCTCAGCGCCGACCTTGCGCTCCCCTTCATCCTCTACACGTCGGTGATCGGCGCGGCCCTGACGGTTGGGCTTCTTCAGCTTCGACGGGTGCCTCTGCCGCTCGTCCTGAAGAAAAATGCCTGGGCGAAGCGTCTTCTCGACCGCGAGACGGGCATTCCCTATGGCGCGGCAATGGCGCCGGCTGCCCTTTTGCTGCTGCCGGAAAGCCACTGGTGCTCCGCCCTTCTTTGATCGACCGCGCCACGGTCCGCTTGCGCAAGACGAGGTTTAATCCATGATCCGTATCGTCATTCTCCTGCTCGCACTGGCATCCGGTGGAGCCGCCTCCTGGCTGGCGCTCGGCGTCGACGACGAGCCCGCAGTCGAGGTTGCTGAGGTTCGGGAAGCGCCTTCGCAGGAGGTGCTCGTGGCCGCCGCAGAGTTCAAGCGCGGTGCCGCGATCGGCGAGAGCCACCTGCGCTGGCAGCCGTGGGAGGGCGAAATTCCCCCTGTCTTCATAAGCCGCAGCTCCCGCCCGGACGCGGCGACAGCGCTAAAAGGTTCTCTGGCCCTGAGCGACTTCGTTGCGGGTGAGCCCATCCGCGAAGACAAGCTGGCGCAGCGCGGCACGGGTTACCTGTCGAGTCTTCTGCCTTCGGGAAAGCGGGCGATCGCGGTTCGCGTCACGGCCGAAAGCACGGCCGGCGGATTTATCCTGCCGAACGATCACGTCGACGTGGTTCACACCGCCGCCCGCCCGGACGCCTCCGGCGACGCCGGCAAGGTCGTCAGCCGCGCGATACTGTCCAATATTCGCGTCCTTGCAGTCGATCAGACCGTCTCGCAGGCAGCCGATGGAACCTCGGTCATCGGCAAGACCGCGACACTGGAAGTGGAACCGGAACAGATCGCAGCCGTCGCGGCCGCCGAGGCTTCCGGCACCGTCTCGCTCGCACTTCGTGCGATCACCGACAACCACGAGGCCTCCGTCGTCGAGTCCGAGGGAACCAGACGCGGAGTGGTTCGCTTCTTCAACGGCGGACGTATGTCGATGGTGGAGGTTCCCTCCCGTTCCGACGGCAGCTGATCCATTTACGGAACCCTTGACGATGAAACAGCCTGACGAAATCAAAGAATCGCCGCTGCCAGCCACGGCTCCCCCGCTGCTGCCCATTCCGAAGGTGGACATCGCAATCTTCTGCCAGTCGGAATCGGTAAGAGATGCCGTCGCAACGGCGGCGATCGATCGGCGAATGGCGCGTGCCAGCGTGACGGTGAAGGCCGGCGGGATCAAAGAGGCGGCGGCGCTCTATGGCGGCGTCACATCGCCGAATCTGGTCGTGGTGGAGAGTGAGGAAAGCGAAGCCTGCCTGATGCAGGCCCTGGAAACGCTGGCAATGGAGTGCGTCACCGGCACCAAGGTCATCGTCATCGGCCGCTCCAACGATGTGGGACTCTACAAGAAGCTTCTGGACGCAGGTGTCAGCGACTACCTCGTCATGCCGCTCGAGCCGATGGATTTCGTTGCGGCGGTACACCGCTGCTTTCGCGATTCCACGGAGGAGAAACTGGGGCGCATCGTTGCATTCGTCGGCGCGAAGGGTGGAACCGGCTCCTCGACACTCGCACACAATGTAGCCTACGCGATGTCCAAGCGGGTGGATGCCGATGTTCTTCTGGCAGATTTCGATCTTCAGTCCGGGACGCTCGGCCTGAACTTCGATATCGAAGCAAAGCAGGGCATGGTGGATGTGCTCCAGAGCCCCGATCGGCTGGACGACGTGCTGCTGCGGCGGCTGGCGGTGAGCTATACGGATCGCCTTCACCTGCTTCCGGCAACCACGGATCTAGACAAGTTCATCCATCTGCGGGAGGAGGATGTCGACCATCTCCTCGACGTCGCTCGCTCGAGCTCCTGGCATGTCGTCGTCGACCTGCCGCATATCCTCACGCAGTGGACCCGGAAGGTTCTGCTCGAGGCCGACGAAATCGTCGTGACCGCGACGCCGGATCTTGCCTGCATGCGCAATGCCAAGAACCTGATCGATTTCCTGAAGAAGGCGCGCCCCAACGATCCGCCGCCCCGTCTGGTGCTCAACAAGGTCGGCACCCCGAAGCTGCAGGAAATCAAACAGAAGGATTTTCTCGCGGCCGTAGGCCTTGACGAAAGCGTCTCGCTGTCATTCGACCCGTCCCTCTTCGGCGCTGCGGCCAATAATGGCCGGCTGATCATCGAGTCGGCACCGGATTCCAAGGCCGGGAAGGCCATCGTTGCGCTTGCCTGGCGGGTCGGCGGGACGCGTGAGCGACGAATCCGCCAAAAAGGGCTAAAGGCGTTCCTGCAGAAAGTGTTCAAGCGCGGCAAACCGAAGGCATCATCCTCGCTGAGCAAGAAGGCCGGCGAATCGAAGACCTCCGAGGCCGGTGCTTCGGCGGTCGAATTCGCGCTGATCGCGCCGGTCCTCGCTCTCGGTCTCGTGGCGTCGGCCGATCTCGGTCTTGCGATCAACGAGCGGATGACGATCGACCATGTCCTGCGCGCCGGTGCGCAGGCAGCCCTGGCCGATCCCGGCGCGGCGCAGGTCCAAAAGGTGCTCGTTTCCACCCTGGCCCAGAGCCCGCGTCTGGCGAGTGCCACGCTGCCGGCAGTGAAGCGCTACTGCGCCTGCCCGGAAAATGCCGATGTCGCCCCTGAGGCCGCGCCGCAATGCGGAACGGTGACCTGCGCGAACGCGAAACCGCAATTCGTGTATTATCGGCTCGCGGCTGCAAAGTCCTATCGGCCGATGTCCCTGCCGGTGGTACTTCCCGTATTCGAGCTCGGATCCTCCATGCAGGTGCAAGTCCAATGAGGGCTCCGCCCGCCATCCTTCGCCGCCTGTTGCGCAGTCAGTCAGGCGCTACGGCGGTGGAATTCGCGCTCGTCTGCCTGCCTTTGCTGCTGCTCGTCTTCGGCATCCTCGAGTTCGGCCGCGCCTTTTACATGCGCAACGAGCTGTCGCACGCCGTCGATGTTGCTGCCCGCCGGGTGCTGATCGGACAGATCGCCCGCGATGCTACGGACAGCGAAGCACTGACCAAGCTGGCTGGGGCGGTGCGCGAGAGCTTTCACAGCGGCGACCCGAGGCTGCTCACTATCGCCGTCAGCAAGGAGACGGTGGACGGCATAGCCTTCCGCGTGCTGTCGATCCGCTATCCCTTTACCTTCGTCGTCCCCGGTCTCGCCCAAAGCCCCGTCAGCCTCAACCTGTCGCGGCGCATCCCGATCGGTTGACCGGATTTCCAGGCGCGGCCCGGGGCGTTTGCAACGATCCGGATTGGCTGCGGCCATAGCTATTCGGATGGGGGGTGAATCGTCTCCGGATAACCCGTGAATCGCGGCGTGTCGCAGTAAAAGGTTGAAGCAAATAGCGGTATCGGCGATCGGACTAGACCAACCGGACGAGCCATCTGCTCCGCCGGCTCGGCCATCAGGCTGAATAGATCAAGAGGGTTAACAAAGTCTATATAAGAGCCACACAGCAAGCGGGACACGAGGCAGAACCCGGCCCAACCCTGTGACGCCGAACTTGGTTTCGGCACTTTCTCCAACCCATTGAAGGACCGAACCATGAAAAATCTTCTTGCCCGTTTTGCTCGCAACGAATCCGGCGCAACCGCCATCGAATACGGCCTGATCGCCGGTCTTATCGCCGTCGCCATCATCGGTGCGGTAGGGCTTGTCGGTACGGACGTGACGGCCGCGTTCCAAGCGATCGCGGACAGACTCGTCATCCCTGCCGCTTAATCCGGGCCGTCGGTCGCCAAGCGAAGCGGAAGGCATTGCCTTCCGCTTTCGCATGCAACGCTCACGGACCTCAAACAAGCAGAGCGACACCAATGTTCGGCAAGAAATTTCCCCTGGAAGAAAAGACCCGCGAAGCGGCCGTTCAACCGGCGTCCGGTAATGCCGAGCCGGTGCGGGAGACGAGCCAAAAGCCGATCGAAGTTCCGGCGGCCCGTACGGAAAAGGCCCACAAGGCCGAATATTACGCTCTGAAAAAGGAAATCTTCAGCGCCCTCATCGCGACAATCGACGTCGCAGCACTCTCCGGCATGGATGGGGAGCAGGCGCGCAAGGAAATCGGAGCGATCGTCAACGACATCGTCGCGGCCAAGAAGGCTGGCATTTCGATGGCGGAGCAGAACAACCTTCTCAGCGACATCTGCAACGACATCCTGGGTTACGGGCCGCTCGAGCCCCTGCTCGCACGCGACGACATCGCCGACATCATGGTCAATGGCGCAAACCAGGTTTTCATCGAGGTGAATGGCCGCGTGCAGGAGACGGGGATCCGTTTTCGCGACAACGAGCAGCTACTCAATATCTGCCAGCGCATCGTCAGCCAGGTTGGCCGGCGCGTCGACGAATCGAGCCCGATCTGCGACGCGCGTCTAGGCGACGGTTCGCGTGTCAACGTGATCGCGCCTCCCCTGGCAATCGACGGCCCCACGCTGACGATCCGCAAGTTCAAGAAGGAAAAGCTGACCCTTGACCAGCTGGTCCGGTTCGGCTCGATCTCGCCGGAGGGCGCCGAGGTTCTCAAGATCATCGGACGCGTGCGCTGCAACGTCCTCATTTCCGGCGGTACCGGCTCCGGCAAGACGACGCTTCTGAACTGCCTGACCGGTTATATAGAGCACGGCGAGCGCGTCATCACCTGCGAGGATGCGGCGGAGCTTCAACTGCAGCAACCGCATGTCGTGCGACTCGAAACGCGGCCGCCGAACATCGAGGGACAGGGTGAGATCACCATGCGCAACCTCGTGAAGAACTGCCTGCGCATGCGGCCCGAGCGGATCATCGTCGGCGAGGTCCGCGGGCCCGAGGCCTTCGACCTGCTGCAGGCGATGAACACCGGTCACGACGGTTCGATGGGAACGCTCCACGCCAACTCTCCGCGCGAAGCGATGGCGCGCGTCGAGGCGATGATCACCATGGGCGGGAGCTCCTTGCCGGCCAAGACGATCCGGGAGATGCTCGTCTCGTCGGTCGACGTGATCGTTCAGGCGGCGCGCCTTCGCGATGGTTCGCGCCGGATTACCCACATCACCGAAGTGCTCGGCATGGAAGGCGACGTGATCACGACGCAGGACCTCTTCGTCTACGACATTCTCGGCGAAGACGAGAAGGGAAACATCATCGGCAGGCACCGTTCGACCGGCATAGGGCGGCCGGCATTCTGGGATCGCGCTCGCTATTACGGCGAAGAGACCCGGCTCGCCGCGGCCCTCGACGCGGCGGAAATGAAGGCCGCCGCTTGAATTAAACGCTGACAAAGGGCCAAAACAGATGGCAACCTCTTTGCTGTTTCCCGTTTTCGTCTTCCTCCTGGCATCCACCAGCATCGGCGGTGTGATGATGGCGGCGTTCTATCCGCGTGTCTCGAAGGCAAGCGCCTATCGACAGAGGCTTGAGCGCATTTCGGCGCGGGCGGAAGACAAGCGAAGCGAACCAGCCGAGACGGATGGCCGCGACCGCCGCCGCTCGGTGGAAAAGACGCTGCGCGAGATAGAGGAGAAGCGCCAGGCGAATGCGCGCAAAGGCAAAGTGACGCTCTCGGCCAGACTCCGTCAGTCCGGCCTTCATTGGTCCCGCAAGGCCTATTTTCTCGTCTGTGCCGGCACCGCTCTGGTCACCTGGGTCGCGATGCTGATGGTTGTGGGCCTCGGCGCGCTTGTGTCGGTCGGTTTCGCGATCGCCGGCGGTCTGCTCCTTCCGCACCTCTATGTGAACATCAAGCGCAATGCGCGCTTTGCCCGGTTCGCCGCCGAGTTTCCGAACGCCGTCGACGTCATCGTCAGAGGACTCAAGGCAGGTCTGCCGATGCCGGATTGCCTGAGGGTGATTGCCACGGAAGCGCAGGAGCCGGTCAAGGGCGAGTTCCTCGCGATCGTTCAGGACCAGACGCTGGGCATACCGGTGGACGAGGCCGTGAAGCGCATGAGCGAACGCATGCCGCTTGCCGAAGCCAACTTTTTTGCCATCGTCGTCGCCATCCAGAGCCGCACGGGCGGCAGCCTCTCGGAAGCGCTCGGAAACCTCTCCAAGGTGCTCCGAGAACGCAAGAAGATGAAAGCCAAAATCAAGGCGATGAGCGCGGAGGCGAAGTCTTCGGCCGGCATCATCGGCGCTTTGCCGTTCGTCGTCGCGGGCGCCGTATATTTCACGAGCCCGGACTACATGACGCTCCTGTTCACGACGACGATCGGCAAGATCGTTCTCGTTTGCTGCGGCCTGTGGATGGGCATCGGCATCCTCGTCATGCGCAAGATGATCAACTTCGACTTCTGAGAACTTGAGATGAACCTTAGTGTCCATATCCCAGACCCGGAACAGTTGGCGGCCATGATGGCCGGCTTCTCCGCCTTTTCAGCGGTCGTCGTCGTTTCCTGGCCTTACGTCTTCCGGGACACGCTGTCGGAGCGTATGCGGAAGGTGGAGGGCGAACGCGAACGTATCCGCCAGCGCGAACGCGCCCGGCTGGAGGAGAAGAGCAAGGTATCACTGCGTGTGGAGCCGAAGCGGCTCTTTCAGGCGATCGTCGACCGCTTCCGCCTTGCCAAGCAGGCGGAGGACGGCGAGATCGTCCGCAAGTTGAGCATGGCAGGCTATCGTGGCCATGCCGCGGTGACGGCCTTTCTTGCCTTCCGGCTGATCGCGCCGGTTGCCATCTTCACGGCCTGCCTGTTTTACATCCTGTTGGTGGTCCGCCCGGAAGCGCCGCTGCTTCTGGTGGTGGCGATGGCCGCCGCCATGGGCGCGTTCGGATATTTCGCTCCCGCGATCTTCATCAGGAACAGGATCACCAAGCGGCAGCAGTCGATCCGGCGTTCCTGGCCGGAGGCGCTGGACCTGCTGTTGATCACCGTCGAAGCCGGCATGGGAATCGAAAGCGCTTTCCGCAAGGTTGGCGAGGAGGTCGGCACGCAATCGCCGGAAACTGCGGAGGAGATCCTGCTGACGACGGCGGAGCTTTCCTACCTGCAGGACCGGCGGCAGGCGTTCGAGAACCTTGGGCAGAGAACCGGAGTGGAGGGCGTGCGCGCCGTCGTCACCAGCCTCATCCAGGCGGAAAAATACGGCACGCCGCTTGGTCAGGCGTTGCGCGTGATGGCACAGGAGAACAGGGACATGCGCATGAGCGAGGCCGAGAAAAGAGCGTCCGCTCTCCCGCCCAAGCTCACCGTGCCGATGATCCTGTTTTTCCTGCCCGTGCTCTTTGCGGTGATCATCACACCGGCGGTCATTCAGATCATGAGCATCTAGAGGGGGCGGTGTGGCGCCTGCGCGTCAAGTCCGACGCGCGCGCCCCACAACGTTCATGTCCTTGTCTCGCCTCCCGGTTAGCTCCGTCCCCGGGCGATGGCAGCGATGTTCTCGGCTATGCTTTCCAGCGGCAGCACTAGGTCCACGAGGCCGGCACCGATCGCCGATTTCGGCATGCCGAAGACCACCGAACTCTTCTCGTCCTGCGCGATCGCCTTGCCGCCCGCCATGCGCAGCGCCCGAAGCCCCTCCGTCCCGTCATCGCCCATTCCGGTGAGGATCACCGCGAGCGACTTCCCCTTGAAGGCGCGCGCGATCGAACCGAAGAGGTAGGATCCGGACGGCTTGAAGCCGTTGACCGGAGCATCGTCCGAGACGCGTAGGCGCGATCTGCCCGAGACCCCGAGCTGATAATTGTCCGGTGCGAGGTAGACGGTGCCGGGTTTGAGAAGCTCTCCATTCCTGGCGATCTTCACCTGGAGCGGCACGGTCGCGTCGAGAGAGGCGGCAACGCCGTCGATGAAGCCGGTCGACATGTGCTGGACAATGAGGATCGGCACCGGGAAATCGGCTGAGAGGTCTCTGAGTATCGAACGGATCGCCGACGGCCCACCGGTCGAGGCCGCGATGGCCACGATTCCGATCGGTGTCCCTGTCGCTGGCGGTTGGTCTTTGGCTGCGCGATCTCCGCGGGCTTTCTGGCGCCATTGCCGGACGACCTTTACCTGCGACATGGCCTTGATTGTAGAGAGAAACTTTTCGATTGCCGGCTGTTCGAGCGGCATGCCGTGGGCGGCCGGCGCCGGGATGACCGCGAGAGCGCCCGCTTCGAGCGCCCGCGCCGAAATGGTCCCGAGCTGCGAGCCGTCCCTATGTGAGAGCAAAACGACCGGCGTCGGTGCCGCGATCATTATCTCCCTGACCGTTTCTGCGCTGTCATCCCCGGAAGGGCTAAGTTCCAGGGCGACAATGTCCGGCAGGAGTTCGCCGGTCATTCTAACGGCGTCTCTCCCGTTTCTTGCGATCAGGACGAGCTCCGCAGAGGCGTCCCCCTCGATCGCCCTCTTTACGAGATCTTCAAGCTCGTGCGTGGATGTCGCGAGAAGAATGCGTACCATCCTCTTCCCTCAAACGACCTGCCGCATTGTTTCCAGGAAGTCGTGCGCATCGAACTGATCCTTCCTCAAGTAGGCGTTTGCGCCGGCGCGCAGTCCCTTCAACTTGTCTTCAATGGATTCCCGCCCGGTGACGAGTACGACGGGCGTGCCGGTAAGGCGGTCCGACTGGCGAATGGCCCGGGTCAGCTCGAAGCCATTCATTGACGGCATATCGACGTCGGCTACGACCACGTCGGCTCCATGGTCGCGAAGCTGCTTCAACGCTTCCGTGCCGTCGGTCGCCATGGTCACATCGTATCCGGCGCCTTCCAGTATGAGCTTCACCAATGTTCGAACATATTTTGAATCGTCTACGACAAGGACCTTCCGACGAGCGGCCGCAACGGGCCGGCGCCCGACGACGCTCTTGCGAGGCTGCACCTCGGCTGCAGCCTCGGCGAGGGCTGCGACGTTCAAGAGGAGGGCGATGCGCCCGTCGGGGAGCACCATTCCACCGCTGTAACGCCGGACATTTGCCAGGCGCCGACCGAGCGATCGTGTGAGCAGTTCCTGTTCCCCGGTGATTTCGTCGACGAGCACTGCCATGGGCCCGCCCGGCGAGTCGACAACCACTGCCGGGATGGTTTCGCTCGCGTCGCTCCGGTTCGGCTGGAGGCGGAGCCAAAGCGAAAGATCGACGAAGGGCATCGGACCGGCGGGGGTACGGACGAAATCCCTGTCGTCCACCAGCGTGAAGTCCCCCCTGCCGATCCGGATGACGCGCTGGACGGACGTGGTGTCGATCGTGAACACATGTCCTCCTGCAAGGACTTCCAGAACACGAACCGTTGCAAGGGTCAGAGGCAGGGTGAGGGTAAAGGCAGCACCGCCGGTCGGTACCTGCGAAACGTCGACCGCGCCGCGTAGCTTTTCCACATTGCTTTTCACGATGTCGAGACCTATGCCGCGCCCTGAGAGGCTGGTGACGGTCGCCGAGGTGGAGACGCCCGGCTCGAAGACACGCCGCAGGAGATCCGCTTCGGGTTGCCTGTTTTGAGGGCTTTCGCCTGTCGCCGCACTCAGCAAAGCCAAATTCAGGCCGCGGCCGTCGTCTTCGACACGAACCTCCATCCGGTTTCCGCGCATGGCGGCCGAAACCAGGATGCTGCCCGTTTCCGGCTGTCCTGCCGCCCGACGCTCTTCCGGCGTCTGGATTCCATGCGCAACGGCGTTGCGGACGAGATGGCGCAGCGAATCCTGCAGCGCTGAAATGACGGAGCGATCGACTTCGATCTCTCCGCCCCTGATCTCCAGTTCTGCCCGTTTCCCCGATGCCGCCGCCACGTCCCGGATGATTCGGCTAAGGCCCTTGCACGCCTCCGCAAAGGGCTGTGTGCGCGCTAGCCTGATCTCTTCGTCGAGTGCGGTCACCGCACTTTGCATCAGGCGAACATCCTGGCGAAGGAATGCCGCGAGCTGACGCAGTCCGCTTTCGACACGCGCCACCTGTCCGGCGGGTTCAGAGCCCGGTGCGCGCATTTTCCTTGCTTCCTCGCGCAGCGAAGAGGCCTGCTCGGCATGACGCCGCATGACGCCATTGAAGGTGAGCATCTCACCGCTCCTGTAAAGGAGTGCATCGAGGCGCGCGGCGGAGACGCGCATGGAACCGTCGGTGTCGGTGGTGCGAATGGCGATCTCCGGCTCAGGCACGGGCGGATGGTGGTGCGCTTCTTTCATGCCGTCATCGGAACCCGCGCTTGCGATGGACTTCAGCTTTTCGACCACGTCCTCGCCATGCGCGGAAGAGGGGATCTCGCCGCCCTCAAGCAGATTGGCCGCGTCCCTGATCGCGTCCGCAGCCGACAGCAGCAGGTCCAGCCTCGATCTTTCGAGCACAAGCCGTTCATTCGCAGCGATCGAGAGAATTTCCTCCATCCAGTGACAAATCGTTTCCACGCCGCGCACCTGAAGCAGGCCGGCGGCACCCTTGAGGCTATGCGCCACCCTTAGAAGCTGTTCCTGCAGATGCCGTTTCCGATCCGCATCGCCGGACGCCTCAATTGCCAGCACGGCGTTCTCCATCTCCGACGCACGTTCCCGCACCTCCTGAGTGAACATGGTCAATAAGCCGGGGTCGAGTTCTTCAGGTGTTATCATGTTCGCTGCCGTGGTCGGTGAGCATTTCCTTCAGCCTTGAGCCGAGTTCGTTCAAGTCCTTCGCGGCCTCCTCGGCCTGCCGTATCGCCGAGAGATTCTGGCTGCTGGTCTGTTCGATGTAATGCATCGCTTCGTGAATCTGCTTCATGCCGGCGCGCTGCTGACCCGCCGACGCGGCGATCTGAGCGACCGATCGCGCGGAATCGTCTACGATCGCCTCCAATTGCCGGATGGTCTCGCCCGCTTCGCTGACCGTCTCGAGCGCACGGCTGACGCTCTTGGATCCATCCTCGGCGCCGATGACCGCGGAGTTTGTCGATTTCTGGATTTCCATGAGAATGCGGCGGACCCTGGTGGTCGCAGCCTTCGACTGGTCGGCAAGCGTCCGGATCTCGCTGGCGACGACATTGAAGCCCCTGCCGTGTTCACCGGCGCGCGATGCCTCGATCGCAGCATTCAATGCCAGGAGGTTCGTCTGGTCCGCGATCTCGGCAACGACCGACACGATTTCGCCGATCTCGAGGCTGTTTTCCGCAAGCGAGAGAATATCTGCAGCGATCGTTTCCGTCCGCGCGCTGACGGCATTCATCACCTGCACCGTGTCGTCCAGCGCTCTGCGGCCCTCATTGCTGATCTTGACGGCGTTGTCGTAGGAGGCGGCAACCTGCTGCGCGCGCTGCGCCGCCTGTTCTGAAGTCTGCAATACCTCATCGACGCTCGTGACCGTCTGGGCAACGGCCGAGGACTGCTCGCGCATGCCTTCGACCTGTTGCGTGGTGCCGGCGAGAATCTCGGCAGCTGACGATGAGAGGTGTTGCGCCGTTTCCGAAATCGTGGCGAGCAACTTCTCGAGCCTCTCCCTGCTGCCCCGCTCGTTGTCGATCATACCGGCAAGCCTCTCTGTCATCGCATTGAAGGAGGCGCCGAGAACTGCGAGCTCGTCGCTGCCGTCGACCGACGCCTTCTGCGCCAGGTCACCGGCGCTGACCTTTTCCGCCAGCACCGCGAGCGCGCGCGTGCGGCGGGCCAGACGGCGCCCGACCCTCAGCACCTGAAGGAGCACCAGCAGGGCGAGAGCCGAAAAACCGAACTGCAGCAATTGGGAGCGCTGGAGCCGGGTGGCTCCGGCCTGTTCGATGCGGCTGATCAATCCGTCCAGACGCGCCGCAAACGCTCTGATCTCCGGATCCAGCTCGTCCAGTGCGCCGCGGCTGAGCGGTGCGCTGGCCATAGCGCTTTCCAGAGCGGGCGTGATTTCATCCCGCCATAGCTGGCGGGCTTGTTCGAGCTGCGTGAGAGCAGCAGGTTCGTTCGCTGCTGCCCGTCCGATCCCTTCCTCGCTATTCGCCAGACTTGCAAGAAGCCGCTCATTGCGATCCATCAAACGGCGCAGTTCGTCGGCAACAGCGGCCCGAGCCGGACCTTCCGCTCGTTCCAGGTGACTGGCCGTGTAGATCATCTGGTAGGCCAGCCGTTCCTTGCCAAGCGAGGACGTCGCCGCAAGATCCGCCCGCACGCGTTCCAGAGCAATGAAGCTGGACCCGACGAGCAGCGCCGATGCTGCTAAGAATAGGAGCATTGCCAACCCCAATGCGCCATAGAGGCTATTTGCTGGTCGGGGACTCATGGAACTCGGTCCTTTCCGTCTCGTCTCTGGCGGTGATCTGCCCATCATCAAGAAAGAAGCGGCGGTCCTCCAAAAGTAGGCGGCCGTCGAGAATGACCGTCCCGGCTTTCGTCGTCGTCCAATGCCAAGCTATGCCCGCAGCGGGCTCCGCTGAGCGGATTTCGTCCAGCGGGAGCGTCGATATTTCTGGGGCGGCTTCGGAAAGGATCAGGAATTCGGGCCGTTCCCGCCCGCACACGATCGCCCAGTCATTGGCGATACCGGCCAGTTGCGGGAGATCCAGCGGTCCGCGCAGATCGAATACGGGAAGCAGCTGACCGCGCAGGTCGTAAACGCCACAGGCATGCGGGGGCATTCCGGGGAGCGGGCTGACGCGTGCCCTCGAAACGATTTCGCAAACGAAGCGGATCTCCAAGGCAAACTGGCGATCCCCCAGTACGAAGATCACGAGATCGACGGCCTGTTCTTCGCTTTGCCCGGCGGATACGTCAACGGCCATGCGGGGTGATCGTTGCACGTATTGCGCTTCCGAATCCTGTTGTGCCGCTTCCAGAAGCGCCTCCGTCTGTTCTATCGCGGCTGCCATACGGCTTCTGACGGCGGTCCAGTCGAGCGGACGGGCGGCGGGTCGGGAAGGTGTCTTCATCCGGCTTCGCTCCCGAGATGTTGGCGTATCGTGGCGATCTCTCGCCGTGCGCGCTGCGCCAGATGTCCGGCCGTCGCCTCGGGCATCAACGCAACGTGTTCGCGCGGCGAACGAGAGAGGCAGGACGAGAGCGCATTTTCGAGGGCGCGCAGGGCCGCCTGCGGATCGCTGTCCTTGAGGCAGACACCGAGGAAGAACTGTGCAGCTGCCAGTTTGCCGTCGAGATAGGCCACCCGCCGGAGTGCCGCCGTCGCCGCGTCGGTCTCGCCGCTGGCCATCCGGGAGACACCTTCGAGGAAGTGCAGTTCCGCTGATAGCGGATGCCTCTCGATCGCTCGGGCGGCAAGGCGGGCTGCCTCAAGGGGCTCACCCAGGTCGAAACGCGATCGGATTTGCCGCGCGATGGCCTTGGCCGTATCGTCGCCGGTCGTTTTTCGCGAGGCCGCGGAGCGAGCCCGGGCGGGCGGAACGCACGCGGCCGGGTTGCCGGTCTGGCGCCGAACTGGAGCGAGGCACGCGGTCGGGTTCTTACGTGCGTCCGGAGCCATGATCCGGCGGTACACAATGCCCGCGGGCGTGATCGACGTCTCGAAGGGGGCGTATTTCCACAGGGGCGGGTCGGTCGGGGCGGTCAGCAGCCAGCCGCCATCGGAAAGGCAGGCCAGAAGCTGACGGGCGATGCGGCGCACCGCGCTCGCCTCGAGATAGACGAGCACGTTGCGGCAAAGGATCAAGTCGAAGTCAGCCAATGGCTTTTCCGGATCCGGAAGCGCGTCGGTGCCGAGGTTCAGATGAGCGAAGTCGACCTGCCGGCGCAATCGTTCGTTCAGTCGAAAACGCCCCTCGCACGAAGTGAAGTAACGTTGCCTCAGCCTCGGGTCCGTATTCCTCAAGGCCCACTCGCCGTATTCGGCAGCCTTGGCCGCGGCGAGTACCCTCCTCGAAATGTCGGCTGCATCGATCCGGACATCGTTCAGGAGGCCCTCCTCTTCGCAGAGAATGGCAAGGGAATAGGGTTCCTCACCCGTCGCACAGCCGAGGCTCCAGAACCGCAGAGGAGGCCCCCGGACCGCCGTCGCAGCAGTTCCGGGAGAATTGTCTGCCGTATCAGTTCGAATTGCTCGGGTCCCCGGAAGAAATGCGTCTCGGCGACCGTAACCGCAGAGATCACGTCATCTGTCAAATACTCGTCCAATCCCAGCCGGTCGAGAAGCGAGCGGCCCTCGCCAATGCGGCGCCGCACCATCACCCGCTCTATCGCCGTGGCGACGGCTTCTTTCCGGGAGGCCGAGAAGCTCAGGCCGATCTTGCCTGCAACCTGTTCAGCGAGCTCCAACGAGGGGCGGCGCCTGTTCACTGGACACCTCGTTGCCCGTGTGCCGGACAGGCGCGAAGCGGCGTCGGGATGAAACTCTCTGTCAAAACCGGCTGGCGCATTATCGTTCCACATACATTGACTGCTGTCGTCACTACGTCCTGGCGTGTATTTGCGCTATTCGTCCGGATGACCTAGAGGGCGGCCTATCCAAGCGGACTATTGTCGGTTTTCGGTCATCGGCAAAAGGCGCGCCCCGGCCGCGGCCGCCTCCTGGCGGTTCCTGACCCGCAGGCTTCGGAATAATGCTGCCATGTGGATCTTCACGGTGCCTTCGCCGAGTTTCAGCTTGCGGGCGATTTCCTTGTTCGAGAACCCCTGTACAAGGAGCTGTAAGACTTCGTGCTGCCTCGGCGTAAGGAATTCGATTGTACGGCGGCGTTCGTTCTGGTCTCCCGCGCCAGGCGCTGGCGTCTCTGCTTCGGAAGGGGAGGCGCGGCCTGCAATGGAGGGAGGGACATAGACCGCTCCGTTGAGAATGGCGCGAACCGCTTCGGCGAGGTCGGTGGCGCCAAGGCCCTTGGGGACATAACCGTTTATGCCTGCCGTCAGGGCGGAGAGGATATCCGATCGGCGCGACGATGCCGAAACGACCGCGACTTTCAAATCCGGGTGGACGTCGCGCACGGCAGCAAGGCTGGCGACGCTTTGCATGCCCGGCATCGCCAGATCGAACAATGCCAGCGAGACGTCTTCGCGCTCGGAAAGCCTCTCGATCGCCTCGTCGAGTGACCCGGTCTCGATAATCTCGGTAAAGCGCAATTTGCTCTTCAAAATGAAGCCAAGCGCAATCCTGAAGAATTCATCGTCATCGGCAATAAGTGCGACGCCTGAGGCATTCATTACGCTATCCCCGCTCGCTGGCTCACGCCACGGGTTTCCGAACCCGGCTCGACTTGCAACTAACGATCGTCTCGGCGAATGAGTTCCCGTCATTTCGATCAATGAGCAGTAGTAATTGGATTGTGCCACACACGCCGCGCGACGTGTAGGGCTAATTCCTGCCCTGCTTGGAAACTGCGCCATTCGAGTTAGAGGGAACCGGCTGCGATCAGCTTGGAGATTTCCGCGGCGGGCAGGGGGCGCGAAAAGAGGTAACCCTGCACCTCATTGAAGCCTTCCGAATTCACCACCGCCAGCTGATCCTCCGTTTCGACGCCCTCGACCGTTGTCGTCATGCCAAGGCTCTGCCCAAGGCCGGCGACGGCCTTGACGATCGCGAGCGACTCCTTGCCGTGCGGCAGGTCCCGGACGAAGGCCTGATCGACCTTGATCTTGTCGAAGGGAAAGCTGCGCAGGTACCCAAGTGACGAATAGCCCGTTCCGAAATCGTCCATCGCGATCTTGACGCCGAGCCTTCGCAGGTCCTGTAGCAGCTCGAGGTTATGCTCGCTCTCATCCAGCAGAACCGTCTCGGTGATCTCCAATTGCAGACGAGCGGGATTAAGTCTGGTGGCGGAAAGGGCGTTGGCGACGGCCCTCACCAGGTTGCGATGCTTGAACTGGACAGGGGAGAGGTTTACGGCGACGCTCACATGTTCAGGCCAGCGCGCGGCTTGTCCACATGCCTCACCCAGAATCCATTCGCCGATCGGAACGATCAAGCCGGTCTCTTCGGCAATCGGAATGAATTCGGCCGGCGCGATCATTCCCCGTTGAGGGTGTCGCCACCGCAGCAACGCCTCGCAGCAGCTCACGCAGCGCGACTCCAGGCTCACCAGCGGCTGATAATGCAGCTCGAACTCTCCCCTCGCCAGCGCATCCCGCATTGCGATCTTCATCTGCTGGTGTGCTTGCAGCTGCGCATGCATCGCCACGTCGAAGAGCTTGTAAGTGCCGCGGCCGCTGGATTTCGCACTGTAGAGCGCGATGTCGGCCGCCTTGATCAGCTCATCTGCAGAGGTCCCGTCTTCCGGCGCAAAGGCAATCCCGATGCTCGTCCCCACAGTTGCGGCGACGCCCTCGATGCTGAAGGGTTCGGAAAGGGTATCGATCATCCGTTGTGCGAGGCGGAACGCTTCGTCACGTGACTTCGTCAAAGGTTGTATTATGGCGAATTCGTCGCCCCCAAGTCGCGCGACGGTCTCCGTGGTTCTGACGGATTGGATCAGTCTTTGAGAGACCTGACGCAGTAAAGCGTCGCCGGCGGGGTGGCCGAGCGTGTCGTTGACGGCTTTGAAGCCGTCAAGGTCCAGGCACAGCACTGCCATACGGGCATGGCTGCTCTCGTTCAGCGCCTGCTCGAAGCATTCTCGGAAGAACATCCGGTTCGCGAGGCCCGTAAGCATGTCGTGCCTGGCCATATGCGCGATCTGCTTTTGGGCCAGCAGCGTGTCCTCTTCCGCGCGACGCCGCTCGGTTATGTCTCGGCAGAAAATGGAAATGCCGTCTTGCGTCGGGGAGGCATTCGCTTCGACCCACCGGCCGAGCGACGACAAATGGTCCTCGAAAAAGGAGCGGACCCGTCGGTCCATCACTTCGCGGCAATGCTTGGCGAAGCTCCCCTTTTCCTCTTCGGGGAAGAGCTTCCAGAACACTCTACCGAGCGCCTCGTCTCCGACCTGCAGCAGCTTCCGAGCGTTCTCGTTGAGATAGCGCACGCGCCAGTCGGCGTCGAGCAGCATGACGCTGTCCATGGTGCTCTCGAGAACCGAAGAAAGCTGGTCGGCAGCGGCTTCGGCGTGCCTTTGCGCACGACTGATTTCGTCGCTTGCTCGCTTCGCATCGGTAATGTCGCGCCAGATCGACAGGATTCTGAACGGTTTTCCTTGATGGTCCGTGATCGGGGCCGAGATCACGTCCATGCATCTTTCTTCACCGCCGGCATCCCGAACGGAAATCTCGAAACGCGCTGTCTCCCCGCGTCTGACGCTTTCCCAGGCCGCCTCGACCTTGTCGGCGTCGGAAGCTCGCCCGATGGAGTCCCATGTCTGCCCCGTCACCGGAGCACCTTCATCCAGTCCGAAGATTCGCCGCCCGGCCTCGTTCATAAGCAGCGGCCGTCCCTCCATGTCGAGCACGCGCACACAGTCGGGACTGCTGTCAAAAATGCTTCTGATAAACGCCTGAGCTTCCTGCTGAGCTACCTCCGCGGCTCGCCGTTCCGTGATGTCGAGAACGGACCCGACATAACCGAGGAACGTTCCGTCGGCGGAGAAGCGCGGTTGCCCGACGTCGATGACCCATGCCCAGCTTCCATCGGCTCGTCGCAACCGGTACTCGCTGTGCACCGGTTCCTTGCCCGCAGTCGCCCTGAAGAATATTTCCTGGACTGCCTGCCGATCATCGGGATGGATGACGTCGACCCAACCGAAACCGAGCGCCTCGGCCTCTGTTTGCCCCGTCGTTTCCAACCACAAGCGATTGAAGAAGCTCGTGTCGCCTGTGGGGTCGGCAACCCAGATCATCACGGGCGCGTTGTCAGCGATGGCTCGAAAGCGGGCCTCGCTTTCGCGCAAGGCGTCGGCGGCGCGTCGCCTTTCGTCGATATCTTCCAGGAGGCCGTACCAGCGCACGATTTTTCCATCCGCGTCTCGCTTTGCGGCTGCGCGAGCGCGGAACCAGCGATAATGGCCGGTCCGGGTCAAAAGCCTGTATTCGCAGTCGAATGGTGCGCCGCTCGCCAGGGAGCGGTGCCATTTCTCGTCCAAAGATTGCGCGTCCTGCGGATGAACGGCTTTGGCCCATCCACTGCCGAGCGTTTCTTTTTCGCCCAGGCCAGTCAGTTCGCTCCATCGCGGGCCAACCTCCAGGACCTCTCCCGCCGTGTTTGCGGTCCAGGGAACTTGCGGGTGAAGGTCAACCAGAGAGCGATAGTGCTCCTCGCTCGCCCGGAGAGTCTCTTCGGTCCTGCGCAGGTCGGTGATATCCACGATCGTCACGACCACGAACTTTTCCCCGGTCGGACCGGCGGGAATGCTCACGCACCGCTTTTTCGTCAGGAGCGTGCGCTGTGTCCCATCTGGCGTCGTGATTTGCTCTTCGAGCTCGTGGCCTTCGCCTGTCGAAAGCACGACCCTGTCGAGCGAGACGATCCTGTCTGCCTGCTCCCCCGGTAATATGTCGTGGTCGGTCCGTCCGATGAGCTGGTTCCGGTCTTTGCCCAGAAGCTCGCAAGCCGCGTCGTTGATGAAGACGAACCGTGACGCATCGTCCTTGACGATCACCGCTTCGGCAATGCCATCCATAAGCCGGTGAAGGAGATCATGGGGCCTATGGGAGGGCGGTTCGGGCGTCGGTGCGTTCATGACACGACACTCAGATTGGTGAGGCGCTGTATCGCATTGGAAGAAAGCCCCCGCTAGGTTGTGCAACCTGGGTCAACTGCTCGCGACCGCAAATTGTTCCCGCAGAAAGACACGAGCCTCTTGTGTTACAAGGATAGGCGCGCGCTTAGGCCGCTTCGAGCCGGCTGAACCGAACCGGGATAAGTTGCCGCGCCGCGAATTGCCCGGCCGAATCCTTGTCGATGACGGTCAGCACCTGTTCTTCCGAGCCGACAGGAAGAACAAGGCGGCCCATTGGCTTGAGCTGCTCGAGCAAAGCCGGGGGCGGCTGCTCAGCCGCCGCCGTGACGAGAATCTTGTCGAACGGAGCGTGCTCGGGCCAGCCGCGAGAACCGTCGCCGATACGAATGCCGACATTCGACATGCCGAGGCCGTGCAGGAGAGCTTCGGCCTGACCTGCGAATTCCTCGATGATCTCGACGCTCCAAACTTGGCCGGCGAGTTGCGCGAGGATTGCGGTTTGGTAGCCCAGGCCGGTGCCGATCTCGAGCACGGCCTCATGCGGTTGGGGGGCAAGGAGATCGGTCATGAGAGCGACCATGAAGGGCTGCGACACGGTTTTATCAAAGCCGATCGGAAGCGGCATGTCCTGGTAGGCAAAGGGCGCAGCCGGGACCGGCACGAAAAGATGCCGGGGCACCCGCAGCATCGCTGCCATCACCCGTTCATCGAGCGCCGCCTTGCCGAGTTCTTCGCTTGCAAGGTCGGCATAGATTGCGACAACCTCGACCATGTGCCTGCGCAGAACCGCGAGATGCTCTTCGTTCATTGGCTTCATGAGGGCGGGCTCCTCAGCCAGTCGGCCCGCAAATGGGCCTCTCGACATTAAAGGGTGACGGACATGCAATAGCAAGATCAAATGGTAACAATGGGCTGAGCGATCCGGCGCGTCGCAGGCAATCTCAGAAGGTGTAAGCCGACGGGCGCGCAAGCGCGGACAGAGCATCGGGGATTTGTCAAAGCGACAATAATCTTGTGAAAGACCCGATACTCAGGGCACAATTTGTGAGTGCGGCGCTATCTCGACTCCGGCCGTCTTGCGCCGAGAGTTCGTGGCGAAAGGTCGGCGTCGATGCATCAGGGGTTCTTTCTTCTGTTCGCTACGGTGTCCGTGGTCACAGCCCTGACACTGGTTCTGGCGCGCAATCCGGTTCACAGCGCATTGGCGCTGATGGCGTGCTTCCTGCAGATTTCGGCAATCTTCGTCATGCTCGGTGCGCCGCTGCTCGCGGTCATCCAGATCTTCGTCTATGTCGGCGCGATCATGGTCCTGTTCCTTTTCGTGATCATGATGGTCGACGTGCGCGAAGCGGTGCTGCAGCGCTTCATGCCGGGCGGCAACCTGCCGGCGCTCGCGCTGCTCGTCCTGCTCGGTGCCGAGATGGTCGTGCTGGTGCTCTGGAGCGATCGCTTCACCGCAACGCCGCCCGTTGCCGAGCGCGGCGGCGATGCGATCAGGGATCTCAGCAAGGCGCTCTTCTCCGACTATCTCCTGCCGTTCGAAGTCGCCTCGGTCATCCTGCTCGCGGCCCTCGTCGGCGCCATCGTGCTGGCGCGGAAGGAACCTGGCTGATGGTCCCGCTCTGGTGGTCGATCCTGCTCGGAGTGGCCCTGTTCGTGATCGGGGCGGGGGGCGTCCTGTTGAGGCGCAATATCCTGATCGTGCTGATGTCGCTGGAGCTCCTGCTCAATTCGGTCAACATCAATTTCATCGCCTTCGCCCAGTACTACGACGACTTCCGCGGACAGATCTTCGCGATCTTCGTCATCGCGATCACCGCGGCGGAGGTTGCCGTGGCCCTCGGCATATTGGTCGCGCTGGTGAGGAACAAGTCCACCCTCAAGGTAGACGACGTCACCATTATGAAAGGATAGCGGCTTGGACCCGGTGATATCGACCCGGCCGCTGCTCGCCGTCGCCGTCGCCGGACTGGCGGCCCTCGCCATCCTCTTTCTCAACAAGCGCGAGAAACTCCGCGACGCGGTATCGCCGGTCGCGGCGGTCGCCATGTTTGCGATCGTCGTCTCCATGGCGCCCACGGTACTGGCCGGCGGCACCGTCGAACTTCGCCTGTTCGAGATCCTGCCGGGGATCGACTTCGCGTTCCGCGCCGATGCGCTCGGCATGGTGTTCGCCACGGTCTCGTCGCTTCTGTGGATCGTGGCCGCGGTCTATTCCATCGGTTACATGCGTCATTTGCACGAGCATGCGCAGACCCGCTTTTTCGCATGCTTCGCCACCAGCCTCGCGGCTGCGGTGGGCGGCGCCTTCGCCGCGAATTCTGTTCACGTTGGTTATCTTCTACGAGGTGCTGAGCCTCGTCACCTATCCGCTCGTCTACCACCACGAGGACGAAGACGGATGGCGGGGCAGCCGCAAGTATCTCGTCTATCTGATGGGCGCTTCGAAGAGCGTGCTTCTCGCTGCCTTGGCGCTGACCTACCACATCGCCGGGTCGCTCGACTTCGTGGCGGGCGGGCTGCTGGCCGGCGCCAATGCCTCGGCGACGCTGCTCGCGGTCGTCTATTTCTGCTATCTTTTCGGCTTCGCCAAGGCGGCGGTAATGCCGATGCATGCCTGGCTGCCCGCCGCAATGGTGGCGCCGACGCCGGTCAGCGCGCTCCTGCATGCCGTGGCGGTCGTCAAGATGGGCGTCTTCTGCGTGCTGCGGGTGATCTTCCATGTCTTCGGCGTTAGCATGGTCGGGGAGCTGGGCCTCGGCATCGCCACGGCCTATCTGGTCTCGTTCACCATCCTGATGGCGTCGGTGTACGCGCTGACGCGGGACGACCTGAAGGCGAGGCTCGCCTATTCGACCGTCAGCCAGCTCTCCTACATCGTCTTGGGCGCGGTTCTCCTGTCGCCGCTGGCGATGGTCGGCGGCATCATCCACATCGCCGCGCATGCATTCTCCAAGATCACGCTCTTTTTCTGCGCGGGGTCGATCTATTGTGCGTCCGGAAAGCGCAATATCAGCGACATGGCCGGCATTGGCCGCAGGCTTCCCTGGACGATGGGGGCATTTTTCGTCGCGTCGCTGAGCATGATCGGGATCCCGCCGACGGCAGGTTTCGTCAGCAAGTGGTATCTGGCCGAGGGCTCGGTAGAGGCCGGGCAGATGGCGTTCCTCGCCGTGCTGCTCGCAAGTTCGGTCCTCAACGCCGCCTATTTTCTGCCGGTCAGCTACACCGCCTTTTTCGAGTCGGAGACCAAGGAGAGCCGGGCACCGGTTCGCGAAATCCCGCTGGTCACGATCCCGCTGGTCGTGACCGCGATCCTGTCCGTGCTAATGGGCATCTTCCCCTACTATTTCCTCACCCTCGCCGACGGAGTGATCCGATGATTAAGCCTGTCGTCGTTTTCTTTGGTGACGCGCAATATGCGAGGCTGCGCCGGCGGCTGTTCTATCTGGTGCTCGTCCTGATCGTCGTCGCCGACTTCCTGGTTCGCCGCGATCACGCCGAATACCTGTGGGAGCGCCTGCCGGGCTGGTCGGCGGCGTACGGTTTCGGCTCCTGCGTGCTGCTCATCTTCGTTTCCAAGTTTCTCGGCCACCGGGCCGGGCTGATGCGGCGCGAGGACTATTATGACTGATTTCGTCCATCCGGCCCTCATCTTCATTCTGGGCGCTCTACCGATCCCGTTCTTCACGGGACCGGTGCGTAAAGCCTATCTCGTGCTGATCCCGGTACTGGCGGTCGTCGTCGTCCTGGCGATAGAGCCCGGCAGTTATGGCGAGACGCAGTTCCTCGGCCAGGAAATTCTGATTGCAAAGGTCGACCAGCTCAGCACCGTCTTCGCTACCGTCTTCGCCATCATGGCGCTGATCGGGACGGTCTATGCATTGCACCTTTCCGGCGCCGGCCAGCATGTAGCCGCCTTCGTCTATGTCGGCAGCGCGCTCGGGGTGGTGTTCGCAGGCGACTATCTAACCCTCTATCTGTTCTGGGAGGGCATGGCATTCGCGTCGGCTTATCTCGTCTTCGCTCAAGGAGGGCGACAGGCGATCCGCGCTGCCTTTCGGTATCTCATGGTCCACGTCACAGGCGGCGTCATCCTGCTCGGTGGAATTCTGCTCCATGGGGCAGCCGCAGGCTCGCTGCTCTTCGGTCCGGTCGAGGGCGCTTTGGACGCGGGTACCTACCTCATTCTTGCCGGCTTCCTGCTCAACGCGGCGGTGCCGCCGCTCAATGCCTGGCTGACCGATGCCTACCCGGAGGCGACCGTCACCGGCGCGGTGTTCATGAGCGCGTTCACGACCAAGACCGCCGTCTACGTGCTGGCGCGGGCGTTTCCGGGTATCGAACTGCTGGTCTGGCTCGGCACGGTGATGGCGCTCTACGGCGTCATTTATGCGGTGCTGGAAAACGACTGCCGCCGCCTTCTTGCCTATCATATCGTCAGTCAGGTGGGCTACATGGTCGCGGGCATCGGCATCGGCACCGAGCTGGCGGTGAACGGGGCCACCAGCCATGCTTTCGCGCACATCCTTTACAAGGGGCTTTTGTTCATGGGTGCCGGGGCGGTGATCTACGTCACCGGCCGGCGCAAGCTCACCGAGCTTGGCGGGCTCTACAAGGCAATGCCGCTGACGGTAGCGCTCTATATGATCGGCGCCTTTGCGATCTCGGCATTTCCGTTCTTCTCGGGTTTTGTCAGCAAATCGATGGTGATAGCCGCGGCAGGGCAGGATCATCGCGCGCTTGTGATGCTGGCGCTGACGATGGCGTCGTCCGGGACGTTCCTGCACACCGGGCTCAAGCTCCCCTATTACATGTTTTTCGGTACCGACCGGGGGCTGCAGGCACGGGAGCCACCCGGCAACATGCTGGTCGCGATGGGCATGGCGGCGGCGCTCTGCATCGCCATCGGCGTATTCCCCGGCCCGCTCTACGCGCTTCTGCCCTATCCTGTCGATTTCGAGCCCTATACCGGCGTCCACGTGACCGAGAGCCTCGGGATCCTGATGTTCACGGCTTTGGGCTTCGTGATCTTCCTTCGGGCGCTCGATCCCGAGAACACGATCAGCCTCGACACCGACTGGTTCTATCGCAAGGGCGCCCGCGCCTTCATGTGGTTCGCAGAAAGACCGTTGGCGCGGTATGAGAAGGCGGTCAGCGACGTGTCGGAGACTGCGGTACTGCCCTTCCTGCACGGCTCGGCGCGCACGGGGTGCGGCTCGATCTCAATGGCGTGGACGGCGTCGTGAATGGTTTCGCCCGATCGATCCTTGACGGCGGCAGCGTATTGCGACGTTGGCAGAGCGGCGTCGTCACCCATTACGTGCTGGCGATGATCGCCGGTCTGATCGCGGCCATCCTCGTCTTTGCGGTGGTGTGGAGGTAGGCACGATGTCGATCCCGCTGCTGAGCCTCATCGTCTTCCTGCCCGTCGCCGGGGCGGCGGTGGTGGTGTTCATGCGCAGCGACGATGCGGTGCGGTGGACGGCGCTCGGTTTCGGGATTGTCGATCTCGCGCTCTGCATCGTGATGCTGGCCGGTTTCGACACGACGACGCACGAAATGCAGTTCATCGAGAGCCGCCCCTGGGTGCCCGCGCTCGGGATCACTTACGCGCTCGGCGTCGACGGCATCAGCGCGCTCTTCCTGTTCCTGACGGCGCTTTTGAGCTTGATCTCCGTGCTCGCTTCCTGGGTGGCGGTCGACCGCAAAGTGAAGGAGTTCATGGTCAGCCTGCTGATCATGCAGGCGCTGATGCTCGGTGTCTTCTGCGCGCTCGACCTGTTCCTGTTCTACGTCTTCTGGGAGGCGATGCTGATTCCGATGTATCTGATCATCGGCGTCTGGGGCGGGGAAGGCCGGGTCTATGCGGCGTTCAAGTTCTTCCTCTACACGCTGGCCGGCAGCATCCTCTTCCTGATCGGCGTCATCGTGCTCTATTTCCAGGGGGGCGAGACCTTCGACATACTCGTCCTGACGGCGCAGGATCTCCCCTTCGGCGTTCAGTCCTGGCTGTTCTTCGCCTTCCTGGTGGCCTTCGCCGTCAAGGTGCCGATGGTGCCGGTGCACACCTGGCTGCCGGACGCACATGTCCAGGCGCCGACGGCGGGCAGCATTATTCTCGCGGGCGTGCTCCTGAAGATGGGCGCTTACGGGTTCCTGCGCTTCTCGCTGCCGATGCTGCCGGAAGCATCGCTCTATTATTCGACGCTTATGCTCGTGCTTTCGGCTGTTGCGATCGTTTATGGCGGCTTGCTGGCCCTGGCTCAGGACGACCTGAAAAAGCTGGTGGCCTATTCCAGCATCAGCCATATGGGATTTGTGACGCTCGGGATTTTCGCGCTGAATCTGCGCGGGCTCGAGGGCAGCATCCTGCAGATGTTCAACCACGGGATAACGACTGGCGCATTGTTCCTGTTCGTGGGCCTGATCTATGAGCGCACCCATACCCGCAGCATCGCGAATTACGGCGGGCTGATGAAGGCGGCGCCCGTCTATACCGCCTTTCTTGCGCTCTTCACCCTGTCTTCGATGGCGCTGCCGGGGACGAACGCTTTCGTCGGCGAACTGCTGGTGCTGTCAGGCGGGTTTGCGGCAAACCTCGCCGCGGGCGCCGCGGCCGTAGTGGGTGCGTTGCTGAGTGCCGCCTACCTGCTCGGCATGTACGGGAAAGTGGCGCTTGGTCCGGCGAATGTGACTGCCAGGTACAAGATAAACGACGTGAATGGCCGCGAGCTGGCTGCCATCCTGCCGCTCGCCGTCTTTGTGCTCTGGGTCGGGCTCTATCCGCGACCCTTCCTCGGGATCATCGATGCGTCGGTGCGAAATCTGCTGGTGCAGGTACACGGTGAAGGGAGCGGTCAATGACTGCTGCCGCGCTTCTCCAATGGGCCTTGGCGAGCGTCCCCGAAATCATCGTGGTCACCGGTGCCTGCATCCTGCTGATTGTCGGAGAGCTTGTGCGCAAGGGGCGGGACGAACTGCTCCTGTGGGCTTCGGTAGCGATCGTGCTCCTCGCCGCGGTGGCCACGCTCATGCTGGCAGGCGAGATACGGCCAGCCTATGCGGGCATGTTCATTTCCGACCGCTTCGCCGTCTTTTTCAAGATGGTGTTTTATCTGGCGACCATCCTGACCTTTTTCCTGTCGCGGAAATACGCCGAGATCGAGGGGATCGGCAGGAGCGAATATTATGTCCTGCTGCTCTTCGCCCTTGCGGGGATGATGATTATGGCCTCGGCGATCGACCTCCTGTCGATCTATGTGGGTCTCGAGCTGATGGTGCTCTGCACCTATGTGCTGACAGGCTTCCTGCGCAAAGAGCGGCGGTCGAACGAGGCGGCGTTGAAATATGTGATCCTCGGCGCAGTATCGACGGCGATTTTCCTTTATGGCGTTTCGCTCATCTACGGGCTCACCGGTACGACCCAACTGGACCGGATGGCTGAGGCGGTGAGCGGCGGTCCACTCGATCCCGCCCTGCTGCTGGCGGTCGTTTTCATCGTTGCGGGGCTCGTCTTCAAGATCGGCGCCGTGCCGTTCCATATGTGGGTGCCGGACGTCTATGAAGGCGCTCCCACGACGATCACTGCCTTCATGTCGGTCGCGCCCAAGGCGGCCGGGTTCGCGGTGATTCTCCGGGTGTTCCTCAATCCTCTCGTCGAGGTCTCGAACGCCTGGATCATCGTCGCGGCCATTGCGGTGGCAACGATGGCGCTCGGCAGTTTCGTGGCGCTGGTGCAGGACAATTTCAAGCGTCTGCTCGCCTATTCCAGCATCGCCCATGCGGGTTTTGCTATTTTCGGTGTGGTGGCCGGCGGCCAGGACGGGATCGCCAGCGTGATGCTCTATCTGCTCATCTACACTTTCATGAATCTCGGCATTTTCGGCGCCGTGATCATGATGCGGAACGGCGATTTATCCGGCGAGGTCATCGAAGACTACGCAGGTTTCGCCAAGTTCCATCCCGGGCTCGCGCTTCTGATGCTCCTTTATCTCTTCTCGCTCGCCGGCATCCCGCCGACGGCCGGTTTCTTCGCCAAGTTCTACGTGCTGGTCGCGCTGGTCGAGCGAGGTTTCGTCGTGCTGGCGGTGATCGCAGTCCTGCTCAGCGTCGTCGCCGCCTATTTCTATATCCGCATCGTGATGGTGATCTACATGCGCGAGCCGGAAAGGACGTTCGAACCTGCGCTGACGCCGCTCGTCCGTGCCACGCTCGCCTTCACAGCAGCCGGCACCATCGGCATCGGCCTGTTTCCGGCGTGGTTCCTGAGGCTTGCTCAACAGTCGGCTTTCGGGGGGTAAGGCGGGTCTTCGCGCTGTATCGTCGATTGTTGCAGGCGGGCCAATTCGGATCATACATTACTAATCGATTGGATTTGCATTGATCCGCCCGACGGCATAGACTCGCCCTGGAGGAAAAGGATTGCCCAGACCGCCTCTCGAGGCGCCGGCATCCCCGGTTCCGAAGGGACCGATCGCGGCTGAGAAAAGCCGCTGGTTGGCCAAGGCCAAACGCTATGACGGCAATGGAGTTCCTGCCGGTTCTGTTCATGGTTACCGGGATAGTCCTGGTGGCGACGGCGACGCTTTTCGTCTCCTCGCTTCTGCGTCCGTCCAATCCCTATCCCGAAAAGAACGCCCCTTATGAATGCGGTATGGAAGCGGCGGGCGAGGCCGCGGGCGGCCGCTTCCGGGTTCCTTTCTTTATCCTCGCCATCCTCCTCGTGGTCTTCGATGTCGAAGCGATGTTCCTCTTTCCCTGGGCGGTGGTCCTGAAGGAGATCGGCATCGTCGGCTATATCGAGATGTTCGTCTTCATGTTGCTGCTGCTTGTGGGCTTCGCCTATGCCTGGCTGAAGGGGGCGCTGGAATGGCAGGAATAAACGACGCGATCCGCGACAGCGTACTGTTCACCACGGCCGACAGCATCATCGGTTGGAGCCGGAGGTCGGCCTTGTGGCCCGAAACCTTCGGCATTGCCTGCTGCGCCATCGAAATGATCTCGGCCGGCTGCGCGCGCTACGACCTCGACCGGTTCGGCGTGGTGTTCCGGCCTTCTCCGCGGCAATCCGACGTGATGATCATCGCCGGCACGGTCACGCGGAAATTCGCGCCCGTCGTGCGGCGGCTTTACGACCAGATGCCGGAACCGCGCTGGGTGATTGCGATGGGGACCTGCGCGATTTCGGGCGGGGTCTACAACACCTATGCCGTGGTGCAGGGATCGGAAACCTTCGTCCCCGTCGACGTGCATGTGCCGGGCTGTCCGCCGAGGCCGGAGGCGCTGATGCACGGCTTTCTCCTGCTTCAGGAGAAGATCAGGAGGTCCCGCGCCCTCACCGGGTCGCCGCTCGGACGGGTTGTAGCATCATGACCGGGGAGCGGCGTGTCGATCTCGCAGCGATCATCGGGAGCTTCGCGGGAGCAGTCGAGAATCTCGGCACTGCGCATGGTATCTGCGCCTTTGCCGTCCAACCGGAGCAGATCGTCGACTTCTGTCGGTTCCTGAAAGAACACCCGGTGCTTGAGTTCGATTTCCTCTCCGACATATGCGGCGTCGATCACTACCCCGAAACGCCGCGTTTCGAGACGGTTTACCACCTCTATTCGCTGAAGAACAAATGGCGCGTGCGCATCAAGTGCCGGCTCGGCGATCCACCGCGTGTTCCCTCTGTTGCGGGAGTCTGGCGAACTGCCAACTGGCATGAACGCGAGGCCTGGGACATGTACGGCATCCGTTTCGAGGGGCACCCCGATCTGCGCCGCATCTATATGTGGGAAGGCTTCGAGGGCTTTCCGCAGCGCAAGGATTTTCCCTTGAGGGGCTACAAGGACAAACTGAATCCCTTCGGTGCCGAGGGGCCGCCGCCGACGCAGCCGGACCTCGCCACCAGAGATATACCGCAAGGAGGCCGTCAGACGCCGGAGAGTTGAGATGACCGAAGTCACCGAGCTCATGAGGCCGGAAGGCGAAGCGCTCAATACCAAGGAGGTGCTTCTCAATCTCGGGCCGCAACACCCGAGCACCCACGGGGTTCTGCGACTCGTGCTCCAACTCGACGGCGAATATGTCGAACGCGTCGACCCGCATATCGGCTATCTGCACCGGGGCACCGAAAAACTGGCGGAGAGCTTCACCTATACCCAGATCTTCCCGCTGACCGACCGGCTCGACTATCTCTGTCCGCCTTCGAACAACCTGGCTTTCGCGCTCGCCGTGGAGAAGCTGCTCGGCATAGAGGCCCCGATCCGGGCGCAATATATCCGCGTGATGATGGCCGAACTCGCACGGATTTCCGGCCATCTCCTGATCACCGGCGCGCTGCCGATGGACCTGGGCGCCATGACGGCGCTGCTTTATGCCATGCGCGAGCGCGAAATGATCATGGACCTATTGGAGATGATCACCGGTGCGCGCATGCACACCTCCTACTGCCGCGTCGGCGGAGTACGCGAGGACCTGCCCGACGGGTTCGTTCCGAAGATCAGGGAGTTCTGCGAGATCTTCCCGAACAGGATCCGCGACTATGAGCGCCTGATAGAGAACAATCGGGTGTTTCTCAGCCGCACGCAGGGGATAGGCGTGATCTCCGCAAAGGACGCGATCGACCTCGGCTTGAGCGGGCCGAACCTGCGTGCCTCCGGCGTCGACTGGGATATCCGGCGCGACGAACCCTATGAAATCTACGATCGGCTCGATTTCAACGTCATCACGCGCGCGGAGGGCGATTGCTATGCGCGCTGGCTTTGCCGCGTCGACGAGATGCGCGAGAGTATCCGCCTTATCGAACAATGCATGGAGCAGATGCCGGAGGGGCCGTTTCAGGTCGATATCCCGACGATCGCCTTCCCCGTCGACAAAGAGCGCGTGCATTGCTCGATGGAGGCCCTGATCCAGCATTTCGATCTCTCCGCCTATGGCTTCGACGTACCGAAAGGCGAGGTCTATGCGGCCATCGAGGCGCCTAAAGGAGAACTCGGCTTCTACATCATTAGCGACGGATCGCCGAAGCCGTTCCGCATGAAGGTGAGGGCGCCTTCCTTCGTCAATCTTCAGGCGCTCTTCGGCGTCACCAACGCACGCTACCTCGCCGACATGATCGCCGTGCTCGGCAGTCTCGACCCGGTGATGGCGGAGGTGGACAAGTAGCAGGGAGGATCGGACGCGATGACCATGCGCGAAGAGATCGAGGCGGCGGCGGCGCGATACCCCGAACGGCGGTCGGCGATCATGCCCGCGCTCATGATCGCGCAGAAGGAGCATGGTCATCTGCCCGGGCCGGTGCTCGAAGACGTCGCCGAGATCCTCGGCGTCGAACGCGTCTGGGTCTATGAACTGGCGACCTTCTACACGCTCTTCCATACCGAGCCGATCGGCAGGTTCCACCTGCAACTCTGTGACAATGTCTCCTGCATGCTGTGCGGATCCGAGGCGCTGCTGAAGCATCTGGAAACGACACTGGGGATCAGGAAGGGCGAATCCACCCCGGACGGTGCGTTCACGCTTTCGACCGTCGAATGTCTCGGGGCCTGCGAAATGGCTCCGGTGATGCAGGTCGGCGACGATTACCACGGCAACCTCGATACCGCGCGGCTCGATGCGCTGCTGGAGAGCTTCCGCGCGGCTGAGCGGGCGGCGAACATCGAGCGCGCTGCTGCGCCGGCGCCAGGGGAGTAAGCCATGTTCGAGCCGGTCCTGCTCAGGAATGTCGATGTGCCGGACGGTCATCTGCTGTCGACCTATGAGGCCGGCGGCGGCTACCGGGCGCTCCGGAAGGCGCTCGGCGAATATACGCCGGACGAGATCGTCGACCTCGTCAAGGAATCCAACCTGCGCGGCCGCGGGGGTGCCGGGTTCCCGACGGGCATGAAGTGGAGCTTCGTGCCGAAAGCGGCCGGCAAGCCGAAATATCTTTGCTGTAACGCCGATGAAGGGGAACCCGGCACCTTCAAGGACCGCATCATCATGGAGCGCGACCCGCATCAGCTCATTGAGGGGCTGGCTGTCAGCGCCTATGCAATCGGGGCCGAGACGGCTTACGTCTACATTCGTGGAGAATATGTGACGGCTATTCGCCGTATGGAACAGGCGATCGCCGAGGCACATGAAAACGGCTATCTGGGCACCGGCATTCTCGGCTCGAACTTCAATTTCATGGTCTACATCCATCGCGGTGCCGGCGCCTATATCTGCGGCGAGGAGACCGCAATGCTCGAGTCACTCGAGGGCAAGCGGGCGCAGCCGCGACTGAAGCCGCCGTTTCCTGCCGTGGCCGGGCTCTACGCCAGCCCCACCGTCATCAACAATGTCGAGACGCTTGCCTGCGTGCCGCATATCGTGATGCGCGGACCGGGGTGGTTTCGCTGCATAGGGCCAGACAAGAGCCCCGGCCCGAAGCTCTACTGCCTCAGCGGTCAGGTTCGCAAACCCGGCCTCTACGAGCTGCCGATGGGCATATCGCTGCATGAACTCGTCGAGGAGCACGCCGGCGGACCCCTGCCGGGGCGAAAGGTCAAGGCGGTGATTCCCGGTGGGGTATCGGCACCGGTTATCCCGGCGAGCGAGCTCGAGGTGGGCATGGATTTCGACTCGCTTGCTGCCGCCGGCTCGATGCTCGGCTCGGCAGGCGTGGTCGTGATCGACGACTCCACCTGCATGGTCAAGCTCGCCACGCGGATCATCGAGTTCTTCCACCACGAGTCCTGCGGCAAGTGCACGCCATGCCGGGAAGGTTTGGACTGGGCCGTGAAAGTTCTGCGCCGCATCGAGGCAGGCGAGGGTGAAACCGGCGACCTGGAGCAGTTGGAGATGCTCTGCAAGGGTATTTTCGGCAACACGTTTTGTGCCCTGGGCGACGGTGCGGCCATGGGCTTGCGGGCCGCGCTCAAGCATTTCCGCGAGGAATTCGTCGTCCATATCGAAGAGCGGAGGTGCCCTTTCCACTGAAACGGGCACCCGGCCGGTCCGGGAGGAAGTATGGTCAAGGTCACGATCGACGAACAAATGCTGGAGGTCGAGGCAGGCTCCACCGTGCTCGCCGCCGCCGAGCGTCTGGGCATCGACATTCCCACCTTCTGCTATTGGAAGCGCCTGCCGCCACTCGCCTCGTGCCGCATGTGTCTGGTGGAGATCGAGGGACTGCGGCGGCTGCAGCCGGCCTGCGCGACCGTGGCATCGGACGGCATGGTGGTTCGGACAAATACGCCGCTGATCGAGGAAACGCGCTCGTCGATGCTCGACATGCTGCTCGCCAATCACCCGCTCGATTGCCCGATCTGCGACAAGGGAGGCGAGTGCGAACTTCAGGACATGGTCATGGCGTATGGGCCCGGCGAAAGCCGGTTCCGCGACCCAAAACGCGTGTTCCATTCGAAGGACATCCGTCTGAGCCCGGTCATCATCATGAATGTCAACCGGTGCATCCAGTGCCAGCGCTGCGTGCGAATGTGCGAGGAGGTTGTGGGTGCGGTGGCGCTAGGCACGGTGGAAAAGGGCATGGACACCGCCGTCACCGGTTTCGAGGGGAGTCTTGCGAGCTGCGACCAGTGCGGCAATTGCGTCGAGGTCTGCCCGGTCGGCGCGCTGATGAGTTTCCCCTATCGCTACCGGGCACGGCCCTGGGACCTCGCCGAGACCGACACGATCTGCCCGCATTGCGGCACCGGATGCCAGCTCACCGTCGGAGCGCGCAAAGGCGAGTTCATGCGGGTCCGCTCTGACTGGGAACATGGCGTCAATCGCGAAACGCTCTGCGTGCGCGGCCGCTTCGGCCTCGACTTCATCGAAAGCCGGGATCGCATCAAGCGGCCGATGATCCGCCGCGACGGCGCGCTGACGGCGGTGTCATGGGAGGAGGCGGGCGACTTTGTCCGCCGGCGCCTCGGTGTAATGGAGGGCATGGCCGCCGGCGGGCTCATCTCGCCGCGTCTGCCGAACGAGGTGCTCTACCAGTTTCAGAAACTGATGCGGACAGTGTTCCGCACCAATAACGTCGACTGCTCGTCGCGTTGGTCCACACCCCTCGACATCCTGGCGCCGCTGGTGGCAAGCTTTTACAGCCGCGGCCCTCTCGAACAGGTGATCGGCAAGGACTGCGTGCTCATCATCGGCGGCAACGTGACCGAGGAGAACCCGGTCACCGAATACCTCCTGCGCGATGCCGCGCGCCGGCGGCAGACCCGCCTGCTCATGCTTTCGGCGCGGCCATCGCGGCTCGATGCCGATGCCGGGGCTGTCCTTCGTGCCCATCCCGGCGGCGAGGCTCGGAGCCTTGCCGCGGTCGTGGCTGCTCTCGTGGCCGTGACCGATCAGGGCTTGCCGGGCGATATCCTTGCGATGACCAGCGGGACGATCACCGGGTCCGACGCCAATGACGCGTTGGGCCGTCTGGTTTCAACGCTGAAGGAAGGTCGGAGCGTCACCCTCCTGGTCAGCGTCGATCTGCTGAGATCACCGCTGGCGCGGGAGACGCTGCAGCAGCTGGGTAATCTTCTCCAACTCCTGCGCCTGCTCGGCAAGGGACCCTCGCTACAGTTTCTCTTCGATCGTGCCAATCAGATGGGTGCCTGGGACATGGGTGTTCTGCCCGGAGTTTTGCCGGGCCTTGGCCCTGTCGCCGATGAGGCGACGCGCACGGAGTTCGCACGGAGCTGGGGCGCGGAGATCCCCCGCGAACCGGGCGCCGATTTCGATGCGATGCTGGAACTCTGCGTAAACGGGCGGATGGGCGTCCTCTATGTGGTCGGAAGCGACCCGCTGATATCCTATCCCGACCGGGAGTTCGTCGAGCGCGCACTCGGTACCGCCAATCTTCTGATCGTGCAGGACGCGTTTCTGACCGATACGGCGGGACTGGCCGACGTCGTGCTGCCCGCAGCCGGTTACGGCGAAGAATCCGGCACCTTCACCAACAATGAGGGCCGGACCCAGGCGCTTCGAAAATTCCGCGAACCGGCTTTTGACGCCAGGAGCAATCTGGCGATCTTCGACTTTATCGCAGCGCTTCGGGAGCAGCCGCTGCAGCCATCGACCGAGACCGCCATCTTCGACGAGATGACCCGGTTGGTTCCCGCCTATGACGGCTTGACGCGGGAAGGGCTTGGTGCCGACGGTGCCTTCACCACGTCAGCCCCGCAGCCATGGGCAAGCGGGTTCTTCGCTCCTCCGTCTGCTCCTGGGGTGACGGACGTGCTCCAGCTGATCACCGGCAACTGCCTGTTCCACAATGGCTATGTTTCCGAGCGCTCGGAAACCCTGAATTCGGTTGCAGACGACCCGTTTATCGAAATGAGCGCTCAGGATGCCGCGCGACTCGGCCTTTCGGACGGGGATCAGATGCTCGTGCGGTCCGCCCGGGGCGAGCTGACGGCGAAGCTCAAGGTCAGCAGGCGCTTTCCGGACGGGCTCGTGTTCGTTCCCGAAAACTACCGCGCCCTGCGGCTCAACAGTCTGATGCGGCGGGGAGAGTATCCATGTCCGGTGGAGATTCGCGCCTGCGCGAGGCGCGCAGAATCCGCTCTGGAGGAAGACTCGGTCTGATTGCATCCGGATCTGCGGGGCAGAGGGGGTATTTGCTGCAGCCTTGCTGTTGATCGGGTCAACTCTAAGGCATGCGGCAGGCGTTTTCGTCAGCGATAGTTGGCTCCGCAAATGTAGTCGTGCATGTCCCGCTCCGCTTGCAATGCCTCTTCGAGCCGGTGTTTGACCACGTCGCCGATGCTGACCACGCCGACGGCATCGTTGCCGTCCATGACCAGCACATGGCGCGTGCGCCGCTCGGTCATGATCGACATCACGAAGGGCAGGAAATCCTCCGTCGAGCAGGTCGCGACAGTGCGGTTCATGATTTCTCCCACCCGCATCAGCGGTGCTTCGGTGCCGTACTCGGCCACGGCATGGCAGCAGTCCCGCTCCGAGAGCGTGCCCAGGCATTCTCCTGGCGAACGGCCGACGACGACGAAGCCGATATTCCTGTCGCGAAACAGCCGCAATACTTCGACCATCGTGTGGTCCGGCGTGACCGAGACGATTTCGGGAGACTTGCTTCCCAGGATTTGGCAGATGCTGCATCTGAGCCTCCAGTTCCTGCTTCGGCGCGACCCCGGCGCGCCTTCACTTTCGTCGAATATTCCGCCACCAATTGTACCCGCGCCGCTCGCTGGCCTGGACCAGAACATCCCGTTCGGTGTTCAGGCGCGCGGCGACGACACCGCCGCCGGTCATCGCCTTGCCCGGCTTGGCGAGCAGATCGTCACGGCCGATCACCAAGTCGCGCGAGGAGAAACTCGAAAATTCATATTGTTGGCCAAGAGCGATCGCGTCCGCCGGGCAGGCGTCCTCGCAGAGCCCACAGAAGAGACAGCGGGCCGTGTCGATCTCGAATTTGGCCGGGCGCCGGTTGCCCTTTTCATCCTCGTAGGGGACCACTTCGATGCAGTCGCAAGGACAGATCCGCGCGCAGAGCTCGCAGGCGACGCATTTGATCTCTCCCTCGGCGTCACGTTTGAGGAAATGGTGCCCGCGATAACGCGAATAGGGCAGCCACTTCTCCTTGTCCGGATATTGCATGGTGACGGGTCTGGAGAACATGTAGCCGAAGGTCAAAGCCAAACCATTCGCCAGATCGGCGAAGAAGGCCCAGCCGATCCATCTTCCAGCTTTGTCCAGTGCGTGCGACATGGCCGCCTCGCTGCGGCTCCTGAGAGTCGTCCTGCATGTCCGTGCCCGGAGCTTCCGGGCGGCATGCATCAAGAGAAAACAACACCGCTGATGATTATGTTCGCCAAAGACAGGGGAAGCAAGACCTTCCAGCCGATCGCCATCAGTTGGTCATAACGGTAGCGGGGGAAGGTGAAGCGGAACCACATGAACAAATAGACGAAGAAGGCAACTTTCAGCAAAAACCAGAGGAGCGGCGGCAGCGGGATGAGCACACCGTTCCAACCGCCGAAGAACAGGATCACGGTGAGGACCGACACCAGCACCATCACGACATATTCGCTGACCATGAACAGGGCGAAGCGGATGCCGCTATATTCGGTGTGGAAGCCGGCTCCCAGATCGCCTTCGGCTTCCGCGAGGTCGAAAGGAATTCGCTGCGCTTCTGCAAGTCCTGCGACGAAGAACACGAAAAATCCGATCGGCTGATAAACGATATTCCAGACGTCGGTTTGCGCCCGCACGATGTCGAGCAGGCTCATGGATTGCGCCAGCATGACGACGCCGATGACCGCGAAACCCATCGGAATTTCGTAGCTGATCATTTGCGCGCAGGTCCGCAGAGAACCAAGCACGGCATATTTGCTGTTGGCCGCCCAGCCGCCGAAGATGACGCCATAGACCTCCAGCCCGATCACCGCGAAGACGAAAAGCAGCGCTACGTTCAGGTTGGAAATGTAGAGCGTGATCTCGTTGCCGAGGACCGAAACGGTTTCGCCGAAGGGGATCGCGGCAAACACCACGAAGGGCGGGGCAAGCGCCAGGATCGGAGCCAGTTTGAACAGGAAGCGGTCGGCTTCGGCCGGGATATGATCCTCTTTGGTCAGGAGCTTGATCCCGTCCGCCACCGGCTGCAGCAATCCGTGCCAGCCCACGCGCATCGGTCCCATCCTCTGCTGCATGTGCCCGGCGATCTTGCGTTCCAACCAAGTCAGCGGCAGGGGCAGCAACAGCAGGATCGCGATCAGCAAGGCGACCTTGAAGACTATCACGCCGAGGGCGACGATAAGTTCCATGACTTTGCGTCCGTTGCCCAGCCCCGCGCGTGCTGTCGGACGCGCAAAGCACGATGTGGCACCTTGGATCGCTGCATGACATCATCCTTGGCGGCTAGGTACCTAAGGCAGCATGCAGCAGCGCGCTTTGCGCACCTGTCAGCCTCACGGTACAGCCGTCACGCTCCACTTGCAATGAGGCGGCAGGAACCGGCGCCGATCCGCGCGGTCGCTTGCTTCCTTGTTCACCCCCATTCTCCTACAACCACTTCCACACACAGAGGAGTCCTGCCATGAGCGAAGATGCCTTCAATATGTCGATCCGCAAGTTCCTGAAGGAGGTCGGAGTCACCTCGCAGCGAGAGATCGAGGAGACGGTGCGCAAGGGGCAGATCGCAGGCAAGACCTTGAAAGTCCGCATGACGCTGACGGCGGAAGGCACCGGCCTCAATCATGTAGTGGCGGGTGAGATCGAGCTGCCATAACTCGAAAACGGGAAGCCCGGCGTCCCCGCCACTTTGCCTTGAACGCTAGCTCGCCGCCCGGAATGGCTTTGCCAGCGACGCCGGGAAGTGCAGCGTCAGCAATTGGCGATTTTGCGAGATGATCACGAGGACTATGATAGTCGCGAGATAGGGAAGCGCCGAGAGCAGCTCCGAAGGGACCGCGATGCCGAGGGCCTGGCCCTGCAGCTGCAGGATCGTCATGCCGCCGAACAGCCAGGCGCCGATCAGGACGCGCAGCGGCCGCCATGTCGCAAAGACGACCAGTGCCAGCGAGATCCAGCCTTTGCCGGCCGTCATGTTTTCCACCCAGAGCGGCGTGTAGGCGATCGAGAGATATGCCCCGGCAAGGCCAGCCATCAGACCACCGAACAGCACCGCCAGATATCTGATCCTGATGACGGGATAGCCGATCGCGTGCGACGTTTCGGGCGACTCTCCGATGGTGCGCAAGATGAGGCCGCCCTTGGTGCGGTAAAGGAACCAGGTGATGAGGCCGAACATCGCGATTGCCAGATAGACCATCGGATCGAAGCGGAAGAACATCGGCCCGATCACCGGAATATCGGAGAGAAAGGGGATATGGACGCGCTTCAGCGCATCGATCGGCGCGCTGCCGAAACCGCGCCCGAGAAAGGCCGAAACCCCCGACCCGAATATGGCGAGCGCCAGGCCGGCAGCATATTGGTTGGTCAGGAACGTCAGCGCCAGCACCCCGAAGAGAAGCGAGGTGGCGGCACCGGCGAGTGCCCCGGCTGCGATGGCTACGGGCATCGGCAGGCCGGCGATCACCGCCCAGAAGGCGAAGGCCGCCCCCATCAGCATCATGCCCTCGAGGCCCAGGTTGAGCACGCCGGACTTCTCGACGACGAGCTCGCCAAGAGCTGCGAATATCAGTGGCGTCGCCGCGATAATGGTTCCGGTGAAAATGGCAGTGAAAAGATCCATCAGGCGTGCTCCGGAAGGCGAAGACGGTAGTAGATGAAGAAATCGGCGGCCAGCAGGAAGAACAGGAGGATGCCCTGGAAGATGCGGGTGAGCGCCGCCGGCAGGCCGAGGGTCATCTGGACGGTCTCGCCGCCGAGGAAGAGGAGCGACATCAGCAGTCCCCCGAGCACGATGCCGAAGGCGTTCAGCCGTCCGATGAAGGCGACGATGATGGCGGCAAAGCCGTAACCGGGCGAGATCTGGGGCGACAATTGTCCGAGCGGACCGGCCACTTCCGCCATACCGGCGATGCCTGCCGCCGCGCCGCCCGCAAGCAGCCCTGTCCAGACTGCGGAGGATTCGCGAAAGCCCGCATAGCGTGCCGCTAGGGGGGCGGCGCCGCTCACCGACATCTTGTAGCCGAGGAAGCTGCGATCGGTGAAGAGCCACATCATGACGACCGCCACGACCGTGATGAAGATCGACGGATTGAGCCGGTAGGCATAATCGAAAGGTTCGAACATCGCCGCCGCCGGCAGGAGCGCCGTTTGCGGATAGTTGAACCCGGCCGGATCGCGCCACGGGCCGTGGACCAGAAAGGACAGCAACAGCGTCGCGATATAGGTCAGCATGAGCGTGACGAGGATCTCGTTGGTGTTCATGCGGGCTCTGAGAAATGCCGGGATCGCGGCCCATGCCATGCCGGCGCCTGCGCCTGCGAGAAACATCAGGGGAATGAGGAGCGGGCTCTCGGGATCGGGGTAGAAGAGGCCCACGCCACAGGCTGCGACAGCGCCGATAATGAGTTGCCCCTCGGCGCCGATGTTCCAGATGTTGGCACGGAATCCGACGGCCAGTCCGCAGGCGATCAGGATCAGAGGCGAGGCCTTGAGCAGCCACTCCGAAAGGCCGTTGATGGAATTGATGGGCGCGACGAAGAAGGCGTACAGCGTCGCCAGCGGATCATAGCCGAGGGCGGCAAACAGTACGGACCCCGCAAGGAAGGTCAGCGCCGTGGCGATCACCGGAGCGGCGATCCGCATCTGCGCGGATGGTTCCTGCCTTTGTTCAATCCTCAAGGGCAACTTCGGTTCTCCTCGTTTCGCCATGTCCGACCCGGGTCATCAAGAGGCCGATCTCTTCGCGATTGGTTTGCTTTCTGATCAGTGGCGGCGAAACGCGGCCGTTGGAAATGACCAGCAACCGGTCGCAGATCTCGAACAGCTCATCGAGCTCTTCCGATACGACCAGCACCGCTGCGCCGGCGCGGCTGAGATCGACGAGCGTCTGGCGGATGAAGGCGGCTGCACCGACATCCACGCCCCAGGTCGGCTGGGACACGAGAAGAATCTTCGGTTCCAGGGTGAGCTCGCGCCCGACGATGAATTTCTGCAGGTTGCCGCCGGAGAGGCTCTGCGCGCTCGCTTGCGGTCCATTCGCCTTTACCTTGAAGCGCTCGATAACGCGCCTCGCGAAATCGCCGGCCCTCCTGCGGTCGACAAGGGCGTTGCGTACGAGGCCAGCCCGGTGGGCCGTCAGCACGGCGTTCTCCCACAGGGCGTGGGGCGGCACCGCGCCACGGCCGAGGCGTTCCTCCGGGACGAAGGCCATGCCGAGCTTGCGTCGTTCGCCGGCGCTGAGATGGCCGGACGGTCTGCCGCCGATGAGGATCGTCTCCGCACGCGGATGGGTCCGCTCGCCGCTCAACAGCGCGATCAACTCAGCCTGGCCATTGCCCGACACACCGGCCAGTCCGACGACCTCGCCGCCATGCACTTCGAGGGATACATCCGTCAGCTCGGTGCCGTACTTGTCCCGGGCGGGAGCGGACAGCCCGCGGACTTCCAGCAGCGGCTTGGCGCTGGGGGCCGAAGGGCTCACATGCATTTGCGGAAGCTGCGAGCCGACCATCATCCGGGCGAGCTCCAGCGATGTCGATTCCTTGGGTTTTGCCGTGCCGGTCACCTTGCCGTTGCGCAGCACCGTGGCGGTGTCGCAAAGTTCCTGCACTTCATCGAGCTTGTGGCTGATATAGACGATGCTGCAGCCTTCGCTTGCCAGTTGGCGAAGCGTTTCGAAGAGCTTCACCACGGCTTGCGGCGTAAGCACCGAGGTCGGCTCGTCCAGGATCAAAAGCTTGGGTGACTGCAGGAGGCAACGTACGATCTCCACGCGTTGCCGCTCGCCGACGGAGAGATCGTGCACCCTGCGGTGCGGATCGATGGGCATGCCGTAGCGCGCCGACAAGGCCTTGATCTCAGCCGCGAGCCGGTCGAGATCGAAAGTGCCTTTGACCGCCAGGGCGATATTCTCGACCACCGAGACGGATTCGAATAGCGCGAAATGCTGGTAGACCATTTCGATCCCGAGCGAGCGCGAGATTGCGGGATTGTGCGCCTCGATCCGTCTGCCGTCGCAATAGATCTCGCCCGAGTCGGCTTGAGCTGCGCCATAGATGATCTTCATCAGCGTCGATTTGCCGGCGCCGTTCTCTCCGAGGACGGCGTGTATCTCTCCCGGCAGGATCGACAGCGAGACGGCGTCGTTCGCGACGGTACCGGGATAGCACTTGGTAATGCTGCGCAGTTCGAGGCGGGGGATCATGGCCGCTCCTGCCGTGGTTGTGCGTTGGCGACGACGTGGCCGCGACGCGGATTGCGCCGCGGTCACGCCGATTTCAGGACCCGGCTCAGCTGAGCTTGCCGATCATCCCCCTGACGAACCAGTTCATCCCGCGGATGTCGCTGTCCGAAAGAACCGACCCGGCAGCGACCTTGACGTTGCCGTCCTGGTCCTTGAGCTCGCCGGCATAGGGATGGATCTTGCCCGCTGCGATATCGGCTTCGAGCTGCTTCAATTTGGCCCGGACGTCGGCAGGGATCGCCTCGTTATAGGGGGCCATCTTGACGACGCCGGCGGCAAGCCCGTCCCAACGCGCCTCAGCCTTCCAGCTGCCTTCCGCTACGCCCCTTGCGGCGCGCAGATACTCACTTGACCAGTCGAGGGTAAAGGCCGTGAGTTGCTTGCCCGAGCCGAACTTGGCCATGTCGCTGGCGTAGCCGATCGACCAGGCGCCGCCTTCACCGGCCACCTGTACGCCGGTTGCCGTATCGGTCATCGAACAGATGACGTCACAGCCTTGCGACAGGAGCGTGTTGGCCGCTTCCTTCTCCTTGCCCGGGTCGAACCAGGAGTTGAGGAAGATGGCGTTGCAGGTGACCTGCGGATTGACGCTCTGCGCGCCGAGAAGAAGCGCGTTCGCCGGCCCGACAATGTCGGGGATCGGGAACCCGCCGACGAAGCCGATCTTGCCGGACTTGCTCATATGCCCGCCGGCCGCGCCCGCGACGAAGGTGCCCTCGTAATATTTGGCCTCGAACGTGCCGAGGTTCGCGCGGTGCACGATGCCCGAACAGTGCTCGAACGCCGTCTTGGGGAAGCGCGGCGCCACCTTCTGCATCGGCGTGCCGTGCGAGAAGCTGGTCCCGAAAATCAGCTGATTTCCGGAGGCGGCGAGCTCGCGGAACACGCGTTCGGCATCCTGGGGCATGAAGATGTTGTCAATGACCGTTATGGCGACCTTGTCGCCGAATTCCTCCCTGATCGCGTCGACGCCCAGGCTGTGCTGTTTGGTCCAGCCGATCTCGGCGATCGGCGAGACGTAGACGACGCCGATCTTTAACGGCTCCTCTGCGCTCGCGAAGCTGGCAAGGCTTCCGGTTCCCAGTGCCACACCGGTCGCGCCGGAATATCGAAGGAATTGTCGTCTGGTCAGGTTGAACATGGCAGTAACCCCTTTGTCGGTTCGTGTCGTTTCTCCGGCTTGTGGCCGCCGGATCTATTTCGTGGCGTGGACGTGGCGGCGAGCGACGGCCCCCCCGCTTTCTCCCGTTTTCTTGCGTGGCGCCGGCTTGGACGCCTCATCGGCTTTGCCGTCGAGATACGGCTGCAGCGCCTCCCGCGGCGTCAGCTCCGGAAAGACCTGCCGATCCATGATATAGCCGCGCACGACGCTGCGGTGATGGGTGTCGATCAACTCCATGACAGGCTTCAGCCGGCCCTTTTCGAGCAGGTCGATCACGCGCTGGTGGTCGTCCAGCAGATTGCAATAGTCGAAATCGGCGGAGATCAACGAGCGCAGGAGCGTGGTGCGCCGCACGAGCTGCGCGTGAATTTCCTGCATGACCTTGTTACGGCTGAGGCGGACGAAGAGAGTATGAAATTCCTGGCCGAGAACGTCGGCAAGCGCGTCGTTGCCGGATGCGACGGCCTGGCGCTGCCGCTCGACGTGCTGGCGCAACTCGGCGAAGCCGGCGGGCCCCAGCCGGTCGCAGAGCTGGGCGGCGACGCCCTGTTCCACGAGCGTCAGCGCGTCGTAGATCTCCATCGCTTCTTGCATGCTTGGGCGTGCGACGAAGGCGCCGCGATTGCGCTCGATCTGCGCCAGCCCGTCGTCGGCAAGCCTGATCAGCGCCTGGCGGATGACGATGCGGCTGACCTCGAAGATTTCGGCCAGTTCGCGCTCACCGAGCTTGCATCCGGGTACGAGCCGGTGATCGATGATCGCCCGGGTCAGGATGTCGGCAATCGCCTGCGAACGGCTGCTCATGACAGGTCTCTCCATCTCCCGCAGAAAAATCTGCGGGACGGTCGCACCGGAGCATTGCACGGCCGCATATCCGGCGTTACGAATTCCATATCGGTATTCAATCAAATCAAGCTGTCAATCAAAAAACGCATTTTGCCATGCAATTTTTTGTTGATTGGTATCCAATCTTGTGGTTCCAATGAGTCCATCACGGAGCTAGGTTCATGGGGAAGTGCTAGCCAGGGAGGATGCGATGAGCAGAACTGCCCTTTGTAGCGATCGAGTTCTTCTTAATGATTGCCATGTCCACGCGGACCTGACGTCGTCGGCCGCGCCCCTTTACCCGCGCCTGATCGCTGACCTCGCCGCCCAGTGTCGTGGGTGGCTATCGCCATCAGGTGGTTCGCGGCAGTAGCGGCGAGCCGGTGAATTCCGACAGCCGTTACGGTTTCCAACCGCTTGATGACCAGACGCCATTCACGGAGATGAACGACATGAGCCCGACCAAATGCCAGGACCAGGTGGTTCTCGATCTGTGGCACCCGCTGGCGGCGGTGGACGAGGTGCCGGCGGGGACGGTTCAGGAAACCGTGCTGCTCGAGGAGCGCATCAGCTATGTTTCGGATGGCGAGGGCAAGGCGGCCGTCTGGCGTTCGCGCCCGGAGCTCCCTGCCGGCAGTCCGGTCGATATCGGCCTGCTCGGCGGCTGTCTACCGATCAAGCTTGCCTATGGCTATATCTGGACCTCGCTGGGGACGCCGCCCGCCGAGCTGTTTCCCATTCCCGAATATGCGGAGGCCGATCGGCGCAGGCTCAATGCCGCCACCATCGGAGTCAATGTTTCGGCACCCCGCGCTATCGAGAATTTCCTCGACATGGGCCACTTTCCTTATGTCCATACCGATATTCTGGGAGCCGAACCCCATACGGAGGTCAAGGAATACGACGTCGAGCTTTCGGTCGAGCGCGACGAGATCGTCGCCACGCGCTGTCGCTTCTTCCAACCGATGGCCTCGACCGCATCCACCGGCGGAGCCGATGTGGAATATATCTATCGGGTGCCGCATCCCTATTGTTCGGTGCTGTACAAATCCAGTCCCATCGACGAGAGCCGCCTCGACGTCATTGCCGTTTTCCTTCAGCCGGTCGATCAGGAGCATGTCCGCGCGCATATGATGCTCTGTGTCCTCGACGAAGAGAACGAAGACAAGGTGATCAAGCGCTTCCAGCAAACCATTTTCGGCCAGGACAAGCCGATCCTGGAGAACCAGTTTCCGAAGCGTTTGCCGCTCGACCCGCGGGCCGAGACGCCGATCCGCGCCGACAAGTCGGCGATCGCCTACCGCCGTTGGCTCAGCCAGAAGGGCGTGACCTACGGGGTCATCCCGGCCGCCACCTGACGTTTCAGAATTCTGGAGAGAACGATGCTCGATACCGCCAAGACCAGATGGCATCCCGTTGCCGCGTCCTATGATCTGCCGTTCCGCCACGTCTTCCACGCCCAGTTGCTCGGCCGCGAGTTCGCCGTCTGGCGTGCCGACGACGGCTACGTCAATATCTGGGAGAACCGATGCCTGCACCGCGGCGTCCGCCTCTCTATCGGCATCAACGATGGCCGCGAGTTGAAGTGTCAGTATCATGGCTGGCGCTATTCCAACCGCACCGCCGGCTGTACCTATATTCCGGCGCACCCGGCCGACGCTCCGGCCCGAACCATTACCAACCGTACCTTTGCGGGCGTCGAGCGCTATGGCCTCGTGTGGTCGGCGGAGGAGCCTCAAGGGGACGTGCCGGACGTTGCAGGCCTTGCCGAAGGCGATCTTCTCACCCTTCGCGGCATTCCGGTCAACGCGCCGGCCGATGTCGTGGTGGCGGCGCTGACGGGCTATCGCTTTCAGCCGAACGGCTGCCTGGAAGGCACAGCGGCAGATATGTCGCTTAAGGCGAGCGACGGCTTCTCGGTGGCGCTCACGGCCCGCGAAGACGGCGCCGAGACGCTGGCCGTCTTCTTCGTCCAGCCGGTCGACTCCAACCGTTCGGTCATCCGCGGCGTACTCGACGGCTCGCCGCGCGGCGCCGAACGGATCGCCGTTCTGCGCCATCACAACGAGCGGCTTTCGAAGCTTCGTGAGATCGTCGAGCGCGAGGCGGCCGCCGCACCGCAGCCGGCGCCGCTCGAGCCGGTGATCGAGCGCGTCTCGCCGGAACTTGCGGAGATGCCGGAACTGACCTCTCACGGCCGCAAGGCGACGGTCCGTGTAATGGTCGCGCGGAAGTGGATGGCTGCCGAGGGCATCGCGGCGTTCGAGCTTCGCCCGGTCAAGGGCCTGCTGCCGACTTTCCAGCCCGGCGCCCATATCGACGTTCACTTGCCGAATGGCCTCATCCGGCAATATTCGATCACCAATGGCCCGGGCGAAAGCGACAGCTACGTCATCGGCGTCAAGCTGGAGCGGGATTCGAAGGGCGGCTCGCTCTGCATGCACGAGACGCTCCGCGAGGGCGACGTCCTGGCGATTTCGGAGCCGCGCAACAATTTCCCGCTGCGCCGCGATGCCGAGAAGACGATTTTCGTCGCCGGCGGCATCGGCGTCACGCCGCTGATTGCCATGGCACAGGCCCTCAAGAACCAGAACCTGGACTTCGCCTTCCACTACTTCGCCCAGAACCAGGAACAGCTCGCCTTTCCGGAAAAGACCGCTCTCCTCGGCGAGGCGCTGAAGCCTCACCTCGGACTCCGCCCGGACGCGACTGCCGCCGAGCTCGAGGGCATTCTTTCCGGGTATCGGCTCGGCATGCACCTCTATCTCTGCGGTCCGGGGCCAATGCTCGAGGCGGCCCGCCGGATCGCGGCAGATCGCGGCTGGCCGGAAACGGCGGTGCATTTCGAATATTTCAAGAACACCAACACGATCGACGACAGTTCGAGCTTCGAGGTGGCGCTTGCGCGCTCCTGCGTGACGTTGAAGGTCCCCGCCGGCAGGACGATCCTGGAGGTGATGCGCGAAGCCGGCATCGACATGCCGTCGTCCTGCGAGCAGGGCGCCTGCGGCACCTGTCTTGCGACCGTGATCGAGGGTGAGCCCGATCACCAGGACGTCTACCTCAACGATGCCGAGCGCAGGTCCGGCACCAAGATCATGACCTGCGTGTCGCGCGCCAAATCCGCGCGCCTCGTCCTCGATCTCTAGGAGCTGCCGGATGATCACCCTCTACGATTACGAACTCTCGGGCAATTGCTACAAGCTCAGACTTCTGATGAGCATGCTCGCCATCGAGTACAAGACGGTACCGGTCGATTTCTATCCCGGCCGCGAACACAAGTCGGATTGGTTCCTGAAGCTCAATCCGCTTGGACAGCTGCCGGTGATCGAGGATGAAGGACTGGTGCTGCGCGACGCGCAGGCGATCCTCGTCTATCTCGCCTCCAAATATGATCCCTCCGGCACCTGGTACCCGCGCAGCGATCCGGCGCTTCTCGGCGAGATCGGCCAATGGCTCGCCTTTGCGGACGGCATCACCGGCACGGCTTCAGCCGCGCGTCTCCATGACGGCCTGTTCTACGATCTGGACGTCGAGGCGGCTCGGGCCGGCGCTCACAGGCTGTTTCGCATCCTCGACGAGCATCTCTGGTTCGGCGAGCAGGAAGGGCGTGACTGGATATGCTCGGCGCCGCATCCGACCGTGGCCGATATCTCCTGTTTCCCCTACATCATGCTTTCGGAAGAGGGGGCATTCCCGGCAGGATTATCCGGCAATCCGTCGTTGGTGCGATCGCCTCAAGCGGATCAAGGGCTTCACGGTCATGTCGGGTGTGTTCCCGGCCGGGCCGGCGCGTGTCGCTTAGAGAGAACCGCCGCGGCGCCGGCATCGTCGTCGATCCCGGCCCCAGGGGATGCCATGGGTAGGCCGTATCCCCTGCGCCTTCCGATATGTCGCTTGGCATGCGATAGCTTTTGTTGACGCGGACCTGCCTTAAGTAGCGTGCCGGCGTGATGTCGATATCGAGCACGTTCATGATTTAGGTCGACCCGACCTAAATCATCGTGATCTACTGCGGAACGGTGCCTTAAAGCAGGAGACGGAGAATGCCCGATCATCACGGAGAGGACCACTGGAGGAACAACGGCGTTCGCGTCATCAAGGGTGACCAGCTCGACGCCAACACGGCTCAGACGCCGGGCATGTATCGGCAGGCGGCCATCAACCATGCCCGCGTCGGCGCCCAGAAGATCTGGGCCGGAACGGTTGCGATCGAGCCCAATGCCAAGACCGGCGTGCATCATCACGGGCCGCTTGAAAGCGTGATCTTCGTGCTTCGCGGCAAGGCGCGCATGCGTTGGGGCGACAGGCTCGAATATGTCGCCGAAGCCGGACCCGGTGATTTCATCTACGTGCCGCCATACGTGCCGCACCAGGAAATCAATGCGGATCCGGAAAATCCGCTCGAATGCGTGCTGGTCCGGTCCGATAACGAGGCGGTCGTGGTCAACATCACCGATGTCGATCCGGTCGAAAAGCCAGAGGAAGTCTACTGGGTGGATCCGATCCACAAACATCCCGGCTGACCCGGGTTTTTTCCAGGGCGTCCTCTACCTCATCTCTCTTTCTGTGCTTGTCACAGAGATGAGAGCAGCGCCGCGTCTGCGGCGCGGGAAGCGTTCTTTCAGCCCAAGGACTTGGTCTGGCTGGATCCCTGTGACGAGGGGAAACCAAACAGGCCGCGGCGGGTATCCCGAATCTCAACAGGCCTTAGAGCACTTCCAGACCAAAGCAGGGGCACTGTCCAAGTGCGGGCCCCTCGGCGAGGCCTGCGAAGGTGCGCACTTCTAGGCAGCGTCGATATCCGTTTTCGAGAAATCATCGCCTTTGAACAGAAGAGGAAGACGGTATTCCTTGGCGCAGGCATAGGAGAAGCAGTCACCAAAATTCAGTCGCGCCGGGTGCGCGACAAAACGGCCATAGTTGCGAGCCGCTTCAATGGCCTTGTCATGTAGGGAGCCACTCACGGACACTTCGCGCGCGCCGATCGTCTCCATGAACTTCGCTACGTCCTCTTGAACCCCATCGATCAACTCGGGTGGAGTAGGGGCCTGATCGCCGAACTGCGAGATCGAGACTATCCGGGCTAAGCTGATCACCGCCTCGAACATCGATAGCGCCGAGTAAATCTTAGGATTTTCCGACATTTCGATTTTGGCGAGGAGGTAACCTGCTTCTTCTTCACCAGCCAGGATGGCCACGATTGCCGACGCGTCCAAGAACATCATATCTCCCACATGTCGTCGGTAAATTTCTTCATGTCGAAGTCCGGCTTGTTAGGCCCCATCTTGGCTCGCACACTGTCCTGAATTTTCCTGACGCGCTCTTTTAGCGGCACTACTTGTTCCGCTCGCGCCAACTCATTTTCCAGAGCGCGTCTGACCGCTTCGGTCTTCGTCGGGGCTTTGGTGACCTGCTGCACTTTCTTTGCCAGCGCATCGACATCGTCGTCGCGAATGTAGAGAGACAAGACCTGTTCCTCGTGTATATGTAGTGTGGAATATTCGAATATATTAGTTGGAATATACGTTAAGTGCAAGGATCAGGGCGCATCCGCCTCTCCAATCGGCTTTCGGTCAGACGCGAAGAGAATGGTGAGGAGCGTCGCCCGCTCGTTTCTGCTAAGCTCGAAAACGTATGGTCTTTGACCAGCAAACCACGGCAAAGGCGGGGCTTCCAATGAGCGATCCAAAACCCGAACGGCTCCACCTTACCTTGGCTGAGCTGATCAGCGAACAAATTGAGCAGCGGAATGCAACAGAGCTGCGAGCCGTGCTGTCAACCGGAAACGAAATCACGATGCATGGACGGTTCACGGTCGGCAGTGACTTCATAATCTACAGAACCGCAAAGGATGGTAGCGGCAAATGGGCGATGACTCCCTTTGCTCATATCGTCCAGCTGGCAATCTAGTCTATTTTCAGATCCGGGTCATGCGTGAGGGCATCGCGCCTGTTCTACAGTGCCGCCTTCAGGGCAACGGCGCACATCTGTCCGTCACATTCGAAGCCTTTCGCCTTCCGGGTCGAAGGGCGGCCGTTCCAGGATGACTGCGTCATGGGGGCGGCCGAGGATGGCGACACTCACCTTGTCGCCCGGTTTCGCCATGTCAGCCTTGATGTAGCAGAGCGCCAGCGACATGCCGACCGTATAGCCGTAGGCGCCGGATGAAACATGGCCGATCGGGGTGCCGTCATGGAGAAAGATCGGCTCGCCGCCCGTGGCGTCCGCATCCGTGGCGTCGATCGATATCATGGCGAGCTTCTGCCTCGGACGCTTCCCTGCGATTTCCTGGTAGGGGACCTTGTTGAGGAACGCGTCCTTGTCAAGCTTGATCAGCCGGTCGAGAGCGCATTCCTGCGGCCAGTATTCCGGCGAATACTCGCGGCTCCAGCTGCCATAGCCCTTTTCGATGCGCAGCGAGGCGAGTGCGCGTGAGCCGACCGGGCCCGCGCCGAGAACCGCGCCGGCCTCCAGCAAGGCGTCGTAGAGCCCGACCTGCCGGTCGGCGTCGCAGTAGAGTTCCCAGCCGAGATCGCCGGTGAAGGAGACGCGCAGTGCGACGACCTCGACGCCGGCGACACGCATCCTGCGCGACCGCATGAAGGGGAAGTTCTCGTTGCAAAGGTCGTCATTCGTCAGGCGCATCAGCAACTCGCGCGATTTCGGCCCGGCGATGTTGAAGGCGCAAAGGCGCTCCGTCATCGAGGTAAGGCTCGTGCCCTCGGGAAGCGGAACCGCATTGAAGAAGCGCTGGTGGTAGCGTTCCGCCATGCCGGAGCCGAAGATCATGAAGTCGTCGTCGCCGAGCTTCGTCACGGTGAAATCGCCAGCAATGCCCCCCGCTTTCCGATGAGAGGCGTCAGGCACGACCGGCCGACCGTCGTGGGCATGCGGTTGGCGAAAAGCGCGTTCAGCCATTCGGAGGCACCCGGTCCCATCACCGCGTATTTCGCAAAGTTGGAAATGTCGATGATGCCGGCGCTTTCGCGCAGCATGCGGGCCTCGCGGCCGACGGGCGCCCACCAGTTCTGGCGGGTAAAGCCGGTCGTCTCTTCCTTCGGCTCGCCATCGGCGGAAAACCAGAGGGGATGTTCCCAGCCGAAATTCAGGCCGAATACGGCGCCCATCGCCTTCTGTTTCTCATAAGCCGGCCGGGTGCGAACGGGGCGTCCGGCCGCCCGCTCTTCGTTGGGGAAATGGATCTTGAAACGGTGGCTGTACTGGTCCTGCACACGCGCCTTGGTGAAGGACTTGTTCGCCCAGTGGCCGAAGCGCGCCATGTCCCAGCCGAACATGTCGAGCGACGGCTCGCCCTCGATCATCCATTCCGCCGCAAGTTTGCCCATGCCGCCCGACTGCGAGAAGCCGGGGATGATGCCGTTGCAGCAGAAGTAGTTCGTCATTTCCGGCACGGGGCCGAAGAGGACCGCGCTATCGGGCGACCAGATCATCGGCCCGTTGATGACGCGCTTGATGCCCGCCGTTCCGACCACCGGCACGCGGTCGATGGCGCGCATCATGTTTTCCTCGATGCGCTCGAGGTCGTCGGGGAAGAGTTCGTGACCGAAGCCGAGCGGGGTGCCCTCCTCGGCCCAGAAGCGCATGTCGCGCTCATAGGCGCCGATCAGCAGGCCCAGGCCCTCCTGCCGTAGGTAATACTCGCCGTCGCGGTCCGCCACGGAAGGCAGCCGCCGGTCGAGGGCGGCGATCTCCGCTATGGTCTCGGTCACGAAGTACTGGTGTTCCGTCGGCATCAGCGGAAGTTCGAGGCCCGCCATGGCGGCGACTTCCCGGCCCCATAGTCCTGCAGCGTTGACGACCCACCGGGTGCGGATGTCGCCCTTCGGGGTACGTACGATCCAGCTGCCGTCCGCCTGCGCCTCCGTACCGGTGACGGGCGTGAAGCGGTGGATTTCGGCGCCGCGCTTTCGCGCGCCTGCGGCATAGGCCATCGTCACGCCGGAGGGGTCGACATTGCCGCCCTCCGGCTCGTACATGATGCAGCGGATGCCGTCGAAGTTGACGAGCGGATGCAGCCGTTCCGCTTCGTCACGGCCGATCTCGTAGAAGTTCATCTTGTAGCGGCGCGCCTTGGCCTCCTGGAGCCTTAGCTGGTGCTCGCGCGCCTCGGTCTGCGCAAGATAGAGCGAGCCCGGCTGGAAGATGCCGCAGCCTTGCCCGGTCTCGACCTCCAGCTCCTTGTAGAGCGCCATCGTATAATGCTGAAGCAGGCTGATATTGGTCGAGTCGTGCAGGCCGTGGATGTTGGCGGCCGCATGCCAGGTCGATCCCGACGTCAGTTCGCTGCGCTCGAGAAGCACGACGTCGGACCAGCCGAGCTTGGTGAGATGGTAGAGAATGGAGCAGCCGATGAGACCGCCGCCGATGACGACCGCTTGAGCGTGGGAGCGCATGGAAATCCAGCCTTGAAACGATGACCTCTGCCGCCGGCGGATCTCTGCCGGCGCGGCTTCAGTTTAGGGACGGGCTGTCTTTTGCAAAGCGGCGCAGGGCGGGAAATCGGCCCCTTTCGTCATCGGATGGACAAATAAAACGAGGTCATTGATCTCGCAATTTTCGTTTGTTGCCGGATGGGCTCTGGCTAGTCTGAAATCGGCCCTTTCGGTGTCGGGGGTGAACCGGTCAGCCGATCACCTTCTGAGCCTCGGCGATGATCCAGTCGCGCACCTTCGAGACGGTCGTTCCCCTCGACGCCTGCCCTTCGGCGAGGTAGTAGTTCCACGCGCTCTTGGTGCGGATCTGGAACGGCTCGACAAGCAGGCCGCGATCCACATAGGTCCGCGCCAGCGACTGGGTGGTCACGATGCAGCCGGCGCCGCTCGCCGCCATTTCCAGCGCGATATTGGTGGAATTGGTGGAAAGCCGCTTGTCGTTCGCGGAGGCGTCTATACCGAGCGCATCGGCCATTTCCTGCCAGAACTCCTGCCGCCCGTGCACCGCGATCCAGTTCGATTTCAGAACGTCGGCCGGCGTCCTGATCGCATTCTGCCCGTGAACGAGCTGGGGCGCGCATAGAAGCACAAGCCGGTCGTTCCACAATTGCATGCCGCTTGCCGGCATGTTGTCGAAGCGGCGGATCGAAATGAGGATATCGGCGATCTGCTCGGTCGAATCCTCCCAGATCGTGCCGTGCAGAAGGATTTCAACGTCGGGATGTTTCCTGCTGAACCCGGCGACGCACCTTGCCAGCCAGTTTTCGGCAAGGCTCGTCGGGCAGGAGATGACGACGGTTTTGTTGCGCGCCGACGCAAGTACCGCTTCCGTGGCGAAGTCGATCTGGTTCAGAGCCTGGCGCAGGGTCGGAAGAAAGGCCTCTCCCATCTCGGTCAGCTTGAGGCTGCGCGGATAGCGGATGAAGAGCTGACGCCCGAGATATTGCTCGAGCGCCCGTACATGATTGCTGATGGCGGCCTGCGTATAGCCCAGTTCGTTGGCCGCCTCGGTGAAGCTGAGATGCCGGGCGGAGCATTCGAAGGAGCGGATGTAGTTCAATGGCGGCGGCGGCTTCATCTGAAAGTTCCCCTTTTGCTCCATGCTAGTCAGGCCCGTCCGGGACTTGCAAGGTGCACGCGTGCCATGACATGGTTTTTTTTGGCCATTGCCGCCGAACTTATCATGTGAAGACCGGTGCGTGATTGGCCATAGTTTCGGGGAGCGGAACAGAAAAAGCATAAGTATCCCGAGCAGGGCCTTCTATGGCGCGGCTGCGCGGATCAGGGGATGAAAGGCAGTTCTCGATGAGCGGCAGACGCGGCGGCGGAAGACGATCGCGGGCAATCCGGGGCGGCGACGGTATCTCGCAGCTGCCATGGCAGGAGGTCGTCAACACCTATTCCCCGATGCAGCTTCTCGACGAGGATCGTCTCGAGGCGCTTCATCGCAATTCGATGCGCATCCTCTCGGAAATCGGTATCCGCGTCATGAGCGAAAAGGCGATGGCGCTGTTCGAGAAGGCGGGCGCCATCGTCGACCGCGAGAACCTGATGATCCGCATCGACGAATCCATCGTCGAGGCGGCGCTCGCCACGACGCCGTCTTCCTTCACGCTGACCAGCCGCAATCCCGAAAAACGCCTGACGATCGGCGGCAATAGGATCGCCTTCGGCCTCGTGGCAGGTCCTCCGAACGTGCACGACCGGATCAACGGCCGGCGGCAGGGAAATCTCGCCGATTACCAGAACTTCACGCGTCTCGCCCACCACTTCAACGCGATCCACATTCTCGGGAACCAGGTCTGCGCGCCGATGGAGCTGCCGGCCAATTCCCGGCACCTCGATACCTATAAGGCGAACATCACGCTCAGCGATCTCTCATTCCATTGCACCGCCATCGGGCGGGGGCGGGCCGTGGACGGCATCAACATGATGGCGATCGCGCGCGGCATCAGCGTCGAGGAGATGCGCCGATCCCCGGCGTCATCACGATCATTTCGGTGAATTCGCCGCGGCTTTTCGACGATGCGATGGCGGACGGACTGATCGCCATGGCCGAGCACGGGCAGCCCGTGACCATCACGCCCTTCACGCTGATGGGCGCCATGACGCCGGTGACGCTTGCGGCGGCACTCTGCCAGCAGAATGCCGAGGCGCTGTTCGGCGTCACGCTTGCGCAACTGGTCAATCCGGGTACGCCGGTCATGTATGGCGCATTCACGTCCAATGTGGACATGCGGTCCGGCGCCCCCGCCTTCGGCACGCCGGAAAACGCCAAGGCCAACATCATCGCGGGTCAGCTCGCGCGCCGCTACAAGCTTCCCTATCGCACGTCGAACGCCAATGCCTCCAACGCCGTCGACCTTCAGGCGGCCTATGAGACGGAGATGGCCACCTGGGGTGCGGTGCTCGGGGGTGCCAACCTTATCTATCACGCTGCCGGATGGCTCGAAGGTGGCCTGACGGCCTCCTATGAGAAGCTGGTGCTGGACGTGGAGATCCTGCAGAACATGATGGGCTTCCTCGAGCCCATGCCATTCTCCGAGGACGATCTCGGTTTCGACGCCATCAAATCGGTACCGGCCGGAGGACATTTCTTCGGTTCCGAACATACGATGGCGCGATACGAAACTGCTTTCTACCAGCCGATGCTGTCCAACTGGCAGAATTACGGCAGCTGGCAGGAGGCCGGCGGGCACGACGCGCTGGAGCGCGCGACCGGCATCTGGCAGCAAGCCCTGAGCGAATACGAGGAACCGGTCCTCGACCCGGCGATCCGGGAAGAGCTCGATGCCTACATGATCAAGCGGCGAGCGGAGATCGGGGCGGGCGAACCTTGAGGGGCAGATGAGGGATACGCAGGAAATCCGCTTCGCGGTTTTGATGTTTCCGAACTTTCCGCTGATGGCCTTCAGTTCGGTCATCGAGCCGTTGCGCGCAGCCAATACGCTCTCCGGCAAGCGCTGCTATTCCTGGATTACCGTGGCGGCCGGCGAGAAGATCACGGCATCGAACGGCATCGGTATCGAGCCGGACTTTCATGTGCGCAACGCACCGGAGGTCGACCGGATTGTCGTGTGTTCGGGCGGTGACGCAGAGCATCTCGTTGCGGACGAGGAGATGGCGTGGATCCGCAAGAATCTCCGATCCGGTGCGCAACTCGGTGCGGTAGCCGATGCTGCCTTCTTCCTGGCGCGCAAAGGGTTGCTCGACGGCCATTCCTGCACGCTCCACTGGACCAGCCAGCCGGCCTTCAAGGAAGCATTCCCGCAGCTCGACATGCGCTCGGACCTCTATGTGATCGACCGCCGCCGCTTCACTTCCGTCGGCGGCATCGGCAGCCTCGACATGATGCTGGACATGATCGGACGGGACTATGGCGCCGAGCTCGCCGACGGCGTCGCCGGCTGGTTCATGCACAGCCCGCTGCGACCCGACGCCGATCGCCGGAAGCTGACCTTGCGTATCCGGAGCGGCATCGCCGACGACCTCGTCCTTTCCGCTGTGGCGATGATGGAGAATGCGATCGAGGACCTATTGCGGATCGGGGACCTGGCCGACCGGCTGAATGTCTCGTCCGATAAGCTCGAACGCGCCTTCAAGGCCGAACTTGGCGTGTCGCCCAACAGCTATTACCGCAATCTGAGGCTTGGTCACGCGGCAGACATGCTGACGCATTCCAGTCTCAAGGTGAATGAAGTCGCGGTCGCCTGCGGGTTCGGAAATGCCGCCAACTTCTCCCGCGCCTTCAAAGAGCAGTTCGGATATGTCCCGCACAGCGTTCGCCGCCGCGTTTCGCGAGCGGGCGAGGCGCCTCGCGCAGTCGCGGGGCTGAAATAATGAAACTCTGCGGATTCCGGCATAGATACCGCGGAATTTGCGCAAATGCGCGCTCCGACTCTTCTCCATCCTGCTGGAAAAGGAGAATGTCATGAGCATTGTTGTATTCGATCCCGACAGCGTGGATGACGTGGACTTCAAGGACCGGATGCGCCATCCGGAGGCAGCCGATCCGGCCGGCGGCATGTGGCTTTCGGACACGGAACCGTCCTTCATCGACGCCGACGCCCTGCGCAAGGGGAGGCTGAAGAAGCTTCGCGGCTGGATGCGCGCGGCCGGCTACGGCGCGGTGGTCCTTTTCGATCCCTATAACCAGCGCTACGCGACGGGCTCCCGAAACATGTTCGGGTATTTCCTGCGCAACTCCACCCGCTATTTCTTCATCCCCACCGAAGGTCCGGTCGTCCTCTTCGAATATCCGCAGAGCTATCATGTCTCGATGGTCCTCGACACGATCGACGAGGCCCGCCCTTCCAAGCTTGTCTGGTCCTCCGTCTCCGGTAAGGACGATGAGACCGCCGGGCCCTTCGCGGACGAGATTACCGATTTGCTCAAGCAGCATGGCGGCGGGTCGATGAAGCTCGGCATGGACCGCTGCAGCCATCTGCAGGCACTGGCGCTCGAAAAGCGCGGGTGCGAGGTAAAGGACTGTCAGGGTGAAATTCTCGCCGTGAGGGCCGTCAAGACTCCCGAAGAGATCAAGTGCCTTCAGGTATCCATGGCCGGCGCCGAAGCTGCCGTGGCCGCCGTACGCGAAGCGATCAAGCCGGGCGTTTCCGAAAACGAGCTCTTCGCGATCATGTATCATGAAGTGATCCGGCAGGGCGGCGAGTTCATCGAGACCCGGCTGCTGAGTTCCGGCCAGCGAACCAATCCCTGGTTCAACGAGGCAAGCGGCCGCAAGATCAGGCCGGGCGAACTCGTGGCCCTCGATACCGATACGATCGGCTGCTACGGCTACTATTCCGATTTCTCGCGAACCTTCCGCTGCGGTCCCGGCAAGCCGACCCCTTACCAGAAGTCGCTCTACCGAATGGCCTACGAACAGGTTCAGCACAATATCGACATCGTCAAGCCGGGCATGGCCTTCCGCGAGATCGCCGAAAAGGCCTGGAAGATACCGGACCGCTTCGTCGATCAGCGTTACACGTCCGTGATGCACGGCGTCGGCATGCACGGCGAGACGCCGTTCATCGCCCATGCGATGGACTACGAGACCTACGGTCGCGACGGATGTCTCGTGCCCGGAATGGTCGTCTCGGTCGAAAGCTACATCGGCGAAAAGGGCGGCCGCGAGGGCGTGAAACTCGAAGACGAGATCCTCATCACGGAGAACGGCACGGAACTCCTGTCGCGCTTTCCCTATGAGGACGAATTCCTGAGCGGGGAGACTTGATGAAGAAACCGTTGCGGATCGACCGCGCAAAAGCTGCCGCTCTCTTTATCGATCTCCAGGAGGAGCATCGCCACGACGAGCGCTATCTCGTAGACGGTTACGAGACGGTGCTCGGCAATGCCGCGCGCCTTCAGGAGGCGGCCCGCCGCAGCGGCATCCCCGTCTTTCATTGCGCCTATATCGTCGATCTCGCCGAGAATCGTCGCCCGTTCCATCCCATCGGACCGGATGGACGTTCCGCCTTCAGCGACAAGGACGATCCGCTCACGGCGATCTGCCCGGAGGTCGCTCCGCTTCCGACGGAGCGGCTGCTTGTCAAAAACGAAGCGAGCGCCTTCGGCAAGAGCCCCTTGATCGGCGAATTGCGGGACGCTGACGTGGAATGGCTGGTGATCGCCGGCGTCTGGACCGAGGCTTGTGTCGATGCAACGGTCAAGGACGCGATCAACCTTGGCCTGCATGTCCTGCTCGTCAAGGACGCCTGCGGCAGCGGCGGCCTTGCGATGCACCAGACCGGCATTCTCAACCTGGCGAACCGCCTCTATGGCGGCGCGGTCGTCGATGCCGAAGCTGCTTGCGCCCTTCTGAAAGGGGATACGGTCGAAGCATGGCAGGTCGAGGGATCGGTGCCCCTGCGCTACACTTTCGGGAATGCCGCTAAACTGTACGGCGAACTCTGACGAGCGTTTGACAGGGGCGCGCATCAGTGCGGAAGGCCGGGTGTCCCGCCTGCCACCCGCTCTGACTTATTGGAATCGGTCACGCACGGTTCAGGTCGAATCCGACCGAGACATCGTGACCCAGTTTAGGAAAGGCAGGCCGCAACGAATGGAGATCATACGGTTCATCATCGACAATCTGGACATCATAGGCACGCGGACGATCGAGCACATTTCGATCGTCTTCCTGGCGGTCGGGATTGCGATCGCGACGGCCGTGCCGATCGGGATTGCGATCACGCAGTCGAAGAGCACGGCCGATACCGTTCTCTATCTCGCGTCGATGATGATCACCGTTCCCTCGATTGCGCTGTTCGGCCTGATGATCCCGCTGCTCTCGCCGATCGGCCACGGCATCGGCTATGTCCCGGCGGTCGTAGCCGTCATTCTCTATTCCCAGCTTCCCATCATCCGCAACACCTACACCGCCATCACCAATGTCGATCCGTCTCTTCGAGAGGCCGCGAAAGGCATGGGGATGAGCACCTGGCAACGTTTGCGCCAGGTCGAAATCCCGCTTGCCATTCCCGTCATCATGGCCGGCGTCAGGACTGCCGTCGTCATGAACATCGGCGTGACGGCGATCGCGGCATATATCGGCGCGGGCGGCCTCGGCACGTTCATCTCGCGCGGCATCAGCCAGTCCGATCCCCGTCAGCTGGTGACCGGGGCGCTGGCGGTCTCGCTGCTTGCGATCGCAGCCGACCTTTTCCTCGCGCTCGTACAGCGCCTTCTCACATCACGCGGTATTCAGGGGGAGGTCACGCCATGATCCGGCTCGAAAATCTGACGAAGCACTACGGCCCGGCGCATGATCCCCTCATTGCCGTCGACAATGTAAGTTTTGACTTACCCACAGGAGAGATCTGCGTGCTGCTCGGCCCTTCGGGGTGCGGCAAGACGACGACGATGAAGATGATCAACCGGCTGATCCAGCCCACCAGCGGCAAGGTCTTCATCAACGGCAAGGACACGAGCACCATCGATCCGATCAAGCTGCGGCGGAGCATCGGCTATGTGATCCAGCAGATCGGCCTTTTCCCGAACAAGACGATCGAGGAAAATATCTGTGTCGTGCCAGACCTCCTCGGCTGGGATCGCCGCAAGTCGCGCGACCGTGCCAAAGAGCTCCTCGAACTTGTCGGTCTCCAGCCCGACCTTTTCCTCACGCGCTATCCGAAGGAACTTTCAGGCGGCCAGCAGCAGCGTGTCGGCGTCCTGCGCGCGCTGGCGGCCGATCCGCCGGTCATGCTGATGGACGAACCGTTCGGGGCGATCGATCCGATCAACCGCGAAGTCATCCAGGAAGAATTTCTGAAGATGCAGCGGGAGATCCGCAAGACGATCATTTTCGTCTCGCACGATCTCGACGAAGCGGTGAAGATGGCGGACAAGGTCGCGATCTTCCGCAGCGGCAGGCTCGAACAATATGCCGCGCCCGACGAGTTGCTCGCCCGTCCCGCCAACAGCTTCATCGAAGACTTCCTAGGCTCCGACCGGGCACTCAAGCGGCTGAGGCTCGTTTCGGTGCGCGACGCCATGGAGACGGGTTTCATCACGGTCCGGAGCTCGGACTCGGTCGAACATGCGCTCGAGCGAATGCGATCGTCGCGCAGCGCTGCAGTCTTCGTTCTGGACGCCGACGGCGCACCGCAATCTCTCTTGAGCGAGCAGGTGGCGGAGCTGCGCTCCGGTACGGTGGGCGATCATGCGGAACCGGTAAAGTCCGCCGTCCCGACCACCGGCGATCTGAGGCAGGCCGTGTCGATGATGTTCGCACACGACATGGCGCTGCTGCCCTGCGTCGACGAGGGCGGGCGGATGGCGGGCGTGATGAGCTACCGTTCCATCGTGCACAATCTCGGCCATGGAGGGAAGGCATGAGCGCTCTCGCCGGCCAGGCCGCACCGCAGCATCGCCGCCGGATCGAGACCGCACCGATGATCGTGCTCGTCGTGCTGGCCGGAGCCGTCGCCTGGCTGTGGTGGAGCGGAATGGCGGAGGAAATCCTCGCCTATTCCGACGACATTTCCTATCTCGCCGTGCAGCATCTGGAGCTGGTCGCCTGGGCGGGAGGGCTCGCCATCCTTGTGGCGGTACCGGTCGGCATCGTCCTTTCGCGGCCTGCTTTCCGCCTCGTTTCGGAAGCAGTGATGCAGATCTTCAATATCGGCAGCACCGTGCCGACGCTCGCGATCCTGGCGCTTTCGATGACGCTGCTCGGGATCGGTACGGTGCCCGCGGTGTTCGGCCTCTGGGCGGCCACCCTCCTGCCGATCGTGCGCAACACCTATGCCGGTCTGCGCGCCGTGCCGCCGCACCTTGTGGAGGCCGCAACCGGGATGGGCATGACGCCGCGGCAGGTTCTGTGGCGCGTCGAACTTCCGAACGCCCTCTTCGTGATCTTCGGCGGCATCCGCACGGCGCTCGCGATCTGCGTCGGCTCGGCGCCCCTGGTCTTTCTGATCGGCGCGGGCGGGCTTGGCGAACTGATCTTCACCGGGATCTCGCTGGACGAACTCCCGATGATGATGGCCGGGGCCATTCCCACGGCAATGCTCGCGGTCCTGGTCGATTTCATCGTCGGCCAGATTCAGTACTACCTCGTTCCACGGGGCATCAATCCGCTACGATAACAAAATGAGAGAGAGGAACTGAAATGAACTTCGCACCGAAACTTGCCAGAACCCTTCTGTCGGCGGCCGCCATCGCGCTCGTCACGACGACTGCCTGGGCCGCCAGCCTTACCGTCGGCGGCAAAAACTTCACCGAGCAGCTGATCATCGCAGAGATCACCAAGCAGCTCCTTCAGAGCAAGGGCCACACGGTCGACAAGAAAGACGGCATGGGCACGAAGATCGTTCGCGCCGCACTGGAGAACGGCGAGGTCGATCTCTACTGGGAATATACGGGGACGTCGCTCATCACCTTCAACAAGGTGACGGAACGGCTTTCGCCGGAGGAGACCTACAACCGCGTCAAGGAACTCGACGGTGAGAAAGGCCTCGTCTGGCTGGCGCCGTCCGCGGCGAACAACACCTACGCCTATGTCATCAAGCCGGGCAACGCCAAGACGGACGGCATGGAGACGATCTCCGACCTCGCCAAGGCGTATAACGACGGCAAGGATGTCCTCATGGGCACGACGGCCGAATTTCCGAAGCGTCCGGACGGCCTGATCGGCTTGGAGAAGGTCTACGGTTTCGAAACCGGCCGAGCCAATATCCGGCCGATGGATCTTGGTCTCGCCTATAACGCTCTCGCCAATGGCGATCTCGACACGATCGCCGCGCAGGCGACCGACGGCCAGATCGCGGCGCTCGGATTGAAGACGCTGAAGGACGACAAGGGCTTCTTCCCCAACTATGCGCTGACCCCCGTCGTGCGCAAGGAAGTGCTCGACGCGAATCCGGATCTCAAGGAAACGCTCGAAGCGGTCTCGAAGAAGCTCGATGACGCCACGATGCAGCGTTTGAACAGCCAGGTCGATGTGGAGAAGAAGACCATCGAAACGGTCGCCGCCGACTATCTGAAGTCGCTAGGCATGTAAAACGCGCCGCATCTATCGACGAACGTCTCGTCCCGCCTGCAGGTTTTCTGCCGGCGGGCGGGAAGGGTGCGTGCCGGAGAGCCGGGCGCAGATATACCGGACCGGCCGTGCCGGCCGTCTTTTCGAGGAACTCCGAGAATGGTCAAAATATCAAACGTCCGCGTCCGCCCGCTGGTACTGCCGCTCAAGCAACCCTACCACTGGTCCTACGGCATCCGTGAATCCTTCGCGGTCAACCTCATCGAGATCGAGGCAGATGACGGCACGGTAGGGGTCGGCGAGTGCACGGTCGCGCCGGACCAGACCGGTACGGCGGCTATCCTCTATCGCCTCGCCAAACATCTCGTCGGCCATTCGCCCCATGATGTGGCGCCGCTCATCGCGCGCATCTTTCACCAGGAATATCTCGGACACGGCGCCAATATCATGCGGGCCGCCAATCAGATATTTTCCGGCATCGACATGGCCATGTGGGATCTGCAGGGCAAGCTCGCCGGCCTGCCGGTCCACCAGCTGCTCGGGGGGGCTCACCGGAAGGCGGTCGGCTACTTCTATTTCCTGCAGGGCGAGACCGCCGAGGAGCTTGCGAGCGATGCCGCGGTCGGTCACGCCGAGGGCGAGCGGGTCTTCTATCTCAAGGTCGGCCGCGGCGAGAAGCTCGACCTGGAGATCACCGCGGCGGTTCGCCGCGAGATCGGCGACGCGCGCCTGCGCCTCGATGCGAACGAAGGCTGGAGCGTCCATGACGCGATCAACATGTGCCGAAAGCTCGAAAAATTCGACATCGAGTTCATCGAGCAGCCAACGGTGAGCTGGAGCATTCCGGCCATGGCGCATGTCCGCGAGAAAGTCGGTATTCCGATCGTTGCGGATCAGGCCGCCTTCACGCTCTACGACGTCTATGAGATATGCCGCCAGCGTGCCGCGGACATGATCTGCATCGGCCCGCGTGAAATCGGCGGCATACAGCCGATGATGAAGGCGGCAGCCGTGGCGGAGGCCGCCGGACTGAAGATCTGCATCCATTCTTCCTTTACCACCGGCATCACCACCTGCGCGGAACACCACATAGGGCTCGCCATTCCCAATCTCGACGACGGTAACCAGATCATGTGGCAGCTCGTCCGGAAGGATATCGTCTCCTCGCCCGATCTGGCTCCCAAAAACGGCTGGCTGGATGCCTTCAGGAAGCCGGGACTCGGTTTCCAGCTCGCTGAAGACCTGGTCGCCGAAGGCGAAAGACGCTACGCGGCAAGTCGATGACACCGGTCGAAACCTCCCGTGAAAAGATCGAGGCAGTTTGCCTCAAGGCGCTGGCGGTCCATGGTGCGGCAGCCGAAAACGCACGCGCCGTGGCGAGCGCGATCGCCACGGCGGAGGCCGACGGCAATCGCGTCTGCGGCCTTTACTACCTGCCGATCTTCTGCAGGCACCTGGCGATCGGAAAGATCGCTGGAGAAGCCGTTCCCGAGGTGACGACGCGCGGTGTGACGGTCACGGTCGACGCAAGATCCGGCTTCGCACATCCCGCCATTGCCGCCGGTACGCCGGTCCTGATCGACCTTGCACGCCAAGCGGGCCTCGCGGCAATGGCGGTGCGCAACTCCTATAATTGCCTCGCCCTCGGTCATCACGTCCGGCCCCTTGCCGACGCCGGCCTGATCGGCATCTGCGTTTCGAATGCGCCTGCCTCCGTTGCGCCGCCCGGGGCGACGCGGGCGCTCTTCGGCACGAACCCGCTTGCCTTCGCCGTACCTTCGAAAGAAGGGACACCGGCAATCGTCGTCGACCAGAGCATGAGTGCCGTCACCAAGACCGAGATGATCCTGCGCCGCGATCGCGGCGAGGCAATCCCGATCGGCTGGGCGCAGGACGGGAACGGACAGCCGACGACCGACGCGGCCACCGGGCTGGAAGGCTCGCTGCTGCCCGCCGGCGGTCGCAAGGGCGCCAATATAGCCCTTCTCGTGGAAATCCTTGCTGCCGCCCTGACCGGTTCTGCCCTCAGCACGGAGGCGAGCGCCTTCGGAAGCGACGAGGGTGGGCCGCCGCATGTCGGCCAATTCCTGATCGCCATCGACCCTGGTCACTTCGCCGCCGATCGCTTCTGCGAAGCGATGGATAATCTGGTCGCCTCCCATGGCGCCGCCGCCGTAAGGCTTCCCGGCCACTCCGGACGAAAGCAGCCCGTTTTCGTCGATGCCGATCTCTGGAAGAAGGCGGTTTCGCTTTCGGAATCGAAGGACGGTCGGAATCCTTGTTAGAGGTGAAAGCGATTATCGATGGGTCGTGTCTATCTTGCGAAATAGCATTCCCTGCCATATATTTTGCACAGGAAATATGTTCTTGGATATGACGCAAGATGGCTCAGTCTCAAAAGACCCAAAGCGATGGCGGACCGCTGATACTGTCCTACATGGACAAGGGCGGAAAGATCGCGGTTCAGCAGGTTGCGGACGGCTTCGGCATGTCGAAAACGCAACTTGCCGAAACGGCCGGGCTTGCGCGTGAAACGCTCTACCGGCTGGAGCGCAGCCGGGCGACGAAGACGCAGAACCGCCTTCGCGAAATGCTCGAGATCATCAGCCGGGTCACCGACTGGGCGGGCGGCAAGGAGCAGGCAATGGCCTGGTATCGCGCCCAGCCCCTCCCGGCATTCGGCGGACGAACGGCCGAAGCTCTGGTGAAGGACGGCAAGGCGGCGGCCGTGCGCGATTATCTCGACCACATGGCCCTCGGGGGCTTTGCTTGAGGTTCACCGGAACCTGCTATCGCGCGCATGACCCACGCTGGGCTTTCAAACCTGCATCCGGCGATGGCGCGGCAATAAAGGGCGCGCGCTTCAACCCGAAGGGCGTAAAGACGCTTTACCTTGCACTCAGCATCATGACAGCGGTCAAGGAGGCCAATCAGGGCTTCGCCCATCGTATCGATCCTTGCGTGCTTTGCTCCTACGACATCGATTGCGCCGACATCGCTGATCTGACGACCGAGAAGGGGAGGGCGGAACACGGAGTATCGCTGGAGGAGATGGCCTGCAGCTGGGCGGGCGCGCTTGCCGAGGGGAGACGTCCGGCTTCCTGGGCCATTTACGACCGTCTTCATCCGCGCGGGACCGCCGGCATCCTTGTTCCGAGTTTCGCACCGGGGACCGAAGCGGGAGACCGGAATCTCGTACTTTGGACGTGGGGACCGGATCTGCCGCATCGCGTCGACGTGTATGATCCAAGTGGCCGGCTGCCTAAAGATCAGCTCTCCTGGGGCTGACTGCGTTTCCGTGGTGAAGTGCTTTCCGCGAAATCCGTCCGCGTCGCATTGCGCCGGAATTGCGCCGGGGACTTTCCGGTCCATTTCCGGAATGCGCGGTGAAAGGCGCTCGGCTCGGAAAAGCCGAGCTCGACGGCAAGCTGGGCCACATTCGTCCGGCCGTCGGCGAGGGCTTCCATCGCAAGCGCCCGGCGCAGGTCCTCCTTGATCGATCGATAGGTCTGGCCCTCCTGCTTCAATCTCCGTCGAAGGGTCGGCGCTGCAATCCGCATGCGCGCGGCAAGCGCCTCGAAACCCGGCCAGGCGGACGGAGCCGTGGCATGGAGCCGCTGGCGTATTGCCGCGGACAATCCTGCGTCGTGGCGATAGCGCACGAGAATATTTGCAGGCGCATGCCGGAGGAAGTGCTTCAGTGCCCGCTCGTCACGAATGGGCGGCAGTTTCAGGTACTCGGCATCGAAAACGAGCCGCGTCCGGGGCTGATCGAAGTGGACGGGCGCGCCGAAGAAGAGCCGATAATCGGTTCCGGCGGGGGGCGCACTGCAGCGGAAGTCGACCCAGCGGATCGGAAGCCGGCGTCCGATCAGCCAGCAATTGACGCCATGCAGGATGATCCAGAAGGTACGATAGGCGAAGGCGGAGCGCGTCGCGCCGGCGTCCTTCAGGACAATCTGTGCCAGACCGTTTTCGACGACCAGCTCACCATGCGGTTCCTCGAGGACCACCCTGAGGAAGCGCAGCGCTCGCCGCAGCGCATGTTCGAGCGTCACGGTCGAAAGAATGGCGTGGCATAGCAATGCGAAGCTGCCGGCGCGCATCGGCCGAGCGCCCTCGCCGAAAAACTCGTCATCCATCGCCTGTGCCACCGCATGCCAGAAGGCGCCGTATTGTTCGGCCGAAACCGGACCGGTGACGACGGATGGCAGGCCGGCTTGTGCAAGGAGGGGTTCGGCATCCACTCCATGGCGCCGGAGGCATTCGAGCGTATCGTCCATGAAACATGGGGCGATCATCCGGCGTTCCATGGGCGACGTCCCTCTCGTCGAACATTGCAAAAGCGATCACGTAATCTGAGTCATTCAGTCATTGCATACCATATTTCTCCTCTGCATCATCCCGGTTGGAAAAAGTTGGAGCCGGAGCCTATGCAACTCAATGGCCGCGTCTTTATCGTCACGGGGGCCAGTTCCGGACTGGGCGCGGCTGTGACGCGCATGCTGGCTCATGAGGGCGCGAGGGTGCTGGGGCTCGACCTGAAGCCTCAAGCGGGAGAGGCGCTTGCCGCCGAACTCGGCGCGGCGGTGTGCTTCCGAAATGCCGACGTGACGAATGAGGCCGACGCCACCGCCGCTCTGGCGTTCGCGAAACAGGAATTCGGGCACGTCCACGGATTGGTGAATTGTGCCGGCACTGCGCCCGGCGAGAAGATTCTCGGCAGGAGCGGCCCGCACGCACTGGGCAGTTTCGCCCGCACGGTCGCCGTCAATCTGATCGGGACATTCAACATGATACGGCTTGCCGCCGAGGTCATGTCGCAGGGAGTGCCGGACGCCGACGGAGAGCGGGGGGTGATCGTCAATACCGCCTCGATCGCCGCTTTCGACGGGCAAATCGGCCAGGCCGCCTACGCTGCGTCGAAAGGCGGCGTCGCCGCGCTGACGCTTCCGGCCGCGCGCGAGCTCGCGCGTTTTGGAATTCGCGTCGTCACCATTGCGCCTGGCATCTTCGATACGCCGATGATGGCCGGTATGCCTCAGGATGTTCAGGACGCGCTCGCGGCAAGTGTGCCCTTTCCCCGCGTCTTGGTCGGGCCGAGGAATATGCCGCCCTCGTGAAGCATATTTGCGAGAATACGATGCTTAATGGCGAGGTCATCCGCCTCGACGGGGCTTTGCGCATGGCGCCCCGGTAAGCATGGCCATGCAGGGAGGTTCGAATGAACAAGCAGGATCCTGTGGTCATCGTCGGGCAGGCCCGAACCCCGCTTGGCAGTTTCCAAGGTGAGTTGAGGGACCTTTGCGCCGCCGAGCTAGGGGCGGCCGCGATTGCCGATGCTCTGAAGCGCGCCGGGCTTGCCCCGGATGCGGTCGATGAGGTGATGTTCGGTTGTGTCCTGACCGCGGGCCAGGGACAGGCGCCAGCCCGTCAGGCTGCGCTTGCTGCGGGTCTTCCTCCCGGCGTCGGCGCGACCACCGTTAACAAGATGTGCGGTTCGGGCATGAAGGCGACGATGCTGGCACATGACCTGATCAAGGCGGATTCCGCATCGATCGTGGTTGCGGGCGGCATGGAGAGCATGACCAATGCCCCCTATCTGCTCGACCGCGCGCGGCAGGGCTATCGCATCGGGCACCAGAAGGTGCTGGACCACATGTTCCTCGATGGCCTCGAGGATGCCTATGACAAGGGGCGCCTGATGGGCACCTTTGCCGAGGATTGCGCCGAAGCCTACCAATTCACCCGCAGCGCCCAGGATGAGTATGCCATTGCGTCCCTCGAGAAGGCGCAAAAGGCAAGTGCCGACGGCAGCTTTGCGGAGGAGATCGTCCCCTTGAGCATCGCCTCGGGCAAGGGGGAACGAACCGTCAGCCTGGACGAGCAGCCGCAAAAGGCGCGGTTCGACAAGATTCCCCTGTTGAAACCGGCTTTTCGCGACGGCGGCACGATCACGGCTGCCAACGCCTCTTCGATTTCGGACGGTGCGGCCGCGCTGGTGCTGATGCGCCGGTCGGCGGCGGATCAAAAGGGCATCGCGCCTCTGGCGACGATCTGCGGTCACTCCACCCATGCGGATGCCCCCAGTCTCTTTCCGACGGCGCCGATCGGAGCGATCAAGGCACTCTGCCTGCGCATCGGCTGGGACATCGGTGAGGTCGATCTCTTCGAAATCAACGAGGCCTTTGCCGTCGTGCCGATGGCGGCAATGCGCGAGCTCGGCCTTGATGCGGAAAAGGTGAACGTTCACGGCGGCGCCTGCGCGTTGGGCCATCCAATCGGCGCCTCGGGCGCCCGGGTGATCGTCACGCTCGTCAATGCGCTGCGCCGCCGTGGCCTTAGACGCGGCATCGCCTCCGTGTGCATCGGTGGGGGCGAGGCGACTGCAGTCGCGGTGGAGATATCAGGCTGAGGGAGGACAGGGCGCAGCACGCACGGGCGGCGCGCCTAGCAGGTGGAGGGTGGCGGGCATTGGCGGGCGCCGATGCCTCGGAGAAATAGAAGAGGCCCGTCCAGGGAACGATACGATCCAAAGTCGCCGGTACGGAATGCCTGACGCGTATCTCTGCGCGCCAGACGGCTTTCTGCGTCACGAGTGGGCAGCGCAGGAGGCTTCATCGGGGGCCCGCAGCAGTACTGGGAGCGCAACAATGAAGAAACTACTCTTGTCCGCCGTGGTCGCGACGTCGATCGTCGCACCCGGAGGCACTGCCTGGGCCGACATCCTGATCGGTGTCGCCGGTCCGGTCACCGGTCCGAACGCTGCTTTCGGAGCGCAGTTCGTCAAGGGCGCGCAACGTGCCGTTGCCAATGTCAACGCCGCAGGCGGTGTGCTTGGCGAAAAGCTCAAGATCGTCATCGGAGACGACGTTTCGGACCCCAAGCAGGGCATTTCGGTCGCCAACAAGTTCGTCGCAGACGGCGTCCGCTATGTCGTGGGGCATTACAATTCCGGCGTATCGATCCCCGCTTCGGAAGTCTACGCGGAAAACGGTGTGCTCCAGATCACGCCCGCATCGACAAATCCGCAGTTCACCGAGCGCGGCCTTTGGAACACGTTCCGCACCTGCGGGCGTGACGACCAGCAGGGCAAGGTCGCGGGCGAGTACATCGCCGCCAATTTTCACGGGGACAAGATAGCGATCGTTCACGACAAGACGCCCTACGGGCAAGGCATCGTCGACGTGGCGAAGCAGGTGCTGAACGGCTCAGGCATCGAAGAAGTGCTTTACGAGGGAATTACCGCCGGAGAGAAAGACTTCTCGGCGCTGATCGCCAAGATGAAGAATGCCGGCGTGACGCTCATCTACTTCGGAGGACTGCATACCGAGGCCGGCCTGATCATGCGACAGTCCGCCGATCAGGGGCTCGGCGCCACCCTCTTTTCCGGCGACGGCATGGTTTCCAGCGAACTGGCGTCGATCGCCGGCGACGCAGTCGTCGGGACGCTGAACACCTTCGCTCCCGATCCGCGGCGCAATCCGGCCGCCAAGGAGGTGGTCGAAACCTTCCGTGCCGCCGGCTTCGAGCCGGAAGCCTATACGCTCTATGCCTATATCGCCGTGCAGATCGTTGCCGCGGCCATCGAGAAAACGGGTTCGGCCGACGACGCGCAGAAGGTCGCCGAAACCATCAGGGCGGGTGGACCGTGGTCGACCGTCCTGGGTGAGATCGGTTATGACGACAAGGGCGATATCACGCGTCCGGATTATGTGATCTACGAATGGAAAAAGGGCGAGGACGGAAGGCCGACCTATTTTCAGAAATAGAGCACCGGCGGTTGCATGAAGTGCGGCGTTTCGTGAACATCATGGCTGCGGCAGGAGAGGGGCCTGCCGCAGCCATGATCCGGCGACGGAATTCAGATCCATATCTCAAAGCGTTGGCAAGACCGCCCGAACATGTTCGGCGAAGGCCGCGACCGCGGGAGATTGGTGGTCGGCGTCAGCGAACGCCAGCAAGATGCCCAGATGCGGCAGTTCCGGAAGCGGCGCATTCAGGATGTGGAGATCCGGCGGAACGGCTTCCTGCGTCATGACGCTGACCGCAAGTCCGGAGCGTGCAAGACCGATCAGACCAGCAAGACTGTTGCTCGCATAGGCTATCTTGTAGCGCAATCCGGCGCGCGCCATCGCCTCCCGGGCTGCGCGATGGTCCATGGCGTTCGACGCCGGCAGGGCCAGGGGCACCGTGTCGCCGAAATCATGCAGCTCCAGCGCCGGCTTGCTGCCGACCCAGGCGAGCGGCTCCGTTCTGATGATGGTTTCGGCGTCGTTCAGGTTGGGTGTCGAAACGAGCGCGAGATCGACCTTGTGCGATTGCAGAAGCGCCCGCAATTCGGCCGTGGGAGCGGATACGACCTTGATTTCGACGTCGGGGTATTTCGTGCCGAAGCTCCTCAGGAGCGCCGGAAAGAAGGATATCAGATAGTCCTCCGGACTGCCGAAAACCATGGAGCCGTGCAAACCCTTCTCGGAAAAGGCCGACACCGCCTCGTCGTGCATTTTCAGGATGCGTTCGGCATGAGCGAGGAAGCGTTCGCCGCTGCCGGTGAGCCGAACACCGCTGCCGCTGCGATGCAGCAGGCTCTGGCCGAGCATCTCCTCGAGCCGCTGCATCTGCATCGTGACCGCGGACTGCGTACGCCCGACCTGCACCGCCGTCGCGCTCAGCGACCCGGAATGGGCAGCATGCACGAAGGTGATCAGCAGGCGAAGGTCGAGCGGTCCATGCATATCAGTTTTCCTTATATCTGAATCCCAACACTATCAATTTTACACAGAACTTGTCAGTCGCTATCGATTCCCAGGTGTTTGGAGGCTTACAATGTCGAAAAATCAGGATCCCGCCTTCTGGGCGGCCGCGAGCAGGCATCTGATACGCTATGGCGGAAGCTTCGACCCGGCCATCATCGAGCGGGCCCGGGCTCCTTCGTTTTCGATGCGGACGATCGGCCCATCCTCGATTTCACATCGGGACAGATGAGTGCGTTGGTCGGCCATTCCCATCCGCGGATCGTCGAAACCGTCCAGCGACAGATGGAAAAGGTCGCGCATTTGTTCAGCGGAATGCTGTCGCGACCTGTCGTCGACCTGGCGGAGCGCCTGGCCGCGCTGGCGCCCGGCCTCGACAGGGTCATGCTGCTTTCGACCGGGGCGGAGTCCAACGAGGCGGCGATCCGCATGGCCAAGCTGGTCACCGGCAGGCATGAAATCGTCGCCTTCTCCAAAAGCTGGCACGGCATGACGGGCGCGGCGAGTTCCGCCACGTACAGTGCCGGCCGCAGGGGATATGGCCCCGCGATGGTCGGCTCGCTCACCATTCCCGCGCCCAACGCGTTCCGTCCGCGCTTTCGCCACCCGGACGGCAGCCTCGACTGGGAGACGGAACTGGACGATGCCTTCGCGCTCATAGACAGCCAGTCGACCGGCAGCCTCGCCGCCTTCATAGCCGAGCCGATCCTGTCGAGCGGCGGAATGCTCGAATTGCCGCAGGGCTATCTCGCAGCGCTGAAAGAGAAATGCCACGCGCGCGGAATGCTGCTGATTCTGGACGAGGCACAAACCGGAATCGGCCGGACCGGCAGCATGTTCGCATTCCAGCGCGACGGCGTCACGCCCGACATACTCACGCTTTCGAAGACGATCGGCGCCGGCTTGCCGCTTTCCGCCGTGATGACGACCGCCGAGATCGAAGATGCGGCACATGAGAAGGGTTTCCTCTTCTACACGACGCATGTGTCGGATCCCTTGCCGGCCGCGGTAGGGCTGGCCGTGCTCGATGTCGTTGCCGAGGAGGGGCTGGTCGACCGCGCCCGCCTGACAGGCGGGAAGCTCTTCGACGGGCTGTCGCAACTTAAGCAGAGGTTCGAATGCGTCGGCGACGTTCGCGGCCGCGGCCTCATGCTCGGCGTCGAGATCGTTAAGCCGGGCCCGAGCAGGAGCGCCGATCACGAGCTTGGCGGCAGGATCGCCGCCGAGGCTTTCCGCCGGGGATTGAGCATGAACATCGTCAAGCTTCCCGGCATGGGCGGCGTGTTCCGCATCGCGCCGCCGTTGACGATTTCCGAGGAGGAGATCGACCTCGGGCTGGACATCATCACGCAGTCCATTGAGGCGGCTCTTTCCCTCGGCGCGAGCCTTCCCGACCTTGCGGCAGAATAGGGAAGGCAGCCGATGACCGAAACGAATTGCACCGGCGGTGGCCTTGGCGACGACGCCGAAACTCCGTCGCACGCGGCCGACACCATTCGTGTCCTTGTCGCCAAGCTGGGCCTCGATGGCCATGACCGCGGCGCCAAAGTGGTGGCCCGCATTCTGCGCGATGCCGGCATGGAAGTGGTCTATACGGGGCTCTACAAGTCGCCGAAGGACGTCGTCGCGGCGGCGATCCAGGAGGATGTCGACGTCATCGGCGTCAGCCTTCTTTCGGGGTCGCACGTCCCGCTGTTTCGCGAATTGTGCCGCTGCCTTCGCGAGGAGGGCGCCGAGCACGTTCTCGTGGTCGCCGGCGGCGTGATCCCCGAGCAGGACTATCCCGCCTTGCTGGAATGCGGCGTCGATGCGATCGTTCCGCAGGAGGCGCGTGCGGAGGTGATCGTTACGGCGATTGCCGATCTCGTCGCCGCCCGTGGCCGCATATGACCGTCGTCACGCAGTCCGGATCGGCGAAGCGCGGGGTCTACACGCCCTCCACGGAGTTGGCCGAGGGCGTCCTGGCCGGGCGGCCGATCGCCATTGCCCGAATGATTTCCCGCGCCGAAGAGGGGCACAGGGAAGCGGCCTTTGCCCTGGGCGAACTCTACAAGCGCGGTGGAAGAGCTCATGTCGTCGGGATTACCGGCGTCCCGGGCGCAGGCAAGTCCACGCTCGTTTCCGCCCTGATCAAGGCCTATGCCGCCGAAGGCCACAAGGTCGGAGTCATTGCGGTCGATCCGAGCAGCCCGTTTTCGGGTGGCGCAATACTGGGCGATCGCGTCCGGATGAGCGATGCGGCCGCGGCGGGCAATGCCTTCGTGCGCAGCATGGCGACCCGAGGTCACCTCGGCGGACTGGCGCGCTCGACACTCCAGGCCGTCGATATCCTCGACGCGGCTGGTTATTCGCCGATCATCATCGAAACGGTCGGAGTGGGACAAGACGAGGTGGAGGTGGTCGCGGCGGCGCACACGATCGTCGTCCTGTCCGCGCCCGGCCTCGGTGACGACATACAGGCGATCAAGGCCGGCATCCTGGAAATCGCGGACATTCACGCCGTCAGCAAATGCGACAAGCCCGAGGCATCGGCAACAGTGTCGGCGCTTCGGGGGATGATGGCGCTTGGCGGAGACGGCGCCGGTTCGGACTGGAAGCCGCCTGTCCTGCCGGTCAGCTCCGTTTCGGGCGAACGCGTCCGCGAATTGAAGAACACCATCGGGGAGCACTGGGCGCATCTGAACGGAAGTGGCGAACTGGCAGACCGTCAGCGCAACATCTGCAGGACGCGCATTCTCGGAACGGCCAGGCACCTGTTTCAGCAGAAATTTCAGCGGGAGCCAGAGACGCTCGAGCGGCATGTTCGAGCCGTGGCGGACCGGCGGATCGATCCGTCCGTCGCCGCGCGCGCTCTGCTGGGTTGGGAGGACGACTCATGGACGACGTGAAACTGTTCTCGGGAGCGGCGATCGAAGACATCCGGCGAAGACAGACCGAATGGGAGGAGGGCGCTTTAGCCGCCGCTCTCGAAAGGCGGCCGGAGGAGAAGCCGGTGTTTGAGACGGAATGCGGCATCCCGCTGAAGCGGGTCTATACCGCGGCCGACATTGCCGATATTCCCGCAAGCGAGCTCGGTTTTCCGGGCGCCTATCCCTTCACGCGGGGCGTCTATCCGACCATGTATCGGGGCCGGCCCTGGACCATCCGCCAGGTCGCCGGCTTCGGCAACCCCGAGGCGACCAACCAGCGCTACAAATACATGATCCAGACGGGTCAGACCGGTCTTTCGACCGATTTCGACCTTCCGACGTTGCTGGGGCTCGATTCCGACGACCCTATGGCCTTCGGCGAGGTCGGGCGTGTCGGCGTCGCCATCGACACGGTGGACGACGTCGACCGCCTGTTCGACGGCATCGACCTCGAGAAGATCTCGGTCTCCCTCACCATAAATCCCTCAGCCTGGGTCATCTACGCCATGTTCGTCACGGTGGCGGAACAGCGTGGTTGCGACCTGCATAAGCTCACCGGCACGCTGCAGGCCGACCCGCTCAAGGAATACGTTGCCCAGAAGGAATGGATCTACCCGGTCCGGCCGGCCGTCCGGCTGCTGCGCGACCTCATCATGCACAGCGCCTGCGCCACCCCGAAGATCAATCCCGTCAGCCTCAGCGGATATCACCTCTCGGATGTCGGCGGGAACGCGCTTCAGGAAATCGCTTTCATCATGGCTTTCACCATCGCCTATTGCGAAGAGGTGACCAAGGCCGGCATGGATATCGACGAGTTTGCCCCTCGCCTGTCGTTCTTCTTCATCAGTCATCAGGACTTCTTCGAGCAGATCTGCAAGTTCCGGGCCGCGCGGCGCGTCTATGCCAAGATCATGTCGGAGCGCTTCGGCGCACGCAGACCGGAATCCATGCGTCTGCGCGTGCATGTGCAGACCGCTGCCATGAGCCTGACCAAGGTCGAGCACCACAACAACCTCATGCGAACCGCCATTCAGGCGCTCGGCGCCGTACTCGGGGGGTGCCAGAGCATGCATACCAACGGTCTGGACGAGGCTTTCGCCATCCCGACCGAGGAGGCGATGAAGCTCGCCATCCGAACCCAGCAGATCATCCGCGAAGAGATCAACGTGACCTCGGTGATCGATCCTCTCGGCGGCTCCTACTTCATCGAGCGGCTGACGAAGGACATGGAGGACGAAGTCTGGAAGATGCTCGATGAAATCGACGAACGGGGCGGCGCGATCAAGCTGGTGGAGGAGGGGTGGTTCCAGCAGAAGCTCGCCGACTCCGCCTATGCGACTTTCAAGAAAATCGACTCGGGAGAAAAGATTTCGGTCGGCGTGAACAAATACGCCGATCCGGCGACCAGTACGGCGGATGTGCACATTCACCCCTATGACGAGCATTGCACGCAGCTGCAAATCGACCGTCTGAACGCCGTGAGGGCGAACCGTGACAACGGGCGCATCCAGCGCCTCCTGAAAGAGCTTGCCGAGCAGGCGCAATCCGAAGACGTCAATCTGCTGCCGAAAACGATCGAACTGGTGAAGGCCAAGGCGACGCTCGGTGAGATCTGCGGCGCTCTTCGGGAGGTCTGGGGCTCCTATGCCGAGCCGATGATCGTGTGAGGAGGGAGACGATGAACAACACTGTCATCTCCAAGAACGAGGGAGCGGTCGCCTGGGTGAGGCTGAATCGGCCGGAGCGGCTGAATGCGATGAACCGGCAGCTCGTCGATGGGCTCTCCCGGGCGCTCGCCGACGCGGAAGCGGACGAAGGCATACGCGCCGTGATTCTCCATGGCGAGGGCAGGGCGTTCTGTTCCGGCGACGACCTCAAGGATCTCGATGCGCAGACCGCTTGCGAGGCGGATACGCAAGCCTGGGTCGAGGCCATTCAGAACATCACGCTCCAGATCATGCAGTCGCGCAAGATCGTGATTGCGGCCGTGCACGGCTGGTGCGTCGGAGGTGCGCTGGAATGGGCCATCAACTGCGATTTCCGGCTGTTTTCCGAAAGTGCCCGCTGGTTCTTTCCCGAGGTGACCTACGGCTTGTTCGTGACGGGAGGCGTAACCGCATTGCTGACGAAGCAGGTCGGGCCACAAGTGACGAAAGAGCTTCTCATGCTCGGTGAGCGGCACGACGCGAGGAAGGCGCTGGACGTCGGCATCGCCTGGAAGGTCGTCCCGGACGATCGCCTGCTGGAGGAGGCGCGGGGACTGGCTCTGAGGATCGCGGAGCGTCCCGCAGACGCTGTCGCGGACGCCAAGCGCGCCATCAATGCCGGCCTTCACTCGACCCTTCAGGACGCCATGGCACGAGAGACCGCAGCCACGGTTCGTGGTTTCCTGTCTCCGCAGGCGCAGGCAAGAGCAAAAGAGTTTTGACCGTGTCGCAAACAACAGTCACCGTTTCCCGCTCGCCCGTTCCGGGCATGCACGACGACGAGATCGAAGACCGCGTCCTGCCGAAGATCCTTCTCCGTCAGGCCGAGCGTTTGGGATCGGCGCCCTTTCTCGATATTTGCGGGCGCCGGGCGAATTTCGAGGAGATGTTCGATGCCTCCTGGCGACTGGCGAGCGGTCTTCGCATGCTGGGCATCGGCAGGTCCGACCGGGTTGCGATGCTCCTTCCCAATTGCTTCGAACTCGTGGCGACCTGGTTTGCGGTTGCGAACCTCGGAGCCATCGAAGTGCCGAACAATCCCGGTCTGAAGGGCGACCTGCTCTGGCACAATCTGAACAATTGCGGGGCGGGGGTGCTGGTCACCGACGCGCGTGGCGTGATCGAGCTCGCAAGGTTGGAGCAGAGGCTGCCGGACCTGCGTACCCTCGTCCTGGTCGGCGTCGATCCCGCCGAAGCGCGTGCGGCCGGCCTGCGGATCGACCGCATCGTCCGCTTCGAGGAATGCCTGGCCTCCCTGCCGGCCGTCGACCTTGCAGGGCTGCATTATTCCGACCCGATGGCGATCCTCTATACCTCCGGTACGACCGGCCCCGCCAAGGGCGCCCTGATGTCGCATCATCATTGCTATTCATGGGCGGCGGCCATGGCCGCCAATCTCGGATACAGCACCGACGACAGCTATTTTTCGGCATTGCCGCTGTTTCATACCGATGCCCAGATGTTCGGCGTCTACTTGCCTTTGATCTACGGCACCCGGGCGACGCTGGTCGAAGGGTTCAGCGCCTCGCGTTTCTGGGAGCAGGTTCGTGAAAGCGGCGCGAGCGCGACCAATCTCCTCGGAGCCATGGCCGTCATACTGATGCGGGCGGCGCCCTGCGAAGGCGACAGGGATAATCCGGTGCGGGTTTGCCAATGCATTCCCATGGTGCCGGAAAAGGAGGCCTTCGAGCAGCGCTTCGGCATGCGCCTCGTCACTGGTTACGGCCAGACGGAAACCAGCTTCGTGACCCTCGACACGGTGGATGCCACGCGGCCGGGCTCTTGCGGAATGCCGCACCCCGACTGGGAAGTGGCCGTCGTCGACGAAAAGGACAGGCCGCTGCCGCCGGGCACGGTCGGCGAAATCGTCTCGCGCCCGAAAAAGAGCTGGAGCATGTTTTCCGGCTACTACCGGGCAGACGCCAAGACGGTGCAGACTCTGAGAAACCTCTGGTACCATTCCGGCGATGCGGGGGTGATGGACGAGGATGGCTGGCTCTACTTCAAGCACCGGCTGAACGAGGCCATCCGGCGCCGGGGCGAGAATATCTCTGCCTATGAAGTGGAAACGCTGGCCGAAGCGCATCCCGATGTCGTCGAGAGCGCCGCATTCGGCGTCGCGTCCGAGTTCACCGAGGAGGACATCATGGTGGTCGCTTCGCGCCGGCCGGGCTCGACGCTGACGCCGGCGGAACTGCTCGACCATTTCCGCGCGCTGGCGCCGCGCCATATGGTCCCTCGTTACCTCGAGATCACGGACGCGCCGCTTCCGCGCACCCCGACCGAGAAGATCGCCAGGAGCATCCTGCGGCAGCGCGGTGTCAGCCCGGAAACATTCGACCGGGGTTCACGCTGATCCCGCCTCACCGGCGCCCGCCCGGCTTGCCATCCTCCCTTCGATGCGAGAAGTAGGAGCGTATATCGAATTGAGCTGCGGCAGCCGACGTCTGTAACCGGCAGCCGATCCACGCGGACTTCTCCGGATTGCGGCGGTCCGCCGAACCGGAGAAGGGCGAATGACGACTATCACGATAGACGATGCGCTCGACCGCGCCGGAACCGGCGCCTACCAGCGCCGCCTCATCGCCATTTTCGGTCTGGTTTGGGCCGCCGACGCGATGCAGGTGCTGGCGGTCGGATTCACGGCCGCATCGATCGCCGCCACTTTCGGGCTGTCGGTTCCGCAGGCGCTGCAGACGGGCACGCTGTTCTTTCTCGGGATGTTGTTCGGCGCCGCGGGTTTCGGCAGGCTCGCGGACCGTATCGGCCGCCGGCGCGTCCTGATTGCCACCGTCGCCTGCGACGCAGTCTTCGGCCTGTTGTCGGTCTTTGCACAGGATTTTTCCATCCTGCTTCTGCTGCGGTTCCTCACCGGCGCGGCGGTGGGGGAACTCTGCCGGTCGACTATGCGATGATGGCGGAGTTTCTGCCTGCTCGCAATCGCGGCCGCTGGCTGGTGATGCTGGAGGGCTTCTGGGCCGTCGGCACGCTCATCGTTGCGCTCGCCGCATGGGGTGCGAGCCTCGCCGGGGTAGCGGACGCCTGGCGCTACATTTTCGCCGTGACTGCACTGCCGGCGCTGATCGGCCTGGGGCTGCGTTTCCTGGTGCCGGAATCGCCGCTCTATCTGCTTCGCCGCGGAAAGACCTCCGAGGCGAAGGCCATCGTCGATCGGATCCTCGTCGTCAACGGCAAGACGCAGCTTGGTGCCGATGCATCGCTGGTGCCGTCGCCGGTGGCGCAGAGCGCCGGCATTTTTTCCGTCGATCTTCGCAAGCGCAGCCTGATGATCCTGGCCATCTGGTTTCTGGTCTCGATATCATATTACGGCGTCTTTACCTGGATGCCTCCGCGGCTCGCGGGCGAAGGCTTCGGGTTCGTTCGGGGCTACGGTTTCCTCGTCGTCCTGGCGTTGGCGCAGATCCCCGGCTACGCGCTGGCCGCCTACGGGGTCGAGAAATGGGGCCGAAGGCCTACCCTGATAGGCTTCTGCCTCCTCTCGGCACTTGGCTGCCTGCTCTTCGTGATTGCCGGCACTGCAACGCTGATCGGGGCTTCGCTCCTGATCATGAGCTTCGCCTTGCTCGGCACCTGGGGCGCGCTTTATGCCTATACGCCGGAGCTCTATCCTACGGCATCGCGGGCGACGGGAATGGGTGCTGCCGGCGCCATGGCCCGGCTCGGCGGCTTGCTTGCTCCATCGCTGATGGGTCTGGTGGTGGCGCAGAGTTTCGGTCTCGCCATCGGCATCTTTGCCGGCCTTCTGCTCGTGGCTGCCGTTGCGGCCTTTCTGATCGACGCCGAGACGCGCCAGGTATCGCTGGCCTGAGCTCTCCGCAATGATGTGAGCTCGCTGCGATTCCCGGGATGCGGGCGGAAAGCCGAACAAGAACGCGATCAGATGGCAAGCACACGGTGTGCTCGCGCGGGGAGCACATCACACACAGACAAATGCTACCGATTCAGGTGCTTTTTATCTTGCCGTTCATTCCATTGGGGTAGAAGCCACCCTTGCTGACGCCTTCCTTATCGGAGAGATAAACGATGCGTAGCACCTCTTGCGGGGTCCGGGTGAACGCAATCGCATCCGGCGTCGAGGGAACGATGTTGGCCTTGCCATCCATCTGAATGCCCTGATCCTTGTCTTCCGCGCCATCAATTTTATCCCTTGCGTCGGACACCGCTTGCGCGGCCTTCCAGGCTTCTTCGCCCTTCCGGTAAAGGGTAGATCGCGCCATGCCCATGTGGTAGGCCTCGACTGCCAGGATGCCGGCGGCGGCGGCGAGAAAGTCCTTGTTCTTGAGGACGGTGGCTGCTCCGGCATAGGCGGTAACGCCAACATCTTCGAATAGCATGCCGCCGAGCACGAAGTTCGTCTCATTACCGAACGGATCAAAGTCCTCGCCGAGCCCCGCCGCTTTCGCGACCGCGGCAAAGCCGGCGTCAAAATCAATGGCCGGCCTCGGCACAGCCTGATCTGCGAGCGTCTTGCGATAGAATCTGACGTGCGCAAGTTCGTTTTCCGCAACCTCCCGCATGAACGCGCCAATCGCAGGGGTAGCGAAGGAGACTTGCTTGCCGCCGGTCACCGGGCCGGCGTCAGAACCTGCATCGGAATCATCGATGCCTTTGCCCGTCGTGCCACGCAGATAGTACTCAGCTTCCATGTATTCGAGGTTGAGCGCAAACTGGAATATGTCCTCGTCCTCGACGTCACTCGGCTCGTCGGCCTGCGATGTCGCGGGGAAGCCTGCGGTTGAAACGAGCGTTGCCCCGAGGCCAAGCTGCAAAAGGCGGCGGCGCGGAAGGAAAATTGATGGCAGTGCGCGGATCATGGCTTCCTCCTTGAAGCCCGCCCGGCGTCAGTCTTGGCTCCTCAGGTGCGGGCCAACTCTGTCGAACGTTGCACGAGCCGAAATGTTCCGGAACATGCCTGCTGTCGCCCCTTATCCGACTTCGTCTCAGGCTTGCTTCATCTCGTCCGCGCGTAACCGGCTCGAAATCTGCTGTACCGCCGTTCGATAGTCCCATAAGATGTCTGCGACAACTAACAGTCGCAGTCATATGATGAGTTTAGGATGCGGGGTATGGGAATATTCATGCCGAGTAAGAAAAAGGGAGGCGGTCGCCCGTCGCTGTCCTCGCAGGTGGCAGACGCCATAAAGGCGCAGATCGAGGCGGGATACTATGCGCCGGGCGACAAGTTGCCGACCGAGCCGGCCTTGATCGACAAGTTCGGCTTCAGTCGGACGGTGGTGAGGGAGGCGATCGCAGCGCTTAGGGCCGATGGCCTGGTGGAGTCGCGGCAGGGGTCGGGCGTCTTCGTGATAGGGCCACGGCAGAGCGACCCGGGCCTCCGGCTTTTCACCGGCGAGACCGACAAGATTTCCGATATCATCGAGGAGCTCGAACTGCGCATCGGCATCGAAGTCGAGGCGGCAGGCCTGGCGGCGGCGCGCAGTTCCCCGGCGCAGGAGGCCGAAATCCAGACTCAGGTCGAGCGCTTTGCCCATCTCGTCGCCGAAGGGAAGCCCACGGATGAGGCCGATTTCCAGTTTCACATGGCTATAGCGACTGCCACCAACAACACCCGCTTCCGCACCTTTCTGGAGCATGTCGGGCGCCGCATGATCCCGCGCGTGAAGTTTCGCACGGTCATGGGCGGCGTGGATCCGTTGCCGAGCCGGGACGAGCCCATTCTCCTCGAGCACCGCGAGATCGCCGAGGCGATCCTTGCGCGGGATCCGGACCGGGCCCGGGAGGCCATGCGCCGCCATCTCGTCACCGGGATCAAGCGGTACCGCTCGCTGACGACCTGGCGCCCGAGCGAAAAATCCGGCGAGGTTGATTGACTCATCTCAAAAGTCATCATATGAATTTCCCGTCTTAAGCTCGCAGCCGGAGGGAATTCATTGTCGCCTGAAGAAATCAAGTCGCGTGTCGGTTCGGGGCTCTTGTCCTTTCCGGTCACGCACTTCACGTCGGACTACAAGCTTAATCTGGAGAGCTACCGACGCCATGTGGAGTGGCTTTCCGGCTTTGAGGCCGCGGCCCTGTTCGCTGCCGGCGGCACCGGCGAGTTCTTTTCGCTCTCGCCGAACGAAGTGGGCCAGGTCACCCGCGCGGCCAAGGACGTATCGGGCGAGGTGCCGATCATTGCGGGTTGCGGCTACGGCACGTCCCTTGCCGTCGAGACCGCGAAGATCGTCGAGGAGGCGGGTGCCGACGGTATTCTCCTGCTGCCGCACTACCTGACGGAAGCGCCGCAGGAAGGCATCTATGCCCATGTGAAGGCCGTCTGCGATTCGACGGGCCTCGGCGTCATTCTCTACAACCGCGCCAATTCGGTCGCCAATGCCGACACGGTCGCGCGCCTTGCCGAGGCCTGCCCCAACCTGATCGGCTTCAAGGACGGAACCGGCAAGGTGGACCTCGTGCGTCATGTGACGGCCCGACTCGGCGACCGGCTCTGCTATATCGGCGGCATGCCGACCCATGAACTCTTCGCGGAAGGCTTCAACGGCGTCGGCGTCACGACCTATTCGTCGGCGGTTTTCAATTTCGTGCCGGAACTGGCGCAGCGCTTCTACCGGGCCATGCGTGCCGGCGACAAGGCGGTGATGGAAGGCATTCTTCATACGTTCTTCTTCCCCTTCGCGGCCCTGCGCGACCGCAAGGCCGGCTATCCGGTTTCGATCATCAAGGCGGGGGTGGAGCTTGCCGGTTTTGCGCCGGGCCCGGTTCGCCCGCCGCTGGTCGACCTGACCGGCGAGGAGCGGGAGATATTGCAGGGGCTGATAGAGGCATCGCGCCGCTGAAAAGAAACATCGGGCCGGGCGCCAGGAGGATGGCGCCCGCCTCAAACGTCGTCGTTCCAACTGGGGAGGAGTGCAATGGGAAACAAATCTGTTCGCGTCATCGCAGGCGCAATGGTGGTGGCCGGCTGGGCCGGCGGGGCCGGCGCGCAGAGCGCCTCGGAAATCAAGATCGTCCTGCCGGAACAGCCGGCCAATCTTGAGCCCTGCGGTACCATCATCACCAATGTCGGTCAGATATTGAGCCGCAACGTCGTCGAGCCGCTGACCATCGTCGATCCGAAAAGCGGTCAGCCAATACCCGGTCTTGCGACCGAGTGGAAGCAGACCGATCCGAACACCTGGCAGCTCAAGCTGCGTGAAGGAGTCGAGTTCCAGGACGGAGCCGCTTTCAATGCCGAGGCGGTCAAATTCTCGATCGAGCGGATGACCGGCGGCAAGCTGACCTGCAGCAACATCGCCAAGTTCGGCGATGCCAAGCTGACGGTCACGCCGATCGATGACCTGACGGTCGAGATCAAGTCGGACAAGCCGCAGCCGATTCTGCCGACGCTGCTCAGCGTGGTCATGATCGTCTCGCCGAACACGCCGGCGGACAAGGCCGTGAACGATCCGGTCGGAACCGGGCCGTTCAAGCTTTCGAGCTTCACTCCGCAGACGGTCGTGCTCGAAGCTTTCGACGGCTACTGGGGCGAGAAGCCGGCCATTGCCAAGGCCAGCTATGTCTGGCGCCCGGAATCCTCGATTCGCGCCGCCATGGTGGAGACCGGCGAGGCCGATCTGACGCCGTCCATTGCGATCCAGGATGCGACCAATCCGGAAACGGACTTCGCCTATCTGAACTCCGAAACCACCGCGATCCGCATCGATGCCGGCTTTGCTCCGCTCGACGACGTCCGAATCCGCAAGGCGCTGAACCTGGCGATCGACTGGGATGGTCTCGCGCAGCTTTTCGGCGAGGACGTGCAGCGGGCTTCGCAGATGGTCGTCACCGGCATCAACGGCCACGACGACAAGCTGGCGCCCTGGGCGTTCGATGCCGAAAAGGCGCGGGCGCTGATTGCCGAGGCCAAGGCCGCGGGCGTACCGGTCGATACCGAAATCGAACTGATCGGCCGCAACGGCATCTACCCCAACGGTACGGAAGCCATGGAAGCCATGATGGCCATGTGGCAGGATGTCGGCCTGAACGTCAAGCTGACGATGCTCGACGTGAACGATTGGCTGCGTTACCTGCAGAAGCCTTTCCCGGAGAGCCGCGGGCCGAACCTGCTGCAGATGATGCACGACAACAACAAGGGTGATGCCGCCTTCACCGTTCCGATCTTCTACACCTCGGGCGGAAGCTATTCGACCTTCGAGGATGCGGGCCTCGACAAGGAGGTCGCCGATGCCATGGCTGCCACCGGCGAGGACCGTACGGCAAAGTTCAAGGCGATCTTCGCGAAGGTGCATGACGATCTCGCGGTCGACATCCCGATGTTCCACATGATCGGCTACACCCGGGTCGGCAGCCGCCTCGAGTGGAAGCCGGACATCACGACCAACAGCGAGATCCCGCTCGCCAATATCGCCCTCAAGGACTGAGTGTCATCATCCGGGCGAGCGCGCGACACGTTCGCGTGCTCGCATGAACTGCAAGGGAATCCAGAGGCTCCGCATGATGCTCGGCTATATCGGCCGGCGGGCATATCACAGCGTAATTTCGGTGATCGGTCTGCTGACGCTCGTCTTCTTTCTCACGCGTTTGACCGGCGATCCGTCGGCCCTCTACCTGCCGCTCGATTCAAGTCTCGAGGCGCGCCAGGCCTTCGCCCGCCTGAACGGTCTGGACCAGCCGATTTACGTGCAGTTCTTCCAGTATCTGCACAACCTCCTATCCCTGGATTTCGGCCAGTCCCTGCGGCAGAACCGGTCGGCGATCGAGGTCGCTCTCGAGGCCTTTCCGGCCACGTTGAAGCTGGCTTTGGTTGCGATGACGCTCGCAACCGTTCTGGCCATCGTCGTCGGCGCGCTGGCCGCTGCCCGTCCCGGGAGCCTGTTCGACCGCGTCGCCGGCCTGGTTTCGCTGGCGGGTGCGAGCACTCCCGATTTCTGGATCGCGATCGTCGGCATTCTCGTCTTCGCGGTCGGGCTCGGCATGTTGCCGACGTCGGGAACGGGCACCGCCCTGCACTGGATCATGCCGATCGTCGTGCTGATGCTGCGTCCCTTCGGGCTGCTGGTCCAGGTTGTGCGTGGCACGATGATCTCTGCGCTCGCCTCGCCCTTTATCAAGACCGCCCACGCCAAAGGCATGAAGCGTCGCAAGATCATCTTCGGTCACGCGCTCAGGAATTCGCTGCTGCCGGTGATCACCGTCGCCGGCGACCTGGCGACCGGTCTGATCAACGGCGCCGTCGTCGTCGAGACGATCTTCGGCTGGCCGGGCATCGGCAAGCTGATGATCGATTCGATCGTTCAGCGCGATTTTGCCGTGGTGCAATCGACGATCCTCGTCACGGCAATCGCCATCTTCATCGTCAACATCGCGATCGATCTTCTTTACGCAGTGCTCGATCCGCGCATCCGCTACTGAGGGGAGGCGACAATGACCGACCTGGCATTGCCATCCGTAAGATCGCCCGGCGCCCTGCGGCAGCTCGCAATCTATCTCACCCGGGACAAGCTGGCGCTCTGCGCAGCCGTCTTTCTCTTCGTGCTCATCGTCTGCGTGCTTGTCGGACCGCTCTTCGTCGGCGAACTTGCGGGCAAGCTCGGGCTCAGGCAACGCAACCTGCCGCCCTTCGCACTGGAACACGGGTTCATCTACATTCTGGGAGCCGATACGCTCGGGCGGCCTATCCTGGCGCGGCTGATCGTCGGGGCGCAGAACACGCTCGGCATCGCGGCCGCTGCCGTCTTCTGCTCCATGGCTTTAGGCGGCATTCTCGGCCTTGCCGCCGGCTATTCGGAGCGCTGGTACAGCCACGTCATCCTGCGCCTGGCCGATGTGGTGATGAGCTTTCCCTCGCTGCTGCTGGCGCTCATCGTGCTCTATACGCTCGGTCCCAGCATGACGAACCTGGTGATCGTGCTGGCGATTACCCGCATGCCCATCTTCATCCGCACCGCACGGGCCGAAGTGCTCGAACTGCGCGAACGCATGTTCGTCAGTGCCGCGCGCTCCATGGGCGCGAGCACCGGACGCATCCTGTTCCGTCATATCGCACCGCTCGTGCTGCCGACGCTGGTAACGATAGCCGCGATCGATTTCGCTACCGTCATCCTGGCCGAATCCTCCTTGAGTTTCCTCGGGCTTGGCATCCAGCCTCCGGATTTCACCTGGGGCGCCATGGTGGCCAACGGCCGCGGTTATCTGAAGACGGCGTGGTGGATCGCTTTCTGGCCGGGACTCGCCATCCTGCTGACGACGCTTTCCCTGAACATTCTCGCCAGCTGGGCCCGGACCGTCGCCGATCCGCTGCAGCGCTGGCGTCTGCAATCGCTGCGAAAGGCTCCGCGATGAACGCGCCGGACAAACCCATATTGCGGATCGACAAACTCACGGTCGACTTCCTGTCCGAAGGCGACCCCGTGCGTGCCGTCGACGACGTCTCGTTCGACGTCTGCCCGGGGGAAACCCTCGTCATCCTGGGCGAGAGCGGATCGGGAAAGAGCGTCAGCACCGGAACGGTGATGGGGCTGATCGATTGCCCGCCGGGCGACATCGTCTCGGGCTCGCTGGTGTTCGACGGGACGGATCTTTCCCGCCTCGATGACGAAGGCCGGCGTGAACTGAACGGCCGCCGCATCGCCATGATCTTCCAGGATCCGCTGGCCTATCTCAACCCGGTCTATACTGTCGGCAGGCAGATCGCCGAGGTTTTCGAGAGCCATGGCGGAGGCGAGGGGGTGCGGTGCGCGACAAGGTCGTTCGGCTGCTCGAACGGGTCGGAATTCCTGAAGCCGACGAGCGGATCGACTATTATCCGCACCAGTTCTCGGGCGGACAGAGGCAGCGCGTGATGATCGCCATGGCGATCGCGCTGAAGCCGGACATCCTGATCGCCGACGAGCCGACCACGGCACTCGACGTCAGCGTTCAGGCACAAATCCTCGAACTCCTGCGGGACCTGCAGCGCGAGACCGGCATGGCGCTGATCATGATCACCCACGATCTCGAGGTCGCCGCGGCCATGGCGGATCGGATCATCGTGATGAATGGCGGCAAGGTGGTGGAGAGCGGCAAGGCCGAGGACGTGTTTACCAATCCGAGCCACGCCTATACCCGCCGGCTGATGTCGGCCGTGCCCCGTGCCGACGCGCCGAAAGCGTCTCGGAATGCCGCACAGGGCGAGGTCCTGCTGCAGGTCGCCCATTTAAGCAAGCATTACAAGCTGGGGTCCGGTCCGTTCTCGCCCAAGCGGGAGTTCAAGGCCGTGGACGACGTCAGTTTCACGCTTCGGCGCGGGGAAACGGTCGGTATCGTTGGCGAGTCCGGTTCGGGTAAATCGAGCATTGCACGCATGCTGCTGAGACTGAACGAACCCACGTCGGGCGCGGCACTCTTTGCCGGCGAGGACATTTTCAAGCTCAAGGGCAGGGCGCTCGACGGTTTCCGCCGAAGGGTGCAGATGGTGTTCCAGGATCCGTTCGGGTCGATGAATCCGCGCATGAACGTCCGCTCGATCATTTCCGAACCCTGGGCGATCCACCGGGACATTCTGCCGCGTGAACGCTGGAACGACCGTGTCGTGGAGCTGCTGGAGCTTGTCGGCCTGAAGGCGGAGCATGCCGAACGGCATCCGCATCAGTTTTCCGGCGGGCAGCGGCAACGCATCGCCATTGCCCGGGCACTCGCCAGTGAACCCGAGCTGATCGTCTGCGACGAGGCGGTTTCGGCGCTCGACGTGTCGATTCAGATGCAGGTCATCGAGCTTCTGGTCGATCTCCGCCAGCGCCTCGGCCTCTCCTACGTCTTCATTACCCACGATCTGCCCATCGTGCGCCAATTCGCCGACCGGATCCTGGTGATGCAGCGCGGCAGGATCGTCGAGGAAGGCGAGACGGAAGCCCTTTTCGTCTCACCTCGGCATGAATACACGCAAGCTCTGCTGCGGGCCGTTCCGCAGCCGAAGTGGCTACGGATCGATCCGCCGCCGATCGCGGGGTAGAGCATTTCCGGGAAAATTTGAAACGGCTTTCCGGTCGGATTCGGTCGAATACTCAGGTGCGCTCTGTCCCCGAGCACTTGACTCATGTCTGCAGCAGTGAATATAACGCACTAACCAGTTACATCATTAACCGCAGTGCAGCTGCTGTTTCGACCGATGACCGGGGAGGGATCGATGAGAGTGTTCGGCATGCAGCATATCGGCTTCACCGTGCCGCATCTGGAGGAGGCGGTTCGCTTCTTCGAAGCTGCCTTCGGCGCCGTGACGTGTTTGGAGACAGCACGCATCGAAGCGGACGACGCCTTCATGCAGAGAAGGCTCGGCGTGCCTGCCGGCTGCAGGATCGAGAACATAAAGGTTCTTCGAATCGGCAACGGCACCAATCTCGAACTTTTTCAATATTCGGGCGAGGAAGGCCGCGACGAGCCATTGAAGCGCAACAGTCAACCCGGCGGCTTTCATCTGGCGTTTGAGGTGGATGACTGCCACGCGGCCGCGGATCGGCTGCGCCAGGCGGGCGTCGACGTGCTGGAGGGGCCGACTTTCGTGGATGCCGGCGCGATGCAGGGCCTCACCTGGCTCTACCTGCGTGCGCCGTGGGGGCAGTTCCTCGAACTCGTAAGCATGAACGGTGCGCTGGGGTATGAGCGGGCCGGTGGGCCGAAGCAGTGGTCCCCGGTAACGGGAGAGTGATTTCATCATCCATCGCAAGAACGCCGTCTCCGGCGGAAAGGAGTGCGCTTGCCCCACGAGATAACGATCCCTGCGAAGCAGACGTTCCGACTCGACCGGTATGAGGACTTGCCGCTAAACTTCGGCGAAGTCCGCGGGCGGACGCTTTGTACTCTGGTCAGCCCCGGCACCGAACTCGGCTGGGCGAATGGCGATGTTTTTCCAATTCGGCCCGGCTACTCTGCTGTTTTCGAGGTGGAAGATGTGGCGGACGGCGTGGTTGGTGTTCTGCCCGGTGAACTGCGTTTCGCGATGGGCATGCACCGAAGCACTCAGACGCATATGGCGCGGGACACGGTTCCATTGCCGGCCGGCATGAGGCCCGAGATCGCCGTTCTCTCGCGCCTCATGGGCGTGTCGCTCACGACCCTCATGACGACGAAGGCCCGGCCTGGCGATCACGTCGCCGTCACTGGAGCCGGCCCGGTCGGTCTTCTCGCGGCGCAGCTCTTCAAGATTTCCGGTTACCGCGTTACCGTCGTCGATCCGGATCCGCTGAGAAGGGCGCAACTCGCCAGTTGCGGCATCTCCGATTGCCGCGAGCGTGTCCCGCTTCAGTCGTCGCTTCAAGGGCAGGTCGCGCTCGTTCTCGATTGTTCCGGCCACGAAGAGGCCGTGCTCGACGCATGCCGCATCGTTCGCCGCCTGGGCGAGGTCGTCCTGGTTGGCGTTCCATGGCGCAAGCTGACCGAGATCTCCGCGCATGAGGTTCTGCACGCGGTTTTCTTCAACCTTATAACCCTGCGGTCGGGCTGGGAATGGGAATTGCCGGTTCACGCGCATGCATTCGAGTGGGAGGAACTGCTGGGCGGTTACAATAACGCGGGTCACAGCGTCTTCGGAGGGTTCGCCCGGGCGCTCGACTGGCTGGCGGAAGGAAGAATTGAACTCGATGGACTGCTGCGCCGCGTTTCTCCGGCCGATCCTGCTTCTCTTTACGCAGACATTGCCGCAAGACGTATGGACGAACCGTTCATCGTCCTTGATTGGACCGATCTCGACCGACCGGACTGAAGGTATCGTGATCTAAGCGCAGACCATGCGCATGATGGTCTCTATGTTGAATTGAACGCGCTCTTCGAGCGCGTCTTTCGCCATCAGGTCACGCTCGAAAACGATCGAACCGGTGAAGCGGTTGGTGATGTAGTAATAGCCGATGGCCGCGATGGTGAGGTTCAGTTGCACCGGGTCGATTCCCGGCCGGAAAACCCCCTCGGAAACGCCCCGCTCCAGCAGCTCCTTGACCATGCCGACGAATTTTCGACTGGTTGCACGGACCACCTGGGACTTCTTCAAGTGCTTGGCACGATGAAGGTTCTCGCTGTTGACCAGCGTTATGAACTCCGGGTGCTTCAGATAGTATTCCCAGGTGAAACGTACGAGCCTCTCAAGGGCGGCCTTGGGTTCAAGGTCATTGAGGTTGAGCTTTTGTTCCGCGGTCCGGATCCCGTTATAGGCGTCTTCGAGAACGGTCTGGAAGAGGTGGTCCTTGCCGTCGAAGTAGTGATAAATCATCCGCTTGTTGGCGTTTGCCTTCTCGGCGATCACGTCCACCCTGGCGCCCCCCAATCCGTTTTTCGCGAATTCTTTCTTCGCGGCCTCGAGGATGCGCGCCTTGGTTGCTTCGGCATCGCGCAGCCGCGGTTTCCCGGCTGCTTTCGCTTTCTGTGCACTCGTCGTTCTCAAGGTCTGACCTTCACGCGTTCATAGCTTGTGTTGCCCGACTCATACACGCCCGCCGGTATAGCCGTCAAAGCCGCCTGCCGAGATGTTCGCTTCATGAAAATACACGAAAACCCTTGACTCTTGCAACGCTAAACAAGTAACTAGTTAGTGCGTTAATGGCAATGGCCGCGGAAGAAGGATGTGGGCGGGGAATGATCCTTCTCCTCCATGAAGCTGTCGGTGCCGGACACTCAACTGCATTGGGAGGAATGCGAATGTCGACATTCATCAAGAACTTCATCGAGCGTGAGACGATCAGCCGTCGCCACTTTCTGCTTGCCTCGGCCGCAGGTTTGGGGGCAGCGGCCCTGCCAAACCCGTTTGGCGGCGGCGCGCGCGCTGCATTGACGGATCCCGCTGTCGCCTGGAGCTATCGCGACCGCGCTTCGGCCTATTGGAACTCGGTCGTTTCCGGCGGCGAAGCGTTCGTTGAATCGCTCGGCAAGCCGAAGAGCGCGCTCGTAAGCCTGATCAACGAAGGGTCCTCCGAGAAATCTCTAGCGGACATCAAGGCCTTCCTTGCCAAGAACAATGGAAATTGCGCCCTCGCCTGCGATGCCAATGACAGCCCGAACGCGCGGCCGATCGTCGAGGCAGTGTCGGCTGCGGGCGGCTACATAGCCACGATCTGGAACAAGACCGATGATCTCCATCCATGGGATTTCGGCGACAACTACGTGTCGCACATGACCTGGTCGGACGAGAAGCCCGCCGAAGAAACCGCACGCATCCTGTTCGAAGCCATGGGCGGCGAGGGCGGGGTCGTCCACCTGGGCGGCATTGCCGCCAACAACCCTGCGGTCGAGCGGCTCAACGGCCTCAAGAATGCACTGAAGGACTTTCCCAACATCGAACTGCTCGATGCGCAGCCGGCGGACTGGGACACGCAGAAAGGCGCGGCACTGATGTCATCCTTCCTGACCCGCTACGGGGACAGGATCAAGGGAGTGCATTGCGCCAACGACAACATCGCCTACGGCGTCATCGAGGCGCTGCGCGCCGAAGGCATCGAGGGCATGCCGATCGTGTCCTATGACGGCAATCCCGAAGCGGTGCAGATGGTCATAGACGGCCAGCTGCTCGCGACGGTCTTCACCAATCCGCACTGGGGCGGTGGCATCACCTCGGCGCTCGCCTACCATGCGGCAATCGGCAGCTTCAAGCCGTCGGAAGAGCCGAAAGAGCATCGCGAGTTCTACGGACCGACCGTCCTGGTCAGCAAGAAGGATGCCGAGGAGTTCAAGGCCAAGTATCTGGATTCGGTTCCGAAATACGATTGGGCCGACTTCTGGGGGCCTTCCAACGGACAGATTCAGTATCGGTCCTGACGCTTTTTCAGGGGACGGCGCGCAGCCGACCGTCCCCCGTTATCTTTATCCGAGACCATGCGAAAGGTGCCCATCGTGACCCGGCCCATATCGCGCGAGACCCTGATCAAATGGGCGCCCCTTCTGGTGCTCGTCGCGCTTGTGATCTTCTTTACGGTTTTAAACCCGACATTCTTCTCGGCCCGCAACTTCGCGCGCATCGCCATCGCATCCGCCCCCGCCTTGATGGTGGCCCTGGGCGTGACTTTCATCATCATCATGGGCTCGATCGACCTTTCCATGGAAGGTGTCATCTCGCTTACGGCCGTGCTCTTCTCCTTTGCCTTCATAAAGCTCGGCGGCACCTTGCTGGGCACGGCGTGGCTCGCCCTTCCGCTGGTTCTGATCATAGGCGGGCTCATAGGCTTCCTGAACGGCCTGATCCACGTCAAACTGCGGGTACCCTCGTTCATGGCGAGCCTCGCCATGGGTTTCGTCGGAACCGGCGCCGCAATTCTGGTCACGGGCGGCGACATAGTGCGGGTCAGCGATCCGGCGTTCCGCGGCCTCTTGACCGTCAGATGGCTTGGCTTCCCGCTAATGGTGTACGTGGCCGCCGTATTCCTGATCGTCGCCTGGTTCATCCAGGAACACACAAGGCTCGGCCGCAACTTCTATGCGGTCGGCGGCGGAGAAGAACTGGCGCATGCCTCGGGCCTCGACGTCAGCCGCGTGCGCATCGCCGGCTTTGCGCTTGCAGGCATGTTTTACGCGATTGCGGCAGTCCTCGTCGTCGCACGCATCGGGCAAGCGGAGTCCGTCACGGGTTCCAATTTCATGTTCGTATCGATCACCTCAGTCGTCGTCGGAGGGGTGGCCCTGTGGGGCGGCATCGGCGGCGTGTGGAACGCGCTGATCGGCGTCCTTATCGTCGGCGTCATCAACAACGGCATGGTGGTCATCGGTCTGCCGGATTTCCTTCAGGACGGCGTTCTGGGCCTCCTCGTCATCCTTGCCGTCGTGTTGTCGACCGATCGCAAGCTTGTCTCTTTCGTGAAGTGAGGGTGAGCCCATGTACGAGCTGAAGTCCCTCGATAAGAAGTTCCCCGGCGTTCATGCGCTGAAGGCGATCGACTTCCATATTAAACGCGGCGAGATCGTCGGGCTGGTGGGAGAGAACGGCGCGGGAAAATCCACCCTGATGAAGGTGATCTATGGCGCCTACCAGCCCGATGGCGGGCAGATCCTCATCAACGGCGATGCCGTGCGCTTCGCAAACCCCCGCCAGGCGATGGAAAAGGGGATCGGGATGGTGTTTCAGGAGCAGTCCCTGATCCCCAACCTCACTGTGATGGAGAACATTTTCCTCGGCTACGAGCAGCAGTTCGTCCGCCTCGGCGTCATCAACTGGAAGGAGATGGCCAAGGCCGCGAAAGCACAGCTTGCGAAGGTCAAGCTGGACATCGATCCTTCAACGGTCACGTCGAAGCTGTCCTTCGCCCAGCGCCAGCTGGTCGAACTCGCAAAGGTCCTCACACTCGAAGAGCGGGTCGACGGCGATCTCGTCATCCTCCTCGACGAGCCCACCTCGGTCCTGTCCAAGGACGAAGTGCAACTCCTGTTCAAGCTCGTGCGCGAGCTCGTGACCCGTGCCTCCTTCATATTCGTCTCGCACCGAATGGACGAGGTGATGGAGCTTTCGGACCGGATCTACGTGATGAAGGACGGCCAGGTGGTCGACGTCGTCGAGCGGGGCGGGCGCGGAGCCGATGCCGAATCGATCCAGCACAAGATGGTCGGGCGGAACGTCGACAAGCAATATTACCGGGAGCAGCTTCAAAAGCCCTACGATCCCTCGAGAGTTCCTGGTCGAAATGTCCGGCATCGACCTGCCGGGCCGCACGAGGGACATCTCGCTCAGGCTTCACGCCGGTGAGGTCCTGTGCCTCGTCGGAACCGAAGGCTCGGGCCGGGAAGCAATATTGCGCGCAATCTACGGCATGCTCAGCCCCACCGGCGGACGCCTGAAGATCAAGGGACAGGAGGTGAAGACATATTCGCCGCGTCAATCGGTCGGCCTCGGTGTCGGATATGTTCCGCGCGAGCGCAAGATCGAGGGCATCGTGGCGGGTATGAATGTCTACGAGAACATGACCCTCTCGCAGATGAAGAAGCATTCGACGGCAAGCGTTCTGCAGGTCGGAAAGGAGCGCGCGCTGGCGCGGGAGTGGATCAGGAAGCTCTCCATCAAGGCCCATTCCGAGCTCGCCGATTGTGGCAATCTTTCAGGCGGCAATCAGCAGAAGGTCGTTCTCGCCAAATGGCGCTCCGCTGGCGCCGATATCATGCTCCTCGATCACCCGACGCGAGGTCTCGACATCGGGGCGAAGGAGGACGTCTATGAAATGATCCGCGCCATGAACGATGCCGGCGTCGGGATCGTCCTGGTGGCCGACACGCTCGAAGAAGCGATTGGCCTCTCCCATACGATCGTCGTCGTCAAGGATGGCAGTATCCAGAAACGGTTCGATTGCGCGCCCGGCGCGAAGCCCTCCCTCTATGACCTCCTGCATTACATGATCTGAGGATAAGATGGACCTACAACACCTCAAACCGCACCTGCCCTGGATCACGCTCACGGTGCTCGTCGCCATCGTCGGGATGGCCGATCCCGGTTTTCTCAAGCCGCAAAACCTCATGAGCCTCGCAGGCGACATCGTGCCGCTCTTCATCATGGCGCTCGGCCTGACCTTCGCCATCTATATCGGAGGCATCGACCTGTCGGCCCAGTCCATGGCCAACATGGTGACCGTGATTGCCTCGGTCTACCTTGCATCGATGGGAGCCTGGGTGGCCCTTCTCTGCGTGGTTGCGGGTTTTCTGCTGGGCACCTTGTCCGGCTACATCACTACGAGACTTTACGTTCCGTCCTTCATTTCCACCCTTGCCGTGGGCGGCGTCGCCTTTTCGGTCGCGCAATGGCTGTCCGGCCAGCGCGCGCTGAACATGGACGCGGCGCAACGCAACGAGACCTTCGGCTGGATGATCGGCCGGACGTGGGGGGTGCCGAACGAGCTCCTCATCGCTGCAGTGCTCCTCGTCGTCTGCCTCTTCATCGAGCGCCGGACCATTCTCGGACGGGCGCTGAAGGCCGTCGGCGCAGGCGAGCTCGCCGCCGCCGCATCGGGCTTGAACGTGGCCCGCTATAAAATACTGGCCTTTGCGATTTCCGGTGCGCTCGCGGCGATTGCCGGCCTCCTGTTCGCAGTCAAGCTTTCGGGCGGAGCGCCGACGATCGCCAACGGTTTCCTGCTGCCGGCGATCGTCGCCGTTCTCGTTGGCGGAACTCCGCTGACGGGCGGAGTGGGTGGGGTCCTCAACACAGTTATCGGCACCCTGATCGTAGCGGTCATTCGCGCCTCGATGCTCTATTTCGAGATCGATGCGACACAACAGCAAATGGTCTTCGGCATCGTCCTCATCGGCGCCATCGCCCTGACGATCGACCGGGCCAAGCTCAGGACGGTGAAGTAGGAGAGAAGGATGGCGACGATGAAAGCTGCCGTTCTCGTGGAGCCGCGCCGGTTTGAAGTCAGAGAAGTCGGCATTCCCGAGATCGGTCCGGCCGACGTCCTGATCCGCGTAAGGCGGGCGGGCATATGCGGTACCGACCTCCACATCTTCAACGGCCATTACGCGGCCGATCGGTTGCCGATGGTGCCCGGGCACGAGTTCTGCGGGACGATCGCAGAGGTTGGCGAAAGCGTGACGCACCTAAAGACCGGGATGCGTGTGGTCGCGGACATCAATATTGGTTGCGGCAACTGCTACTGGTGCCGGCGCAACGAAGTTCTGAACTGCGGCGAAGTGGAGCAGGTCGGGATCGGGCGCGATGGAGCCTTTGCGCAATATGTGGCGCTTCCCGGTCGTCTGGTCCTCCCGGTTCCGGATGGAGTGCCTGAAGCCGTTCTGGCGCTCGTCGAACCGGTCGCCTGCGTCGTCCGGGCGGCGCGCAAGGCCGGTGCGGCCTTCGGTCGGTCGGGAGTGGTTCTGGGAGCAGGCCCCATCGGCAACCTGCATGTCCAGATGATGCGCCTTGTCGGCATGGCTCCGATCATCGTTGCGGATCTATCGAGCGAGCGCTGCCGCATGGCGGTCGAGGCGGGCGCGGATGCTGCGGTATCGGAACCCGCGGCGCTCAGGAGCAGGGTGCTTGAGATGACGGGCGGACGCGGCGCAGATATCGTCGTCGAAAGCGTCGGCAGCCCGAAGCTCTATCGTCAGGCCTTCGACCTGGTCCGCAAGGGCGGTCATGTGGCTTTCTTCGGGATTACCCCGCCAGGCGAAACCGTTCCGATCGAGATACTCAGGACCGTACTCGAGGAAAACAGCCTCAAGGGTTCGGTTGCGGGAATGGGGGAGGACATGCATGACGCGCTGACGCTTCTGTCCCATGGCAGGTTCCGAACCGAGGCTTTTACCGCTGCTCACTTTCCGCTCGAGCGCATTCAGGAGGCCTTCGAAACGGTTTCGGCAAGAACCGAGCACCTCAAGACCCAGATCCTGCTGGACGCTTAGAGCGGGATGAGGAAAGTGTGCGCGGTTTTCCGCCCGCATCCCGCTCTGAATTCGATCACGGTCACGACATTAGGTCGGCCGGACCTAAAACCATCGTGGTCGAGCGCGCAGCTAATACAAGTTTCCGTTTAGTTACTAAAATAGAGAGGCACCCGATGGACCAGCTGAACAACTTCCTTCTCCTCCGGCCGCCCCGCGGGATTTCGGTTTCTTCGTGGATGGCAAATGGCAAAACGGTCATGACCTCTTCGTGCGGCACTCGCCAGGACATGGTATTGCGGTCACCCGCACCGCAAAATGCAGCGTCGACGACCTGCATTCCGCAGTCGCCGGCGCACGCCGGGCTTTCGAGGACCGGCGTTGGTCCGGTCTCCCGGGGGGCTCTCGTGCGTCGGTATTGCTGCGGGTGGCCGAGATCCTGCGCACCCGTCGCGATGAACTCGCCTATTGGGAGGCGCTGGAAAACGGCAAACCGATCACCCAGGCGCGCGGCGAGATCGACCACTGCATCGCCTGCTTTGAAGTAGGCGCGGGTGCGGCCCGCCTTCTGCACGGCGACAGCTTCAATTCGCTCGGAGACGGATTGTTCGGCATGGTTCTGCGCGAGCCGATCGGGGTCGTCGGGCTCATCACGCCATGGAACTTTCCTTTCCTGATCCTGTGCGAGCGCGTTCCCTTCATTCTCGCATCGGGTTGCACGATGGTCGTGAAGCCGTCGGAGGTGACTTCCGCGACGACTCTCATCCTTGCCGATGTGCTCGCCGAAGCCGGACTGCCCGACGGCGTGTATAACGTGATCACCGGCTCGGGTCGGACGATCGGTCAGGCCATGAGTGAGCATCCCGACATCGACATGCTGTCGTTCACGGGTTCCACCGCCGTTGGGCGTTCCTGCGTGCATGCGGCCGCCGACAGTAATTTCAAGAAGCTCGGTCTGGAGCTTGGAGGCAAGAACCCGATCATCGTCTTTGCCGACTCCGATCTAGAGGATGCGGCCGATGGCGCAGCTTTCGGCATCAGCTTCAATACGGGGCAATGCTGCGTGTCTTCATCCCGCTTGATCGTCGAGCGGTCGGTGGCGCACGAATTCGAAGCGCTGCTTGCCGAGAAGATGAAACGGATACGCGTCGGAGACCCGCTGGACGAGACGACTCAGGTCGGCGCGATCACGACCGAAGCGCAGAATACGACCATTCTCGATTATATCGCCAAGGGCAAAACGGAAGGAGCGGAGCTCGTGACCGGGGGGCCGCCGTCGATCTCGGTCGCGGGCAATACATCGCGCCCACGCTGTTTTCGGGCGTATCGCGCGACATGGCGATTGCGCGTGACGAAATCTTCGGGCCGGTGCTTTGCTCGATGACCTTCGACACGGTCGAGCAGGCGGTCGAGCTGGCAAACGACACGGTTTACGGACTGGCTGCAAGCGTCTGGACCAAGAATATCGACAAGGCCCTGACCGTCACGCGACGCGTTCGAGCGGGCCGCTTTTGGGTCAATACCATGATGGCCGGCGGGCCGGAGATGCCGCTCGGAGGCTTCAAGCAGTCCGGCTGGGGCCGCGAGGCCGGCATGTACGGAGTCGAGGAATATACGCAGGTGAAATCGGTCCATGTCGAGATCGGCAAGCGCACGCATTGGATTGCCTGATGATGGAAGGTTTCGATTACGTCATCGTCGGCGGCGGATCGTCCGGCTGCGTTCTGGCCGCCCGCCTTTCCGAGAACCCTTCGGTGCGCGTCTGCCTCATCGAGGCAGGCGGCCGCGATCGTCACCCGTTGATCCACATGCCGGTCGGCTTCGCGAAGATGACTGCGGGGCCGATGACCTGGGGCCTGACGACCGCCCCGCAGAAACATGCAAACAACCGCGAGATTCCCTATGCCCAGGCGAGAGTGCTTGGCGGCGGCTCCTCGATCAATGCCGAGGTCTATACGCGCGGCCACCCGCGGGACTATGACCGCTGGGTGGAAGAGGGGGCCGACGGCTGGAGCTTTCAGGAGGTGAAGCCTTACTTCCTGCGGTCCGAGGGCAATACGATCCTTTCCGGCGAGTGGCACGGGACGGACGGTCCTCTCGGAGTCTCCAACCTTCCCGATCCGCAACCGATGACACGGGCTTTCGTCCAGAGCTGCCAGGAGCTCGGCATCCCCTATAATCCCGACTTCAACGGGCCGGTCCAGGAAGGCGCGGGGGTCTACCAGACGACGATCCGCAACAGCCGCCGCTGCTCGGCCGCCGTCGGATATCTGCGGCCGGCGCTCGCGCGAAAGAACCTCACGCTCATCACGGGTGCGCTTGTCCTTCGCATCGTGTTCCAGGGCCGCCGCGCTGTCGGAGTCGAATATTCGACCGGGAGCGCCGCGAAGATCGCCCGGGCGGAGAGCGAGGTACTCGTCACCTCGGGTGCGATCGGAACGCCCAAGCTCATGATGCTTTCAGGGGTCGGCCCGGCCGCCTCCCTGCAGAGCCACGGTATCGACGTCGTGCAGGATATGGCGGGGGTCGGCCAGAACCTCCACGATCACTTCGGCGTGGACATCGTTGCCGAGCTGAAGGGGCATGACAGTCTCGACAAGTACAACAAGCTCCACTGGATGTTCTTGGCGGGGATCGAGTACGCGCTTTTCAAATCCGGGCCGGTCGCCTCCAACGTTGTTGAGGGTGGAGCCTTCTGGTACGGTGATCGGGCAAGCCCCTATCCCGACCTCCAGTTCCACTTCCTTGCGGGGGCGGGAGCCGAGGCCGGAGTGCCGAGCGTTCCAAAGGGTTCCTCCGGGGTGACCTTGAACTCCTACACGGTCCGGCCGAAGTCACGGGGTTCCGTGACCCTTCGCTCTGCCGACCCCCGCGCCCTGCCGATCGTCGACCCGAACTTCCTCGAGGATCCGGACGATCTCAGGATCTCGGTCGAAGGCATCAGGATCAGCAGGGAAATTTTCGGGCAGCCGTCGCTGCAGAAATACATCAGGACAATCCGCTTCCCCGACGAGAACGTCAGGACGCAGGCCGACTTCGAGGCCTATGCGCGGCAATACGGACGGACGTCCTATCACCCGACATGCACCTGCAAGATGGGTCGCGACGATATGTCGGTGGTCGATCCGCAGCTCCGCGTCCATGGCCTTGATGGCATCCGCATCTGCGACAGTTCGGTGATGCCCAGTCTCGTGGGCTCCAATACCAATGCGGCTACCATCATGATCGGCGAGAAGGCGGCCGATCTGATCCGGGTAACATTTGACCGCGAGGCAGTAATGGAGGGATCCCGACACAGTTTGACAAATGTGCTACTGAGTAGAGGGTGGGCAGAGGATTTCAGTCTATTGTCAAATCGTCGATCTCGCTGACCGATCAACAAGATGCGTTCGCCCGTTCGTTGGTAGAGAGCGGCCTGTATCCAGCCTGAATTCCGTCCTCCAGCAGGGCTTCGAACTGCTTCGTCAAAAGACGGAAGCGGAGACCGTCGAGGCGTCAGCGCTTCGCGAAGTGATCCAGCGTCGATTAACAGGACCGATGATTTCTGGCACGGAAATGGAAGGCCGCGTCGCGGCGATGATTGAGCGGAAGCGACGGATTGTTCGGATGCCGAACGCGATTTCGAGCTGATCTTCGATCATCTGTTCGACGCTTATGTCTAACTTGGAGATCCGCCTGGCGAGGCGTTGGAGCGTAGCGCTGAACGCATCCGCAAACTGCGCCTCGAATTCGATCGTCTCGTGGATACGCCTTATATCGGGCCTTTGCAGCCCGATATTCATTCCGGGATCCGGATTCTTCGGCGGGACAAGATGGCAATTTGGTTTCTACCGGTTGACGCCACTTACTGGGTGTTTCCGGCGTCCGGACCGTGCGGAGGAAGCGGGTGACCTACCGGTCCCAGTCCGGAACCCACGGCAACATCCCGGCCTTCAGAATCCGATAGTTGGTCGCGTTCATCGCGCCGATCCGCTTCATGTCTTCCGGCGAAAGGACGAAATCCACGATCTCGAAGTTCGCCCTGATGTTCTCCGGCTTTGTCGACATGGTATTCATGGACACACCCTTTTGAAAGATCCAACGAAGGACCGCCTGGGCAGCCGTCTTGCCGTATCTCGCACCGACCTCGGCGAAGACCGCATGTTTGAACACCTCGCCCCTGGCCACCGAACAGTAGGAGGACAGTGGGATCTTCGTCTCTTCTGCTGCGTCGAGCAGCCGGCTCTGGTCGATGAGCGGGTGGAATTCGACCTGGTTGGTCACCAGCGGCGCCTCTATGATCGACTGTGCGTCGCGCATCATCCGGGCCGTGTAGTTGGAGATCCCTATATTGCGGGCGAGTCCGATGTGGAAAGCCTTCTGTAGCAGACGCAGGGATTGAGCGTTCTCACCACCAATTGCCGGCCAATGCAGCATCAGGACGTCGACCTGATCCACACGCAAGGCTTTCAGGCTCGCCTCGATCGAAGGCAGAAATTTCTCTTCGGAATAGTTGTCGGGGTGCACCTTGGTGGTGATGCAGAACTCGCTCCGATCAACGCCACTCTCGGCAAGCGCTTCCCCCGTTTCGGCCTCGTTGCCGTACATCTGTGCAGTGTCGAAGGCGCGGTAGCCGACCATGATGGCCTCGTGAATGGCCGCCTTCAACGGCTCGCCCTTCAGTGGGTAGGTGCCGAAACCTCTCTGATAACTCTTCTCGAAATAAACGCTCATCGGTCCTCCCATTGATTGGCCCAGTAAAATGAGGAGCTGAGGAAATGCCCTCTTGCCTCCGCGGCTTGTCATGCTTAAGCTATAACTGGTTAGTTACTTACGCAACAAGAAAAGGACCCCTGGCATGGCAAAAATGATGACCGCACACGAGGCCGCCGGGCTGGTCAAAGATGGGGCGGTGCTGGCGGTCAATTCGTCGTCCGGCCTGTGTTGTCCCGATGAGGTTTTGAGGGCACTCGGAGAGCGGTTCGAGTCGGAGGGACATCCGCGCGGACTGACGTCGGTTCACCCCATCGCCGCCGGAGATTTCTTCGGGACGAAGGGGGTCGATCACATCGCCAGGCCAGGCATGCTGAAGAAGATCATCGGCGGTTCGTATCCTTCCGGTCCGAGCAGTGCCGAACCGCCGCTTATCTGGCAGATGATTTTGAAGGAAGAGGTGGCGGCTTGGAACGTGCCCTCCGGCATCGTCTTCGACATGCTGAGGGAAGGTGCCGCGAAACGCCCCGGCGTGCTGACCAAGGTCGGCATCGACACCTTCGTCGATCCCGAGCAGGAAGGCTGCGCCATGAACGCCGCAGCGCGGGCCGAGCCGATCGTCAGGCGCGTGCGCTTTGCCGACGACGACTGGCTGCATTTTCCGCCCATTCAGCCCGATGTCGCGATCATCCGCGCGACGACCTCCGACGAGAGAGGCAACCTGACCTTCGAGCACGAAGGTGCGACGCTCGGCGCGATGGAGATGGCGCTTGCGGCGCGCAATTCGGGTGGGATCGTCATAGCCCAGGTGAAAAGGGTCGCGGCCGAGGGAACGATGCGTCCTCACGACGTGCGCGTTCCGGGGATACTCGTCGATGTCATCGTCGAAGCGCCCGATCAATTGCAGACGACTGCGACCGCTTACGATCCCGCGATATCCGGGGAACTGTTCCGCCCGCTTCATACGTTCCGCACGCCGGCGCTGGACCCCGGCAAGGTGATCGCCCGCCGGGTGGCGCAGGAACTCAAGGCCGGCTGGGCGGTCAATATCGGGTTCGGTATTTCGGCAAACGTCCCGCGCGTGCTGATCGAAGAAGGGCATCACGGCAAGATCACCTGGGTGATCGAGCAGGGCGCCGTGGGCGGCGTGCCGCTGCTCGATTTCAAATTCGGCTGTGCGTCGAACGCCGAGGCTTTCGTCGCCTCGCCGCATCAGTTCTGTTATTTCCAGGCGGGCGGGTTCGATTGCTCTTTGCTGTCATTTCTTGAAATCGACGCCGAAGGTTCGGTGAACGTCAGCCGTCTCGCAGCGACACCCCACCGCACGGCCGGCGCAGGCGGCTTCGTCGACATCACCGCGCGCGCAAGGAAGATCGTTTTCTCGGGCAATTTCAACGCGGGCGCGAAAATGCTTGTCGAGGACGGACGGCTCGTCATCGACAAGGAAGGACGAGTTGCGAAGATCGTCCCGAAAGTCGATCAGGTCAGTTTTTCCGGCCGGCGTGCACGCATTCAAGGGCAGGATGTCACCTATGTCACCGAACGCTGCGTGATGAAGCTCGAGCCCGATGGGCTCGTTGTCAGCGAGGTTGCCCCCGGTTTGGACTTGAGGAGGGACGTTCTCGATCAGGCAGCGACGCCCCTGCGGGTAGCCGACGGCCTCAAGGAAATGGACAAAGCCCTGTTTCATTCAACCGCAATGGGGTTAGACCTGTGAGCGAGCCGGTTCGACTGAAGATCGAGGAAGGTGTCGCCTGGCTGACGATCAGCCGGCCGGACAAGCTGAATGCGCTTAACGGCGAGATGGTCGATGCAATCGTCCCGGCCTGTCGCGAAATCGAGCGTTCCGCGGCGAAGGTGGCGATACTGACCGGTGAGGGGGAGCGTTCGTTTTGCGCCGGAGGTGACATCGATGCCTGGAGCAATGCTTCGCCCGAGTCCTTCGGCCGCCATTGGGTGCGTGACGGCCATGCGGCCTTCGATGCTCTGGCCCGGCTCGCGGTTCCGCTGATCGCGGTGTTGAACGGGCACACATTCAGGGGTGGGCTCGAGCTCGCCGCCTGCGCCGATCTCCGGATCGCCGAGGCACATGTCAGGATAGGCCAGCCGGAGACGGGGCTCGGAATAATTCCCGGCTGGTCGGGCACGCAACGCGCGGTGCGAAGGTTCGGTCCGCAGCTCGTGCGGCGCATGGCGCTCTTCGGGCATGTCTATAACGCTGAGGAGGCGCTCGCCCTTGGATTGGTGGATCAGGTGGTCGCAACGGGCGAGGGGCGCGCCGCCGCGGAAAGCGCAGCTGCAGGCGTAATGAAGCGATCGGCGCGCGCGACCGAACTCACGAAAATGCTCATCAACGCAGCGGAGAAGGAAGAAAACGAGCGGGTCGTCGAAGCCTTGGCGGGTGCCGTGGCCGCGGCGTCCGACGACCTGCAGGAAGGCCTGTCGGCCTTCCGCGAGAGGCGGCCGGCGCGGTTCGGCTCATGAGCTGGAGTTTTCATGTCACCTGACGATCGGGACTTTCTTTCGGAATTGTTCGACGCGGCCGTGCGGGCGGCAGACCCGAAGCTTGCGCTTCGCACCCGATTGCCGGAGCCGCCGCGCGGGCGCACCGTTGTGGTTGGGGCGGGCAAGGGCGCGGCCCAACTGGCGGCGGCATTCGAGAGCCTTTGGGGCGGCCCGCTCGAAGGCGTCGTCGTCACCCGCTACGGCTATGCCGTTCCCTGCGATCGGATAAGGGTGATCGAGGCGGCCCATCCGGTTCCCGACCGAAACGGACTTGTCGCCTCGCGCGCGCTCTTCGAAGCTGTGCGCGGGCTGACGGCGGATGACCTCGTCGTTGCTCTTTTCTGTGGAGGAGGCTCGGCCCTGCTGCCTTGCCCGCCCGAAGAACTCGCTTTCGAAGATGAAATCGCCCTGAACCGGGCGCTGCTCGCAAGCGGCGCACCGATATCCGTGATGAACGCAATCCGCAAGCAGGTTTCAGGCATAAAGGGAGGGCGGCTCGCCGCCGCCTGCCACCCGGCCAAAGTGATGAGCTTCATCGTTTCCGACGTCCCGGGCGATGACCCGGCACAGGTCGCATCGGGACCCACGGTTCCCGACGCGACGGACCGCGCTACGGCCCGCGCAATGGTGGATGCCTGGCGAATCGAACTGCCCGAGAGGCTCGTCGATTGGCTGAAGGGCGAGAACGGGACGGCCCCGTCGCCGAACGATCCCGTCTTTGCGGGCCACGAGGCCCAGGTTATCGCCTCGGCGCGGCTTTCGTTGGAGGCTGCCGCGGCTCGGGCCGAAGCACGGGGAATGCCTGCCATCATCCTGTCGGACGCGATCGAAGGAGAGGCGCGCGACGTCGGCAAAGTCCACGCCGCAATCGCGCGCGAAGTGGCCTTGCGCAACCGCCCCTTCGAGCGTCCCGTGGTTCTGCTGTCGGGCGGTGAAACGACGGTGACGCTTCGCGGGCATGGAAGGGGAGGGCGCAATACCGAATTCCTTCTTTCGCTCGCGATCGCAGCCGAAGGCCTGCCCTTCGCGTCACTTGCGGCAGATAGCGACGGAATCGACGGTTCGGAGAACAATGCGGGAGCATTTGCAGACGGAAGCAGCGTGACGCGCTTGCGCGCACTCGGCATAGACCCGGTCGCATTGCTTTCGGGCAACGACGCCTGGACTGCGTTCAATTGCCTCGAAGATCTGTTCGTGCCTGGGCCCACAGGTACCAATGTGAATGACTTCAGGGCGATTCTGGTACGGTGAAAGGCGGCTACCCTCCTCCGAGCCAGTGCATGCGCGCAGCCTCTCCAAACGTTATCCTCGGCGTCAAAGCCCGAGGATGACGGTCGGAAAGGGCCCGCTCACTTGAATCGCTTCATACGGGCGTCGGAGCATCCTCGCGCAGGAGCCCCTTGGACTTGAGTTCCGCCCAGAACCCAGCGGGAATCGGGTGGCTGAACCAGGAAAGGTTCTGGCGCAGTTGTTCGATCGTCCGTGTGCCGGCCATGAAGGAGGGAACGGCAGGGTGCGCGACCACGAATTGGAGTGCGGCTGCCCCAAGGGGCACGTCATGTGTCCTGCACACCGCCTCGATCCGCGCCACCTTTTCCAATATGGCTGTCGGCGCCGGTGCGTAATTGTATTTCGCTCCCTCCCTTGCCCCCGTCGCCAGAATTCCTGAGTTGAAGCCTCCGCCGACGACCACGGCTGCGCCTCGCTCTTCGCAAAGAGGCAGGAATTCCTCGAGTGCGTCCTGTTCGAGAAGCGTATAGCGCCCGGCAAGTAGGAAGCAGTCGAAATCCCGCTGCCTCAACGCCTCGTGGCACACCTCCCATTCGTTGACACCGACCCCGATCGCCTTGACCAGGCCTTCCGACCGGAGTTTATCGAGCGCTCGCCAGGTCCCGTCCATGGCCTGCCCGAAGACTTCGGGCTGTTCGCTTCCCCGCGTGAAAACGTCGATGTCGTGAATGAAGCAGATGTCCATCCGTTCCAGGCCCAGCCTCTGCAGGCTGTCCTCGAAGGAGCGCATCGTGCCGTCATAGCTGTAGTCGAAGCGCATGCTGAAGGGCGCCGCGTTCACCCATGGGGCAAAGTCGATCGTCGATCGCTTGGCGGGCGTCAGCAGCCGGCCGACTTTCGATGAAAGCACGTATTCGTCCCTGTTCTTCCAGCGCAGGCCATGGCCGGTGCGAAGCTCGGCCAGGCCATGCCCGTACATGGGTGCGGTATCGAAGAAGCGGACGCCCGCGTCCCAGGCGAGCTGGAACATGGACTGCGACGCCTCTTCATCGATCTCACGGAAAATGTTTCCGAGCGGCGCTGTCCCGAACCCGAACGCGGTGACGTCTAGGTCCACGCGGCCGAACTTCCGTTTCTCTCCCGGGTGCATGCACAAACCTCCTCATGTAAGTAACCAGATGGTGCATAATATGCGCGGCTAGGGCCAGCGCGCAAGTCTCGTCGTGATGCGATCGGCGATTTTCCGACTTGACCGACTGCCGCATCCCGATGTATGTAACTGGATAGTTACTGAAATCGGGATAAGTCCATGTATCTAACGGAAATACAGGAGCAGGTACGCGACATGGCGCGCGCATTTGCCGATGAAGTGATCCGACCGATGGCGGAGTCGCTCGACCGCGAGGAACGTTTCCCGGCAGAGCTCTACGGAGAAATGGCGAAGCTCGGACTATTCGGTATCGGCGTTCCCGAACCCCTCGGCGGACCGGGTTTCGACACGCTGACCTATGCGGTCGTGATGGAGGAACTCAGCCGCGGTTATGCGTCGGTTGCCGACCAGTGCGGCCTGGTAGAGCTGATATCCACGCTGCTCGTCCGTCACGGGACCGATGATCAGCAACGCATGCTCCCCGACGTCCTGAACATGCGCGCCAAAGTCGCCTATTGCATCACCGAACCTGAGGCCGGAACCGACGTATCGGGCATCCGGACGACGGCGGAACGCGACGGCGACGGCTGGATGCTGAACGGCGGCAAAATCTGGATCCACAACGCGCCCGTTGCCGATGTCGGGTTCGTGCTGGCGAGGACCGACAAGGAGGCCGGCAACCGCGGCATGTCGATCTTTATCGTGGATCTCAATTCCGCAGGGGTCGAGAGAGGTCCGAAAGAGCACAAGATGGGCCAGAGAGCCAGCCAGGTGGGAGCGTTGACCTTCACCGATGTGCGCCTGCCCGGTGGTGCTTTGCTGGGTCAGGAGGGGCGCGGGTTTCACATGATGATGTCCGTTCTCGACAAAGGCCGCGTGGGCATCGCCTCGCTCGCCGTCGGCATCGCGCAGGCGGGGCTGGAGGCGGCGGTAGACTATGCCGGTACGCGCAAGCAGTTCGGCAAGGCCATTTCCGATTTCCAGGGCGTGCAATGGCTGCTCGCCGACATGGCAAAGGACATCGAGGCCGCGCGTCTTCTTGTCCATTCGGCCGCCTCCAAGATCGACCGGGGCCTTGACGCGACGAAGGCCTGCTCCATCGCCAAATGTTTCGCCGGAGACATGGCCGTTCAGCGCACCGCCGACGCGGTGCAGGTTTTCGGCGGGTCGGGCTATATCCGCGGCTTCGAGGTCGAGCGGCTCTATCGCGACGCAAAGATCACGCAGATCTACGAAGGCACGAACCAGATCCAGCGGATGATCATTGCGCGTGAACTTCTGAAGAAGGGGGCAAGGGCGTGATTGCTTCGACCGCGAAACCCGTGGCACTGGTGACGGGCTCGTCCCGCGGTATCGGCCTTGCCGCTGCGGAAGCTCTGGCGCGGGAAGGGTTCTCCGTCGCAATCAACGGACTGTCGGCCGACGACGAATTGGCGGCCGCTGCCGCACGCGTCTCCAGCGACGGCGCACGGGTGATCGCGGCTGCCTTCGACGTCGCAGACTTGGCTGCTCACGAAGCCGCGCTTACGAAGATCGAGGCGGAGCTCGGCCCGCTCACGACGCTCGTCAACAATGCGGGGGTGGGCGTGCTGAAGCGCGGCGACCTTCTCGAGGTGACGGAAGAGAGCTGGGACCGTTGCCTCAGGGTGAATGCCAAGGCGATGTTCTTTCTGAGCCAGGCTTTCGCGCGCCGACTTCTGGCTCGGGAGCGAAGCCCGCTTTTCCACTCGATCGTCAACGTCACTTCGTCGAATTCCGTGGCGGTCGCCGTTCAGCGCTCGGAATATTGCGCCTCCAAGGCGGCGGCGTCGATGGTTTCCAAGGCGCTTGCGGTCCGTCTCGGGCGGGAAAACGTCGCAGTTTATGACGTCCAGCCCGGTCTGATCGCCACCGAAATGACCGCTCCGGTGATCGACTCCTATCGCGAGCGCGCGGAGCAGGGGCTGACGCTTTTTCCGCGCGTCGGAGAGCCCGAGGAGGTCGGGGCCGTGATCGCCTCGCTCGCCTCCGGCAGGCTCCCCTACACGACAGGACAGACGATCTCGGCAGATGCCGGCATGCTCCTTCCGCGATTTTGAGGTCTCCAATGAAAATTGCTCTTCCCGACACCGAAGGCAGACTGGCCGAATACGGCCTTTCAGGCAAAGCGATAGCAGGCGCGGCCCTCGGTTCCGATCCTGCTCGTGTCGTCTATTCCGCCGCCCATGTCGTGGCAGACCCGTTCACCGCCAACGAGCCCTCAGGACGGGCAACCGTCGACTGGCCAAAGACGCTGGAGTTCCGCCGCTATCTTGCGGGGCTGGGGCTCGGGATCGCCGAGGCCATGGACACGGCCCAGCGCGGCATGGGCCTGGACTGGGCGGGCGCCCTGGAACTCATTCGCCGCACAAAAGCCGAGCTGCCGGACGCGCTGATTGCAAACGGCTGCGGGACCGATCATCTGGACCTTTCCAAGTCCCACAGCATCGACGACGTGAGACGTGCCTATCTCGATCAGGTCGAAGCGGTGCAGAAGCTGGGCGGGCGGATCATCCTCATGGCGTCGAGGGCGCTGGTTCGGGCGGCCAGGGGGCCGGACGATTACATCAGGGTCTATTCCGACGTGCTCGATGCCTGTGATCACCCGGTCATCCTGCACTGGCTAGGAGACATGTTCGACCCGCAGCTTGCCGGGTATTGGGGTAGCGAGACATTCGAGCCCGCGATGCAGACGGCATTGGCGGTCATCGAAGCGAACGTCCGCAAGGTTGACGGCATAAAGATCTCCCTGCTCGACAAGGACAAAGAAATAGCGATGCGCCGGCTGCTGCCGGCGGACGTCAAGATGTACACCGGAGACGATTTCAACTACCCGGAACTCATTGAAGGCGACGAGCAGGGTTTTTCGCATGCACTTCTCGGCATCTTCGATCCGCTGGCGCCGGCTGCCGCTTTTGCGGTGCAGAGACTTGGCGAAGGCGACGTTGCCGCGTTCCGCGCGACATTGGATCCGACAGTGCCGCTGGCACGGCTGATCTTCCGGGAGCCGACCCAATACTACAAGACGGGCGTGGTCTTCCTGGCCTGGCTGAACGGCTTCCAGGACCACTTCGTGATGCTGAACGGCGCGCAGGCGATGCGGCCGCTTCCTTATTTCACCGAGGTTTTCCGCCTAGCGGATCAATGCGGTCTCCTTCGCGATCCGGAAGTGGCCGTCACCCGCATGAAGCGTCTCCTCGCAGTCTACGGGGTGTGAGATGAGGGACTTCTCTTCGGATCACTCGGCCCTTGCACTGAACACGGCAAGCCTCGGCCACAACCTCGAGGGCCGCGGTGCGGGCTGGACTAGCGAACAGGTCATCGATGCCTGTGCCGAGCGCGGCTTCGGGAGCATCGTGTTCTGGCGGCGCGAAATCGGCGCACGCGCCGTGGAGATCGGCGAACGGGTTCGTTCCGCCGGGCTTGCCGTGGCGGGTCTGTGCCGGACGCCCTTTCTGGTAGGCACCCAGGCGACGGATGTCGAAAGCGTCATGGGCGACTTCAAGAGGTCGATCGACATGGCCGCAGCCTTGGGGGCTCCGGTCTTAACGATTGTCGTCGGAGGCGTGCATCCGGGGACCAAAGGGATTGCCGAAAGCCTGAAGATCGTTGCGGACCGCGTTGCCGAGGCCGCTCCCTGCGCACAGGCAAGCGGCGTGAAACTGGCTCTGGAACCGCTCAATCCCGTCTACGCCGGCAACCGCTCCTGCCTCACGACGCTTCGCGATGCCGTGGACCTTTGCGATCGCATAGCTGCCCCGAATGTCGGCATAGCCGTGGATGTCTACCATGTCTGGTGGGACACGGAGCTTGAACGGCAGTTGAACCGTGCCGGCGCCGAGCGAATATATGGCTATCATCTCTGCGACTGGCTCGCCGAAACCAACGACGTGCTTCTCGACCGCGGCATGATGGGCGACGGCGTCGCCGATCTCAAGACGATCCGTTCATTCGTTGAAAGCGCCGGCTATCGCGGCCCTTGCGAGGTCGAAATCTTTTCCGCGAACGACTGGTGGAAGCGCGATCCCGGCGAGGTGCTGGACGTGATGGTCGAGCGTTTCCGCAACTGTTGCTGACAGAGAGTAGGAATCCATGAAAATACTTGTGACGGTGAAACGGGTCGTCGACTACAACGTCAAGATCCGGGTCAAAGCGGATGGAACGGGCGTCGAGCTTGCCAATGTGAAGATGTCGATGAACCCCTTCGACGAGATCTCGGTCGAAGAGGCGCTGCGGCTGAAGGAAGCCGGCAAGGCGAGTGAAGTGGTGGTCGTGTCGATCGGCCCGGCCAAGGCGGAAGAGACGCTCAGGACTGCGCTCGCCATGGGCGCCGACCGGGCGATCCTGGTCGAGACCGAGGACCAGGTCGAGCCGCTCGCTGTGGCCAAGATCGTCAAGGGCGTCGCCGAGGCCGAACAGCCGGGGCTGATCATCGTCGGCAAGCAGGCGATCGACGACGATTCGAACCAGACCGGCCAGATGCTGTCGGCATTGCTCGGCTGGGCCCAGGGCACCTTTGCCTCCAAGGTCGAGATCGGCGACGGCAAGGTCAACGTCACCCGCGAGGTCGACGGCGGCCTGCAGACGGTCGAACTGAAGCTGCCGGCGGTCGTCACCACCGATCTGCGCCTCAACGAGCCGCGCTATGCCTCGCTGCCGAACATCATGAAGGCGAAGAAGAAGCCGCTCGACAAGAAGAGCCCGGCCGATTTCGGCGTCGACACGGCGCCGCGGTTGAAAGTCTTGAAGACCGAAGAGCCCTCCGGCCGCAAGGCCGGCGTCAAGGTGAAGACGGTCGCCGAGCTCGTCGACAAGCTCAAGACCGAAGCCGGCGTGCTTTAAGTTCATGCGTCCGGAAAGCGGACACCGGCTTCCGGACAAACGCATGAACCACTTCAGACTCATGAGCTCCGATCCGGAACGGATCGTTGAGCTCGATCGAAAGGGAGAATTCTACCATGGCCATTCTGCTTCTGGCTGACCACGACAACAGCCACCTTTCCGACCAGACGGCGAAGGCGCTGACGGCGGCAACGAAGATCGCCAGTGGGACCGGAACCGACGTGCATGTGCTGGTTGCCGGCCAGAACGTCAAAGGGATTGCCGAGCAAGCCTCCAAGCTTTCGAGCGTCGCCAAGGTGCTGGTCGCCGAGGACGCCTCGCTCGCCAACAATCTCGCCGAGCCGCTGGCCGCGCTGATCGTTTCGCTCGCCGGCAATTGCGACACCGTCGTTGCCGCCGCCACCTCGGTCGGCAAGAACGTCATGCCGCGGGTCGCAGCCCTTCTCGACGTCGCCCAGGTTTCGGAGATCATCGAGGTCGTCTCGCCCGATACCTTCAAACGGCCGATCTATGCCGGCAACGCCATCCAGACGGTGCAGACGAGCGAGCCGAAGAAGGTGATCACCGTGCGCACCGCCTCCTTTGCCGCTGCTCAAGAAGGCGGCTCGGCCCCGGTCGAGACGGTTGCCGCCGCGGCAAATCCCGGCCTTTCCGCCCATGTTTCCGATGCGCTGTCGTCCTCCGACCGGCCGGAGCTGACCTCGGCGAAGATCATCATCTCCGGCGGCCGGGCGCTCGGCTCCTCGGAGAAGTTCAAGGAAGTCATCCTCCCGGTTGCCGACAAGCTCGGGGCCGCCGTCGGCGCCTCACGCGCCGCCGTCGATGCCGGTTATGCGCCGAACGACTGGCAGGTCGGCCAGACCGGCAAGGTGGTCGCCCCCGACCTCTACATCGCCTGCGGCATTTCCGGTGCGATCCAGCACCTCGCCGGCATGAAGGACAGCAAGGTGATCGTCGCCATCAACAAGGACGAGGAAGCGCCGATCTTCCAGGTCGCCGACTACGGCCTCGTCGCCGATCTCTTCGACGTCCTGCCGGAACTCGAAAAGGCGATGTGATGGCACTTTGTCGGCAGACCCAAGGTAGCTGACCGCCGACTGGTATCGGCACCCGGAAGTATGAAGTTGACTACTTTGCGCGGAAACACGGCATCGCTGCTGCGGATGCGCGCCGCATCATCAAGCAGCACGGTACGACCGCGACGCTGCCGGCAAAGCGGCCGGCCGCCCGAGGGGTTAGAGCAGGTGTGTTGCGACCACCAAGTCAACCTAAGCCGAAAGCCCGCTTCTATCTCTTTTTGCGGGACGGCCCATCCTCCCCTCGCAGCGTCGGCGGTCAGGCGGATGCTGGGACTGAGCGACTGCCCGAAACCCGACTGCCGAAAAAACTCCTCAGCACATGTCTTAGTTTATTTGTCGCTAAATTAGACTTTGGTAGTGTGCTCGCCTCATGGGATGGAGGATTTCTATGGAGCGCATTCCGCCGCAAGCCGCAATAGCAGAGGCTGCAACCAAAATGTGGTCAGTGCCGGAGTTTTGCCGACGGCAAAACTTGTGCGAGGAAGAAAAACGGCGCTTGACCCGCCTCTTCGGCCGGTTTGCCACGGCTCGCGAGTTGCTTCACAACGCAAAGCGCGCTCCTAAGTGGAGGTATTGAGGTTCAGGGCGAGGGTATACCGGGCGCACACCGAACGAAAAAGACCCGGCAGGTAGGCGAAGCCCTTTTGCCGATGCCTCTCGATGGCAGGATTAGGCCTCAGCTTCGTGGCAAACGACTTCGATGTTGTGCCCGTCCGGACCAATGACGAAAGCTGCATAGTAGTTCGCGTGGTAGTTCGGGCGCAGACCAGGGGCGCCATTGTCTTTGCCACCCGCCTCGAGAGCCGCGCGATAGAAAGCTTCGACTTGCTGGCGATTCTCGGCTGTGAACGCCAGGTGGAGATGCGCCGGCTTCTCCTCGGTTTGGTACAGGCACAATGAAGCCTTGCCCTTTGGGCTAAGCTCGACACCGTAGGTCGGCAGACCCTCCGAGACGACGGTCACGCCGAGCGGTTCGAGTGCCTTGAGGAAGAACGCTTTGCTCGCTGCGTAGTCGCTGACGCCGAATTTGACATGGTCAAACATGACTTCTCCTGAAGTGTGTGGGCCTGCCCGACGAAGATGCGCCCGAGCGTACCTCTGCTGCGCGCCTTCCAATGTCTGCTTGCGCTGAAAAGGTCTTCGCGGCCGCTTGCGTCTCACATTTGATGGCATGTCTCAGCCGTTGATGGCAAGGAACAGAGGGTGGGGAGTGCCGCGGCCACCCTTAGAATTCCCAAGACAAGCGGCTGTTCGGGGCAAGGCCCGTGCATTGAAAACGATCTTGTAACGGGTGCTTGCCTGTTGCCGGCCGAGAGCTTGGGTCGAACCGCGACAACCTTCCGGCAGGTCGTGCGTTAGTAGACGAAGTAAACTGGAGCGCGGAGAGCACGATGCCCTCAAGATTTCGTTTCGGCCTACTTGCGAAAGCAGGCTACACGGCCCGTGGTGTCGTGTTCCTTCTCGTTGCCGGACTCGCTCTTTTCTCCGGAGTGACAGGCGGTCGGCCCGAAATGAAGTCAGCGCTCCTGACGCTGCTCGAACAGCCCTTCGGCCGGGTCTGGGTCGGATTGATCGGGCTCGGCCTGCTCGGGTTCGTCGCCTGGAGATTGGCCCAGTCCCTTGCGGATAGTGACGGCCACGGATCCGATCGCAAGGGGCTCATTGTGCGCAGTGCATTGTTCGGCAGCGCCGTAGTATACCTTGGGCTGGCCGGCTACTCCCTCGGACATGCACTATTTCTTGCGGGCGGAAACCAGGAATCTGGCGAGAAAGGGCTGGCGGAATGGATCATGTCGAAGCCGTTCGGCTCGTACCTGGCGATCGCGGTCGGGATCGGCTTCATCGTCGGTGGGGTCGTCACCGCGTACAAAGGCCTAACACGAAAGTTCGAGCGATATCTCCGCATTCCCGATCGGAACCGTGTCCTTACCTCAATCTGCATTTACGGCCTCGTCGCGCGTGGCGCTGTCTTCGTGATTATCGGCATCCTGTTCGCCTATGCCGGATTCCGGGTTGACCCGGAACAGGCTGGCAGCATGAGCGATGCCCTGGAGTGGCTTCGACAACTGCCGTTCGGCTCGATCCTGTACATCGCCGTGGCTGCCGGTATTGCTGCTTTCGGCATCTATAACCTCATTGAAGCGCGGTATCGGGTCGTCCGCGGCCCTGATCTGGCAGCGGTGAAGCAGCCGATCTCGCTGCAGAAAACCTGACCCAACGCAGGTGGTTAAGTCCGAATCGGCCGCCGTCAGGTGACGAGATCCGCCATGGCGTTCATCGGGATATGTGCCGGGTAAATTTTCGGCAACTGCCGTAAGACTTTTGTCAGGATCCATGGGACTAAGGTCCGATATATACTATTGCCATTTCCCGTCGACATATGAGGTGACATTGTCCTCTCTGAGGCATTACTGACTCAATGCACCTGTGAAGGTGTCTTGAAGTAGATATCTCGCGACAAACCTGCGCGATCCGAATGTTGGCCCCGATGCGAACGCGATCACCGATTTCCTTGTCGGAACTGTTGTCGGCGTCTTCTTCTTTTACCTACGTTCAGGGAACTTAAATCTTCTGTGATGGTTTCGATGAAGGAAAGTACGACAAGGAGAAACAACATGGCTGATAGAGGACCAACAGTTGTGAATACCGGAGGCAGCGGTGCTGGTTGGGCCGTCGCAGTGATCGTGGTTCTGCTGATCGTCGGAGCCTTGTTCCTGTTCGGCGGCGACCTGTTCAACGGCGGCGGAGGCGGCGGGAATACCGATGTCGACGTGAACGTGCCGAACGTAGAAGCGCCTCAGGCACCGTCTGGTGGAGAAACATCGGCGCCTTCAGGCGGCACGGCGACTCCAGCTCCCTCGGGCGGCGGACAGCAATAGCTCCTCCAGAATGCCGACGGAGTTCCTGCACAGAAGTGGCGGCGTCGACGGAGGGTGCGGCGCTGCCACTCTTTTCGAGATCTCGCCTTTGAGTGCAACCGCGGAAGACGCTTCGGCGCTCGTTGGGTCTTCAAACGAATGCACAAACTCGGACGCAAACCCGATGAGACGACAGGCCTATCGAATGGGCCTAAGCGACGGTCGACCGGCTGAGGCGCCGGGTCACGGCAACGCGTTGTCCGGGAAGCTCTCTAGCTCGCCCGCGGCACGTTGAATGATGTCCCGTATCCACGCGATCGCCGGTTCTTGAGCAGCCGCGATCCCCCAGAGGAGCGAGAGCTCCGATCGTCGCGCTGGTTCAAGGCGAAGCAGTTTTAGATCAGCATGGCTGCGCATCAGCGCGCGGGCGGAACGGTCCGGCAGCGAAGAAACCAGATCGGTGGCTTCCAGCAAATGGCCAAGTGCGGCATAGCTCGGTAACGAGACGGCAATATTGCGGTGCTGCCCGCGCCGCGCCAACTCCACGTCAAGGTAGTTCTGGGAAATTGGCCACGGAAGCGGATAAACGTGCCGATGGGCTAGAAAGAGCTCGGTCGAAATCCGATCGGCACAATCGTAGAGATCCGAACGCGGACCGGCGAGGACAACGAGTTCGTCCTCCCATAAGGTAATTCCGTCCACCAATGCTCCGACAGGCGTGGTTCCACCGATGGAAAGCACGAAGTCGACGCGACCGGTCGCGAGATCTGATTCATAGCTGCGCCGTTCAAACGGCTCCACTCTCAGGGTCCAGTTTGGAGCTTGCTCGTGCAATATGGCTATAACGGCCGGCACCAGCGTAAGCTCCAATGCCCCGGGTGAAACGATCTTAACATCTCTCACCGACTCGGCCGGATGGAACGCCGTGGTGCATTGGCTCCCTCGCGTCTTTTCGAGCTCGGCGTTCAAAACCGTACTCAGGAGCGAAAGCGAGCGTTCCAGGCTCTGCGCACGAATTGTAGGCAACATCGCCCCGCCACTGCGTACAAAGAGAGGATCCGAGAACACCGTTCTCAGCCGAGCGAGTGCGTGGCTGACTGCAGAGGGAGAGACAAAAAGACGATCGGCGCAGCGGGCAACGCTCCGCTCTTCCAACATGACCGCCAGCACCTTCAAGAGGTTAAGGTCGACCTTGCACCAGTCCATAAAGTGAATCTCATTCAGGTTACGCTGAGATTCTATCATTTGGCTCAGTTTGTATCCTATGGCAACAACTTGCTCGAAGCACATCCTTTCATTGGTGAGAGCATGCCAAGAATCATCTGCATGACCGCTGCGGTCGCAATTCTCATAAACCTCTTTTCTTCTCGAATATTCGCAGGCGAGATCACCCAAACGGACCGTCTTCGTCTGGAGCTCGAGACACTCGCCGAGGAGCATCCCGGCCGCGTCGGCATTTGCGTGCAGGACCAGCCTAAGGCGCCTGTTTGTGTGAACGGCGCTCAACGCTTCTCTCTGCAGAGTGTCATGAAATTGGTCGTCGCTGCAGCCGTCATGCAGGCGGTCGACGAACAGCGTATCCGGTTGGACGACCAAATCACCATCAGGCGCGAAGACCTGAGCGTAAACATCCAGCCCATCGCCGATATCGTCGCCAGGCATGGCTCCTTTGAGACAAGTGTTCGGGATCTTGTGCGCCGGGCGGTGGTCGCGAGTGACAGTGCGGCTACGGACGTGTTGATCGCCCGCCTGGGTGGGACGAAGGCGATACAGGCCTTCCTCGAAAAGGCGGGACTGACGGGCGTCCGAATCGACCGAACCGAGCGCGAGCTTCAAACTGAGACCGATGGGCTCATGTGGCAGCCAGAGTTCGTCTTTCCGCAGAGGCTGGAGCAGGCGCGCAGGGAAGTTCCCGCGGCAGTCCGCCAAACCGCCTTCGAGGCCTACATGAAGGACCCGCGCGACACCGCGACGCCCCGCGGCATGGCTGCTTTCCTGTACAGCCTTGCGTCAGGCAGCCTCCTGACTGCGGGCTCGACGGAATTCCTTTTGACGGTCATGAGCCAAACGACCACCTTTCCCGATCGGCTGCGCGCGGGCATCCCTCCAGAATGGGGTATCGGGCACAAGACAGGCACGAGCCAGACCCGTGGGGGCATCAATGGTGTGACCAATGATGTCGGTATTCTGACGGCGCCGGACGGGAGGCGCATTGCCGTGGCTGCGTTCGTTGCAGAGTCTCGCGCCGGTCAGGCCGAACGTGCTGCCGTCATCGCGGCCGCGGCTCGAGCCATCACTGCAGCCTACGAATAGCAGTACGGGTACTCGCGAGCACGGGCATGACGCATTCCGCGTGCTGATCGGCGCAGATGAGGTCTTGTTTATGCTCCGTTCGATCCACTATCGCGCATCCTCAGGCCTCGACAATGGATGGCAGATCATGACGAACAGCGCGCAGATGCAGGAACAGCGATTGAAGGCACTCGAACTGACGAGGAATGGCGCGCCGAAGCTGCCGTCCAATCCTTTCTTCGGCGTCGGCCCGATCACTGACGCGACCACCGATGAGGTGGACAGCCGCCTGCGGCGGATCGCCTTCGACGCCTGGATCGAGAAGACCTATCGCAAGTTCGACGACAGCGGCAATGATATCGGCGGCTTTACCACGGCGGAAATCTCCCGCAGCATGCATCGCGGCTATCCGGCCGACAAGATTTTGACCGACATGATGCGGGCGATCCATCGCTATTTCGGTTTTCCGAAGACGAACCGTATGGCAGTGGGTCTCGGCGGCGGCCACAGCGGCTTCACTGTCTGCGTCCAGCACCTGATGAACGCCAACGACGCCTCCCAACGCGTCTATGTCGATACGCCGCGGCCAGAGAGCGATCCTTCGAGAGCCGCGGGCTTCTTCCGCCAGTCCTGGGCGACCCAGCTCGTCGAAATGCAGCGATTCGCCGAGAAGGGCTGCGAGAGCCGAATTCATTTCGCAGCCTCCGAAGGCGTGATTCCGACGGCAGAAGAGCTCTCCGCCCTCGGCGTGTCGATCTTCGTCGGCGTCGGCCACGAGACGACCGGCGCCAATGCCTATACCAGCGGCGAGATCTGCGAACTGTTGAAGTGGATCGACGGTGATCCGGCCAACCGGCATGCGGTTTTCGATGCCACCTCGATGCTCGGCGCCATGCCGTGGGAACCGGAACTGGTCAGCGCCGTGATGGCGAAGTGCTGCCTGTTCATGCCCTTCCAGAAGGCGATCGGCGGGGTCTCCGGTTATTTCGTCGCCTCCTTCACGCCGCATGCCCTGACGTTGATCGAGAAGAACCAGCAAGACCCTGCCTGGGCTATCCCGCGCCAGCTGAAGATCGCGCCGCCGGTCGACCCGAGGCAGCCATTTTCGGCCAAGCGCTCTGTCGACGCCGGCCCGTTCTACGATGCCGCCGAAGACCGCATGCTCGGCGGCGTCATAAATACCTACAGCGCGCTCGCGTTCGCCGAGACCACCTTCGGTCTCTTGCAGTCCGAGGCGCGCGTCGGCTCCGTGGTCGAGCTCAACCGGCGCTCCGCCGCCAATCGCAAGGTGATCGACGAGTGGGTGGAGACGCATCCGCTCCTGAAGCTGACCGTTGCCGATCCGGAGCGTCGCGGTGCGGCAGTGACGCTCCTGAAGGTGGTCGACGAAGACATCACAGATACAGACATCCACGCCCGCATCATTGCACGTTCGAAGCAGCTGCTCGGCTATGAGGGCATCACCCATCCGAATGGCGAGTACGAGCCCGGCCTCGATGCGGCCCGCTACGTCAATGCCTTCCCCGGCACACCCGGGGACTATCGCGCCTGGGTCGGCGGCATCCGCGAGCCAGACGACGTCGTCGCACTGCTGGAGAACCTGCAATACGCCTATCTGCGCGCCAAGATCGTCGTCCTCGAAGAGGAACTGGCGAAGAAGGGCGTCACGTTCGAAGCCCCTGCCAAAGCCGGCCAGGCCATCCGCAAGGACGACCCCGACCGTGCCTACACCGTGCTGATCGCCGACCTGGTCGGACTGCGCTTCGGTGCCGATGGCCGGCCGGATCACGGCGAGGTGAAGGCCTATATCGAGGAAAAGGGCGGCGTGTTCCACCTGGGGCCGATCGGCGACCGGTCTGCCCTGGAGAAGGGCCGCATCCACTTCTTCTACCAGCCGGACCTGAGCACCGAGGCGGAAATTCTGCCGCAGACCGACAAGGGCCAGTACGACGCGCTGATTGCGGCGGCGACCTTCATTCCGAAAGCTTCCGTATTCCCGCTCGGCGGCGTGCGCATCGGCGCCGGCACCGGCAACATGGGCTCGGCCTCCTGGGGCGGCGGCAATGGCGAGGGCGGCCAGGCGCCGCTGATGAACACGCCGGGCATAAACAGCCGCGCGACCGCCCAGATGGCGATGAAGGCGATACTGAAGGTCGTTCCAGACCTGCCGGTCGACAGGCTGCACCGGATGGTCGCAGAGGGCGACTTCGATACCGGCCGTCAGCTCAAGGATTTCCCGACCGCCAAGCTCGAGGGCCGCAGGATCGCCATTCTCGGCTACGGCAATATCGGCCGTGAAGTCGCCAAGCTCGCCAAGGCCTTCGGTATGCATGTCGCGATCTACGCCCGCCACCACCACAAGCACTGGATCGAGACAGAGGGCTTCGAATATGCCGAAAGTGCCGTAGCCGCGGCAACCGGCGCCGACGTGCTCTCCGTCCATATCGGTCTCGGACGCCTGGATCCGGTGACCGGTCTCTATTCCAACGCCGGAACCGTCGATCAGAAGGTGCTCTGCGCGATGAAGGATGGCGCCGTGCTGGTCAACTACGACCGGGGCGAGGTGGTCGATAACGCCGCGCTTGACGAGGCCCTGTCGACAGGCAAGATCGCGCATGCAGCGATCGATGCCGACCTCTTCAAGGACGTCGCGACCGGCAAGCTCAGCGGGCCGATGCTTCCTTACCTGGCACTAGAGGAACGCCATAAGGGCCGGCTGGAACTCCTGCCTCACGCGGCAGCCGACACGGATCATCCTTCGCGCGTGACCGGCGCGAAACAGGCGGTAGACCAGATCTTCGATGTCATCCGCTTCAAGTCGGTCACCAATCTCAAGGGGGATCTGCCCGAGGGCTACGTATCGGCCGGCAGCCGCACGCCCGCCGGCATCGGCCGCGTAACGAAGCGGCTGGTCGCCGAGGTCGGTGGCAAGGCGGAACTCCTGGTGGAGCTGCGGCAGACGTCGGAAAGGGTTGCGGCAATCTTGGGCGCGCTCGCCGCCGTTGCCGACCCGGATCACCGCGGCCGGATCATCGATCGCTATACCGGCCTGCTCGTCGAAAGTGTCGATCGTCAGCGGGCGCTGCTCGACCGGCTCGGTCTCTACGGACCGGTGGAGGAGTAGACCGGTCGTCTTCGGCCACGCCGTTCGCGCTTGACGCGCAGGGCGTGGCCGTAAAATCTGAATTCGATCAGTGCTTCAGGGCTCTTTTCTGATCGATTTTCTCGGTCAGGAAGATGGCGAACGCCGTAGCGGGCAGCGCAAGCCCGATCATGGAGGCGAGCCACCACCCGCCAGAGGCAAATGCCCAGGCGCCCAGGGCAGAGCCGATGGCGCCGCCCGTGAAGAATATGGCCATGAACAGGCCGTTGAGCCGGCTGCGCAACTCCGCGCCGAGTTCGTAGATCGAGCGCTGCCCGGTCACCAAGGTCATGGTCACGCCGAAGTCGAGCAGGATCGCCGCCAGCGTCAGAAGCGTGAGCGCGGTAGTGGATCCTTCGGTAGCGACCTGCGTCATCAGGAAAGCGGCTCCTACACCGACAAGACCGAATGCCGTCGCCGGCCGGATCAAGCCCTTATCCGCGAGGCGCCCGGCGATGGGGGAAGCAATTGCGCCCGCGACACCGGCCAGGGCAAAAAGCGCAATGCCGTTATGACCAAGCCCGAAGCGGGGGCCGGCAAGATAGAGCGGCGTGACGGTCCAGAAGAGGCTGAACGCAGCGAACTGACAGGCCTGATAGGCGGCGCGGCGCTGCAGGACCGGCTGCGTCGCGAGGAGCTTGCCCATCGACTTGATGAGCTGGCCGTAAGTCATCCGGGCCGCCGGTCGGCGGGTCGGCAGCTGCACCCACAGCAGGCTGCCCAGCCCGACCATGACGACGGCCGAAACATAGAAGACGGCATGCCAGGAGCTGAGGCCGGCGATCAGCCCGGAAATCGGCCGCGCCATCATGATCCCGACCATCAGCCCGCTCATGACATTGCCGACGACGCGGCCCCGAGCCGCATCCGGAGCAAGGTTGGCAGCGAAGGGCACGATCATCTGGACTGCAACGGAGCCTAGACCGATGGCAAGCGAAGCTGTGAGGAAAGGCCCGGGTGTGGTTGAGAGACCGGCCGCGATCAGGGCAAGAGTGACCAGTCCGATCATCGTCACGATCAGCCGACGATTTTCCAGGAGATCGCCCAGCGGCACGAGCAGCAGCAATCCGATGCCATAGCCGATCTGGGTCAGGGTAACGATCAGGCCGGTCGCCTCTGCTGGCAGGCCGATGTCGAGTGCGATCGGGCCGGCGAGTGGCTGGGTATAGTAAAGGTTGGCGGCAATCAGGCCGCAGGCGGCGGCCATCAGAAATGTCATGCCGGCAGAAAGCCCGGCCGGATGCTGCGTCTGGGCGATGGATACGGGAGCTGTCATTGAAGAGTTCCTTGGGAGGCAGGAGGCGGACGGTTCAATCAGTCGAGAATGCGCAGGACGGCTTCGGCGGAAGCGAGCATCTGGTTTTCCAGCTCTCCGGTTTTGCCGGCGATGCGGACGCCCTGAAGATAGGAAAACAGCGCAAGCGCGGTCCCCGCAGGATCGACGTTCTGGCGGATTGAACCGTCTTGGTGGCCTTCGCGGATGAAACCTTCGAGCCGGGAGACGAGATGGCGATTGTGTCCGGCCACCTTTTGGGCGATCTCGGCGTCCGACAGAACCAGTTCCACGGCAGCGCCAATGGCCAGGCATCCACGCCTGCCGGTTTCGCCGCAGGCGGAGATGGCATAGAAACCGACGACGCGGGCGATCTTTTCGCGACCGGTGGAGGCTGAGGACAGCGCCTCCTCCAGAAGATCGGCGCGGACTTGCTTATAGCGGTCGTAGGCTGCGACGAAGACGTCACGCTTGTCACGAAACGCCTTGTATATGCTGCCGGCGGTCAGTCCCATTTCCGCCTTGAGCTCGGCTATCGAGGTCCCGTGATAGCCCTTCTCGGAAAATATGCGGATCGCCGCATCCAGAGCCTGGTGCATGTCGAATTCGCGCGGCCGCCCGACGGGGCGAGGAGAGATGCTTTCGAAACTCATCTGATCGACCTATTAGGAAACGTTCATTTCCTAATAGGTCGCGGAATCGATTTGGTCAAGCGCATCCTTGAGTTCTCATGACGAGCAGTTGCAGTGCAGGGTGTAACTCTTAGAAACGTCGCCGATCTCTTCGACGTCCTGCCGGAATTCGAAAGGCGCTTTGAGGCGAGCATGGCCAATCAGGATCTGCCGGAGAGCTCGAACTGGCAGTGGCTGAAGAAGGCCCGGACGGTCTCGTTGTCCTTCAGGAAGTGCGCCGTCCCGAAATAGATGGGAACAGGCGTGAGGCTCAGCAGCTCCACCCGGGTTATCGTGTCATCGTCCGGTCCGACGGACCAGGTCGGCAATATGGAAAAGCCGAGGCCTTCGCTGACGTAGCGCCTGATGCTGACGCTTGACGACACCGAGATCAGCGGCTCGACAACCGCACCCTTGCTGCTGAGGAAACCGGTGGCGATGTCCCTTATTATCTGTCCCGGTTCATGCGAAACGAAAGGACGGCCGCAGGCCCATTCGGGAATGCCGCCCTCGGCGGGAGCGGGTCCCCAGTTTCGAGGATAGACGAGCGAAAGGCTGTAACGGCCGATCAACTGCTGAATTACGACGGAGTCGCCAAAATGCCGCTCCGCAATGAATATGTCGAGGCTGCCCTGGCGGACGAGATCCGACAGCGCAGTGTCACGCTCGTACACGACAAGCTCCACGTCAGGGCGGCTTTCATGGAATTTCCGGACGACCCGCGGAAAGAGATCATGGAAGATTCCCTGCGGCATGCCGATCCGCAGCACCGGACGCTGGCTCTCCATCAGCCGCGTCAGACGCGTCAGCATGATGTCGAATTCCGGACGGATCAGCTCGTAAAGCGCAAGCCCTCGCGGTGTCAGTCCCACACGCCGTGCCCCGCGCTCGGCGACGACCAGCCGCTCGCCGAGGAGGTGTTCCAGCCGCCGGATATGGTTCGCCACGGATGGATGGCTGAGATTGAGTTCCCTGGCCGCGGCGGAATAGGAGCCGGTCCGTCCGAGCTGGTAGAACGTCTGGACGAGTGAGAGGCTGATGCTGGGCAAGTGGCGGTTCCTGCGGCTCGTGTGCATTCGCGCCGAGGACGTTACGGCGAGCAGGGGCAGGGCCGCAAGGCGCAGAGCCGGCGAGTTGTAAGTTTTTTCATAACTCGTACCCTTGTTCTTTTATCGACGCGGTTTTGCCGGGCGCGCTACGATCTGTCCCGAAACCTCCTTGCAAGGCGTTCGGATCAGGTGCGCGAGCAGCATTTTTCACCACCAGTCATCGTTATCGGAGCGGGCATTGTCGGCGCCTCGACCGCGTCGTTTCTCGCACTCGCGGGTACGCCCGTTCGGCTGCTCGACGCTTCGACGCCGGCCAGCGGGGCGACCGGCGCTGCGGACGGCGCCGTGTCGGTGGCAAGCAAACGCCCGGGCCCGATGATGTCCATGGCCCGGGCCGGAGCGGCGCTTTATCGCGAACTCGCGCAGGAGGGATTGTTCCAGGGCCTGTTCCACCGGCGGCCCACCTTCCTCGTTGCGACGAGCGACGCGGAGGCCGAGGTCCTTTCCGACCACTCGAAAGCTCTCGCCGAGGTCGGTGCGCCGGTGCGTTGGCTCACCCGGGATATGGTTGCAGACAGATTGGCCCTGCTCTCCCGAAAAACGGTGGCAGTGCTGGAAGTCGAAGACGAGGGGCACGCGATCGGCTACAGCATAGTCTCGCGTCTGATTTCCGCCGCAGGATTGAAGGTGGAGCGCAATTCCCCCGTTGCGGCGCTGGAATACGACGGACGATCCGGCCGCGTCAGCGGCGTTCGTGTCGGGGAAGCGGTGATCGAAGCCTCGGCGGTGGTCGTCGCCGCAGGTGGCGGCGCGGGCAAGCTCATAGGACTTCCCGATGTGTCGCGTCCACGCAGGGGGCAGCAACTGGTGACCGAGCGGGCACCCGCTCTCAATGCCGGCCTGCCGGGTTCGCTTCTCTCCTGCAGCTATCTCCTCAGCAAGAAGCACCAGGGCACTCAGGTGGATGCCCGGGGATACGGCGTCGTCATCGATCCCCTCGATACCGGCCAGTTCCTGATCGGCTCGACACGTGAGGAGGGACGCACCATCCCTGAAAATGATATCGAAGCGGTGGCTCACCTGGCGGCCTCCGCTGCGGACATGGTGCCCGCGCTAGGGCGCTTGCGCATCCTTCGGTGCTTTGCCGGCATCCGCACTGCCATATGCGACGGCCTGCCGATGGTCGGCAGGATGCCGGGCGTCGACAATCTCTTCGTCGCAGCCGGGTTTGAAGGAGACGGGATCTGTCTTGGGCCGCTGACCGGCCGGATCGTTGCGGATCTTGTTCGGAGGAAGGAGCCGGAGGTCGATGTTTCGCCGTTCGATCCGGGGCGGTTCGCCGGTAGGAGCATCGCGGCATGACCACCGTCGGGATTTTCTTCTGGCGGGGCGCCGAGGTACCGTTCCGAGCAGGCGAAAGCATTGCAGCCGCCCTTGCCGGTTCGAACATTCACGGATTCGGAAAGGATCCCGCCGGGTCACAAACCCGGTATTTCTGCGGCATCGGCGCCTGTCAGTGTTGCCTCGTCCGCGTGGATGGGCGCGCAACCGAGGCCTGCCTCGAACCGGTCTATGACGGTATGGTCGTGATGGCGCTGGAGGATGACGATGCGAGAAGCTGAAGTCATGGTCGTCGGCGGCGGACCGGCCGGCGTTTCGGCGGCGATCGAAGCTGCGAAATCGGGGCTCTCGGTGACGCTTTGCGAGCAGAGACCTGCGCTCGGCGGCGCCATCCATCGCCAGCCGGCCGAAGGCGCGGCCCCCGTTGCCGTCTTACCGTCGCTTAGGGGCCGCTGGCAGGCCCTGTCTGCGGAGCTTTCCGCCTCGGGCGTGGATGTTCGGACCCGCCGGGCATTCGTCGGCATCGACAGCACAGGCGCCGTGCTGATCGAAGACCGGGCAGCCGGAAAGGTCGAAGTATGCCGGCCGCGCGCCTTGATTTTAGGTTGCGGGGCCGTGGAGCGGGTAAGACCGCGTCCGGGCTGGCATTTGCCTGGCGTCGCTGCAGCAGGCGGTCTCCAGGTGATGCTGAAGGAGGGCCGCGTGCCGGAGGGACGCATCCTGCTTGCGGGAAGCGGCCCGCTGCTGCTCGCTTTGGCCGCACAAATGACGGCAGCCGGCAATCCGCCGGTGGCCGTCATCGAGGAGGGAGATCCTGCTTCGCGGCCCCTGGCTGCTGTCCGTCTGCTGGCCCATCCGTCCATCCTTGCGGACATGGCTGCCTTGATGGTGCCTGTCCTGCTCCGCCGCGTCGTGTGGCGCCGCGGCACGCGTCTGACTGAGATCACCCGATCCGGCGATATGCTCACCGCATGCCTCATCGCGTCAAATGGGCGGGAGGAGCGGATCGAGGTCGACCGCATCGGTCTCCATGACGGGCTGCGCCCGAACGATTTCGGCCTGCCGACCAATGATGCGGCGGCAGGCCTCGTCATCCTTCAGGGCCGGAGACGTTCGTGAAGTGCTCGGCGCGCACGCCGCCGAGGCGGATGGAGCCGAAGCGGGCCGCGAGGCTGCGGCCCGGCTGGCAGGGCGCGCTCCGCGCAGTGGCCGGAGCGGGATTCGACGGCTGCGCTCCCTGCAGACCAGCCTTTCCCGCCTTTTCGCGCCCGTCCACGATGCGCTGATCCTTGGCGATTGTCCGGACGAAACGGTGATCTGTCGTTGCGAGAACCGGACAATCGGCCATCTGAAGGCGCAAATGTCAGGGCCGGACGCTGTTTCGGCACGAGAATTGCGCCTCAACGGACGGTTCGGCATGGGTGCCTGCCAGGGACGCTTCTGCACAGAATGGACGCTTTCACTGATGTCCGAACTGCGCCCCGCAGCCGCTCCGGCAAGCTTTGCCGAAATGGGCGCTTGCCGTTGGCCGTTGCGGCCCGTACCCCTGTCGTCGCTCGCAAAGGCCGGCATGAACGGCGACACCGGGATCCGGGAAAGGAAACTGCCGGCTGAAGCCATTGAAACCTGAAACAAAAATAGGGGAACGTGAATGAGGAAGATACAGAGACTGTCTGCGGGTGCCCTGATGTTACTCGCGTCCACACTTGCCTGTTCGCCAGCATGGGCGCAATCCATCACCATCGCCATCGGGTCGGAGCCTTCGACGCTCGATCCGCAGCTTAGGGATGACGGCGGCGAGCGCCAGGTCAACGACAACATCTACGAGACGCTGATGGCAAGGACGCCAACCGGCGAACTCGTGCCGGGTCTGGCCGCGCAGCCTCCGAAGCAGATCGACGCCACGACCTGGCAGTTCAACTTGCGGGACGGCATCAAGTTCCACAATGGCGAAGCTTTCAATGCCGATGCCGTCGTTGCATCCGTCTCGCGGGTCATCGATCCTGCCAACAATTCCGAGCAGATGGCGTATTTCGGTACGATCAAGGCGGCCGAAAAGGTCGATGACCTGACAGTCAACCTCATGACCACAGGCCCGGATCCGATCCTCCCTTCGCGCATGTACTGGATGAAGATGATCGCGCCCGGCTATGCCAAGGACGGCGATCTTGCCGGTGCGCCGGTCGGAACCGGTCCGTACAAGTTCGACAGCTGGAACCGCGGGACGGACCTGAAGCTCGTCGCAAACGCGGACTACTGGGGCGGGGAACCTGAGATCGACGACGTCACCTACCGCTTCGTGACGGAGCCGGGCACACGCCTTTCCGGCCTGCTTTCCGGCGAATTCGACGTGATCACAAACCTCCTGCCTGAGTTCACGACGAATGTGCCGAAGTTCGCTGCCGTTCCCGGCCTCGAGACGTCCGTCTTCGTCCTGGGTACGGACAATGAAGTTACAAAGGACCCGAAGGTGCGCGAGGCGCTCAACCTCGCCATCGACCGCAAGGCCATGGTCGAGGGCCTTTTCATGGGCTATGCGACGATCGCCAAGGGGTCGCACATCAATCCGGCCGCCTTCGGCTTCAACGAGAAGCTGGAGCACTATCCTTATGACATCGAGAAGGCGCGGGCTCTGATCAAGGAGGCAGGGGCCGAGGGCAAACCCCTCGTAGTCGTCGGCGAATCCGGCCGCTGGCTGAAGGACCGTGAGCAGATCGAGGCGGTCGCGGGTTACTGGGCCGAGACCGGGCTGAACGTCACGACCGACATCCAGGAATTCTCGCAATATCTCGACAGCCTGATGGGCGACGGGCCGCGTCCCGACGCGATCTTCATCGCCAATTCCAACGAACTGCTCGATGCCGACCGGGAAATGTCCTTCATCTACCACAAGGACGGTGCAGCGGCATCGAACTCGGATGCCGAGATGGCAACCATGATCGAAGCGGCACGCGTCGAAACGGATACCGCAAAACGCAAGGCGCTTTATGACGATATCCAGAAGAAGGGGCACGACCTGAACTACACGGTGCCGCTGTTCAATCTCCAGGACATCTACGGCATGTCGGAACGCATGGAATGGCAGCCGCGTGTCGACGCGAAGTTGATGGTGAGCGAGATGAAGGTCACCGAATAGCATCGCCCGCAGGTGGCGTCACCCTTGCCGCGGACCATTTCTGCGGCAAGAGTCGCCCCGACAACAGGAATGTCTCATATGCTGGAATTCATCCTCCGCCGCCTGTTCCAGGGGGTGCTCGTCGTCTTCGGGGTGACAGCGACCGTCTTCGTCGTGACCCGGCTGGTGGGCGATCCGGTTGCGCTGATGCTTCCGCTGAGCTCGACGGAGGCGCAAAGGGCTGCCTTTGCCCAGCAGATCGGCCTGGACCAGCCGATCGCCACGCAGTTCCTGCGGTTCGCCGGAGACATCGCCACTCTGGACTTCGGAAACAGCCTCTGGCAGCGGCGTCCTGCGATTGAAGTCGTGTTCGAGCGCTTGCCTAACACGCTGCTGTTGATCGCGGCGGGTCTCGGAGCCGCCGTCATGCTTTCGATACCGATGGGCGCCGTTTCGGCTCTGCGTCCGGGCGGACTGGTCGATCGGCTGACCATGTCGGTCGGCCTTCTCGGGCTCGCGATGCCGCAATTCTGGCTTGGTCTCGTCGCCATCATGATCTTTGCGGTGACGCTGAGATGGCTGCCGACCTCCGGCATGGGCACGGCCGCGCACCTTGTTCTTCCGGCCCTTACGCTCGCACTGACGCCGCTTGCGCGCTTCACGATGATGGTGCGCGCGTCAATGATCGACGAACTCAACAAGCCCTATGTCAAGACGGCAAGGGCAAAGGGCCTCGGACTGACGCGCATTCTGCGCGTCCATACCTTACGCAACATCCTGGTTCCCTTTCTCTCTATCTCCGGATGGGAACTGATCGCCACTCTTTCCGGCTATACGGTTGTAGTCGAAACGGTGTTCGCGTGGCCGGGGCTTGGCCTGACGGCCGTGCAGGCGATCCAGCGGGGCGACCTGTTTCTGATGCAGGCCATCGTCTTCATCATCGCTTTCCTGATCGTCTTGATCGGGATCGTGCTCGACATCCTGTCGAAGGCGGTGGATCCGAGAATGGAATTGAACTGATGGCCGCTCCCGCTTCCGCCGCTTCATCCACTCCTGTCAGCACGCGCGTGCCGCGCGCGGGGATATCGGAACTCTGGCACGACAAGGCCGCTGCCATCGGGCTTGCCTTCATCCTGCTCATCGTTTTCCTGGCCCTGTTCGCTCCGCTTATCGCACCTTACGATCCGGCCGCGCAGTCGATCATGGCACGGCTGAAGCCGCCGGTCTGGATGGAGCGCGGCACTTGGGAACACTTGCTCGGAACCGACAATCTCGGCCGCGACGTCCTGTCCCGCATCATCTGGGGTGCGAGGGCGACGCTGACGATCGGCGCCGTCACCTGCCTTCTGGCGGCGACACTGGGGACGGTCATCGGCCTTTGGGCAGGCTTCATGGGAGGGCGCACGGACTCGATCTTGATGCGTCTGGTCGACATTCAGGTCAGCTTCCCCGGCATCCTTCTGATCCTCCTCGTCGTCGCGGTTCTGGGGCCCGGCGTCTGGACGCTTGTTGCGGTCCTGTCGGTGACGAACTGGATGGTCTATGCCCGGCTCGTGCGTGGCATCGTCTCGTCGACCCGTCAGACCCCTTACGTCGAAGCAGCCGAAGTGATCGGCTGTCGTCCTGCACGGGTCATCTTCAGGCATATCCTGCCGAACATCGTCTCGCCGCTGCTGACGCTGGCGATCCTGGAGTTCACCAATATCGTGCTGGCGGAAGCAGCGGTGTCGTTTCTCGGCTTCGGCGTTCAGCCTCCGGCGACGTCATGGGGGCTCGACGTCGCCTCGGGACGGGACTACCTGTTCATCGCGTGGTGGCTCGTGACCTTTCCGGGCCTTGCGATCGTCGTCACGGTGCTGTCCATCAATCTCTTCGCCAACTGGTTGCGGGTAACGACCGACCCCGAGGAACGGGAGAAACGCTTTGCGCGCGCCGAGGCGGTCAGGCGGCGGCGCGGGCGACGGACGGTGGATGCATGACCGTGCCTCTGCTCGAGATCGACAACCTGCATGTCTGTTTCGATACGCGCGCCGGCACCGTCCAGGCCCTGCGCGGGGTATCCCTGACCGTCGCACCGGGCGAAACGCTCGGCATCGTCGGCGAATCCGGATCCGGCAAGAGCGTGACGGCACAGGCGGTAATGGGCCTGATCGACGTGCCGGGGCGCATCTCGGACGGTGAGATCCTCTGGGAAGGAAAGCCGCTAGCCGGGTTCGATGTCGCCAAGGCTGCACGCGATATCTGGGGCAGGGAGATCACGATGATCTTTCAGAACCCGATGACGTCGCTCAATCCGCTGATGACGGTGGGGGCGCAAATCGCCGAGGTGATAGAGGTTCACATGGGATTCAGCAGGCGGGCGGCGCGGCAACGGGCGGCGGAACTGCTTTCGGCGGTCGGTATCTCCGGCGCGGAGCGGAGGCTCGATCAGTATCCGCACGAGTTTTCCGGCGGCATGCGACAACGCGTCATGATTGCCATGGGCATTGCCTGCGAGCCCAAGCTTCTGATCGCCGACGAGCCGACAACGGCCCTGGACGTGACGATCCAGGCACAGATTCTGGAGCTTCTGGCGGAGTTGCAGGAGAAGATGGGTCTGGCGATCGTTCTGATCACCCACGATCTCGGCATCGTCGCAGGCCTCTGTCACCGCGTCGCCGTCATGTATGCGGGGCAGATCGTCGAAACCGGTCCGGTGGATGCCATTTTCGAAAATCCATCGCATCCCTATACGCAGGGTCTGATCCGCTCGACCCCGGGCCTCGATGACGACGAGGAACGGCTGGCGGCGATAGACGGAGCTCCGCCGGGGCTGTTGCAGCCGCCTTCCGGCTGCGCTTTCCTGCCTCGCTGTCCGATCGGCGACCAGGGTTGCCGGGTGCCTCAAATTCTCCGTGCGATCGGTGCGGGCACAGTGGCCTGCCGCAAAGCCGGCGAACAGGCATGGAGGGAGGCAGTATGACGGTCGCCCCCGTGCTGTCGGTTTCCGGCCTCGCCATCGATTACGAACTCTCGTCCGGCGGACTTTTCCGCAAACGCCGCAGCGTCAATGCCGTCAGTGATGTGAGCTTCGACCTGGCGCCGGGTGAAACGCTCGGTCTTGTCGGCGAGTCCGGCTCCGGCAAGACGACCGTCGGCCGCGCGGTGCTCCGCCGCATTCCCGCTGCGCAAGGCAGGATCGTCTTCGGCGGCGAGGACATTACCCATCTCGGCGGCGAGCCGCTGCGACGCCTGCGGGCGCGCATGCAGATCGTCCTGCAGGACCCCTATACGTCGCTCAATCCGCGCATGAAGGTCTCGAGCATCGTCGCCGAACCGCTTATCGTCCACGGCCTCGCCGGTTCCGCAGAGGAAGCGCGTGCCGCCGTTGCCGAATTGCTGGAGCGCGTGGGACTGCCCAGCGATGCCGCGGACCGCTATCCGCACAGCTTTTCCGGCGGACAGCGCCAGCGGATCGGCATTGCCAGAGCCCTGGCGCTGAAGCCCGCGCTCATCGTGGCTGACGAGCCTGTCTCCGCCCTCGACGTCTCGGTGCGGGCTCAGGTCGTCAACCTCATGCAGGACCTGCAGCGCGATCTGGGAATATCCTATCTCTTCATTGCCCACGACCTCGCCATCGTGCGGCACATCTCTCATCGGGTGGCGATCATGTATGCGGGGAGGATCGTCGAGGTCGCGCCGCGCGACGCCATCTACGAGCGGCCGATCCATCCCTATACAGAGGCATTGCTGTCTGCGGTTCCGGTCGCCAATCCGAAGCTCCAGCGCGCGCGGCGACGCATCGTGCCTCCGGGCGAGTCCGTCGATATCGCCAATCCGCCGACCGGCTGCCGCTTCCATCCGCGCTGTTCGCTTGCGACGGACCGGTGCCGCGAAGAGGCTCCGCAGCTCCTGCGCAAGACCGGCGATCATTTTGCCGCCTGCTGGAATCGGCACTCATGATGGAATTGTTGCTCAGCCCCCAGGGGATAGCCGCGGCCGTCGCGCTCATCCTTGCCGGTGCGGTTCAGGGCTCCACCGGTTTCGGATTCAACATGCTCGCAGCGCCGATGCTCGCCATCATCGATCCCGCCTTCGTGCCTGGACCGATGCTGGCTATGGCCATAGCCGTGAGTGCCGGTGGTACGGTTCGGGAATGGAGCGACGTCAACCGGCAGGATCTGGCCTTCTCCCTGACCGGGCGCCTGCTGGCGGCAGGGGCGGCCGCGTTCTGCCTCCAATTGCTAAGCCCGGATGCCTTTGCGGCCGTCTTCGGCTTCGGCGTGCTCTTCGCGGTGGCGCTCAGCCTTGCGGGGCTGAGGATCGAAACGACGCGCAGTTCGCTCTTCCTCGCCGGGGTTCTTTCCGGTTTCATGGGCACCCTGACCTCGATCGGCGCTCCGCCCATGGCCATGGTTTATCAAAATGCCGGCGGCGCACGCATGCGTGCGACCCTGAACGCCTTCTTCGTCGTCGGCGGCATCATCTCGATCGGAGCCCTTTTCGTCGTCGGCAGTTTCGGCCTCTCCGATCTCCTTCTTGCCGCGACCATGCTCCCCTTCGCCTTTCTCGGCTTTCTGCTGTCGGGCTGGGGACGACGGCTCGTCGACCGCGGGCATGTGAAGGCCATCGTCCTCATCGTGTCGGCGGCTTCAGCTCTTGTTCTGCTTTTGCGCGCATTTTCATGAGGATGCCATGACAGACGCACCAAGAATTCTCATTACCGGTGCTGGCAGCGGAATCGGCGCCGCAATCGCGCGGCGCATCGCGACGCCCGGCATGCGGCTTTTCCTGCACACGGGCGCCAATGCGCAGGGACTGAGGACGGTCGCGGAGGAGGTGAGCGCAAAAGGCGCCGAGGTTGTCACGGAACTCGGAGACCTGTCCGATCCGACCGTTCCCGGACATCTCGTACGGGCGGCGTGTGCAGCCTTCGGCGGGCTCGACCAGATCGTTTCGAATGCCGGCCGCGCGCAGCGATCGTCGTTCGGTCAGCTGACGGACGAAGACCTGCAGACAGCGTTCGACATGATGCCGATGGCCTTTTTCCGGCTGGTCGACGCCGCTCTGCCGGACCTGAGAACATCCACGCAGGGACGAGTGGTCGCCGTTAGTTCGTTCGTCGCCCACGGCTTCGGGACGAACGGCATGCATTTTCCCGCATCCGGTGCCGCCAAGGCTGCGTTGGAGGCTCTGGCCAAATCGCTTGCCGCCCAACTCGCGCCTGAAGGTGTGACGGTAAACTGCGTGGCACCCGGCTTCACACGCAAGGACAGCGGCGGCCATGCCGCCACGACATCAGCAGCGATGGAAAGCGCACGTGCGGTTACACCGAACGGCCGGCTCGGGGAGCCGATCGACGTGGCCGAATTGGTCGCCTTCCTTCTGTCACCCGGAGCACGCCATATCACAGGGCAGGTCATGCATGTGGACGGCGGACTGCTGCTGGCATAAGTTGCGTGGACAGCCGAAGTTCGACCCTCGGGGGCGGCCTGCTTCGGGCGACACCGAGCCACTCATCGTCCGGATGGCGCTGGTCTGCAACAGGGCCGGTTGCGGAAAGTCTCCTACAGGGTAAATTTATCGAAGTTCCGCCCCTGGGCAACCGAGGGTGCTGCTGTTCCGAGCGCTGCGGCTAGTACGTCGGCCAGGCCGCGTCCGGCGCTGCCGTCCTCATCAAGGCGCGGATTGTAGATGGTAATCTCGATGCCGACTGCCTTGCCGCTCGCCAAGGCAACCCGCAGCGCGGTCCCCAGCTCGTCCCACGACAACCCGCCGGGCATGCGGAAATCGACAGCCGGCATGACGACATCGTCGAGGCAATCGGCGTCGAGATGGATGAAGAAGCCATCCAGCTCCTCTCGCGTCAGGTGGTGAACCGCTTCGCGCGCGGCGGCCTCGACGCCCATCGCGCGCACGGCGGGAAGGTCAATCGCCTTGAGCTCTTTGGGGAGCGGTTGGCTTCCGTACTCCTCCTGGTCCTTATGATCGCGATACGCGAACGCGACAGCGTTTTCGGGAGGGACCAGAGGACCGCGACCTTCAATGTCAGCCAGTTTCGACGGGCCGTAGCCGGTGACCAGGGCAAGGTCCATTGAAGCGCCCTCACCATTGGGCTCCGCCTCGGGCTGGAAAAAATCGGCGTTGCCGTCGATGAAGAACAGGCCGTAGCTGCCGCGCCGTCGAAACGCGAGCATCGAGCCCAGCACGATCGTGCAATCGCCGCCGAGTACTACCGGAAATTCGCCCGCGTCAAGCACCGCTTCCACCGCGTCGGCGAGCTTGGGCGACCACGCCGCAATTGCACTGGCATTCAGGATGCCGGTCTCGGGATCAGGCGTAGGGTCCTTCGGAAGCACCGTCAGCCGCTCGGCGCGGCGCGCATGGATGCGCTCCGCGAGACCGAGGCTCAAGAGCTGGTCGGGCAAGTGCTCCACACCGTCGGTCGCGAGGCCCAGCGTAGAGGGGGCTTCGAGAATTGCGTAGGGCAGAGTCGGCATGGGCGCCTCCGTTGGCGGCTACTTTGCGGAGTAGGCATCGTAGAAGCGCTTCGAACGCCCGACATCATTCGTCCCTACCGAGACATAGTGGATCACAACTACCTCCGCTCCAGCTTTGTCCCCCTAACAGCCGCTTCTGGTCATTGTTCCGTCAAAGCCGACTGTCGTTTGTGGCCAGAATGGACCGAAGCGAATACGGAACCGCTGAGCCGGCAGCAACCGGTATCGCTTCCACGCCATCCGGGTTACGATGCGTAGCTGAGAACGGGCGTCTCGTCGGACCACCTGCGTCAGGAGGGCAGTGTGAAATCGCCAACGGTGAGAGTTATGGCCGCGGCCGAGGAAGATCTGGCGATCGAAACGGTCATGCTGGCGTTTGCAGCGGATCCCATGGCGCGATGGACCTGGCCGCATGCACACCAGTACCTTGCGGCCATGCCACGAATGATCCGGGCGTTCGGGAGCAGCGCATTCGCTAACGGAACCGCCTTTTGCACCGACGGCCACGCCGGGGCGGCGCTGTGGCTATCGCCCGGGGTGCATTCCGACGAGGAGGGGCTTGGTGCGGTGCTCGAGAGCACGGTTGCGCGCTCTCTTGCCCCCGAAACCACGGCCATATTCGAGCAGATGGCCACGTACCACCCGACCGAACCCCATTGGTACCTGCCCCTGATCGGCGTCGACCCGGCGCATCAAGGCGAAGGTCACGGCGACGCCTTGATGGCGTACGCACTCGCACGGTGCGATCGCGATCACGCGCCAGCCTATTTGGAATCCTCGAACCCGCGCAACATTCCGTTCTATCGACGCTACGGCTTCGAACCGCTCGGCGCGATCCAGGCCGGTTCGTCGCCGACGCTCGTCCCGATGCTGCGGCCGCCGCGTTGAGCTTCAATCGGTCGGAGAGTCGCCCGTCCCTTGCCAGAAGTGCCGTTTCCGGTGGTCTGCGGCACGATCCGCGACGACTTCGAAGCCACTGCTGCTTCGCAAGGGGCGTCTTTCCTGCCTGCGCCGCTGTCTTCCCTACTACCAGGGCGTAGGGCGGGCGCCGGCTGACCATTTTGATGAACCGTACTAAGATAGTGGGGTGTATTCTCCCGACGCGCGATAATGTCGTCGGGAGCTTTGCGACTACTTCTCGGCCGACGCTGCGGCCTTCTCGATAAGGTGGGAGACAGCTTCCGGATGGGAAACCATGAGGACGTGCGAAGCGCCCTTGACGACCACGGTCTCTTTGGATTTTGCGCGCTCAGCCATCCAAGACATCGCGGCAGGCGGAATGTTCTTGTCAGCGTCGCCATAAACAAACCAGGACGGGATTTTCTTCCAGGCAGGCGCGCCAGCCGGCTCCTTCAACGCGGCTTCGGCGACAGGGCGTTGTCCCGCTGCCATGAGCCTGGCTTCAACGAGCGGAACGTCTGCGGCGAACTGATCGGGAAACTTGTTCTGGTCGATGTACAGATCATGACCTCCATTCGGCAGGGTGACCGGCGGGGCGAGGGTAGGGCCCAGGGTACTGCCGGGGAACTTTCCGGTGAGATCGATGGCGGTTTCTCCCGCTTCCGGCGCAAACGCCGCGACGAAGACCAGAGCCTTGACGTTCTCATGACCGTTCGCGGCGCTGGAGATGACGCTGCCGCCGTAGGAATGGCCGACAAGAACAATCGGCCCCTTGATCCCGGAGAGAATGGCCGAAACATAATCAGCATCGCCCTTGACGCTTCTGAGCGGATTGGCGGCCCCTACGACAGGATAGCCGTCTTTTTCCAGCTCCCGCACGACACCGTTCCAGCTGTTCGATTCTGCGAACGCACCATGGACGAGTACGACAGTAGGCTTCTGACCGGCAAAAGCCGGCCCAGCAAGGGCCAGAGCACTCGCTGCCAGGGCCGCGAGGATATGCGTGTAGCGGGACATGTGATCTCCTTTCGCTTGAAGTGACCCGCGAATAAGAGCTTTCGGGTGTATCCGCGATATGTTCGAAACGCGAGGCGGTGTAACGAAGTTTGTCGTGAGAACGCAGCGTACATCTGCTTACAAATTTCATATGGAGAGCGTCGCCGCAGAAGGGGCGCGGACGCTGGCAAATCGATCCCCGCGGCGATGCCGGAGCCGGCGAGAAGCGCGGGGATGAGGCTATAGCATATATGCTATGGGCATCATCGCTGAAGGGCAGGACGAAGCCCGCAAAACGAAGATGCGGCTTCCGGAAGGAAGCCGCACTGATGTGGAATTGGAGTCTAACGCATCGACTTAAATGCGGCCCGCAGTTCCTCGGCAAACAGCTGCGGCTGTTCCCAGGCAGCGAAATGGCCACCCTTTTCGACCTGGTTGTAGTAGACCAGAGATGGGTATGCCTGCTTGCTCCAGCTTTCCGGTGCCTTGTAGATTTCCTTTGGGAACACCGTGATTGCCACGGGCACCTTGATGTCTTTGGTCTGCTGGGCGTCGGAGCTGAAGTTGTTGTTGTTGTTCTCCCAGTAGAAGCGCGACGACGACGCACCGACGTTCGTCAGCCAATAGAGGGTGATGTCGTTGAGCATCTCATCCCGGGAGAGGACATTTTCAGGCACGCCGTTGCTATCGCTCCATTGAACGAATTTCTCATAGATCCACGCCGCTAGACCGGATGGCGAGTCCGCTAGCGAGTAGCCGATGGTCTGCGGGCGGGTCACCATCATTGCGCCATAGGCGGCGTTCCTGCCGAAGAAGGTGCTAAGCGACCTATAGGCTTCCCTTTCGGGCTGCGATAAGTTCACCGGTGCCGGATCGCCTGCATTGATGCCCCTCATCAGCTCCCCTGGAACAGTCGCGGGCATGTTGAGGTGAATGCCGAGCAAGCCCTTCGGAGCTTGCCGCGCCAGCGCATCAGAGATCACCGAACCGTGGTCGCCACCTTGGGAAACATAGGTCGAATATCCCAGACGTTTCATGAGCACGTCCCAAGCTTTCGCGACCCGCTCCGGTCCCCATCCGAGTTCGGTAGGCTTGCCGGAGAATCCATGACCGGGAATCGACGGGATCACGACGTCGAACGCATCTTCCGCGCGACCACCGTAGGCGGTTGGATCGGTAAGTGGACCAATCGTCTTGATGAACTCGAACTGCGATCCCGGCCAGCCGTGCGTTAAAATGACGGGGAGGGCGTTTGGGTGACGCGACCGGACGTGGATGAACTGGATATCGACCCCGTCAATCGTGGTAATGAATTCCGGCAGGGCATTCAGTTCCTGCTCGGCCTTACGCCAATCATACTCGCTTCCCCAGTAGCGAATCAGTTCCTGAACACGTTGGAGCTGGATGCCCTGGGAGATATCGCCGACAGTCTCCTTATCCGGCCAACGCGTGTTCGCGATCCGCTTGCGAAGATCGTCGAGCTGAGACTGCGGGACATGAATTTCAAACGGGCGAATGCTTTCATCCGCCTGCTGGTTCTTGGAACTGACTAAGGTGGTGTCAGCGGCGCTTACCTCTCGCAGGGCTGTGACCGGCAGCAGCATCATGGACCCAATAGCAAGCGCGATGGCGCGGTCAGCAATATGATTCCGGCGGGACAATGTGTCGATAGCAGTCATGTGGCCTCTCCTTGTCTGTGTCGATTGACGACAATCAGTGCGGAGCGGGATCTACGAACCTGACGTATTTGCCCTGTTTCAGGATTTTATCCAGTTGTATCAAAGCGTTTACTGAGCGGCTTTGACACGATTCCATACGAAGAATTCCGGAGTTAAGGGGGCGCGTCGCCCGAATCGGGCTGTCGATAACCCCGAGCAAAGGTGTTGACCATCAACTAAGACCTGGCAGTTGAATACGCCGCATCCGGATCGGGCGTGTCCTGCTAGATGGCTTTTCGCATAATGCCGAACAGCGTTACCATCGAGATTTCTTTCAGCACCGTCCGGGCCGGAATCGGTTGACTAGGCCATTCTTTGTTGCGTTTGCGCCGCATTATTACTACGTAAAATCAATTACTTAGTCTACAGTTGTTAATGTACGCGTCTCACCGGCTGACAAGGAATATAGAGTCGCCCGCCTACTTCCTGCTCTTGGTCCTCGCCGACACCAGCACATTCAAGAAGCTCCGGCCCGCCAACTATCGCGCTCAAATCGCTGGCCACCGTAATGAAGCAGCTTAAAGGAGACGTCCGCGACAAAGCTTCGATCCCATCCTCGACTCGTGCGCAAGCTTCAAGAAGCGCTTGGCGATCAGCTCTGCGTTGCATTGGATGATCCGAGCGTCACCGAGATCATGCTGAACCCGGACGGAAAACTGTTCATTGAACGCTTGGCCACGGCGTCGCACCGGCAGGCGAGATGTCGTCGGCTGCTTGACGGACATCACCTGCTACTGCACTTTATTTACAGACCCATAACGGCAACCCTCTTTTGATGGTGACCAATGGCGGCTGACTACATCATAGGACCGAACACAGAGAATCCACGGCTGACGCGATCTGTCATGGGCGTGGACCATCTTGGCGAAAAGCTCGAACTTTCGGTTATCGAGGAGCGGCCCCTCACCATCTTCCTCAACTCGCAGGAGATCGTCACGGCTATGACGATCGGCGACTACCCGGAATACCTCGCGCTCGGGTTCCTGCGTAATCAGGGGATGCTAGATCCTGCAGAAACAGTTACCGATGTTGAATATGATGAGGAACTTGACGTGGTTGTCGTCCGGACCGAGAGCCGCACGACGTACGAAGAAAAGGTCAAGAAGAAGACCCGCACGAGTGGCTGTGCTGTAGGTACGGTGTTTGGCGATATGATGGAGGGCCTGGTGGGGCTGACCTTGCCGGCCGCGCCAATGCGGACGTCGTGGCTCTACACGCTGGCCCGCACGATCAACACTACGCCGAGCCTGTATCTTGAAGCTGGCGCGATCCATGGAACGGTGCTGTGCAAGGAGGACCGACCGCTGGTCTATATGGAAGATGTCGGTCGTCACAACGCGGTCGACAAGATCGCCGGCTGGATGCTCTTCGAGAAAGTGAGAGCTGAAGACAAGATTCTCTACACCACCGGACGGCTTACGTCCGAAATGGTTATCAAGACCGCCATGATGGGGATTCCGGTGCTCGCGTCGCGCTCAGGCTTCACAGCCTGGGGCGTGGAGATTGCGCGCCAGGTAGGGCTGACACTGATTGGACGCATGCGTGGTAAACGCTTCGTCTGTCTGACGGGAGAGGAGAGGCTGATCTGGGATGCTGATCCCGAAACCGTACCTGAGGATGAGAAACATCACCGCCGCAAAGGCGCACTAATTGACTAAAATTATGGGTGTCATACTGGCCGGAGGCCGTTCCACTCGTATGGGTGGCGGCGACAAGGGCTTGCTGCGGCTCGGCGATGTAACGCTGCTCGGTCATGTACATGCACGGCTTGCGCCGCAATGCGCGCAGCTTGCGATCAACGCCAATGGGGATCCAGCGCGCTTTTCAGACTTCGGGCTTCCTGTACTTGCCGATACGCTGCCGGATTATCTTGGGCCCCTGGCGGGTGTTCTCGCGGGCCTCGAGTGGGCGGCCGAAGAGGGCGCGGATGCGATCGTGACTGCGGCGGCCGATACGCCTTTCCTCCCCCGTGACCTAGTGGCCAGGCTCAGCGACGCGGCGGCACAGAAGAAGGTTCCAATAGCGCTGGCCGCCTCTCCGGACGAGGCGGGATCGCTGCGCCACCATCCCACCTTCGGTTTGTGGCCTGTCGGTTTGCGCGAGGACCTCCACGCCGAACTTTCAGGCGGGCTTCGCAAGATCATGCTTTGGGCCGAACGGCATGGCACCGCGACTGCGCTGTTTGCGTCGGCGCCGTTCGATCCGTTTTTCAATGTCAACACGCCGCAGGACATGGTGCGCGCCAATGCGATTCTGCACGGAGATTTGACATGACCTTCTACGACGCGGTCGACTGTGCCAGCACACGAAAGATCGGCGCCGTCGGTCTCGTTTTTCATTGGGCTTGCTGATGTCGATGACGCCTCCTCCGCTTACGCCACCACGCTTGAAGAACGATTGTTTCGCCCTGCCGCCGGGCGTCGATTGGACCCCTGTGGATACTGCGCTCGGCCTGCTACGGGCAAACCTGTCTCCTGTTGTGGATATCCAGGAACTCGACGTCGCTGATGCGCTCGGCCGCGTTTTGGCGCACCATGCAGTTGCACGTCGCTCCAATCCGCCCGCCGCCAACTCAGCCGTCGATGGATACGGTTTTGCTCATGCGGCTACCGGCGAGGGACTCCAGACGCTGCCGCTGATCGAAGGCCGTGCGGCGGCGGGTGTGCCATTTTCAGGCCCTGTGCCGGAGGGAATGGCGGTCCGCATCCTGACCGGAGCAATTCTTCCCGTAGGGGTCGACACGGTGGTTCTGGAGGAGGATACCGCCACCGATGGCCACCGCATAGCCTTCCACGGTCCGATCAAGATGCGAGCAAATACCCGTAAGGCCGGCGAGGACGTGATCGCCGGCGATGTCGCATTGCCGGCCGGGCATCGCCTGCGCCCGCCAGATCTGGCGCTGCTGTCTGCCGTTGGCGCGACAAGGGTTTCGGTTTTCCGTCCGCTGCGCTTGGGTGTGCTGTCCACCGGTGACGAGATCGCCGCGGATGCTGGCGGAGCCCTTCTGGAAGTCGGCCGCATCTATGACGCCAATCGGCCGATGCTTCTGGCAATGGCTCGGCGCTGGGACCATGTGCCTGTAGACCTTGGTCATGTCGGCGATGACCGAGCAGCACTGGCCGCCCGGCTTGACCGAGGGGCAACAGAGGCAGATGTAATCTTCACCTCCGGCGGGGCCTCGGCGGGAGACGAGGATCATGTCTCGGCGCTGTTACAGGAGGCCGGTGTGATGCAAAGCTGGCGTATCGCCGTCAAGCCGGGCCGGCCGTTGGCGCTTGGCTTGTGGAGGGGTGTTCCGGTGTTCGGCCTGCCGGGAAATCCGGTCGCGGCCTTCATCTGCGCTCTAATATTCGGCCGCCCGGCCGTCTCCGTGTTGGCCGGCGAGGGATGGGAGGAGCCAATGAGTTTCACGGTTCCGGCCGCTTTCGAAAAGAACAAGCACGCAGGCCGGCGCGAGTATCTGCGGGCGCGATTGACGCCGGAAGGTCACGCTGAGGTTTTCCGGTCGGAAGGTTCGGGGCGGGTCAGCGGGCTTTCCTGGGCCACCGGACTTGTCGAACTTGCCGATGGCGCCCGTCGGGTCGCACCGGGCGATCCCGTTCGGTTCCTTCCCTACTGCTCTTTTGGATTGTAGTCCATCAAAACGGACGAGGACAACGCTACCGCAAGGGCTCGGAGTGCCAACGATGGAACCTAAAATCGGTGCCAGCGGTTACCGTTGAACTTGCAAGTTAAGCGATGATCCCGCATGTTAAGCAGGAATTTCCATAGTCGCTGCCTGATCAACAAGACAAGGAGCTGGCGATGAGAGAAATCATTCTCGCGGGAGCGTTCGCACTCTCAACTTCGACTTGCCTGGCGCAGACTGCGACGCCACCGGCGCCCCTATCTCCCCAATCTGCCTCGCCAATAGAGGCGGCTGCCTCGCCGCCAGGCGGTCCGGCCAACCTGTGTCAGGAGATTCTTGGCTTCATGAAGGCTCCCCCTCCAGACGCGCCTCAAGCTGCCGATGCGAAGAAAACTGCCGTGACGGCCGCTCAGCAGGCAAAGCCTCCGCAGCCCGCCTCGAGCCAGCAAGGCTCGGCCGGTTTGGCTGGCACGACCACCACCGGCAAAGACGCCTCGGGGGGCGGCGGGAGTAATTCGGCGCAGGCCGTTACCGGACAGGACGGCGTCGCAACCGATGCGCCTGAGCCGGGCAAGGATCAGGCGAATGCCGGATCGGTTGCAAACGCACCGCAGAAAGAGTCACGGGCAGCGCCGCTCCCGCCCGCCGATGTGATGAGCACGCCAAAGGAATCTGTGCTGAGCATGGAAGCGGCCCAGCAACTCGCCGACGCGAACGATATCGCGGAATGCCAAAAGACGGCCCGGAAGATGAGAGTTGCCGGCGTTGCCATGCCACCGCCGCTGATTGCATTGGCAGCATTGGATATCCGGTATCAGCAGAATTCAGGCGCAGCTCAAAATCCCTCCGGGACTAGCGGCCCGTAGGAGAACGATTAGATGCCGGAATTGTGCCCAGACGAATAGCCCGTTGGCACCTGGTCGCGGCTGCATCGAGTGGCAACGGAAGCGAAGGAGTCCGCAATGGGGATAATCGTGACGGGAGTAGTCGTTGTAGGAGCGATCGCGTTTGGTACCGGCTATTATTTTACGAACGTACAGCCGGCAGAGCCTGCTTGGGAGGTTTACAGGACCGAGGGCGCCCGGGTAGGGGATCCAGGTCACAATCTCGTCGGAAAGAACTGGTCGGGTGAACCCGGCAGCGTTTCTGCGGACAACGAGGAGAAACCTTCGTAGGAGGCTCCGAGCGTCTTTTGCACAGGTGACATTCACACCCTCTGATCGAACATCCGAGCGGTCTCAAAATTTGGCTCTTTGTCCTCGGATGCCTCGCCTTTCAGCAATGCAGAACTGCTTTGCATTAGGTTCTGCCAGAGTATTTCGCGGCACAGGTGGCGCAACTCTGCAACGACGCGCGATACGCAGATCGCCGTTCGGGTGCGAATATGGCTGGTCTATTCCGCCGGCTCAGCGGCAGTATGCGGCGGTGTCCGGGCACCGGTCTTTACTTGCTGCTCTTCCACCCAGGCGCTGTGATGTTCCTTGGCCCAGTTCAGGTCCACCGAGCCAGAGCCCATTGCCTGATAGGCACCTTCCATACCGAGCGTGCCGATATAGATATGCCCAATGATCACCGCGATCATGATGAGGCCCGCGATGGCATGGACATATTGGGCCATCTGCATGCCGTTGACGTCAGTGAAGGAGAACGGAAACAGCATGAACACGCCTGAGACCGACAACGCAGCCCCCCCACCACGACAGACCAGAAGATGAGTTTCTGCCCGGTGTTGAAACGTCCCGCCGGTATATGCGTTTGGTTCGACCGGTCGAAGAATCCGCCGGCGGACTTAAGCCATCTTGCGTCATAGCGGTCCGGGAGATTGTGTCGGATCCACGTCAACAACATCAATACGACGCCGAGCATGAACGCCCAGGATACGAAATGATGCGCGTACTTGGCCCAGATCGACCAGGTCGAGAACGCCTCCGGCCCGATCAGCGGCATCAACAGGCGCTTTCCGAAGATCAAGTTCAAACCGGTGATCGCGAGGACGATGAAGGCCGTTGCGGTTGTCCAATGGAGCAGGCGTTCCAGCGCGTTGAACCGGAGAATTTTTTGACCTGATTCGCCTGCCTGTGTCCGAATACGGCCCCGGATGAGATAAAACAGCGCTATCGAGAGCAGCGTGCCGATAATGATGAACGCACCAACCCAGGGTAGAGCAGTCCGCTCGAAGGTTTGATAGTCCCGACCTTGAGGTTGTTGCAGCGTTGTGGCCTTGCGGTCGGGTATCGTGACCCGACCCTGGATCTTGCCGAGCTCATCAAGAAGCTGCTGCTCGCTCACCCCTTGCGCACCGGGGTTGTTGACCGGTGCGCGCTCCTGCGCCCCGGCGGGCGCCATCCATAGGACGAAAGCCAGTATGAATGCCGCAACCGCCGCCGAGACCAGTCGATAAAGGCTCCAGATACGCATTTGCTCCGTCCTCCCAACTTCGCTGCGACGCCAAGCAGCACCCGCTATCTCGATTTTCCCGGACCACCGTACCGAAACGGAACCCGTTTCCGGCTATCCCGATGTTCGACCGAAGCGCTGAAGCGTCCTTCCTGAGCGTGAAAGGATGATGCATGGCGCTCTATCCTTAGATTCCAGATCATCTTCTCTGCATTCAGATCACTTTATCGGCTGCAGGATGCCCTAGACGTCCACTGTCTCCCGATAGGCGGTATGCCAGCCCCATGCGCCCGAGCCATAGCCTCTCTGCGTCACACGCTCCTTGTAGATCGCGGCAATGATCACTCCGTCGCCAGCCAGCAACGATTTCGTCGAGCACATCTCCGCACAGAGTGGCAGCTTGCCTTCGGCCAGCCGGTTGGCTCCATATTTCGCATACTCGACCTCCGTCGAGTCGGCCTCCGGTCCTGCCGCACAAAACGTGCATTTGTCCATCTTGCCGCGTGAGCCGAAATTGCCGACGCGTGGATATTGCGGCGCGCCGAACGGACAGGCGTAGAAACAGTAGCCGCAGCCGATGCACAGGTCCTTGGAATGCAGCACCACGGCATCCGCAGTGGTGTAAAAACAGTCAACGGGACAAACTGCCGCGCAGGGTGCGTCCGTACAGTGCATGCAGGCCATCGAGACGGAGCGTTCGCCCGGCTTGCCGTCATTGATGGTGACGACACGCCGCCGATTGATACCCCACGGAACGTCGTGCTCGTTCTTGCAGGCGGTAACGCAGGCATTGCACTCGATACAACGTTCGGCGTCACAAAGGAATTTCATCCGTGCCATCTTCGTTCCTCCGTTACACCGCAACGATCTGGCAAAGCGTAACCTTCGGTTCCTGCATCCCCGTTACGGGATCGTAGCCGTAGGTGGTGATACTGTTGGCGCTTTCGCCGAGAACGTAAGGGTCGGTCCCTTCGGGATAATTGGCTCGCAAGTCCTCGCCCCGGAACCAGCCGCCGAAGTGGAAGGGCATGAATGCGACACCCTTGCCGACACGCTCGGTGACCAGAGCCTTTACCTTTGCCTTCACGTCGTTCTCCGCTCCGTTGACCCAGACCCAACCTCCGTCACTGATGCCGCGCTCGGCTGCATCGTCGACATTGATCTCGACAAACATGTCCTGCTGCAACTCGGCAAGCCACCGGTTCGAGCGGGTTTCCTCACCGCCACCCTCGTATTCGACGAGGCGTCCGGTCGTCAGAATGATCGGGAACGATTTCGCGGTGCCATTGTCCACAGCCGCCTTCTGCACACTGAAGCCGATATTGGGCAGGCGGAACTGCTTGGCGTCTGGATAGGTCGGATACTTGGCTACAAGATCCACCCTGGGCGTATAGATCGGCTCGCGGTGGATCGGCACCGGATCCGGCAAATTCCAGGCAAGCGCCCTGGCCTTGCCATTCCCGTAGGGGTGGCAGCCATGGCTGAGCGCCACGCGCTGGATGCCGCCAGACAGGTCGGTCGACCACGACACCTTGCCGATGTCGCCCATATCATCGCCGATCGTCTGGATGATGCCTAGTTCTTCCGGGGTGAGATCCCGATCCCAGCCGAGTTTCTGGAGCACGGCCATGGTGAACTCCGGATAGCCGTCGGTGAGTTCGGAACCTTCCGTGTAAGAACCCTCGGCAAGAAGCGTTTCGCCGTTGCGTTCCACGCCAAAGCGGGCGCGGAATGGGCTGCCCCCGTCCATGACATGCAGGCCGGTGCTGTAGAGGTTTGCAGTTCCCGGGTGACGGAGTTCCGGTTTTCCCCAGCATGGCCAGGGCAGACCGTAATAATCGCCGCCGACCTCCGGGTCGTCCTTCGGCGCGCGCAGGGTGAGCAGATCGAATTTGTGCTGGTTGCGCATATGCGCTTTGAGCCGCTCGGGCGACTGGCCACAATAGCCGGTCGACCAGCCGCCGCGGTTCATTTCACGCAGCACGTCCTCGGGTACCGGCCGATCGCCTTCGACGGCGATGTTCTTGAACATCCATTCGGCGAGGCCAAGCTTCTGTGAGAGCAGGTACAGGACCTGATAATCGTCCTTCTGCTCGAAGCTTGGGGGACGATCTGCTCGCCCCACTGGAGCGCGCGGTTGGAGGCGACCCGCGATCCCGAGGTTTCGAACTGCGTGCAAACCGGCAGGAGATAGGTGTTGTCCTTGCGCCCCGCCTGCACCGCGAGCGAGGCCCAGGTCGTAGGGTGAGGATCGGCCACGACAAGCAGCTCAAGTCCGGCAAGCCCCTTCATCGACTCGGGGATGCGCGTGATGCTGTTGCTGGCGTGGCCCTGTACGAACATCGACCGCATGATGTCGGGTTGCTCGACGTCTTCCTTTGGCAGTGAAACCGAATCGAACCATCGGGTCAACGGAATGCCGGGTGTTTCCATCAGTTCCTTGGAAGAGAACTGGCCCAACAGGTCGTCATAGGGGATCTCCCACACCCGCCCCCAATGCTTCCAGGCCCCTTCCGTCAGACCGTAGTAGAAGGGCAGGGTGACCACGTCGAGCCCGATGTCCGTCGCGCCTTGAACGTTGTCGTGGCCGCGGAAGATATTGGCGCCGGTGCCCGGCTTGCCGATGTTGCCGGTAGCGAGACACAGGATGCAGCTCGCCCGCGTATTCGCGGTCCCAACAGTGTGGTGCGTCTGGCCCATGCACCAGATGATCGTCGATGGCTTCTGGGTCGCGAACGTCTCGGCGATGCGCTTCAACTGCTCGCCGGGCACGCCGGTGATCGTTTCCACCTCGTCCGGGGTGTACTTGGCGACCTCCTTTCGAACCTCATCCATTCCGTAGACGCGTTGCGCGATAAATTCCTTGTCCTCCCAGCCATTCTCGAAAATATGCCAAAGCATGCCCCAGATCAGCGCAATGTCGGTGCCGGACCTGAAGCGGACGTATTCGGTGGCGTGGGCAGCCGTGCGCGTGAAGCGCGGGTCCATGACGATGAAATTGGCGTTGTTGAGTTCCTTTCCCTCAAGCAGATGTTGCATCGCGACCGGATGCGCCTCGGCCGGATTGCCGCCAAGAACGAGCATCGTCTTGGAATTTCTGATGTCGTTGTACGAGTTGGTCATCGCGCCGTAGCCCCAGGTGTTGGCTACGCCGGCAACCGTCGTCGAATGACAGATACGGGCCTGGTGATCCTGATTGTTGGTTCCCCACAGAGCGGCGAGCTTGCGGAAGAGATAGGTGCCCTCGTTGGAGAATTTCGCCGACCCCATCCAGTAGGTGGATTCCGGCCCCGACTTCTCGCGGATCTCGAGAAGCTTGTCGCCGATGCCGTTGATCGCATCCTCCCAGGTGGTACGCTCCCATTGGCCGTCGACGAGCTTCATCGGGTACTTCAGACGACGGTCGCTGTGCACGAGTTCACGTACGCTGGCGCCTTTGGCGCAATGCGAGCCGCGATTGAAGGGGCTGTCCCAGGAGGGTTCCTGCCCCGTCCACACGCCGTTCTGGACCTCCGCAGTTACGGTGCACCCGACAGAACAGTGGGTACAGATGCTCTTTTTGAGTTCAATCGGCACGCCCGGTTGGGGGGGCTGATCGCGGCGGCCTTTTTGACTGTGCCGAGTTGGAACGAACCGAGTGCCGCCAGGCCGCCGGCGACAAGGCCGGAGCGCCGGAGGAATGTCCGCCGGTCCAAGGGGGCCGCTGCCATGCCGCCGGTCAGGGTTTGCAGATGCGTGCGGCTTGCCTGCCGATCCTTGCGCTTCGTAAGCATGGCACCCTCACTTCTGCTCAGGATAGCGATTGACGCGATAGTAGGCCTTGACGTGGTCCGTTTCGCGGTAGCGGCCCCGCATCTCCTCTTCGCCCGGGTCGTAGGCCTCAGCATCGGTGGGACAGAGCGCCGCGGCCGCGACGACGGTCGTCGTTGCGCCGCCGAATGCCTTAAGGAAGTAGCGCCGGCCCAATGCCGTTTGTCGCTCGTCTTGCATCTTGGCATCCTCCTCCTTAGTGGGCTTGGCGCCCGGGCATGCGCCTATGCGTTTTGCCGTGCCGCCATGGCGAAGGCTTCGCTGTCGATCTCGATGAAAAGCCGACCGACCGTGCCGACCGACCGGTAGAATTTGGCGGCTTTAGCGTGTTCCAGGTCGCTGAAGAAACGCCCGGCCCACGGCTCGACGTGGCGTTTGAAGAAATCCTGCTCCTCGTCGTGGGAGACGGCAAAGTGATTGCCGGCAAAGCCGCTCATCATCTCGCATATGCTGGCCAGATGATCCTCGGGTTCGCAATTGCCCTCGGCGCGCTCGATACCGAAACGGGCCATGTCTGCCCGCAGGCGCGCAAGCGGGCGCTCGTTGAGGAAGCCGGTGAGATAATAGGATGCGTAGGGAAGGAGTTCGCCGCGTCCCACGCCAATGAACAGCTCGGAATATTCGCGACAGATCGCGTCGTGCGAATACGACGCTGCCGCTTGAGCAAGTGCGATGTGAGCACGGCCGAGCGGTGCATCGCTGTTGTCCTGCAAGCATGAAAGCCTGGCGAGCGATTCCCTGTCCGGCGGGGTGATCAATAGTGAGGCGAGGAGTGCGTATTCGTCCGCCCGGGCCTGGTCGATGTCATCGAGAACAGCTGTTCCTGCACCGAAGATTGAAGCATCCGCTCCATCTGGCTGTTCCCAGGCCTGATCTGAAAGCAAGTCGGGGTTCATCATACCATGACCGTCCTGCCTGAATGGGTTGCTCATAGTAACCCGATACCGAACGAATGCAACAGCCTGACCTTGACGCGTTACCACATAAGGTTCCGGCAATTACCGGATCAGCGTGGCATCGCTCCCCCATGACGGGGCCCGGAGTAAGCCCCGGAAAGCTGAGAAGGACGCATCTTGTCCGGCGAATGCGTGTGAGAGTTGAATTCGACCGATGCGCTCACATTGGTTGACGCCTCGAGAGCTGGTGGCTCTGTCGCGGGCGGCTCGTCGGTGGCTGGCTTTTCCGTCGCTAAATTCTCTAGATCCTCGACAGGAAGGGCCGCATCCGGCACGGCATCGGCCCGTTGTTCCTGTGGCGGAACGGCCTCCGGTTTCGTAAGGGTGTCAACGGCACGCGCCGCTTTCGACAGGAAGCCGACGACGGTTTCCTTTGCGTCGAGCGGACCAAACCCCCCCATCGAGCCTGGTTTGTTGAAGTCCCAGGCATATTCCGAAGGGCCGACGAAGTCGCGGATTCCGGGGTCCAGTGACCATGCCTTGCGTAACGCCGCATGCTTCAGCGCCAACGGAACGCCTTTCTTCAAGAAAGCCGCAACGTCACTTTCGGCAGTCAGGTCTTCGAGGTGCGGGAGGGGCTCGACCACGCCAACACCCTCAAGCTCCGCTGCTTCCGCCGCTGGCTGGTTGCGCTCAGGACAGGAGGCCACCGGATCGTTATTCTCGGCGACCTCGCCCGATGCCTGGTCCAATTCAGGGGCCGCCGGCTTTTGCTCTCGCCGCGAGGCCAGCTTGCGGCGCGACCAGCGGGCAAGATGATTGTCGCTGCCGTCACTCATCCCTTGCCGTCCTGCTTTGTGAGCCACCATGAATCCGACTTGCCATGGCTTCGGGATCTGTCCGATCACGCTTGCGTTTGACGAACGCACGCTCGACATGATGAGCTTCCACGAATGCGGCAAGGCGCTCCTGTATTTCAATCGGCATCGAAACGGCTTCGATGATGTCTGTGTTGGTTTCCGTCAGAGATTCGGCCTCAGCCGGATCCGCTGTAACCAGATGGACTACGATTCCCGGAGCTGAATCCGTGAGTCGGAGGGCGATCCAAAGGCTAGGCCGCTGTGAACGCAGGTTCTCCCGGTACATCGCCGTATCCGTTCCGAAAAATTCAATGTCGGATGTCCCTGCATAATAGCGCGTAAGCCTCGTCGTCTGTTCGAGCACCGTCCATGGTGTCGCGACCGGTGCGCCCGCCAGCGCGGCGACCGGCACCCAGGAATGATCCGCCCATGGACTATCCAGGTCTCGCCTCTCCACGATCACACCGACTTTTTCCGTTTCCCGCACCATGACTGCGCTCCTAGGTCGCTTGCGCCGTAGCGCACAACGGCAGACCGGCAATAAGATTTTGCGGCTTCATGCGGATCATTCGATCGGGCGTCATCGCCATGATCAGCCAGATCGGTTGAGCACCCACTTGGGGCCTGACCTCGCCAATGTCGGAAAAGCGGAGCCGGAACAACGCAACGATACGCTCCGCCGTTTCGGGGTCGAGGTCCTCGCCTCGCCACAGTGCATTACCGATGCGTGTCGCCTCGGCGTCAAGGCCGACGAACCATGCCCAGTTGTCGTCTTCGATCCGCTCGACCGGTTCGATCGTTACCGTGACGGCGACCAGATGGCGGATCCAGGCTTCCATTGCGTCGGCAAGGCCGCGACGCCCGGGGCTGTGGGCGCCACCCAGACGGAGCACCATGTCAAAGGCATCGCTCCTGTCAAAATAGCTATCGGCGTTCGTCTCGTCCAGGATTTCGAGTTCGGTGACGGCTGGCCCGCCGAGCATGCTCAAGAGCGGTGAAGTGTGGCGGTTCTGCTCGTGAACTTCTATTGTTTCCGCGTCGGCAAGCAGCAGCGCTCCTTCATGGAAGCTTACCCGCTGTGGGCGATAGAACAGCTCGGCGGCGCGCAACACCGCGGGCTCGGTCTCGCCGTCGAGTGCATTGCGCAGCACGACCTGCGCGAGCTGGTTCATGAACAGCGGAGGCGTGTCGGCTGCCGAACCGAGCGCCAGTTGCAGATAAGCGGCCTCAAGCGAGGGCGTGGCAAGAAGCCGGTCGCGGAAGGAGATCATGAACGCCCAGTTTTCGCGAGCATCCGGGTCGCCCATGACGGCGATCTCGTCCTGAGTGACCGGACGGCGCGGATGATGCATCAGAAGCTCATGGTGCAGACGCAATTCTACCTCACACGCCCCTTCCGGCGGAAGCAGTTCGGGGCGAGCGAGATAAGCCTTGAGGAACGCGTCGGTCACTATAAGCCGGTCTGCCTCGTCCCGATCGAGGAGATGGTGACCCGAAGATACCCAGAAATCCTTCACGTGTGCCTTCCCGCCAACGTCCGGATATCGAACTCTTCCATCCGGTCGTTTTCCTCGTCAATCTCTATAGCGTTGAAGGCCGTTGCCATATCCAGTCGACCCACCTTCGGGTGAAGGGTACGGAACGCCTCCCGGATCCCAGTCTGCTCGCTGGCGCGGTGGAGGGCAAGTATGGTGTTTGGCGGGTGATCGCAAAGCGATTGCGCAAACGCGATTTCTTCTTCGGCGGCCGGCCGCGCTGTTTCAAGATCGGGGGCGCCGCAATGCGCGACCAACTGTTCGGCCAGGCGTTCAACGGCCGCAGCGCGTTCTTCCGCCTTCACCTCCGTCACGACAACGAGGGTGGACCAGCCAAAACTTTCGATGCCCAGGAAGCCGGCTCGAAAAGCCTGGCGTTTCTTGCCGGCGAGGGTTTCGGGGTCGATGCCGAAGAAAAGGAATGTACCCGGTACCGCCCATTCGCCGGCCTCGGCGGCGCGCGAATAGACGAACGTATCGGACGGATCGAGGCGAATGGTGCGCGGCAGGTTCAAAGCCATGGCATTCCCGTTGCGGGATCGAGCCAGGAACAGGATGCAAGCGCCTGCGCCAGGCTCCGCCTCGTGAGGGAAGTCTGGCCGGGTTCGGCCTGAACCAGCAGATCCCCGTTGTCGGCGATCCGTCCATTGTGGCCTCCGGGCGACACGCGGTCCAGCCATCGCCTTGCCAACCGCGCAAAGCCGGTGTCGTGCCATTCGTCCAAGCCGACCATCAGGTGACGTGAAAAGCTGGCGATGATCTCGCCGGTATTGACGGCTTCGAAACCCACTTCGTCCAGTGCGCCGAACAGCGGCTGCAGACCCGGTTCGTGGACGCGCACGATCGTGGTGCGGATCATTGTCGAGAAGATAAGCCAGGTCGGCGTCTCGGTCTCGCCCGTTTCCGCCGGCCAGCTCAGTTGTCCGCCGCCGACCAAGACCCCGTCGACACGGATCGCGTCTGGCCAGTCGAAGGTGATGGGTCGTGACGGGGGCGCATGTGTGGCAAGCGCATCGGCCAGTGCATTCATCCCAGCATAGATGGCCAGGCGTGCATGCACGAGCGGCATTTCCGGTTCCAGCACGACGGCGAACTCTGCCAGATCGTCACGTCGTGCCCAGACCAGCGTCCCTGCTCCCCATTCGGCGGCAATGGCGCGAGCGTGTGCAAAAGCGTCGCCGGTCTCGCGCATCATGACGAGGTTGTAGGGCGGGGGCAGTTCGATGGCGTGGTCCATCACCGAAGCGTGCTGAAACATGATGCCGGTCCCATTTCTGATGACGGCGAGCCTAATGTCTTTATAATGCATCCGAAGTGGAGGCGCCACCATTGTTGGGCGGTGCCGTGATGCGGGGAGAAGAGCATGATCCCAGACAGACCACGCACCGTCTTTGTTTGTTCCTGTGAACGCAGCATGCCGGACTTTGGCCAGAGTGTCGCCCGTGGATGCTCAAGCGACCAAATCCAATCTGGAAATCAACTCTGCGGCGCCGAACTCGACCGCGTCCGCAACGCATTGAATGGAGGCGACGACATCACGATAGCCTGCACACAGCAGGAACGGCTTTTCCGTGAAGTCGCGCAGGAACGTGGCTTTGCGGGCGAACTCGCTTTCGTCAACATCCGCGAGACGTCAGGCTGGTCGGCACAAGGGGCATCCGCCGGGCCGAAAGCCGCGGCACTCGTGGCGATGGCGGCGGAAACGGTCACTTCGCCGACCAGCGTTACGCTCGCGAGCAACGGCGTGGTGCTCGTCTATGGCCGGAACGAAGCGGCGATCGAGACTGGACGGCAGCTTGCCGACGAGATCAACGTCACGGTTCTTTTGACGCGGCCGGACGATGTCACGCCCCATCGCGTCTGGGATTTCCCCGTTGTGCAGGGCACGATCCGCAACGCGCGCGGTCATCTCGGCGCGTTTGAACTGACGATCGACGATTTCGCGATGCCATCGCCATCGTCGCGCAAGCGTCTGCGTTTTAGTGCGCCGCGGGATGGCGCACTATCGAATGCCGATATAGTTCTTGACCTTTCCGGCGGCGCTCCCCTGTTTCCTGCCCATGAATTGCGGGCAGGTTATCTGAGAGCGGATCCAGCCGACCGCGCGGGCCTTGCTGCCCCGATCGCCAAGGCAGCCGGCCTTGTGGGGGAATTCGAAAAGCCTCGCTACATCAATTTTTCCGCCGATCTTTGCGCCCATTCGCGTTCGCGCATCACCGGATGCACGCGCTGCATCAACCTTTGTCCTACGGGTGCGATTGCACCCGCTGGCGACCATGTCGCGATCGACGCTGATGTCTGCGCCGGCTGCGGCAGTTGCGCGGCCGCCTGTCCGACCGGTGCCGCCGCCTATGCTTTCCCGGATGCGGCGGCCCTACTTCGACGCCTGCGCACGCTCCTGCTCACCTATCACAGGGTAGGCGGCAGCGATCCGATCGTGCTGTTTCACGATGAAGGTCATGGAGAGCCGCTTATCGATGCGCTGGCGCGTTTCGGGCAGGGACTGCCCGCGAATGTGCTGCCGGTCGGTGTGAATGAGATAACGCAGCTGGGGGTCGAGGCGTGGACTGCACCGGCCGCCTGGGGAGCGGTGGCGATCAGGGCCCTTTCTTCGGCGAGGGGGAAACATGACCTGACCGGCCTAGCCAGAAACGTCACCATCGCCAATCTTCTTGGACAATCGCTGGGTTATGGAGCCGATCTCTGCGGCGTGATCGAAGCGGACGACCCCGATGATCTGCAAACGGTTCTCGGGCGGATGGTGCCGCAAGCGGATGCGCGAAAGCCGGTGACATTCCTGCCGGTCGGAGGCAAGCGCAGCTTGCTGAAAAGCTCGGTGATCGGCTTGTATGAGGCCGCTCCGACGCCGGTAGAGCGCACGGCATTGCCAGCGGCCGCGCCATTTGGCGGGCTCGACGTCAATGTCGATGCCTGTACGCTGTGCCTGTCATGCGTATCGGCCTGTCCGACGGGCGCGCTCTCCGACAGTGAAGAGCGGCCAGCTTTGTATTTTGCCGAGAGCGCCTGCGTGCAGTGCGGGCTCTGTGCCGCGACTTGTCCAGAAAAGGCAATCGCGTTGGTACCGCAACTGGATTTCCAGGCCTGGAATGGGCCCCGCCGGGTGATCAAACAGGAAGAGCCGTTCCATTGCATTCGATGCGACACGCCATTCGGAACGAAAAGTACCGTCGAGCGCATCGTTGACAAGCTGGAGGGCAAGCACTGGATGTTTTCCGGCGAGAATGCCCGACGCCTCGATGTCGTGCGGATGTGCGATAACTGTCGTGTCGAATCCGTCATGAATGAAGGGTTCGATCCTTACGAAGCGTCGGGCCGTCCCGCTCCACGGACGACGGAGGATTACTTGCGGGAGCGCGACGCAACGACAGACAAATCGGTTGAGTTTAGTCGCGGCGGGTCTCAGCCTGCAAAAAGCGGATCAGCGCTGCACGATCCTCGGGATCGTTGATCGTCTGCTCCGGCATCTTGGTCCCTGGCGTATATATGCTTGGCCCCAGTTCGAAGAGCTTCGACACCGTTTCCGGCGTCCAGACGATATCCATCCGCCGGAAAGCGGGGAGTAGGGATAGCCGGCAAGCGACGCGATCCTGCGGCCGAAGATGCCGTGCAGCGTCGGTCCGGCGCGATTGCCGTCCTCCGGGCCGAGCGTATGGCAGGCGATGCAGGCACGGAAGACTTCGGCGTCCGGATTGCCGGCATATTCGCTCATCAGATCGGCCTGGATCGCGGCTGAGGTTCCAAGCCGCCTGCCGGTTTCAACATCCCATTCGCTTATTATGTTGTCCGCACCGCCGGCCAGCAGCGTCCGGGCACGGCGTGGAAAGGCAAGGGCCCACACCGGCGCAACGCCGGCACTGCCGAGGGTGTGAACCGGCTTCAGGGTGCGGGAGTCGAGCAACACGATGCCCTCCCTGATGGCCGAGGCGGCGATGTATTTCTCATCAGCCGTAGCCGCTAGTGCGACCAGGGGGCCGGAGGACACCCTGACCTCGGCCACAATCGCGCCGCTTCGGTCGAGCTGGCGCAATGTCCCGTCTGCGCCTGCTGCAAGCAGGCGGTCGCCCGGCATCGTCACGAGGGCGTTGAGTGGCCCCGGCATGGATATTCGCATCGGCGCAGCGTCATGTCCCGGCGGCCATAGTATGATGGCTGCGTCATAGCCCGCACTTGCAAGCGTTCCGTCGGACAGAAATGTGACCGCGTTAACACTGCCATGGTGGCCTTTGAGGATGCGCGGCGCAGCGCCGGAAAGCGGCCACAGACGCACGCTCGTATCCCAGGAGGCAGAAGCGAGCGTCGAGCCGTCGGGCGCGACTGCCAGTGCGACAACCGGCCCGTCATGGCCATGCAACACGGATACCGGCGTGCTGCGTCCGGCCTCCCAGATTGCGATACGGCCGTCGGCCCCGGCGCTGGCGTAACGCCCCCGCGGCAAAGCAGCGACGGCATCGACCTGACTTTCGTGAAACAGCAGCACCTGCTGCGCCTCGCCCGTTTCAAGCGACCAGATAATCGCCTTGGTATCGAAACTGCCGGTGATTGCTGTCTGTCCGTCAGGGGCTATGGCGATTGAACGCACCGGGCCTCCATGGCCGCGCAGTTCCGCCCCATGCGCAGTCGCGCCGAAGAGGAAGGAAGCGGCTGCCACCAGGCAGCGTATAGCGAGCATCGCCTTCATTGCACCTCAAACGGATTCATGCTCGATTGGCGATGGTCTCCGTTGCAGGAACGGAAAGTGCCGGATCGACCTTACTGTTCACTCTGTTCGAGGCAATCATATGATCACGAATATGGAAACCGACCCCTTCAACGTCTCCATGCGCAAGTTCCTCAAGCAGGTCGGGGTGACCTCGCAACAGGCGATAGAGAAGGCAGTGGAGCAAAAAGGTCTGAAAGGACAAGGGAAGCTGATCGTCAAGGCCGTCATCACGTCGGAGGCTGCCGGCCTGAATCATGTCGTGGAAGGCGAGATCGATCTGGGATGAGCCAGCGGATGCTGCTTTGCCCTTTCGACCGAAAGTTGCACGCATTTTAACGGTTCCGATGCTCAGTCAAGGTGTTCGAGCATCCTTTGTCCATTCTCTCAAGAACGCGTAAGCGCTCTACTTGAAGAACCGGATCCGGCCGGCCGGGCTTGTATCATACCCGGTAAGCTCGACGGCGCGGTCGGTAAAAACCTTTTGCGGCAAGAAACCTAACAGCGCCTGGAAGGAGGGCTGAAAATAGGTTCGCTGACGCATGAGCAGGTCGAAATTTTCCCACAGCAGCGGCAGGAATTCCAGGCCAGCGGTGCGAGCGGCGGCGCGTGTGGCAATGCCGCAATCCGCCTGGCCGCTCCGCACGGCGGATGCAAGATCGGGACCGGTCAGGCAGGGCGGCTCCAGTCGATTGAGGTCGCTGTGTTTCGCACCTAAATCCGCCAGCAACTGAGCAAGCAGCATATCCGCTCCGGCACCGCGTTGACGAACGGCCATCCTCGCACCACTCGTCAGGACGTCATTGAGACCGTTCAGCGATTTGGGATTGCCCGGCTCCAGCAATAGGCCTTGCTCGCGGCGGACGAAGCCGACCAGCACCGCATCGCTTAGCCGTGGCATGGCGGCTACCGCATCGACATTTGCATCGGCCACCGTACTATGGAAATGGATCGCAGCGGCCGCGACCTCTCCGCGCAGCAGCCGCGCGACACCGTCTTCAGTGCCTTCCGCCAATGTGGCAAGCCCCGAGCCTGACTGACGCAGGCTCCATTCCAGCAGGTCATCCTGGCTCCCCCCCACGATAGGTGGCAGTTCGAGCGATATCATTCCCGCCGGCTGCACGAGCCCCGAAAGGACCCAGCGGTCGAGTTCGTGCTGTGGAAATAGCCATTTGCCTGCCACCTTGCTGCACGGGATTCGCTCCTTCGAAATCAACTCGTAAATCTTACGCTCTCCCAAGCGAAGATAGTCAGCAGCCTCGGATGTGGTCAGCAGGATCATCCTGCATTTTTATGCATATTTGCGCGATTGTTCAATAATTTGACATACAGGAAAAAAAAGCCGGAAATTACGACAAGGGAAGATGCCTCATGTCGGAAACACTCACTGCATGGCAGCTTATCGCATCCGGAGATGCCACCCTATTTGCGATCGTCGGCCTGTCGCTGGCCGTCAGCCTGACGGCTGTCGTGGCTGCGGGGGTTATCGGTTTTCCGCTTGGTGCCATTCTCGCGCTGACCCGCTTCCCCGGCCGCACGGCAATGGTCGTGGTGTTGAACGGTTTCATGGGCTTGCCGCCGGTTGTCGTAGGTTTGAGCGTCTACCTGCTGCTATCGCGGTCAGGGCCGCTGGGAGAACTCGGTCTCCTCTTTACGCCGATCGCCATGGTTATCGCACAGGCATTTCTGGTGCTGCCCATCATTGCCGCGCTGACGCGCCAGACAGTTGAGGATCTTTGGCTCGAATATCGCGAGGAGTTGGGCGCCATGGGGGTCGGCTGGTCCAGCAGGGTTGCGACACTTTTGTGGGACAGCCGCTTCAGCCTCGTTACCGTCTTGCTTGCAGGCTTCGGCAGGGCCGCGGCCGAAGTCGGCACGGTGATGATCGTCGGCGGCAATATCGATGGCTTCACCCGGACTATGACCACCACGATTGCTCTGGAAACCTCAAAGGGAAATATTGCCCTTGCGATCGGGCTTGGCATCATCCTTATTCTCCTCATTTTGCTGGTAAATGCCACTGCCTGGGGCGTGCGGGTATGGGCCGTGGAAAGGGCCGGTTAGAATGCGCGCTGCTGCAAGCAATCTTCCCCTTATCTTCGATGACGTATCGCTGAGCGCCGGTGCGACGACCATACTCGACCGAATAAGCCTGACGATCGGGCTGGGAGCGCCGACGTTTGTTCTTGGCCCCAATGGGGCGGGCAAGACCTCGCTGTTGCGGCTGTGCATGGGCTTGCTTGGCCCGTCGCGGGGGGTCGTGAGCTGGGGTGGCCGGATCGATGCCGGCCCCGAACGCCGAGCGATCCTGTTTCAGAAGCCCGTGATGTTGCGGCGCTCGGTTGCCGCGAATGTTGCGTATGGACTTGCTCACGCCGGTTGCCCGCGCGGCCTGCGCGCCCAGCGCACCGAGGAATTGCTCGACAGTGTTGACCTGAGTGCGCTGGCTTCGAGGCCTGCGCGCCGTTTGTCGGGCGGTGAGCAGCAAAGACTGGCGCTCGCGCGTGCTCTGGCGCGCCAGCCGGAAATTCTCCTGCTCGATGAACCGACCGCAAGCCTTGATCCGGCGGCAACGCGCTTCGTGGAGGAAATCATCCTTGCGACGGCCCATTCGGGCACCAAGATCATCATGGCTTCACACGATCTGGGCCAGGTGCGCAGACTTGCCGGAGATGTCGTGTTCCTGGCCCATGGCCGTCTCTTCGAGCATGCCAATGCTAGGGATTTTTTCGATCGTCCAGCCACGCCGCAGGCTGCGGCCTTTATACGCGGCGATCTCGTCCTTTGATAGACAGAACGGAGATTGAAAATGCCGACCCGCCGATTGTTCTCTGTGGGAATGCTTCTGATCCTTGCCGGCGTGACGCCGGCCCAGGCCCAAACCCAGTCGATCGTCGTTGCATCGACGACTTCTACCCAGGACACGGGCTTGTTCGATTATATTCTTCCGCTGTTCGAGAGAGAGACTGGGATCGATGTCAAGGTCGTGGCGCAGGGCACCGGCCAGGCACTCGACACCGGACGCCGTGGCGATGCCGACGTGGTCTTCGTTCATGCCGAGGCACTGGAAGAGAAGTTCATTCAGGAGGGCTTCGGAGTGAAGCGTTCCGACGTGATGTACAATGATTATGTGTTGATTGGCCCGAAAAGTGATCCCGCCAGCGTCAGTGGAATGACGGATATCGCGGCGGCCCTAGTTTCGATCGAAGTAAGCAAAGCGCCATTTGTCTCACGCGGTGACCGGTCAGGCACCCATTTTATGGAACTCAGGCTATGGAAGGACGCGGGCGTCGATATGGAGGTTGCAAAGGGCCGGTGGTACAAGGACATCGGACAGGGAATGGGAGCGGCGCTCAACACCGCATCTGCCATGAATGCCTACGTCCTTTCCGATCGCGGCACTTGGCTGTCGTTCAGGAACCGCGGTGATCTTGCCATTTCCGTCGAGGGCGACAAGCGGCTGTTCAACCAGTATGGCGTCATGCTGGTGAACCCGGAAAAACACCCCGATGTCAAGGCCGAGCTGGGCCAGATATTCATCGACTGGTTGCTTGCGCCTGAGGGCCAGAAGGCGATCGGTGAGTACAAGATCGATGGCCAGCAACTCTTCTTTCCAAATGCGAGCGGACAGCGCATCTGAGGTCTGTTGCCAAGGTGCCCGCATCTGTCCCATTATCGGGCGATGATGACAGTGCATCCTCCGACGAGCGCCCTGATAAGCCTGGAAGTGGCGCTTGCGGCGCTTCTCAGTGGTTTGATGCCTATCGCTCCCCGGTCGGAGCCGCTTGACCGGGCGCTTGGTCGTGTCGCCGCGGCGATGCCGGCTGCCTTGCCGGCACTGCCGTTGCGAGACATTGCGACAATTGATGGCTGGGCGTGTTGTTCACTCGACCTCGTGGGAGCGTCCGCCTACTCACCTCTGGCGCTTTCGACGGCCCCGGTCCGGGTGGAAGTGGGCGACGTCATGCCGACTGGATCGGACTGTGTGTTGCAAGCCGATCTGATCGATTGCAGCAGCCCAATCGTTTTTGCCGTCGGCGAGGCTGCTCCCGGTCAGGGCGTGCGCCGGGTGGGGGAGGACATGACCGCACATCGACCCCCGGTTCTCGAAGGCGGGATAGTCGGCGCCGCGGACCTGCTGATCGCTCGCAAAGCAGGGTTGAGCCGAGATTCCCGTACGCAGCCCGCGCGTGCGTGTGATCGATGTCGCTTCCGTAAACCATGAGACGTTCTCGACGCGCCTCGTTGCCGAATGTGTGATGACCTCGAATGCGACGATCGCCGCGATAGAGACCGCGCACCGTGATGCAGCTTCGATCGCAGCCGCTCTTGCCGGCGAGGTTTGCGATTTGCTTCTCCTGGTCGGAGGCACTGGTGCTGGCCGCCTTGATGCGACTGCCGAGGCCCTGACGCTTTCCAACGCGTTGATTGCGCATCGTATCGCCATGCGGCCTGGCGATACTACGGCGATCGGCCGGCTTGGCAGTACGCCGCTGGTCGCTTTGGCCGGGGCGCCTGACCATGTCTTTGCCGGCTTTCTTGCATTGGTCCAGCCGATCCTGGACCGTTTATCAGGCCGCTCGAAGCGGATTGGTACAACCTTGCCGCTCTCGCGAAAGATTGCGTCGAAGGTCGGGCTCAGTGAGATTGTCCTGCTCGGCAGAGAGCAGGCCATGTGGACGCCGCTTGCCGTTGGCGATTTTTCACTGGAGGCCATGCGTATTGCCGATGCCTGGCTGGCAGTGCCGGGTGATAGCGAGGGATATGACGTCGGCACGTCCGTCACAGCGATGCCTCTTCGCAATTTGAACTGAGCAGCCATCATGATGAAGTCTCCTTCTTCGATCCCGCAAAACACCGACCAGAAGCAATTTCTGACGATATTGTCACGTGAGGAGGCCCTGGCCCGTTTCGAAGCAGCGCTGTTCCCCTGGCCGGTGCCGACTGAAAAATGGAGTTTAGCCGAGGCGCTCGGGCTGGCTCTGGCAGAAGACGTCGCGGCGCAGGTCGACATTCCACCTTTCGACCGTTCCAATGTCGATGGGTTTGCGGTACGGGCAGCAGATCTGGTTGCCGCCTCTGACCTACAGCCTGTTCGATTGATGCTGAACAGGGAAACGATTGCCTGCGGCAGCGTCCCGCAACTTGCGGTATTGCCCGGGACCGCCACAGCCATCGCCACGGGGGGGCCTCTGCCACGCGGTGCGGACGCGATCGTCATGGTGGAATATACTCAGCCAGCCGAGGGTGGGGCCATCGAAGTGCGGCGTGCTGTCTCGCCGGGGCAGTTCGTCTCCACCGCCGGATCGGACATGGCGCGAGGAGAGGTCGTGTTGCGGGCTGGATCGGTGATCGGCGCGCGTGAGATCGGGATACTCGCAGCCTGCGGAACCCCGCAGGTAACGGTGGCCCGCAAACTCCGCGTTGCTGTTCTGTCCACGGGTGATGAGCTCGTGCAACCGGGCGAACCGCTGCAGCCGGCCGGCATTTACGACGCCAATGGGCCGATCGTTAGTGCGGCGGTCACCGAAAACGGGGGCGAGGCCCATTTTTTGGGCGCGTTTCCAGACGACGAAGCCAGGCTCGAGACCGCGATGCGTGAGGCGCTCGCCTCCCATGACGTTCTAATTTTGTCCGGGGGTACTTCCAAGGGTGCGGGAGATGTCAGCTACCGTATTATTGGCCGCCTCGGAAAACCGGGCATCATTGCTCACGGTGTTGCGCTTAAGCCTGGAAAGCCGCTCTGTTTGGCGGTATGCGGCGGCAAGCCGGTTATCATCTTGCCAGGGTTCCCGACCTCGGCCATGTTCACCTTCCACGATATGGTGGTGCCCATCCTGCGGCGCATGGCGGGGCTGCCGCCGCGCGTTGATGCGCAGACGAGTGCGCAGCTTCCGTTCCGCGTTCCGTCCGAACTGGGGCGCACCGAGTTTGTCATGGTCTCGCTGGTGCAGGGGCGGGACGGACTGATGGCCTATGCGACCGGCAAGGGCTCGGGAGCGATTACCGCCTTCGCCCAGGCTGATGGCTTTATCCGCATTGACGCCTTCGCCGACCATCTGCCAGCGGGCGCACAAGTGCCGGTGACGCTGTTCACGCCGCAGGTCAGGGTGCCCGACCTCGTTGTGATCGGCAGTCACTGCACAGGCCTTGATCTTGTCGTGGGCAAGATCGCGCGCCAAGGGATTTCGGTGCGATCGTTGGCCGTCGGAAGCCTGGGCGGTCTTGCAGCCGCTAAACGCTGTGAGTGCGACCTTGCGCCGATCCATCTTTTCGACCCTCAGACACAAGTCTACAACACGCCGTTCCTTAGCGAGGGTATCGAGCTCGTGCCGGGCTGGCGGCGCATACAAGGCATCGTGTTCCGCCGCGGTGACGCGCGCTTCGAAGGTCGCAATGCGCCGGAGGCGGTGGAGGCTGCTCTGGCTGATCCCGAATGCATGATGGTCAATCGAAACCAGGGTGCCGGTACGCGCATCCTGATCGACCAATTGCTCGGCCAGACGCGCCCTGATGGCTACTGGAACCAGCCTCGCTCACACAATGCAGTCGCCGCCGCCGTCGTACAGAAACGCGCCGACTGGGGCGTCACGATCGGGCCGGTCGCGCGCGCCGCTGGCTTGGGTTTCATACCGCTGACGCAAGAGCACTTTGATTTCGCGCTAGTTACGGACCGGAAGGAGCGGGTGGCAGTTCAGGCATTCCTTGCCGCCCTGCTGTCGCCTGATATGCAGGACGCGCTGGAGCGGGTGGGGTTCAGTCGAGCTCGCTGATGGACCAGTGGCCTAGGAACGAACGTGACGGGGGCACCATGGAAGCGGTCGCGATTTACTGCTAGAGGGCGAGGGGCTGCTTCTGCTCGATTTCGAACAGACGCTTGTCGAGGCGGATTTGCTGTCTTGCTGTAGAGAGTGGCAAGAAGGCATTGAAAATCTTGAGCAATGCATCGACCACCACACAAGGGGTCATCACCGACATGCAGTGTCAGCAGGCTCCCCATGGCTGGGATGTCGCGCGTTTCAGCCGAGAGGTCGATCCCGAATGCCGGTCGTCTACGCGAGTGGAGACAGCGCTCCCGATTGGGCGTCGAAAGGCGTTCCCAATAGCATCATCTCGGGAAGCCGTTCTAAGTTGCTCAACGACAGGCATCTAGGACGGCCGTGGCGAAACCTCCGTCTGGCAGCTAGGTGCTCTCCCGCGCTGCTCTTGTAGCTCTCCAGGTCTCGTGTCTTTGCGCCCCCGGACGCGTGCCTCGCGCAATTTCGGCTGCGCCATCAGCGGCTCGTCGATGTGTGAGACGGCCGGCCGCATACCCAGCATCAAATGCTTCGCGTGTCCGTGCCATGTCGCGGTTGCATCGGGCAACATGTCCAAGCCCTCGCCACCACTCTTCCCAAGCATCCGTCACTTGCATCTGAACCTCCCTGGCGCAGCTCAAAGGACGCCTTCTGTTGGCAGTTGAGCCGACGGGTTCGTCAGCCGAATAGCTGGCGAGATCCCTGATTCGTCGAGTTGTCCGTAAAACGAATGTAGGTCGTCTCTGGTTGCCGTACGCTACCGGACGAAGTTCAGCTTAGTGGGGCCCATCATGCGTCGGTGTTCTAGTATTGGTTGTCTTTAGGCGGCGCCGGTGAAATCTTAAATGGCAGAAGGGTTTTTGATAATGACGACGCGGAGCCCAGATGATTGGTCATGTATGGTCTCCGCCCGCTCGCTTAACCAGCTTAAGGCGCATGGTTAAAGGAAATCGATCGAAACAAGCCAGCCGTGCGCAGAAGCTCTTTGGTGATGGTGTGAGCGCCAAGTGATAAAGGCGCGGAATTGCGGAAACCGCGGCTGCCTGGGCCAAAGTTCGCCTAATGGCACCGGACCACTTGTCGCGCCCGTGGCTCCCACACCATTCATGCAGGTCGCCCGCCCGGACGCATCGCGGGCGACCTTGGCAAACGCCGCCGCCGGGTCACCACCGTTCGCGACGTAGGCGGGCCGGCGTTCGGCCTCAAGCGGGCCATAGACCGGGGCATCATCCCCGGACCGCGCATGGCCCGCACGGCAGCATTGTTTGTACCAGGGCGGGCTGGATGCGTATTTTCGCGGGTTCAGAAGAGCGCAGTCATAAGTCGATGGTATTCCGCCTCCGGCTTGCCATAGGCGTCCCGGGCGAACTCTTCGAGAGCCTGCCTGTTCCGGATAATGATGTTGCCCCTGTTCGAGCGAATAAAACCGTAGCCTTCAAGGACGTGGAGCGACGTTGTGACACTTGGACGGCGAACCGCAAGCATCAGCGAAATGAACTCGTGCGTCAGCGGAATCTCGTCGCCTGGTACACGGTCGTGACACATCAGGAGCCATCTGGCCAATCTCTCGTCCACCCCGTGCAACGCGTTCGAAACCGCAGTGTAGGTAAGCTGAATCGAGAAGGCCTCAATGCATCGGATCATCACCCGGGCGAAATTCCGGTTAAGATCCATCCACTTCCGGAATGCGCTGAACTCCATCCGGTAGCCGTCTCCTTCGATCTGCATGATGATGTCGTGGACGCTGAGCTCTACACCCATCGCAGCTGAAGTCGGAATGTAACCTTCACTCCCGAAGATACCCGCCTCTGCTTTGTTACCCTCAGGCGTCGAGGCGACCAGGGAGCCAATCCCGGACGTGAGATAATAAACATGGTCTATGGGGGCGCCGGCTGTAGCGATCAGAGCGCCTCTAGCCACTTTGACATAGTCGAGGTCAGGCGCAACCTGGTTATAGTCAAGCTCCGGAAGCAGGTCCAGCAACTGGTTGTTAACCGAAGCTTGGGGTGGAATCGCCATTGCCTTCCCCTCATTGGGAGCCGGAGCACCGCGGCTCTGTCGGCCGCTTTCTGCCAAGGATTGCGGATCGGTGTTACATGACTCTAGCATGCCGGCTGCCCATCGACTATGTGCAAGCCAGCAGGGTTCGGAAGGACAGTCTTCTCCAATTCCGCGGTGATTGTACGGTTCCAGACCCTTTGTCCTTGAGGCGCAGTATTGACTCGCCATGTACACCAAGACGCGTAGACTTTCCCCCGGCACCGAGGCGATCGCGAGGCCCGGGAGGAAGAGCTAATGAGACACCAACGAGTATGCACCCTTGATCCACTAGGGCCTGACGAGCTCGAGTTGATCGAGGGCATTTTCCGTCGCGAACTGCAATTGCGGGCATTGCCACTGAATTCCGAAGAGGCTGCAATACTCGCAGCGAGGCTGATCGGTGCCTATCAGTCCGGAATACGCGACGCTGCAGGCCTGACCGCGGCGGCGGAACGTATGTGATGGGCAGCACCTCCCGATCACCTTGGAGCGCACCTGCGCGCCTGCGTATTCACAAGCGTTGCAGGTTACCTGTCCTTCGTTAAATCTGTGCAAGTGCTTTTTACGTCCGTTTTCAACGCCAGCACAGGACATTCCGGTCACTGATGGCCGGATGCCTGCAAGGACTCAAGGGAGCTGTTCTTCACGAGCCAGTGCCTCGACTGCGACGGCAGGGACGGACGCCAGGGCACCCCGACCTCAACGGCTTCGGCGCGGACGGCTGGATGTTCTTGTGGCTGCAAGACGGCGCCGCGTCGCCCGCGCCGTGCATGTAGGATTCGTTGCCAATTCCGAGGCGATGGTGGCGCTATAAAGCGATAATCTGGATGAGATCACATCTCACCCTGTTTGTCGCGCTGCAGGGCGCCGCCCATTCTGCTGCGATGGCAGCGGGAGTGCATGAGCTTCACCCTCCGGACTCTCAGCTCCAGATCCTCGCTACTACGCGGCCCCGGTCACCGACCCCGACCGATACGCGCTTGAGTTCGTCTACAGGAGCTGGCAGCACGGAGGTAAGGCATGACCACCAACCAGCCTTATAGACATGTGGTCGAGCCGCTAATCCGCGCTGCCAATTCTTTCGACGCCCAGGCGGCACTGCACCTGTTCGCTCACGACGCCGCCATCGACGATCCGTCGACCCGGGAGCGGTTCGAGGGCCACGCAGGCGTTCGTGACTACATGGACCGGTTCTTCGTCGGTCCCGCACCGCCACTAAGGCTCTTTTGCTTGAAGAATTGAAGGCGGCCGGGATCCGTGCCCGCGTCGATTTCACCGGAGATTTCCGCCACGAGATCGGTCGGCTCAATGTTCCACCGGCCCCGACGGCCTCATCGCATGCATCAACGCTGATCCCGAGTAATCGGTGGATCCTCAAGACACTGGAACAACATTACGACGAAACTGATGATCTATGCGCCGCCGACTACACGGGCGAGGCGGGGAGGGACGCCGTTCCTCCGCAGCCTCATCACCTTCTCAGGCTGGGTTCCTCCGCCCACGATAGGCCGCAACAGTCAGCGCTATTGCCGAGACCAGGAAGTAGAAGGCGCCGAAAGCGGCATAAGGAGCGACGTCAAGAATGGTCGGCGGCATGGAACCGAGCGACTGCTTGATCATGAAGCCGCCTGCCAGCATTGACTGCGCGCCGCTCAGGATCATCGCCCACTGCGCTCCAACTGACCGCCAGCGCCGGATGCCGGTGTAGAGCTGAAGAAGTCCGGACAGGATCGCCCAGATGCCGAAGGCTGCCAGAACAGCGTGCGTGTCTTTCATCACGGCAAAGAGAACGACGATCGTCATGACTGAACTGGCAAAGACGTTCAGCATCTGTGGCCTGTTGGCGGCGAGGCCGCCGTGGGCTCTGGCGTCGACGAGGTTCGCGAGCGCGTCCCATGCGGGGTAGATGACGAGAAGCAAGGAGGCGACAGGGGACAAGCTTGCTGCCGAAGTGGCCGCGATCACCCAGCAGATCGAGAAGCCAGCACGGGCATAGTAGTAGGAGCGCAGCCACGTCGACTGCGGTTTAGTTTGGTGATGCATTGGATGCTCCTTGAGATCGAACGATCTACCTACTACTTGGTAGGTACGCGGACGGTCAATTCACGAAGTCGCGATGTATTTGACGATCATCCTACCAGAAGGTAGATTCCGAACATGGAGCTCAGTACCTCGGAAAAAATCCTCGATGTCGCGCAGTCTCTTGTCGTCGTCGGGGGATACAACGGATTCAGCTATGCGGACATTTCCGACGCGATCGGGATTCGGAAGGCCAGCATCCACCACCATTTCCCAACCAAGGCGGCGCTCGTCGCCGTCCTAGTCGAACGCTATGTAGGTCGTGCCAAAGACGGGCTGAACTCGCTTCGAAACAATGTCGCGGACCCCGCCAACCAGCTCGAAGCCTATCTCGATTACTGGCAGAAGTGCGTCCTCGACGCCTCGCAGCCCATCTGTGTCTGCGCAATGTTGGCGAGCGAGATGCAGATGCTCCCGGACGAGGTTGCCGGGCTGGTTCGGCGTCACTTTCAGAACCTGATGGAGTGGCTGGCATCGGTCCTAAGAGATGGGGAAAAGCAAGGCTCGTTTCGACTAGACGCTTCGCCGGAGCAGGAGGCCCAAATCATGATGGCCATTGTGCATGGAGCCCTGCTATCGGCCCGCGCCGCCGGGCAGCCTCGAATTTTCTCGTCAATCGTGGGTCCTCATGTGGCTCGCCTCCGCAGCTAGTCGTTCATGGCGAAGGGCGGTGTGCAGGATCGCGTTGTGATACCTGCTCAAGTCTTGGTAGAGCCGGCGCCGCACCGGCGGAAGAAATCGGCGCGGTGTCCCGGCGGATGAGGCCCGTCTTATGCGACCGCTTTGCGCCCCACATAGCAGTCGTTCAGCAGAGCTAAGCCATTCCCCAAAAGCTGTTATCCTGCGGAGCAAACCAGGGTGCGACGCGCGAGAAGGGGACGTTCAGCGGCATCCCGCTGAAGACCAGAGATTCTCGAACACCACGCACTCACGTACGGGTCCACCGGCGCAGGCGCTGTCGCATTGCTTCGCAAACGCCTCAGGGCTCGCCTCGTCCGCGTCACTCGCCGAATGCCGGCGAACTTCGGCGCAAAATACCGAAAAGAAGCTGCAGTCGGTTCATTCTGCGGCACCAGTCGAAGATACTGCCAGCTCTCATTGGTTGCCGAGGCCCCCCTAGTATCCACCACATCAGCAGTGATGAAACGCTACCCAAGTCTGCGGACTTGTGGTGATCGGCGGCGGGATTGTAGGCGCCAGCGCGGCCTATTTTCTGCGCGGCGCGGCCTGTCGGTGGCCCTTACGAAAAAGGGATATGTCGGTTGCGAACAGTCGAGCCGGAACTGGGGCTGGTGCCGTCGGCAGAACCGCGAGGCAAGCCATTGTTTTCATCGCTTGCAAATAGAACATACAACTATAAATTGTAAAATCAGATAAGGCATATTATGGAACTGGTCGATTTAATTAGATAAAAGTCTCACATCAAACGCACGTCAATAAACTAATCGACACGGCCGTAGGAGAATGCCTGTCAGCCTCGATCATCGCGCGCGCAAAGCGACCGTCGATCCTCCACAGTCCAAAGAGTGTTGTTTCGACCTCTTCCGGAAACTCACCCCAGGCTCAAGGCTCTAAAAAACGACCGTTTATGAGAGCCGATCGGCCGGCAGGCCTCGATCCGCGAGGCCAGACCATCGTCTCTCAAAACAGTCGCTTGTTTTGATCTCTCAAAATATGATACATAACGACGACTTATGAGAGAAATACCATGTTGCACCTCACCCACGATACCGAACAGCTCGCCCGCAGAGTTGCCGCCCGCGTCGGCCGCAAACCCGAAGATCTGATCCGAGCCGCGCTCGAGCGCGAGGCGAAGGCCCTCGGCGTCTCCGACGAACTGCCAGCGACGCGCAGGATGACGGCGGCCGAAATGCTCGCCTTCGGCAAGAAGGTAGCCGCTCGGCCAGTCCTCGATCCGCGCACCCCACAGGAAATCGCTGACGATCTGAACGCCCTATGATGGTCGTGGATTCGTCGGCCATCATCGCAATCTTCCAGGAAGAGGACGATGCGCAACAGCTCGCCGCCGGCATGGCGACGGCCGATCAACTCGTTATGTCAGCAGTCAACGCGCATGAAACCGCGATGATCCTGCGAGCGCGCGGTGGTCCAGAGAGCGCCGAAGATTTCTGGCGCTTCCTGAGCATCAACAGCATCGAGGTAGCGCCCTTCGATGAGGACCAGGCGCGCGGGGCTTCGGAAGCCTTCGGGCGGTTCGGCAAAGGGGTTCACTCGAAAGCTCGGCTCAACCTTGCGGACTGCGCGGCCTACGCTCTTGCCAAGAGCTTATCGGCTCCCCTGCTCTTCAAGGGCGACGACTTCATACACACGGACATCGAACAATGGCGCTGATTGGCTATGCTCGCGTATCGACGCGTGACCAGACCGTAGCAGCGCAGCACGACGCGCTTAGCAAGGTCGAGTGCGCCTGTATTTTCGAGGACACCGCCTCGGGTGCGAGCCGCGATCGGCCGCAACTCGCCGCCGCGCTCGATTACATGCGCGAGGGCGATACGCTCGTCGTGTGGAAGCTCGATCGGCTCGCCTGCTCGCTCAAGCAGCTCATCGAGACCGTTGAATCCTTGGAGGATCGCGGGATCGGATTCCGATCGCTGACGGAGTCGATCGACACGACGACGGCCGGCGGCCGTCTCGTATTTCAGATTTTCGCGGCACTAGCGGAATTCGAACGCGGCGTGATCCGCGAGCGTACCCGCGCCGGCCTCGATGCGGCCCGCTCACGCGGACGCAAGGGCGGCCGGCCGTCGAAATTGAAGCCAGCCGATCTGAAAGCCGCCAAGGCGCTTCTGGCTAATCCGGAGATCAACGTCGAGGATGTCGCCCGCCGCCTTGGCGTTTCCCCGGCTACGCTCTACCGACACATTCCGGCAGCTCGGTCCAGCGTTGGCCTAGTCGGGTAGGCCGATTGGAAAGACTGCGAACGCGCTCCCCATAGCGCCGTAGTGAAGAGGTTCTTTCCGGTCGGCCGGCAGAGTACGCACTGTCGGCGCTCCAAACGCTCGCCTTGCCCGCCAAGGGCGCTATGTGGAGCGCGCTTGCGGACAAGGCCTGCCGTGGCATCACATCAGACCATTATGAGGGGCAGATGGGGTCGGTTCCGGCTGGGGGCGAAATGACACTCTAAACGGCCCTTGACAATACCTTCCCGCTGACCACGCCTTACCCGCCGCGCGCTCGTCTTCGTATTCCAGCACAGGTGCTGCTTCAGGATCAAAGGTAGCCGCTTAGACCGACGCGTCGATATCGCCGCCGCAGCCGGTTTGCATCCGAAATGCCCCATGAACCTCTTTCGCAAGTCGACGGGCATGACGCTCATCAAATACGTGAGCCTGCTGCGTCTTTCGCGGGCGCAAGCCTTGCTGATGAATGGCAACGACAGCATTCTGCAGGTGGCGATGGATAGCGGCTTCGGTTCGGCGAGCGCCTTCAACAGGCTTTCCGGCAGATCGCCGGCATGCCGCTTTCGGATCTCCGGCGCGACGTTCGCGCCGCGGTTAGGTGAGCGTCACGAACGTCAGCATGCCTTGCCTGCGCCTCTCCTGTCCCGCAGTCGACCGTATTCCAGGCGTTGGTTGCCTTCCCCTCCACAACCGGTACCGCCCTGATCCTCGGTATAGCGCTTTTACAAAGGCGAGGGAAATGCGGGTCTCCGCGACGAGGAATTTCGGCGCATCGCAGCCGTCGCACCCCGCTTCCGGGCGGTCGTTCCATACGACGGGATTTGGCGCTTCCGCGGAGAGCATTGTCTCAAATTCGCAGGCGCGATCTCAGAAAAGAGAATGCCGAATTCTTGGTCGCTTGGTGCATGAGCGTAATGTTACGCCAAGGTCAACGGAATGCGATTCGACGGCATTGGAAAGAGAGGATCAACAAGGCTTCTGTCGCGCGGGTCGCCATATGGGACGACCAGCACTAAGTGCTGTGGTGCGCTACAAATATGGATTTTCAGAAGGCTGCAGCGAGCGTTTCCAGTAGATTTGTGTGGTGTGCGGACATATCCTGCAACTTGAGGAGCGAATGCAGGGAGACCATCATGCCAAAGAAGAACGCAAGCTTTTCTCGACGCACATTTCTCGGCGGCAGCGCCCTGGTGCTTGCCAGCGGCACGATTTCCATGCCGTTCGTGCGGACCGCGCGCGCCCAGGCAGCGACTTTCAAGGCCGGCGTCATCACGTCTCTGTCGGGCGAGAATATATCGGGCGGCAATTTGACCAAGAACGGTTACGAGCTCTGGGCCGAAGCCGCCAACGAGAAGGGCGGCGTCGAGGTCGGCGGCGAGCGTTTCATGGTCGAGATGTTCTATGGCGACGACCAGAGCAATCCAGCAACCGGCGCCGACGCCGCCGAACGGCTGATCGTGCAGAACGAGGTCGATTTCCTGCTCGGCCCCTACACCAGTGGCTCGACAATCGCCGTTCAGCCGATCTGCCAGAAATACCAGGTACCGATGATTTCCGGTTCGGCCGAGTCGCCCAATGTCTGGTTGGCCAAGCCCGAATTCAATTTCGGCATCATCCCTTCCGTCGACACGACATCCGGCCAGTCGCTGGGCGTGCTGGTGGCGCTGTCAAACCCGAAGGCGAAGACGATCGCGGTGATCGGAGTCAACGAACCCTTTTCGAAGGAGACCGGCGAAGGCTTCCAGCGCGGCGCCAAGGAAGCGGGTCTCGAAGTCGTCGCCTACGAGCTCGTTCCGGCTTCCGGTGATCTCACCCCGTAATGTCCAAGATCGCCGCCCTCAACCCTGACATCGTGGCGGTGGGCGGGCATGAAGAGCCGCTAATAAATGTGATCAAGACGTCGAAATCGCTGAATTATCGGCCGAAGGCCTTGATCATGCATTACGGCGTGACCAATCCGGCCTTCGCCAAAGCGCTCGGCGCCGATGCGAACGGCACCTCCGGTGTCGCCGTATGGCTGCCTACGGTGCCCTACAAGGACGACCTGTTCGGCACCGCACAGGACTATGTCGCGCGGGCCCAGGCAAAGTTCGGCCATGAGCCCGACTACACGGAAGCCGCCTGCTCGGCCAGCGGCCTCGTCTTCGCCGACGCCGCCAAGCGACTGGGCAAGAAGCCTTCGCTCACCCCCAAGGACCGCGTCGCCCTCAAGGACGCCATCGCCGACACCGACATCACGACTTTCTACGGACCGATCAAGTTCGAGAAGGAAGGTGACCACTACCACGACAACATCCAGCCGGTGCCAGTCGTGATCCAGATCCAGGATGGAAAGACCGTCGCTGTCGGCCCGAAGGAAGCGGCCGCGGCCGAGTTCATCTACCCGTTGCCAGGCTGGAAATAATCGCGATTTGAGGCGGGCGGAGGCGCTATCCGCCGTCGCCCCCTCACATGCTATGCCAGCGGGCAGCATGATAACGGCCGGCTCTTCCAAAGGCCAGATTGGGCTTTATACTGCAGGCGTCAATTCGCACTCGCGCCCAAAGCATGTTGCCGACTTCTTGGACTGACGGACAGGTTTGCCATTGGATCTTTTTCTTCAAACCCTGCTCAACGGCCTGCTGATAGGCGGCGTCATCGCCACGTTCTCGATCGCCTTCCAACTGACCTTCGGCGTGCTCCATGTCATCGACTTTGCGGTCGGCGCGTGGGTCGTGCTCGGCGGCTACTTCGCCTACTACATGGCGGCCTTTCTCGGCATAGACGGGTTCCTCGCCATGCCGATGGCCTTCGTCCTGTTCGGCGCGATCGGCTATCTCATGGGACCGATGATCTACAATGTTCGAAACAGCCGCACGGCGCGTCCCGAACTGATGGCGCTCGCGCTGACCTTCGGCATCTTCACCTTGCTGCGCGGCGGAATGCTGACCGTCTGGGGTTTCAATACACATAGCGTACCGACGGCGCTCAGCGGTCACAGCATCATGATCGGCCCGGTCACGGTGCCTCTGATCCGGGTGGCGGCGGCGGCGTTCGCGGTGCTCATCGCCGGCGGGCTGTTTTTCTTTCTCTTTCGCACGCGCTACGGGCTGGCGATCCGGGCGACGGCCGAAAACCGCCAGAACGCCGCCTTGATGGGCGTCAACATCCGGCGTCTCAGCGCCAATGTTTACGGGCTCTACGCGGGGATCACGGCGACATCGGGCGTTCTGATGGGAGCCATCTATTCGGTCAATCCGGAGATCGGCCTGCGCTATACGCTGTTCGCCTTCTTCGTCGCCGTGCTGGCAGGGCTGGGCTCCCTGGGCGGCGCGCTTGTGGCGGCCCTGCTTCTGGGCGTCATCGAAGCCTTTGTCGCGACTTATGGCGGATCCAGCTACTCGCATCTCGCGATCTTCGCAACGCTCTTCCTTGTCCTGTTGGTTTCCCCGCGCGGCATCCTTCGGCGCGGACTGTGAGATGGCCCAGACCATGAAAAATCGTTGGGCCGGCCTGCTTCTCCTCGTCGTCATCCTCGTCTTGCTGGCGTTGCTGCCTGTGCTGGTCAACAATTACTGGCTGCGCATCGCCACCGGCGCGCTGATGTGGGCGGGGCTCGCCTGTTCCTGGAACACGCTAGGCGGCTATGCCGGCTACATCAATTTCGGCCATTCGGCCTTCTTCGGCATTGGCGCCTACGCAACCGCCATCCTGATGGGGGCGGATTTCCCTGTGCCGTTCCTCCCCACCATTCCCATCGGCATGATCGTCACAGCCCTGTTCGCGGTCGTCATCGGCGCACCGACATTGCGGCTGCGCGGCGCTTATTTCGCCATCGCCACCTGGGCCTTCGCCGAAGTGCTCATGCAGTTCGCCACCGTCGTCGATTTCACCGGCGGAACCGGCGGTATCGGCCTGCCTCCCTTCCTCAACGAGCGCTTCTTCTATTTCGCTATGTTCGCGGCCGCCGTCCTAACCTATTTCCTCACCTGGTTGCTGTTTGAGCGCTCCCGCTTCGGCTTGAAGGTCAAGGCCTTACGGGATAACGAACCGGCGGCCGAAGCCATGGGCATCAACACCTCGCGGGTCAAGTTGCAGACCTTCGTGCTCAGCGCCGTCGTCGCCTCCGTCTTCGGCAGTATTTTCGCCTACTGGGTGACCTTCATCAATCCAAAGAGCGTGTTCGGCGGCGACATCACCGACCAGATGGTCGTCATGGTCCTGCTCGGCGGGCTTGGCAGCTTGTGGGGGCCGGCCATCGGCGGCGTCGCGCTGTTCTTCGTCAACCGGCTTGTCTGGATGTACTATGGCGATACCGCCTTCTATATCGCTATTCTCGGTGCCGCCATCATCCTGGTCGTGCTGTTCCTGCCCAACGGCATCGCCGGCCTGTTTGCGCGGGGAAGTGGAAAATCAGGTAGCGTGCTCGAAACGGTGCTCGGACGCCTGCTCGGCTCCCGCCAGGGAGGACGCTCGTGAGCATGACCGCGCAAGCGCAAGCGCCAAGCGACCAGCCCATCCTCTTCGTGCGCGGCGTGCACAAGCATTTCGGCGGCATCCTGGCAGCCGCCGGCGTCGACCTGGAGGTCGGACGCGGTGAGATCGCCGGCCTCATCGGCCCCAACGGCTCGGGCAAATCGACCCTGTTCAACCTCGTGGCCGGCATGGAGACGCCCGATCGGGGGCAGATCCTGTTCGACGGCCATGAGATCGGCGGCAAAAAGGCCTATACGATCGCCCGCCTCGGCCTCGCGCGCACCTTTCAGATCCCGGCGTTGTTCGAGAACATGACAGTCATCGAGAACCTTCTGGCAGCGGCTGCCGAGGGTCACTGGCATGGCGCGCAACAGCGGGCGGACGAGACGCTGGAGCTGCTGCATCTCGAACAGGTCGCCAACAACCGCGCGTCCGACTTGTCCGGCGGCCAGCAGAAGCTGCTCGAATTCGGCCGCGTGACCATGCGCCAGGCGTCCCTCATCCTGCTCGACGAGGTGACGGCCGGCGTCCACCCCAACATCCGCAAGATCATCTTGGAAGCGATCGCCAGGCTGCGCGAGCAGGGAACAAGCTTCTTCGTCATCGAGCATGACATGGAAATGGTGCGCAATGTCTGCGACCGCATCATCGTCATGGATTCCGGGCGGGTGGTGACTAGCGGCGCATTCGAGGACGTCGTGCAAAATTCCGAAGTCATGCAGACCTATCTAGGGCGTCCGCCATGAACACGTTGGTCGCAGACAGCGTCGTTGCGGGCTACGGCAAGCAGGAGATCGTCCATGGCGTCTCCCTTGTCGCGGAAGCCGGCAAGATCACCTGCATCTTCGGCCCCAATGGCTGCGGCAAGTCGACCTTGCTGAAAGCGATCGCCGGCGCGCTGCCGGTATGGGGCGGCACAATCGGGCTTGGCGGCGAAACGATCAGCAATTTGCCGGTCCATGAAGTCGTGCGCCAGGGCCTGGTGCTGATGCCGCAGGGCGGCGGCGTGTTTCCACGGCTGACGGTGATGGAAAATCTGCGCATGGGCGGCTACGCCATTGCCGACCGGAAGCTCGTGGACAGGCGCATCGAGGCTCTGGTCGACCAATATCCATCGCTGGCGCGGCGGCGCAAGACCACGGCCGGAGCCCTTTCGGGCGGCGAACAGGCGATGCTGGCGCTGGCGCGCGCGCTGGTGTCGGAACCGCGTTTCATCCTGCTCGACGAACCGTCCGCCGGCCTTTCGCCGGCCATGGTGAGCGAGACGCTGGAGCGCATCAAGGTGCTCACCGCGCGCGGCATCGGAATTCTCATGGTCGAGCAGAACATTCGCGAGGCCATGCCGATTGCCGACCGGCTCTATATCCTGGCCGCCGGAGAAAAGCGCTTCGAAGGCACGCCCGGAGATGTCCGCAACGACCGACAGATCATGGACATCTATATGGGCGGCGCCTGATGCCGCTTGGCATTTTATAGGTACTGCAAACTGTGTCGTGAATTGTCACCGAGCCGCTGTCACAGTCTCGCGATAGCCTACCGGGGCTGTGGCCAGGCCGTGGTGGCGCACGCGAGTTTGACGGCGGCGCCCTACCGTGGCGGATGTCCAGGAAAGCCGAGCATGGCAAGCGAGCGCAGCGCCTCTCGAAGTAGCGGTCGCGACTAGCGCGGGCGCAAGTAGAAGACCCTGTCGAGCGGTTTGCGAGGAACCTTCGACAACGGCTGTGAGGTCGCGACCGAGCGCTCCGGCCAGACCTGTCGCAATGGAAGCGGAAATATTGCCGCTTAACCACCTCGGTTGACTGAGGCCAAAGCCAGGGCACAAGGGGCATCCATGGTCGCTCGCGCTGGGAAAACAGGTGGAATTTTAAGGCTATTTCGACGGGCTTTGAATTTAAGTGCAAATTCAGGTCTCCCAGGAAGGCACGATTTCCGCCTGTAACGCCCTTTCTGATCTGACGATCGCCCCAAAAAATTCCGCAGGTTTTAAGCAATCGGGCGGTTTACCCTAGTGACCCTGACAACTTTCCCGCGGCAGGGATTTTTGGCGGGTTTCGCGACACAACAGCCGTTGGATAGTCTCCCTGCAGACGCAACCCGTTGCGGCCGTTGGAGTTACCTGATGAATGGCTCCATTGAGCGCGAAACGGTCCTTCCATGACGCGCCAAAACCTCACCGCAGCGCGGCAGTACCCGGTTGCAAATGGTCTTGCTCTGGCGGTCGCCGGACCGGCAGCGGCACAGCCTCTGAAATGGGAGACCTTCGACTTCACCGAAAAAAGAGATAGCATTTCTACGGACGAGATCTCCATCACCTTCGAATTTCGCGGCACCGACCTGACGATCTTCGGCGCCATCGACGGCTTCGACGCTCTTCTCGCCCAAGGGCAAGTACAACATCATCGTCACGCTCGAAGGGCCGAAGGACAATGCGACAATGCGCAGGAAGCAGCGCGTCTTCGTAGCAACGGCCCGACAAAAAACTGGGCGGCGACAGGCACTGCCACCGGCGATCCTTTGGCGCAACAGTTGGAGTCCACAACTGCACAGCCGGTCTCGTGGGACCGGCCGTGCAGTTGCAAGATCTCAGGTCGACACTGCGTCAGGCACAAGCCCGGAAGCTTCGACATTTTCCGCTTCCGGCGCAGCGGATGCTGCCACCGGTCGACGCTCCCTTCTTTCTTCGAGCTCATCGAGAAGGGCATGCCATAGCGAAACGCAAAGTCCGACCATCACCAGCAGGAACGGTGCAGCCGCGATTATCGACGCGGTCTGGAGGCCCTGAAGCCCGCCCATGACGAGGAGTACCGCGGCCGAAGCACCGGCAAGCACGCCCCAAAGGACGACCACGCCGGGCTTGGGGTCCAGTGCCCCGCGTGATGAAAGCATTCCCATCACGACCGCGCCTGCATCCGCGCCAGAGATGAAGAAGATCGCGACCAGAAAAATGGCGATCAACGATGTCAGCCAGGCGAATGGATGCTGCGCCAGAAGCGCAAAGAGCGAGACTGCCGCGCCCTGGTTGTTGACAGCATCGACGATGCCGCCGGCGCCGAAGAGTTCGGAATGGAGCGCAGTGCCACCTATGATCGTGAACCAGATGAAGGTGACGCCGCTCGGGATCAGCAGCACGCCGATGATGAATTCGCGGATCGTGCGACCGCGCGAGATGCGGGCGATGAACACGCCGACGAAGGGCGCCCAGGAGACCCACCAGGCCCAGTAGAAGATGGTCCAGCTGCCGAGCCACTTGCCGTCACTGAAGGCAGCCGTGCGGAACGACATGGTCACCAGGTCGCTCAAATAGAAGCCCAGCGATTCCGTGAAGGTGTTGAAGATGAAAATTGTCGGTCCGATGCACACCAGGAAGACCAATAGCACCATCGCGAGGATCATGTTCATGTTGGAGAGGAACTGGATCCCCTTGCCCACGCCGGATACCGCCGAAAGAATGAACAGCACGGTCATGACGCCGATGATGGTCAGCGCGATGCCGTTGGAAACGCCCGTGCCCCAGAGGAAGTTCATGCCGCTGTTGATCTGCTGCGCGCCGAGGCCGAGCGAGGTAGCGGTTCCGAACAGTGTCGCGATGAGCGCAAGCACGTCGATTGCCTTGCCGATCGGCCCGCTTGCGTCCTCGCCGAGGATCGGCGTGAAGGCAGCGGAAATCAGGTTCGACTTTCCCTTGCGGAAGGTGAAATAGGCGATGGCGAGGCCAACCACCGCGTAGATGGCCCAGGGGTGAAGCGCCCAGTGGAAGTAGGAATACTTCATCGCGACGAGGGCCGCTTCGAGACTCCTCGGGGCGGCCTGCCCATGCGGCGGGCTGTCGAAATGATAGATGGGTTCGGCGACGCCCCAGAACATTAGGCCGATGCCCATGCCGACGCTGAACATCATGCAGATCCACGAGGCGGTACGGAATTCCGGCCGCTCGTCATCCTGTCCGAGCCGGATCTTGCCGAAGCGGCTCACGGCCAGGAAGAGTGCGAAGATCAGGAAGCCGGCCGAAGAAACGACGAAGCCCCAGCCGAAGCCGTCGATGATGCTGTTGAGAACTACCTTGGAGATAGTGGACAGGCTTTCAGGAAACACCGTCCCCCAGCCGACGAATCCCAGGATGATGAACATGGCCGGCCAGAATACGGCCGGATCGATCCGACTAGGTCGTGATTGCTGCATTTTTTCCTCCTCCTAGTTAGTCCCTCGGCGGCCCGGTGCTACCGCGCGGCCCATCCTCATGCGACCCTATCCGGCGGATCGCGGCCGTCGACAAAGGCGTGGTATTCTCGACCACCTTCATCCCCATCGCCGTCCGCGTCTGTTTTGTCGCGCTCCCGACGGGCTTTCCCAATCAGGCAGCCTTGCCCATGGCGGACAGCACGTCCGCCACCGTGTCGCCGAAGGACGACGGGGTCGGAACGATCGCGACACCCGCACTCTTCAGGATTTCGACCTTTTCCTGCGCCGATTCGCCGAAGGCGGAGATGATCGCGCCAGCATGGCCCATGCGGCGGCCCTTCGGCGCCGAAAGGCCTGCGATATAGGCGATCAGCGGCTTCTTCATGTGGTCGCGCGCCCATAGTGCGGCTTCAGCCTCCTGCGGGCCGCCGATCTCGCCGATCATCAAGACCGCATCGGTGTTTGGATCTTGCTCGAAGAGCTCCAGGATGTCCTTGAAGGACGAGCCGTTGACTGGGTCGCCGCCGATACCAACCGAGGTCGACACGCCGATGCCGAGTGCCTTCATTTGGCTTGCGGCCTCATAGCCGAGCGTGCCCGAGCGGCCGACGATGCCGATGCGGCCGGACAGATAGATCGATCCGGGCATAATCCCCATCAGCGCCTCGCCGGGCGTGATCATGCCGGCGCAATTCGGCCCGATCAGCGTCATGCGGTCCTCATAGCGGTAGCGCCGCATGTATCGCTTGACCCTGATCATGTCCTGGGACGGGATCCCGTCTGTGATGCAGACGCAGAGCCGGATGCCGGCGTCGGCCGCTTCCATGATCGAGTCGGCCGCAAAGGGCGGCGGTACGAAGACGATTGTGGCATCCGCGCCGGTTTCCTGCACGGCGCCCTTCACCGTGTTGAAGACCGGCATGCCGAGATGGGTCTGGCCACCCTTGCCCGGGGTGACGCCGCCGACCACGTTGGTGCCGTAGCGCTTCATATCTTCGGCGTGGAAGCTGCCGATCTTGCCGGTGAAGCCCTGGACGATGACGCGGGTATTCTTGTCGAGCAGAATGGACATGTCTGGGCTCCTCAAGCAGCCTTGCCGGCAGTGAACGAACGCCATGCGGCGACTGCCTTGTCGGCAGCTTCGGCCAGCGTTTCCGCGATGATGATATTTTCGCCGGATTCGGCGAGGATGCGCCGACCCTCTTCCATGTTGGTGCCGGAGAGGCGGACGACGAGTGGAACCGGCACGCCGACTTCGCGCAAAGCCTTGATCACGCCTTCGGCCACCCAGTCGCAGCGGTTGATGCCGGCGAAGATGTTGACGAGGACCGTCTCGACTTGTCTGTCGTGCAACACGGCGCGGAAGGATTTCGCCACGCGATCGGGCGAGGCGCCGCCGCCGATGTCGAGAAAATTCGCGGGTTCGCCGCCGGCGATCTTGATCATGTCCATGGTCGCCATCGCCAGGCCCGCACCGTTGATGATGCAGCCGATATTGCCGTCGAGACCGACATAGGAGAGCCCACGGTCGGACGCGTAGGTTTCGCGCGGATCCTCTTGGCTCTTGTCGCGCATCTCGGAGATATGCGGCCGGCGAAAGAGCGCGTTCTCGTCGAAGCTCATTTTCGCGTCGAGCGCCACGAGGTCACCCCGACGGGTCACGACCAGCGGATTGATCTCCAGCATCGAGGCGTCATAGTCGACGAAGGCGCGATAGCAGCCGAGCAGGGTCTGCGTGGCGCGGCCGATCAGGGCATTGTCGATGCCGAGCCCGAATGCGATCTCGCGGGCCTGGAAGTCCTGCATGCCGACACCGGGATCGACGGTCGCGCGGATGATCGAGTCCGGCTCGGCCTCGGCGATCTCCTCGATCTCCATGCCGCCCGAAGACGAGGCGACGATCATGATGCGCTCGGATTTTCGGTCGAGCACGAAGCCGATATAGATCTCGCGTGCGATATCCATCGCCTCCTCGACATAGAGGCGGCTGACCAGTTTTCCCTGCGGGCCGGTCTGGTGCGTCACAAGCGTGCGGCCGAGCATGGAATCGGCGGCCTCGACGATCTCGTGGTCGGACGAGCAGAGCTTAACACCGCCCGCCTTGCCGCGCGCACCGGAGTGGACCTGCGCCTTCACCACCCATCGGTCACCGCCGATCTCCCTGGCACGATAAGCCGCCTGCTCGGGACTATAGGCAAGGCCGCCGCGCGGGATATGGATCTGGTAGCGGGCGAGAAGTTCCTTGGCCTGATATTCGTGAATGTCCATCTCTGTCTCCCTCAGCGGCTGGCGATGATTGCTTCGTGGGTGGCGAGCACGTTGCGGGCCATGCGCTCGGATGCCGCGTCGATCATTTTGCCCTCGAGCGATGCGGCACCCTTGCCTTGGCTCTCGGCGAGCTTCAGCGCCTCAATGATGCGGCGGGCGCGGTCGACCTCGTTTTCCGGTGGAGAGAAGATATCGTTGGCGAGTGCGATCTGGCTCGGATGGATCGCCCACTTGCCTTCGATGCCGAGGGCTGCGGCACGGCGCGCAGCCGCCTTGTAGCCGTCGGGATCGGAGAAATCTCCGAAGGGGCCATCGATGGCGCGCAAACCATAGGCTCGGCAGGCGACCGTCATGCGCGAAAGGCCGAAATGCCACTGGTCGCCGGGATAATCCGGGTTGAGCCCGCCGATATTAACTGTACGGGCCTTCAGGCTCGCGGCGTAGTCGGCGACACCGAAATGCAGCGCTTCGAGGCGTCCGCCGAAGGATGCGATGGATTCGACATTGGCCATGCCGAGTGCAGTCTCGATCAGCGCCTCAAGGCCGACGCGGGTCTTGTAGCCCTTGGCGATCTCGATCTGGTTGACCATGGCTTCGACCATGTAGAGGTCGGCGGGCACGCCGACCTTCGGCACCAGCAGGGTGTCGATCCGGTCGCCGGCCTGCTCCATCAGGTCGACGACGTCGCGGTACATGTAATGCGTGTCCAGCCCGTTGATGCGTACCGAAATGGTCTTGCCGCGGCCGCGCCAGTCGATCTCGTTCAGCGCTGCGATGATGTTGGCGCGGGCCCGCTCCTTGTCCGGCGGCGCCACCGCATCCTCGATGTCGAGGAAGATGTAGTCGGCGTCGGAATTGACGGCCTTCCCGATCATTTCAGGGTTCGAGCCCGGTACTGCGAGTTCGCTGCGCTGCAGCCGCAGGCGGCGGAGATGGTTTATCGTATGGCTCATGATTTCCTCTCCTTCCCGGTTTTCAGGCTGCCTTGGCGGACGACGCGGCGGCGGCAGAACGGAACTGGCTGATCGCCGCACCCACGCCCGCGCCCGCTTCGATCTTCACGCCGCAATCGAGCAGCGTCAGTTCGGCGGCGGAAAGCGCGCCCAGGACCATGACCTCGTTCAGCGAGCCGAGATGGCCAATGCGGAAGACCTTGCCGGCTACCTTGCTGAGCCCACTGCCAAGCGAGGTGTTGTAGGCTTGGTAGGCGTGGCGGATGACCTCAACCCCATCGATGCCTTCCGGCAGACGGATCGCCGAGACGGTGTCGGAATGCCACTTCGGTTCGGTCGCGCAGAGCTTGAGCCCCCAGGCGGAAACCGCGGCGCGGACGCCGTTGGCGAGGTGATGATGGCGGACGAAGATAGTCTCCAGGCCTTCTTCGAAAATCAGGTCCAGCGCGGCCCTGAGGCCGCGCAGCAGCTGCGTCGGCGGCGTGTAGGGGAAGTAGCCGGTGTCGTTGGTCTTGATCATGTCCTCGAAGGAGAAGTAGCAGCGCATGTGGCGCGCGGTCTTGGCCGCCTCGAGCGCCTTCTGGCTGACAGACAGGAAGCCGAGGCCAGCGGGCATCATGAAGCCTTTCTGCGAACCGGAGACAGCACAGTCGACGCCCCATTCGTCCTGGCGGAAATCGATCGAGCCGATCGAGGAGACGCCATCGACGAAGAGCAGTGCCGGATGACCGCAGGCGTCGAGCGCGGCGCGCACCGCGGCGACATCCGAGGTGACGCCGGTCGCGGTTTCGTTATGCGTTACGAAGACGGCCTTGATCCGGTGCGCCTTGTCGGCGGCGAGCCGCTCGGCATAGAGCTCAACCGGCACGCCTGTTCCCCACTCCCGGTCGAGGCAATCGACCTCGAAACCGAAGCGTTCGGCCATGTCGACCCAGAGATGCGAGAACTGGCCGAAGCGGCTCATCAGTACCCTGTCGCCGGGGAGAGCACATTGGTCATTGCCGCTTCCCAGGCGCCGGTGCCGGACGACGGATAGATGAAAACGCGACCGGTCTGGTTCTTGAAGACCTTCTTGATGTCGGCAAAGAGCGGCAGCGTGAGCTCCGGAAAGCGTGGAGAGCGCATGTCCTCCATCGGCAGGTTCATCGCCTGGCGCACCTGCTCGGGAATGTTGGTGGGGCCCGGAATGAAGAGATGATTGTAGCCTGACATCGTTCCTCCAATGGCTGCGTCCGCGGACGGCGTTTCCTCGGCACCAAAGCTGCCTTTCAGGGCATGCCCGCACAACACTCGCTCAGGCAGAAAAGAATGCCGGACGGGCAGCGCGAGCGCGGCCCTGACGGGTGGTCGCCTGGAGGAGATGGGTAGGAGAAGACTACCCGCGGGTAGTCACTCCTGATTGCGCCGGCGCTCCTTGGCGTAAAGGGCGACCGCCATGGCGCGATTGCGCACCTCGAGCTTGTCGTACAGATTTTTGAGGTGGTATTTCACGGTATTCTCGGAAATGCCTGTTCTGGCGGCGATTTGAATATTGGTCCAACCATTGGCCAGCATGCCGAGCAGCTCGCTTTCCCGAGAGGTGAGCTGTTGGAACGGCGTGTTCGAGATTTTCGAGAGCACCGTATAGGGAATGCAGATCCGACCCTGCATTACGGCGGTGAGCGTCGCGAACAGGATTTCAGGATCTTCGAACTGGTAGCAGAGACCATTGACACCAAGCCGGATCGTCTCGTTGACGACCGAAGGATTGCTGGTGTCGGCGAAGAGAACGATCCGGGGGTCGAACCCGAGCCGGCCGAGATCGGCGAGCACTTCGGGCGCCTCGGCATCGTCGAGCTGCCAACTGAGCAGCACGCAGTCCGTCTCGACGGAGGCAAGCTTCTCGCAAAGTTCGAGCGATGTCCGCGCCGTGTCAACCATGGAAAACCTGGCGTTTTCGGAAAAAAGTCCACGAAGAGCGGCAATCACCAACGGGTTGCGCTCCGCGACCAAAACTCGGCCTCCACCGTCCTGCGACATGTGCCTCCCTGCGTCTTATGCCGTGACATGCGCCCATGAGCGATGGCCTGGACACTACCATCAGACGTCGCGCACATTTCACCGTCGAGCGACGAAACGTGTCCTAAAACGCCTTCTTCCGAGGGTAATGTGCACAGGGTTCCGCACATTTCTGCTTCGGAGTGGCCAGCAGAGCACGAGTAGATCGATCACGCGAGCACGCCGCGACCGGAAGCCCACCCGGTCATCCCACTCCGTTCCACCTCTCGCTCCCATCTCCTCAATGCCGACAATGGTACCCGCATCGGGGTACCCTTGCGCCTCTTCCGTCCGATGTACGGAGTCAGAACGACCAGCAGATTGCGGCCGTTTTCCTCGGAGGCCATTCATATAGGTCCTCTGAATGGTTTCGATATTCGAGCTCGTTTCAGACCCACTTCATTTCGCCGGTGGCGACCTTGGAGCCGATATCGAGAGCAGACTTCGAAAGCGACGAGATAGCTTAGGCGAACGGCGGCTTTGAAAGCAACGGTAACGACGGCTCATCGGGCAACCTGCCCGTTCCGAGGAGCGAGACGAAGGACCGCCTTCCACCCATTGTTGTCTTTGGCTTCCCTCACAGCGAATGGCCCGGTTGATTCCGGATAGCAGACCTTTCGGACTGCTCGCTTCGAGGGAGTGTTTCTGTTCATACCTTATACGATCGTGTTATGTATGGCAGAGCAGGCCCGAAGCTCCTCAGAGCACGCATGCTGCCGTTCAATAATGTTCATCACACACAAAGTGAGTAAGACTCAGTATCTGCCAAAAACGCGTCCGGGGGCGGTTGAATTTCAAGCGTACAAATATCTAGGTTCTCCCTTTATTTTTCTGCTTGAGGCACTAGACTTCCTTTGGCGCATGCGTTTGGAAGGAGACGCTTGAATGCCAGATGCAGACCAGCCAGGGGCGAGCCTGCCACGCACGCGGCGGCTGAACGAACTCATCACCTTTCTCGTGTTGGCTTTCGGCATTTGGCCGATCGTCGCGGTGGGCGTGGTCGGTTCCTACGGATTTATCGTCTGGATGTTCCAAATCATCTTCGGCCCACCCGGTCCGCCAGCGCATTGAGGGCGAGATGGGTGAGTCTGTCGACACATCGAGGCGGAACTTTCTATTTGGTTGCGTTGACGGGCGAAACCACCGTGTCCTTCCCCCGGCGTCACCGCCGCGGCTCTTGCGGCTTGCACAGGGTGCGGGAAGTGCGTTGAGGCCTGTCCGACGCACATCATCCGGCTGAATTCAGATCGTCCCGTGATCGATTTCTCCGTAGCCGAGTGTACCTTCTGCGGCCAGTGCGCGGAACTCTGTCCGGAGCCGGTCTTCATCGGCTGGCCAAGTCACTTTACCCACGTCGCAATGATCGGCGAGAGCTGTCTTGCCAAGAACCGCACCGATTGCCAGGCCTGTCGCGATGTCTGTCCGACAGAGGCGATCCGCTTCCGTCCGCGTGCCGGCGGACCCTTTTCACCCGAGCTTAGCGATGAGGCCTGCACCGGCTGCGGCGCCTGTCTTTCCGTCTGTCCGGTGGCGTCGATAGGCATTCGCGAGGTCGCGACGGAGGATGCGCATGTCTGATCCAAGCGCGACCTATCACATCTCCAGCGCGATCATCGTGACGATGCCGGATATGCAAGAGCGCGTCGTCGACAGTCTCGCTAAGATGCCGAACGTTGAGGTTTACGCCCGTGAGGCGGGAAAGATCGTCGTCGTGATCGAGGGCACGAGCACCGGAATGCTCGGCGAAAGTCTTTCGCGCATCTCTCTGCTCGAGGGCGTGGTGGCAGCCAACATGGTGTTTGAGCATGTCGAAACTCAAGGAGGGATCGGCCATGACCGGCGAACTGACGCGGCGTGATATGTTGAAGGCGCATGCGGCCGGCATCGCCGCAGCTACGGCAGGGATCGCGCTTCCGGCGGCGGCGCAGCCCGTGCCGGGCGGCGTCGAAGCCCTTCAGATAAAGTGGTCGAAGGCGCCCTGCCGTTTCTGCGGTACCGGCTGCGGCGTCATGGTCGGGGTCAAGGAGGGACAGGTCGTCGCCACACATGGCGACATGCAGGCCGAGGTGAACCGCGGCCTCAACTGCATCAAGGGCTACTTCCTGTCCAAAATCATGTACGGCGCCGACCGTCTGAAGACGCCGCTTCTGCGCAAGCGCAACGGCGCCTTTGCCAAGGACGGCGAGTTCGAGCCGGTGAGCTGGGACGAGGCCTTCGACGTCATGGCCGAGCAGGCGAAGCGGGTGCTGAAGGAGAAGGGGCCGACCGCCGTCGGCATGTTCGGCTCGGGACAGTGGACCATCTTCGAGGGCTATGTGGCCACAAAGCTGATGCGCGCCGGTTTCCGCTCCAACAATCTCGATCCGAATGCCCGCCACTGCATGGCCTCGGCGGCCTATGCCTTCATGCGCACTTTCGGCATGGACGAGCCGATGGGCTGTTATGACGACTTCGAGCACGCGGACGCCTTCGTGCTCTGGGGATCGAACATGGCCGAGATGCACCCGATCCTGTGGACGCGCCTCGCCGATCGAAGGCTCGGGCACGAGCATGTCAAAGTCGCGGTGCTCTCGACCTTCACCCATCGCAGCATGGATCTTGCGGATATTCCGATCGTCTTCAAACCGGGGACCGATCTGGCGATCCTCAACTACATCGCCAATCACATCATTCAGACCGGCCGTGTGAACGAGGATTTCGTCAAGAAGCACACAACCTTCATGGTCGGCGCGACTGACATTGGATATGGCCTGAGACCCGACAATCCGCTCGAGGTTAAGGCTGTGAACGCCAAGGATGCGGCGAAAATGACGCCGAGCGACTTCGAGAGTTTCAAATCCTTCGTCTCGGAGTACACGCTCGACAAGGTGGTCGAACTCACGGGGGTCGAGGCCGGGTTCCTCGAACAATTGGCAGATCTCTACGCCGATCCCAACCGCAAGGTGATGTCGCTCTGGACCATGGGCTTCAACCAGCATGTGCGCGGCGTCTGGGTCAACCACATGGTCTACAACCTCCATCTGTTGACCGGGAAGATCTCCGAACCCGGCAATAGCCCGTTCTCGCTCACTGGCCAACCCTCGGCCTGCGGGACGGCGCGCGAGGTCGGCACCTTTGCCCATCGGTTGCCGGCCGACATGACCGTTGCAAACCCGGAGCACCGCAAGCATGCCGAGGAGATCTGGCGCGTGCCTCACGGGATCATTCCCGAGAAACCGGGCTACCACGCCGTCGAGCAGGACCGGATGCTGAAGGACGGAAAGCTCAATTTCTATTGGGTGCAGGTCAACAACAACGTCCAGGCGGCTCCCAATACGCAGAACGAGACCTATCAGGGGTATCGCAACCCGGAGAACTTCATCGTCGTCTCCGACGTCTATCCGACGATCACCGCTATGAGCGCGGACCTGATCCTTCCGGCTGCCATGTGGGTGGAGAAGGAAGGCGCCTACGGCAATGCGGAGCGCCGAACCCATGTCTGGCACCAACTGGTGAATGCCCCCGGTGAAGCACGTTCCGATCTCTGGCAAATGGTGGAGTTCTCCAAGCGCTTTACCACCGACGAAGTGTGGCCGGCCGAGACCCTCGACGCCAATCCGGGCTATCGGGGCAAGACCCTCTACGATGTGCTCTTCAAGAACGGCAATGTCGACCGTTTCCCCGCAAGCGAAATCAACAATGAATATGCCAACCGAGAAGCGGAAGCCTTCGGCTTCTACATCCAGAAAGGCCTTTTCGAGGAATATGCCTCCTTCGGGCGCGGACACGGCCATGACCTGGCGCCCTATGACCGCTACCATGAGGAACGGGGCCTGCGCTGGCCGGTCGTCGATGGCAAGGAGACGCTCTGGCGCTACCGGGAAGGGTACGATCCCTACGTGAAGCCGGGGGAGGGCGTGAAGTTCTATGGTCGCCCGGACGGCAAGGCGGTGATCCTCGCCGTTCCCTACGAGCCGCCGGCGGAATCTCCCGACGACGAATACAATGTCTGGCTGGTGACGGGCCGCGTCCTCGAGCATTGGCACTCCGGCTCGATGACGATGCGGGTGCCGGAACTCTACAAGGCGTTCCCCGGTGCCGTCTGCTTCATGAATGCCGGTGACGCCCGCGATCGCGGTATCAACCAGGGCGCGGAGGTCAGGATCGTTTCCCGCCGCGGGGAGATACGCGCGCGCGTGGAGACGCGCGGCCGCAACCGCATGCCGCCAGGCGTCATCTTCGTACCCTGGTTCGACGCCAGCAGGCTCATCAACAAGGTGACGCTCGACGCAACCGATCCCATCTCCAAACAGACGGATTTCAAAAAATGCGCGGTCAAAATCGTTTCAGTCGCATGATGAGAACTCCTGGACCGATGCTGGCGGCGCTGTTGGCAATCCTGTTCGTCGCAACGGGAGCAATCGCGCAAATGGCCGACAAACGGGTGCCGGAGCTTTCCGGCCCGCCGCAGGAAATGGGCGAGGTGGAGGCGCACCAGATCCCCAAATGGGTCGTTGACGACGCCCGCAAGGAGCGCGCCTATCCCGACCAGCCGCCGGTCATCCCGCATTCAATCGAGGGCTACCAGCTTTCGGTCAACACCAACCGATGCCTTTCCTGCCACAAGCGCGAACTCACGCAGGAATCCGGCGCGCCGATGATCAGCGTCACCCATTACATGACGCGGGAGGGGCAGATGCTCGCGGACGTTTCGCCGCGGCGCTATTTCTGCACAGCCTGTCATGTGCCGCAGGCCGACGTGCGACCGCTCGTCGGCAACACCTTCCGGGACATGAGCGAGATGGGCATTAATGGGAGCGAGTAGGCCATGGCTCGGATAAAGCGCCTCCTGCTCTGGGTGTGGAAGATTCTGACCACGCCGGCCGCAACGCTCAGCCTCGCCTTTTTGACACTCGGCGGCTTCGTCGGCGGTGTGATCTTCTGGGGCGCCTTCAACACCGCCTTGGAGCTTACCAACACGGAGGAGTTTTGCGTCTCATGTCACGAGATGCGGGCCAACGTATATGAGGAGCTTACGCGCACTGTTCATTTCTCCAATCGCTCCGGCGTCCGGGCGTCCTGCCCCGACTGCCATGTGCCGCATGAATGGACGGACAAGATCGCCCGCAAGATGCAGGCCTCCAAGGAAGTCTGGGGCAAGATTTTCGGGACCATTAACACGCGCGAGAAATTCCTCGACCACCGGCTGGAGCTCGCCAAGCATGAATGGGCACGGCTCAAGGCGAACGACAGCCTTGAGTGCCGCAACTGCCATTCGTCGGCGGCAATGGACCTTTCCAAGCAGACGCAGCGTGCGGCCGAGATCCACACGCGCTACCTGCTGCCCGGAAAAGCCACCTGCATCGACTGCCATAAGGGCATCGCTCACGAACTGCCCAACATGCAGGGCGTTGAGCCCGGCTGGAAGCTGCCGCCTGAACTCAATGGAGAGACGCTGCCTTCTGCTTCGGTAATCAACGACCTGCAAAGAGTAATTATTGATGCACACAGAATAGCGTTTGAAAATTGATGACCAGCTCGCAAGTTTCATGACGAATTTCCCGACCGCGGATGGTCGACTGGCACCTTACTCGTGGGTGGAGATTTATACGGCTAGTCGCCCGTGCTTCGATGCTCTGCGCCCCTTCGTTCCTGCAGTGGAAAATGAAATGCACTCACAGGCCGTCGTCGGAGAGACGGCGTGGGCGCTCGTCGGAAGGCATCTCGCACAAAAGGTCGGCGTCGGCGGGCTGCACATCGTCTGTCATGGGCGTTCCTTTGAAATCGGATTGGTGTCAGCAACCGACCCTTACCGGAGAACAGAATGACGATGGCCACGCGGCTCACTTCCTATCGCGCTGTTGAGGGCACGAGCTACACCACACATTCATAGCGACGCGTGCCTAAAGTGCTTCAACGCTCCCGCAACTATCGGTTTAACTTGGATGCCGCTCCCGATTGTGTTGCTGGGAATTGTCGGCCGCTCTTGATTTCAATCAACGACGACAATAGTGGGGCGAGCCTAAGGTAACTGCAATGCGCGAGATTGAGGAACTCTTTCCGAAGACTATTCCGGGCAGTCACACTGGGGCCAGACGCTGCCTGCTGGTCGTTTCGGCGAGAACATATGGAGACCACGGATGCGAGCACTGCTGGTCATTTCGGTTGCCCTACTGCCATTCGGGGCAGAGCATTCCAACGCCACTGCAGCAGATGAAGCTACTCAGGCTTCAACCGAATACGTTCCAACTCTCCGCGAGATCATGACAAGAATCGAGCTTGATCGCTCCAAACTGTGGTATTCCGTGAAGCTGAGGAACTGGATGCTCGCGCGCTACCAACTTGGGCAAGTCAGAGCGGGATTCAGCGATGCCACGCGCTTTCATCTCCTGCCGGCTTCGGAAGTCGCCAGCACTCACAAGGTTGCGGCTTTGGTTGAAAGCTCCATAAAAGCGAAAGACTACAAGTTATTTGAAGAATCTTTTGCCGAGATGACGGCCGAATGTAACAATTGCCACAAGGCAGTGGGAAAGTCTTTCCTGCACGTTGGGGCGCCCAAAGTACCTTCACCGCTGCAGTAACAAGACCACAATCGGGGATCACTAAAGACATAAGTTCTGAAGCACATGGTATTCCACGATCTCGATGCCCCGAGCACCGTACAACTTGATAATGCGCTTGTTCTTGAGCTTTGTAAGAGAACGCGAAACCGTCTCGATCGTGAGCCCCAGGTAGTCGGCAACATCGGCACGGGGCATCGATAGTTCGAACCTATGCGAATGACCCGAACGATCCGACATTTCCAACAGAAATGCCGCGACCCTTTCAAGGGCGCTTTGGCGGCCAATTACCAGTTGATGTTCTTGAGCAGCCATGAAGTTTTCCAATACCACCGGCAAAAGGCCCTGCCATATATGCGGATCTTCTTGGAGGCTGACGCTCTTCACACCAGTAATACCTATCGCTTCCGCGGTTGAGCGGTGTCGGTCCGCGGTTTGCAAGCCGAACCAGTTTCCTCCAAAATGGAATGCAAGAATTTGCCGTCGCCCGTTCGCAAGCACGCGGTACACGCGGACCGCCCCGAATTCTACTCGGTAGGCTTGGCCGGCCCTTTCGCCAGAAGTGTAAATGCTCTGTCCATCGACGAAACCGCTGATTGGTCTCGACTCGACTGTCCCATGCGTGTGCGGTCCAATGGGGACGGCATGCATGCGCGGCCCCGAAGTCGCCAATCTCGATTCGTTCATTGCTCGTCTCCCATGGCCCTGATGCGGCCCTTGTGTTCTGCCACGCTGAAACGGCCGCCCGACACCGACGCTGATGTCCGGCTATGGCAGACAATCTCTGCAAATCCGATTGGGTCCTTCGTCAGGTGAGGCCCTTCAGTGGCCCGAGCGCCTGCTCAATTTCAGCCGCCAGGCTCTCCACCAAGCTCTCGAATTCAGCTCGGAGCTCCTCGCGAACATGGATAGGTAGTTGACTGGCGTGGGCGAGCGCATTTTCAGCGGCTGCGAAGTCCTCGCACATGCCCCTGAAGCTCTCGTCGCGAATCGACAATTCCCTAATCTGCAGTGATCGCGCCGGAAATCGGCGCAAAGCCGCTGCCAAGCCGTGTTCCTTGTCACGCCCCCCGCTCGCGCGTTCATTTCGCTCCTCCCCACCGGGTTCGAAATGAAGTACAACTTTAATTTATTGCCTTATGCTTATATTGCTCTTTGGCCGGGTGCGGACGTAATATACAGGAGTTTACAATGCCGCTGGACACAATCATACATTGCGTCCATTGGGGGCGGACATGGCAATCCTAAGCCAGCAGGGCGTCCGGGGCGAACCGAAAGCTGCTCTACCCACCGACGCTGAAATCCTTGCACAACTCGATCGAATTCGGTTCAGCGCCGAGTTCGAAGCTCCGGAACGGGCGCGCAAATTTCTGGCGTATATCATTGAGGAGACCGTCGCAGGCCGCGCCGACCGTATAAAGGCCTATTCGATCGCAACCGAAGTCTTTGGCCGAGACTCCTCTTTCGATGCACAAATGGATCCGGCCGTACGGATCGAAGCGGGCCGTATTCGACGCGCGCTCGAACGGTACTACCTGGTCGCGGGCCGCAACGACCCGATCGTCATACGAATCCCGAAAGGCGCTTATGTGCCGACCTTCGAAAGGCACGCCAGCGCTGGAACCGAGACCACTCTCCGGCCCTCCGCGGACGCGGAACCAATTTCTTCCGCTGAACGCCCTCGGCGGTCATGGACGTGGGGCGCGATTGCAGCGCTTGCTTTCGCTCTCGGTGGTCTCGCCGCAAACACCCTGCTCCACCCTACAACCTCCGCAGAAAACGCCTCGAACAGCGACCGTGTTCGGCCAAACATCCCGAAGCTGGTTGTCACACCATTCGAGGATCTCTCCGGAACACCGCAGTCAGCCATGATCACACGGGGGCTTGCCGACGAGGTCGTTGGCAGGATCGCCAGGTTCAAGGAGATCATCGTCGTCACCCATGAGAACACAAGGGACTCACCGGAGACAACCGACGATCCCGCCTATGCGCTGGAGGGGCGAGTTAGGATCGATGGTGAAAGGCTTCGGCTTGGGATAAGGCTTGTTCGTCGATCCGATCGATCGGTGGTGTGGGTGAGCAACTACGATGAAAGTTTAGAAACGAATAAGATCATCGATCTTCAGGAGAAAGCCGCCGCCGCGGTGGCAACCGCTGTGGCACAACCCTATGGCGTGGTCTTTCAGGCGAACGCGACGCAGTTCACACACTCGATACCCGACGATTGGGAAGCATATGCCTGCACCTTGGCCTATTACGGCTATCGCGGTGATTTGAACCCGCAAACGCATGGGTCTGTTCAAGAATGCCTCCAGGAGGCGACTCGACAATTCCCAAACTACTCCACAGCTTGGGCGCTCTTGTCGATGACCTATATCGACGAGCTTCGATTCCGCTATCGCCTGGACTCATCGTCATCGGTATCGTTGGAGCGGGCGATCGAGGCGGCGGCTCGGGCCGTTGAACTGGATCCGCAGGACGTGCGGGCTCTGCAGGCCCAAATGCTCACTCTGTTCTTCCGTGGCGAAGTCGATGCGGCCCTGGCTGTCGGCGCGCGTGCGTTTGCCATCAATCCGAACGACACTGAACTCGCCGGCGAATATGGTTTTCGCCTCGCGCTTTCCGGTCAATGGCGCCCCGGCTGCGAGCTAGTGTCCGAGACTGTGGCGCGGAACCCCGGTCCGGTAGGATATTTCGAGGCAGCTTTGGCGGTCTGTTCCTATATCAACGGCGATTATGCAGCCGCTGAACGCTGGGCACACCTGGCCGACCTTCGCGCCAATCCGATCTATCGCGTCATATTGCTTGCCATTCTAGGAAAGCTCGGGAAGTCGGACAAAGCACGTGAGGAGCGCAAGTGGCTGGAAGCGAACGTACCTGGCTTCCTCAATAATATCCGAAAGGAGGTCGCCTTACGGATTCGCCGCTCAGAAGACCAAGAACGCTTCATCGAGGGTTTGCGTGAGGCGGGTGTTTCAATACCGGAAATGTAAGCCAACAATCGTTGCCGAGTACAATCCAATTCGAGCGAACAATTCTCATGTTGCACGCGATGATCGTGAAGACGCAGCCATCGCCCTTTCCGCCGCGGTATCCGGACGCATCCAGATCATCAGCAAATCGTGGAACACACTGAGGATTATCGGTCCCAGAAACAGGCCGATCACGCCATAGGAAAGCGTACCCCCGAGCACCCCTAGCATTATGACAAGCGGCGGGGTTGAAAGCCCGCGAGCCACGAGGATCGGCTTCATGACATTGTCAATGATGAAGAGGGGCATGAGCAAAAGTGTGAGCAAGAGGGCCGGTCCGAAGTCCATTTGCACCCAGGCCCAGATCATCACTGGCAGTAAAACCGGCGCAGGCCCGATCTGCACGATGCAGAGGATGAGGACCATGAAGGCGATCGCACCGGGTGCGGGAACCTTGAACATATGTAGCACCAAAGCGCAGAGAAACGCCTGCAGCAGCGCGACGCCGATGACGCCGCGGGCTACGTTACGGATCGTTGCCACCGCCAGCCGGACGAAACCGATGCCTCTGTCCCCACCCACTCTGTCGGCGAGACCTTCCGCGGTCTTCGCGAGACGTTCCCCAGACCTGAAGAGAAATCCGGCAACAAGGACGGAAACCACGAAACCGAGCAAGTCGACGCCTATACTTGCGAGCTTGCTCAAAACCTTGGTTCCCGCCTGTAGCAGCGACGGCTCGAATTGCCTCAGAGCGGCCTCAAGGTTGTTCGATGCCATGCTCCAGCCAGCATGAATTCGTTCGCCGACCAGTGGCCATTTGCGGATACTTTCCGGCGGTATTGGTACCAGCAGCGAACCATCGTCCAGCCTTGCAAGCAACGCCTGGACCCCTTCTGCAAAGCTGACGGTTATGGCCGCAAGCGGGCCGGCGATGATGACCAGACAGACTAGCGTAATCAGGGTCGCTGCCAAGCGAGGCCGCTGTCCTAGCATGACTGAAAGAGCGAAGTAGGCCGGATAAAGAGCGACCGCCAGGATAGCCGCCCAGATAAGGATGATCGCAAACGGGGCAATCAGAGTCAGTGACCAATAGGCGAATAGTCCGACGATGCCGATCCGCGCGATCTCCGTGATCTTCGCCTCGATCGATGGTCGACCGACCGAGTCGTCCCGGACCGGACTCGTTCGGGATGGATCCTTATCCATTCTCGCGCCCTCGTTCGAAGAGCAGAAAAGAGCGATCCGGCGAGCGGCCGAAACGCCTGCGAGCGTCCGCTGTTCGCGCCTCGTTCCGCCCTCGCCCGATCGATTCGATCGATGCTACGCCCCCTGCGGCCGAGTTGCAGTAACATACCGTAGCATACGTCATGCCAATGTTTTCCAACTGGATGCCACTGTTTAGAACTAGATGGAGACGATATGAACTATGGTGGGGTGGTAACAGGCCGAGCGTCACACTAGACGACTTTGACTGCGATCAATGCCAGCCGCACATTTTCGCGTATCATTATGCTTGTATAATCAAGACGATGGATTTCGCCTCTGCCTGCTTTGGCTTTGAGCGTTCGCCGCAGCAATTGAGTTCTTGCCGGCTCGGAAGAAGGGGAGCGCAGAGATGGAAGATTCCTTGCACCCGGCTGCAACCAGTCATTTGCCACCATTCATCACCGCGCCGGGGGAGACGGACGTCCTTTTCAATGTAATGATCGTGTTCGTGCTGCTCATGGTCTTTCTAGTCGGCATTCTGTATTTACGGCTGCACGCACTTCCCGAGCACATGGCGCACGGCGCAAGTAAGACGCAGTTGCAGATCATCGGCGCGTTGGGGCTGATTGCACTCTTCACTCACAATCACCTATTTTGGATCGCCGCGCTGTTGCTCGCCATGATCGAGTTTCCGGACTTTGCCTCCCCTGTCCGGTCGATCGCCCGCTCCCTCGCCAAAATAGCACGCCGCGAAGGCCGCGAAGATAGAGACGCGCGCGAGCCGCGAGAAAGAGCGGCGGCGCCTCAGCCGAAAACTCCCCCTTCGGAGTCGCCGACGATGAGCGAGCCACAATGGATGCCGCTCGAAATCGCGCCGGCGATCCACGACGACAAGATCGAGCGGAGGGGGTGAGCCATGCTGGAGTTCCTGATTTGCTCGCTGCTCACCATCTTCCCTGACTATCTTTTCCGCCGCTATGTGCAGGGCAAGCGCATCGGCCACGAAATCAATCTTTATTCTATGTGGTTTGAGCTTCGTTACGGCATCACCGCCTGCGTTATCCTCACCGTATCGCTGATAACAATGATCTTCTACTTTCATCCGTCGACCAGCAACGTTACCGCTATCTTCCGCACAATCACCATCCTGCCGGAGTCGAACGGCCGAGTGGCAGAGGTCTATGTCGCCACCAACGAGAAGGTGGCGGCCGGCGCTCCGCTCTTCCGTCTCGACAACAGTGAGCAGCAGGCGGCTCTCGAAACTGCACGGCGGCGCGTCACGGAAATTGAAGCCGAAACGACCGTGGCGAGAAGTGAGCTCGCCTCCGCCGACGGCTTGATCGCTCAGGCGGAGGGGGCCTACCTCCAGGCGCTGAACGAGCTCGAGACGCAGGTCGAATTGAACGAGCGCAACCCCAACATTGTGGCGAGACGCGAAATAGAGCGGTTGCAGGTCGCCGCCGACGGCCGCAAGGGCGCGCTTGCTGCGGCTGTTTCAAGCAAGCAGACGCTCGAGACGAAGATCGCCTCCCTCCTGCCGGCCCAAAAGGCGAGCGCCGAAGCGGCGCTTGCCCAGGCTCAGGTGGAACTGGACAAAACGACCGTACGCGCCGGCGTGGCCGGCACCGTTCAGCAATTTTCCCTTCGTTCAGGCGACATCGTCAATCCAATGATTCGCTCGGCTGGCATCCTCGTGCCTGACGGACGGCGTATCGGCCTAATCGCCGGTTTCGGCCAGATAGAGGCCCAGGTGATGAAGGCCGGAATGATCGCCGAGGCGACCTGCATCGGCAAACCATTCACTATCATCCCTATGGTGGTCACCGAAGTCCAGGAAGTTATTGCTGCCGGCCAATTCCGCCCGACGGATCAGCTCGTCGACGCGCAGCAGTTGGCCCGCCCTGGTACCCTGACGACCTACCTCGAGCCGCTCTATGAAGGCCAGCTTTCCGGCATCCCACCCGGCAGTAGCTGCATTGCCAATGCCTACACGAGCAATCACGAAGAGCTGCATACTCCAGGGATCAGCACGACCCGCTGGCTGTACCTGCACGTCATCGACGCAGTTGGGCTCGTACACGCGGCTATCCTTCGGCTGCAGGCCCTGCTCTTGCCCGTCCAGACGCTGGTCTTGACGGGACATTGATGCGGAGGCCGGCCGAATGCGTCTGTCCCTCCCCCGCCCCGCCTTCATTGCACAGCTCGATAACTATCAGGAGGGCTGGCTGCGCAGTGACATCTCTGCCGGGCTTGCCATTGCCGCCGTCGGTCTGCCAAGCGCCATCGCTTATCCGGCAATAGCTGGTCTTCCTCCCGAGAGCGGCTTCTATGCCAGTATCACTCCGCTGATAGCCTACGCGCTTTTCGGCCCCTCACGGCAACTCATCGTCGGACCGGATGTGGCGACGATGACCATGCTCGCCGCGGTCCTTACCGCAGTGTTTCCCACGCCGGGCTGCCAGCTTCGGCTCGGGTGCCCGCGCCATGCTCGAACGCGCCGGCGTCATCGACAAGATCGGCCGAGCGATGATTTTCGAGGGAATGGAGGACGCGCTCCTCGCCTTTGAAATAGGAAACCTTGGTAGCAACCAAGAGTAACGGAGGGAAGGATGGGCAAACACAAGGACAACAAAAAGAGGAACAACTACTGGAACCCGGAGAATAACGAGTCGAGCGAGACGCAAGAGGCCGAGAGGCGGTTGAATAGTGACTACGCCAAGGAGCTCGCGCGATTGCAGGAGGAGATCGCCCATCTTCAAGCCTGGGTGAAAAGGACCGGTGCCCGCATCGTCATCGTGTTCGAGGGGCGCGACGCCGCCGGCAAAGGCGGCGTGATCAAACGGATCACCGAGCGCGTCAGCCCGCGCGTCTTCCGCGTCGTCGCTTTGCCGGCGCCAACCGACAGGGAGAAGACGCAGATCTATATGCAGCGCTATATTCAGCAGCTTCCGGCGGCCGGCGAAGTCGTGATCTTCGATCGCTCCTGGTACAACAGACCCGGTGTCGAGCGCGTTATGGGCTTCTGCAGCGAGGAGAAGGCCAAGCGGTTCCTTGAATTAGCACCTCGGTTCGAGGCGGCGATGATCGAGAGCGGCATCGTCCTGCTCAAATACTTTCTGGATGTCAGCGAAGAGGAGCAGGAGCGTCGCTTCCGCCAGCGTATCAATGATCCGCTGCGCCAGTGGAAGCTCAGCCCAATGGACGTTGAATCCTATCGCCGCTGGTGGGATTTTACCCGTGCCTATGACGAGATGATCCGCATGACCGACACCGATTATGCCCCTTGGTGGATCGTTCCTTCCAACGACAAGAAGCGGGCGCGTATCAACTGCATCGCGCACATTCTTTCATCGATCCCCTATGAACGTGTGAAGTTCGAGGAACCCGATCTCGGGAAGCGCAAGAAACGGCCCGACAGCTTCGTCCAAGATACCAGAATCCGCCGGACAGTGCCGAACCTTTTCTGAATGCCGGGGGTCACTTCTGAAGGATGACTGCAGCGGTCCAGTCAAGCGTCGGCTTGGCGCGAGGCGGCTTCGGTCCTGTGAAGTGCCGGACCCGCACGCTTGACGGGCGTGGAGCGTAGGGCTGCGACTCAGACCTTGTCTGGAGCCCAGTTCAAAAAGAAGCCTACGTCACCGGGGATGCCGTCGGGGAAGCTAATGATCATCGCCTTCAACTTGTAACCCTGCGGCTTGCCGTAGGTCTGATACCGCTCGAAGAACTCTTTAGCTTTGCCTTGGAGCGTCTGTGGCCAATCTCGATCGCCACTATTAATCGCACGACCGCTGTCGGTGCAAAGTGCGGAGGGAAAACTATAGACCATCGCTTCGAATTTACCGTCCTTGACCGCGTTCGCAACCAACCGGCGCACCATTGCGATCTCCGCGTCGGTGACATGCTTCTTGAGGAATTCCTCAGCGAATTCGGCGTGTTTATGCTCCTCCAGCGCCTTTAGCTTTCGCTCCTTGTCCATTTCCTCCATTTCGCGCTTGAGGACCTGCAGGCGAAGCTCCTCTGCGCTTGGGGGTCTCGTATCCGCATTCAAGTCTTTCTGTTCCGGCATCGCGTTTCTCCATTTTAAGTCCAGAGGACGGAAGAGTTTGTAATCATGGGAAACATGGCTGCATGTTTTGCATCAACCCGCGCTGTTTTCACGTTGCCTAGGCTGTGCTCGAACCTCCCGATTATGCAGGCGCGGGGCTTGTCTGCCTGGCCTCTGGCACCTTCGCCCTCACTATACGCCAGCCAAGAAACCCAAACGCGACGGCGAGTAATGGGCTCAAAATATTGAAGAAGCAAAAGCCAGCGTAAGCGGCAGTTGGGATACCAAGAGTCGCGGCCATGTACGCGCCGCAACTGTTCCACGGCACAAGTGGCGACGTGACGGTCGCCGAGTCTCCCACCACTCGCGAAAGCATGACGGGCGCCAAACCGCGTGAGGCGAATGTTGGACCAAACACTTTTCCTGGGATGGCGACCGAAATATACTGATCGGATGTTATCAGATTCGAAAGGATTGACGTGCCCACGACGGTCGAGATGAGTCCGGCAGCCGACTTGGTTCGCGCGACCAAAGGCTCGACCAATCGCTTCAGCAAGCCCGCGTACTCCACCACTGCGCCAAAGGCTAAGGCCGTAATGATGAGCCAGACCGTGTTCATCATGCTGGACATGCCCCCTCGGGTCAGAATGAGGTCGATGGACTTCTCACCGGTTGAGGAGATGTAGCCATTGGCGAGTGCCGACCAGGCGCCCTTCAACAGAGCAAGTCCCACAGGCAGGTCGGGCGCGGCGGCAAAGGCCGCGACGCTCTGCGGGTTATGCAGAACAGCGACGATGGCACCCGCGAGCGCGCCTGCGAAGATCGCGACGAAAGGTGGCAATCGGAATAAGGAGAACAGAAAGACCAGCAAGAGAGGGAGAAAGGACCACAGCGACACACTGACTGTGCCTTCGATCTTGGCGAGCGCTCCTGTGGCGTCGAAATCGGTTGGCTGTCCGAGGAGCGCGAAGAGAAGCAATGAGATTAGAAGGGCAGGTATCGAAATCCAGAGTGACTCGCGGATGTGGCCGTAGATGTCGGAACCAGCCGTTGCAGTCGCAAGGTTCACCGTGTCCGAAAGCGGTGAGGCCTTGTCGCCGAAATACGCTCCCGAAATCACGGCTCCTGCGGTGATCGCGGGCGACAGTCCCATATTGGCCGCCACGCCCATCAGTCCAATGCCGATCGTCCCGGCGACTGTCCAGGAACTGCCGATGCTAAACGCAACCACAGCGCAGACAAGCGCGGCCGTCGCGTAGAAATAGGTCGGATTGAGCAGCTTGAGCCCAAAATAGACCATCGAGACGATGGTACCGCTCATCGCCCAGGTGCCGATGAGCGCCCCAACGGCGAGAAGGATGAGGATCGCCGGCAGTCCGGCTGCGATGCCTTCGATCACCGCCTGACGAATGCCGGCCCATGGCAACCCGTTCTTGTAGGCAACCGACGCGGCAACAATGCCGCAGAACAGCAAGGCCACCTGATTGGGACCGGATGATGCATCGTTGCCGAACAGTACGAAGGAAAACGACAGAAGGATTACGAGCGTGATACAGGGAATGAGTGCGTCGACCAATGACGGCGCAGTTGGGCCGCCTTGCGGGGCCGCGGAGTCGTCGTGGACGATGTCGTTCATGTTAGCTCCCAATGGACGCCATGTTCCGTTCATGCCACGTGATGTCGGGGAAACTCGGGCTGATGATGGTGCCCCGCTCGCCTTTGAGAATTGCGCCAATGTCCTGCAGTGCGCCAATCGCGGCGGTCTGCCCGGTTTGCCTGGCGAAATGGCAGGCGGCTTCCACCTTCGGACCCATAGAACCCGCTGGAAAAGAATAGGCTCCAAGCTTCTCCGGGTTCGTCTTGAATATCGCCTTCTGCTCGGCTGCTCCCCAGTCGGTGAACACGGCTTCCGCGTCGGTCGCCATTATGAGCAGATCCGCCGTGAGCTCGCGTGCAAGCAGCGCTGAGCAAAGGTCCTTGTCGATGACCGCCTCGACGCCCCCGAGCACCCGCTCATTGTCTCGATCGTACATGGTTGGGATACCACCGCCCCCGGCGCAGATCACGATAGTTCCCTGATCGAGCAACCAACGTATCGGGCGAATCTCGAAAATCCGCCTGGGAATAGGAGATGGAACCACCCGGCGCCATTTGTTGCCGTCCTGCTTGAAGACCCAACCTTTTTCTTGATGGATTTTTGCTGCCTCCTCCGCCTCATATACAGGGCCGACGAACTTCGTTGGATTCTGAAACGCCGGGTCGCTGCCCTCGACCTCGACCATCGTCAGCAATGTGGCAAGCGGCTGTTCGAACGGGAGACGATTGCCAAGCTCCTGCTCGAGCATGTAGCCGATCATGCCCTCGGTTTCTGCACCGAGCACATCGAGCGGATATGCCTCGTCCGGTTTGTAGGCTGCACCCTGGAGGGCAAGGAGTTCCCACTTGGGGTCCGTTGCCATGCGTGATCACGATCTGGTGCTCGGCAGCAATTGGAGCGATTGCGTCGGCTGCGATCCTGATGTTACGGCGCTGCACATCCGCGGTCATCGGCTCGCCGCGTTTGAGGAGGGCATTGCCGCCTAATGCGATGACGACACGCATGCTCAATCTCCCAGCGTTGCGACAAGCAGGGCCTTGATCGTGTGCAACCGGTTCTCCGCCTGCTCGAAGGCGATGTTCGCTTCGGACTCGAAGACATCGTCGGTCACCTCGAGACCGTTGTCCATTCCGTAGTCGCTGGCGATCTGCTTTCCGAGCGTTGTCTCGGTATCGTGAAAGGCCGGCAGGCAATGCATGAACTTGATCTGCGCGTTTCCGCTCGCCCTCATCAAATCCGCATTGACCTGGTACGGCGTCAGCAACTGGATTCTCTCTTTCCAGACTTCTTTCGGTTCGCCCATCGATACCCATACGTCGGTGTGAATGAAATCGGCGCCCTGCACAGCCGCCTCGGGTTCGTCGGTGACTGTCAGCCGCGCTCCCGATTTTTCTTTAAGTTTCTCGGCGATGCTTCGATATTCTTCTGAGGGCCAAAGTGACCGAGGGCCACATATCCGCACGTCCATTCCAAGCAGACAGCCCACAATCAGCAAGGAATGCCCCATGTTCGACCTTGTATCTCCCACATACGCATACTTGATGTCGGCGATGGGCTTGTCCGCATGTTCACGCATGGTCATCACATCGGCGATCATCTGCGTCGGATGATATTCGTCGGTTAGGCCGTTATAGACCGGCACCCCCGCGTATCGGGCGAGCGTCTCCACACCGTTCTGGGAAGCACCGCGGTATTCTATGGCGTCATACATGCGCCCGAGGACGCGCGCCGTATCCTTGAACGATTCCTTGTGACCGATCTGCGAACCAGCAGGATCCAGGTACGTAACGTTGGCACCTTGATCGGAGCAGGCAACTTCAAAGGCGCATCTGGTACGGGTCGACGTCTTTTCGAAGATGAGACAGATTTCCTTCCCCTCCAGGTGCTTTTGCTCCGTTCGCGCATATTTCGCACGCTTCAGATCGCGCGCGAGATCAAGGAGGTAACGAAACTCGCGCGGCGTGTAGTCCTGCACCGTCAGAAGCGAGCGATTGCGAAGATTGAAACTCATGATGCTGCTCCATCGCCAAGTCAGGATGAGGAATTCTTCAATAGGCCGGCTCTCGCCAGATGGGACATGTCATGCAATGGCCGCCACCTCGCCCTCGCCCCAGCTCGGCACCGCGGATGGTAACGACCTCGATGCCGGCCTTTCTCAGAAGCGTGTTCGTATGTGTGTTGCGGTCATAGGCGACGACGACGCCGGGTTCGAGGGCGACGACGTTGTTGCCGTCGTCCCATTGCTCGCGCTCAGCCTCATAGGCATTGCCGCCGGTGGCGACGGTTCTGAGCTTTCGAATGCCCAGCGCCTCGCTGACGACTTCGAGCATCGGACGGTCTTCGGCGCGCACCTCGAAATTGCCATCGTCATCGACGGGGTACAGGCTATAGCAGCGGATCTGGTCCACCACGTCGGCGAAAAGCGTCACGACGTCACGGTCGCAGAAACTGAATACCGTATCGAGATGCATCGCGGCCCGACTCTTCGGCATCAGGCAGCCGATGACCTGGGTCGCTGCCCTGTTGCTGAACAGGGCCTTGGCCAATTGCCCGACCGCCTGGTAGGTCGTCCGCTCCCCCATTCCGACGAGCACGGTGCCATTGCCGATTGGCATAACGTCCCCGCCCTCCATCGTCGCATTGGCGAACTGCTCGTCCGAGTCGCCCCACCAGATGTGGAAGTCGCCTCCCTTGAACGTCGGATGAAACTTATAGATCGCCCGCTGCACCAGCGTTTCGGCACGGCGCGCGGGCCAGAACATGGGATTGCACGTCACGCCGTTATAGATCCAGCAGGATGGATCGCGCTGGAAAAGCGTGTTTGGAATGGGCGGGATTACAAATTCCAGTCCCCCGAAGGCGCCAACCATCAGCTTCTTGCCCCTGCCCTCGGGAAGGTCCGCAATGGCAATTCCGCCGATGAGGTAAGCGGCGAGCTGTTTCGTATCCATCTCATCGAGCCACGGGCGCATCGCCTCGGCGATCTGGGAGCCCATAACATTGGGCGTTATCCGACGATCGAGGACGAACTTGCGCGCATCCGCATGCGCGAGGGTCTCGGCCAGGAGATCATGGAGTTCGAAGACCTCGACGCCTCTTTCCTGCATCTTCAGAACGAAATCGAAATGATCCTTCTGAGCTTCGTGAACCCAGATGACATCATCGAACAGCAGGTCGTGGCAATTGGCCGGGGTTAGTCGTTGATGCGCCAAGGATGGTCTGCACACCATCACGGTTCTGAGCTTACCGACTTCCGAATGAACCCCAAAGTTGCGCATACGCGTCTCCCCCTTGAACCGGAGCCTTTAGCAACTTGACCCACCCACGCTCAGAGCGGGCCTATCTTTCCAATCGACCGCAAATAGGCGGAGTCGCGAGCAGTACGACCACTCCGGCGAGCCAGATTTCGACCCCAATGACAAGCAAGGACACAAGGACGTAAAATCCAAACGCTCCGAGAATCTGTCATCGTCCGCGGCTGACGGAATGCAGCATGATTGAAGACGCCTCTTGCGCTATCGTCGTGTTTTCCTCCAAGTCGCCTTAAGTCATCGCATTCATGGGACCCAGGTCGCCAGGCAAGGCGGCGTGCGTCGGTAAGACGCGCCCGTTCCACTTCTCGAATTTTAGGAATGGACCGTCGGCATGTCATTGATTTGAGACAAATGGCGGCCGACCACGCCGGTTTTTCGGCAACCTCGGTTGGTGCTCCAGTAGGCGTGGACGTAATTTTGTCCCGTGTTGATTGCGATCAACGACCTGCCCTTCGGTTACATAATAAAAAGGAGGAATTGCCTGCAGGCAGGAGGGATTTGACAATGTGCAAGACTCCGAAAAAACGAGCGGTGATGATTGTCCTTTCGCTGGTGTTAGGTGCCGCGGCGCCCGCTGGCGCAGACGAGTACTACGAGGGCATCGACATAAACCAGCGCACGGTAGACGGTCAGCGAGAACCTATTAACAAGTACCTCCTCAAGCGCAGAGGCGCGACACAAACGCCGGATACGGGCGCCACGGGTACAATTAATAAACAGGTGAAGCCACCTACCAGGCCTTCTGCAACCAACGCTCAACCATGAACCAAGTCCGGCGTGACGATATTGGTCGCGCATCGCCAACCCGTTCGTGAAGCTCGGGCCCGGGGAGGAAAATGGACAAACAGCGGCTTCTCTTTCTTTGCCGCGCCACGGCAATTGCTCTGGCGCTCCTGACGCCTGGCAGTCTCGCGCTGGCCCAGCAAAGCCCTCCACCGCCTACGCCCGCCGAGGCGGCGCCCGAACCGCTCAGCGACGATGAACTCGAGGTTCTGGTCGCCCGAATCGCGCTTTATCCGGACCAGCTGGTGGCACTGGTCTCGGCCGCTTCGCTCTTCCCTCTGCAAATTATCGAGGCGGAGCGCTTCCTTCAGGCCCAGAAGAAAAACCCCGACCTGAAGCCGAAGGAAAGCTGGGACGGCAGCGTGATCTCGCTTTTGAACTATCCAGAGATCGTCAAGATGATGAGCGAGGACCTCGAATGGACCCAGAGCTTCGGTGCGGCGATTGCCAACCAGCAGAAGGACGTGCTGATCGCCATCCAACAACTGCGCGACGAGGCGGTCGCCAAGGACATCATCAAGACCGACGACAAGATGACGGTGGTCGAAGAGGGTGACAACATCATTATCCAATCAGCGAACCCTCAAACGATTTATGTGCCGCAGTACCCGCCGGAGATGCTCTACGAGCCGGGCTACGCGCCGGTGCCGATTGATTATTACGACGAGCCCCACCCGGCCTATTGGTATCCCGGCGCGGCCTTCTTCGCAGGCGCCGTGACCGGCGCGATCTTCGGCGCCATCGTCGACTGGGACGACTGGGGTGTCTGGGGCGGCGACTGGGACGGCGACATCGACGTCGACTGCAACAAGTGCTTCAACAACATCGATTTTGACGGCAAACTCAACTTTAACGATATCGACTGGAAGAATGTCGACCGCAGCAAGCTCAGCTTCGACCGCGACCAGCTAAATAAGTTCGACCGGACGAACCTCAAGAACAACATCAAGGCCAAGGGCGACAACAACCTACGTAACCGCGCCGCCGAGATCAACCGGCAGCGGCCACAGGCGCGCCCGGGCGGCGGAGGCGGTCAGCTCAAGGACGTGCGCAAGAGCACGCTCGAAGGACTGAAGGCGCAGCCGAGGCGGGAAGCCGCCGCCCGGCCGGGCGGCGGCAAGGCAACGGCCAAGGCAAAAGCCGGCGGCAACAAGCCGAGCGTCAATCGGCCGAAGGGCAAGAAGCCCTCGGCTAACCGGCCGGCGGGGAAGAAGAAGATGGCCTCGAAGGCGCAGAACCGGCCAAAGAAGCCGTCGGGCCTCGGCAACGTCAATCACGGCCGGCGCGAGGTCGCTTCATCGCGGCGCGGCGGCCATAGCATGGGTGGCGGTCATCGCAGCGGCGGAAGGCCGCAGATGAGCCGCGGTGGCGGGCGGCCTCCGGTGGCCCGTGGCGGCGGTGGCCGCGGTGGCGGACGCGGCGGCGGCAGACGTTGACCGGGCACGGGAGAATGATCATGAGCAAGCTCTTTCATCCGCTTCTTTTTGGACCGACGATCGCCCTCACGCTCGCGGTCGCATCCATCGATTTGAGCTTCGCGCAGGTTGAGCCGCCGGAAAACATTGAAGACTACGCCGCGGCCGAGGATCCGCCGGTATTCGATGATCCGGTCAAGGCGGTGGAGGCGTTGAGATCGACACTTGCCGCCAATGATTTCGACGGCGTCGCCAAGCTGCTCGGTCTCGACGCGGCAAAACTCAGGACCGGCGAAGGGGCAATGGACACCTTCACGCAGATTCGCGAGGGTGCAGCCCGCAATATCCGTGTTCGCGATCTGGAGGGCCGCAAGGTCATCGAGATCGGCGATCGGCTCTGGCCACTGCCGTTTCCGATCAGCAAGGGCGAGGATGGTAAATGGGCCTTCGACACCTATGTTGGGCTTGAGGAGATCGTCAACCGCCGCGTCGGCGAGAACGAGCTGGAGGCGATTGAGACGGCGCGCGCCTATGTCGAGGCCCAAAAGGATTACGCCAATCAGGATCGCGACGCCGATGGGGTGCTCGAGTATGCCCAGAAGCTGATCAGCAATCCTGGCCAGACCGACGGCCTCTACTGGCCGGCCGATCAAGGCGATGGCGAGAGCCCGGTCGGCGACGCTATCAGCGAGGCGGCTCTGGAGAGGGCCAAGGCCGGTGAAGGCTATTTCGGCTACCGCTACCGCATCCTAACGTCACAAGGTGACAACATCGCCGGCGGCCGGTACGACTATATTATCAACGACAACATGATCGCCGGCTTCGCGCTGATCGCCTGGCCGGTCCGCTATGCCGAGACGGGCGTCAAAACCTTCCTCGTCAACCAGCAGGGCATCGTCTATGAACGTGACCTTGGCCTTAGTACCGATACAATCGTGCCCTTCATCGACCGCTTCGATCCGGATGAGAAATGGACCGTGGTGAACGATTAAGCCGGCCGCAGGTGCCTCTATGCTCCTCACGTGATGGGTAATCCCGAGCAACGTGGCACCGTGTACCGCTTTTGCGCTCCGGAGGAGTTGTCATTACGAGATTCGACAAGCGCCCCTCCTTGCCCTCATCGTCTTCGTTCCCATCGCCATCCTTATGGAACGGCTTTCGCCAGAGGCGCATAACCCCGCTGTTTCTTCTGTCGGTCGTGGCCATCGGTACTCGCCGCTGTATCGTACATCCGTGTCTCGCCTTTTCCATGAGAAGAAGACGTCATCGGTCTCGGCGTTTGCACCCGAAACGGTGGCGCCCCCGATGGCACCTTCGACGACCGTTGCCAATGCGGACCCTGGCTCGCAACGATGTGCATCATGGCTGCGTTCATCACCGTTCCGATCGCATCGCCGCAGCAAAGTTACTCGCCCGTCTATCTCCTGCCGAAAACAGAACCGGGAGCCTATCGAATCGCTGCCGGTGATTGCAGGTGGAAACCGGACCCCCTCATTCAGGCAGAGCCGCTTGCCGGAAAAACGTGACAACCGACTCGTCCGGTGGACCAAACCACTCCGTGAACAACGCGCGAAAGTCCTCCGAGCGGTAGGCACCGCTTAGTGCTCTGTCTACTACGAGCCGAAAATCCTCGTCATAGCGCGCCAATACCAGTCCCAGTGGCTCGTAAGTGAAATGACGTTTAAGCACGATCAGGTTGCTCGAATTCTCGCTGCGCGCGGCGGCATCAAGAAGCAGAGGCAGGTCGCCGAAAACCACGTTGGAGCTGCCATTCAGAACACTTTCAATCCCCTGATCATACGTCGAGACTGGCGTCACGGTGGCAGAGAGCTGGAAAGTTTTGATGCGCTCCGAGAGCCAGCCTTCGCTGGTGGTGCCAGCAATCGGTGAAAAAGTCTTGTGCTCTAGTAGAGTTCTCGCTGGCGAGCCCCGCCAGATAGGCCGATCGGAGGGTTGACCATAGGTCAGGACCTCACGCAGGGCCAAGGGAGCGCTCACGCTGAGCAAAGCACCCGTTCCGCTCGGGAATATCGGGATGGAGAAGGAAACTTCCTTACGGCGTGTTAACGTGATCGGTTCTGCACCGCAGAAAAGGTCTATGGATTGGTCCTGCACAGCACGGTAAGCGGCATCCTCGCTGAGCGGGATCCATTCGATCACCAGGTCGGTACGTCCAAGTTCGCCCTTAAGCTCGTTAGCCACCTGTGTGCATAGCGTTATGGAGTAGCCTGCCGCATTGTCGCCCTCGTCTTTGAAGGAAAAAGGTCTCGCGTTCGGATCGTAACCGAGCTTGACGGCCGCCGCGCTACGGACGCGGTCAAGGGTCTGCGCCCGCCCAGCACTCGGCAAGCCGACAGCAACAGTCGCTGCCAAAAGCCCACCGATCCAGAACCCTCTGCTCGGGTAGTTCGTGGTTCGCGCAAACAGCATAATGTCAATCCTCCCCATCGTTCTGCTGACAGTCACACCGTCCGCAATTGCCCCGTGCTAGTCGTAAATCTCGGTGCGATGAGGCCATAGATGATGAAACCAATGCCCGTGACGAGCATGCCGCCAAGAACGGCATCCTTACCCGATGCATAGATGGCGAAGACGCTGTAGAGCATGCCAATCATGGCGATTGCGGCGTTCAGGCGGAACTTGCGTTCCGGCACTCCTGCAGCCCTCATCATGACGAAGAGTGCGGAAAGGGAGATTATGTATGGAAGCACGTTCGTAACCACTGCGAGATTGACAAGCGCCGCGAACTGTTCGCTCAGTGTCGGCGAGATCGTCATCAACGCGAGCAGAGATTGAACGACACCCATCACGATCATCCCTGTTACCGGTGCACCCATCTCATTCACTCTCGAGAAGAGAGCCGGGAACATGCGCTCGTCGGCAGCGGTTCGTGCAGTCTGCGCGATGGTGAACTGCCAGCCGAGCAGCGAGCCGAGGCAGGCGAGGACCGCGAGCGCCATGATGGCCGAGCCGATGGCCGGGCTGAACATGGTGGCGTAGGCGAGCGCGAAGGGTGCAGTCGATGCGGCAAGGTCTGCATTCGGCACGATGCCCTGTATCACCGTCGTGGAGAGAATGTAGATTACGGCAGCGCCAAGCGTACCGAACATGCAGGCGAGAGGCACATCGCGCTTCGGATTCTCCACCGCGTCGGAGTTCTGCGCAGCCGATTCCATGCCGAGAAAGGCCCATAGAGTTAACGAAATGCTCGATCCCATGCCCTGAGCGAGGCTCATATCCTTGGGATTCCAAGCAGCGGCGAAAGTCTCTGAAGAGAACCAGGCCCAGCCGATGATCGATATCAGTCCAACTGGAATTATCACACCCCAGACCGTGACCGAACCGATTTGGCCGGTCACACGCGGGCCTCCGAAGTTGGCAACGGTGGTCAGCCACAACAAGGCAATCAGGCTTATGCAGGTCATAATCGGAGTAGTCGTTAGCCAGGGAAGAAACCCGCGAGATAGCCGACGGCAGAAATACCGATCGCCACATTGCCGACCGCAAGCGATAGAAAATAGAGGAAGAATACCAGGAAGTAGCCCGGCTTGCCGTAAGCGTCCTCGGCATAAGCCGACATCCCGCCGGGCCGTTGATTAAACAGGCCCGCCTGAGCGAATCCGTAAGCTATCGCCATTGATCCTACCGCAGTGACCAACCAGGAAAGGAGGGAAATGGCTCCGACCTGCGCCATGTTAGCCGGCAGCATTATGATCCCTGAGCCCATCATGTTCACCGCAACGATGAACGTTAGTTGCATCAGGTTCATCTTCTTCTTGGTTGCGGCGGCTGCTGCAACATTAATCGAGTGTTCAGACATGGCCCCAGTCCTCCCCTGCGAGGCGGTCACTCGCGCACGACGTACGTATGGAACTTGATGCGTTCGTCGACTCGTTCTTGAAACACGCCTTGGACCTCATAATTGAAACCCGGAAAGTGGTTGAACGATTCCTCGAAAGCCAGGAAGTAATCGCGCATCGGCTTTGCTTTCTCGTCCCAACGCTCTCCGGGAACAATGACGCCAATGCCCGGAGGATAGATGAGGGCCAGCGTCGCGGAGATCCTGCCAATCGCTCCATCCAGCGCCACATAGTCGACATCGTTGGCCACCAATGCTTGGTAAGCCTCCTTCGGGGAAATTGCCTGCTCTGGGAAGCTCTCGGCCCGGAAGCACAATCGCTGCAGTTCCTTGATGCCGGCCTCCCGATAGAAGTTGTGCATCTCGGTACAGACCTGACGAAGCGTGTAGCCCGCATAGCGATCTCGATTTGCCGCGCATATCGTCGGCAAAACTTCGGCGAGGGGCGCATCGCGATCCCAGAGGTTCTTGAACTTGACCAGCTTGGCGATGAGCGTGTTGAGCTTGCTCTCGTCCTCTGCCGGAGTCAGCAGGAAGAGTATACTGTTAAGGTCGCACTTCTCCGGAACCACGCGCTGTTCACGGAGGTAGTTCGCGACGACCGTCGCCGGAACGCCGAAGTCGAGATACTCGCCAGTTTTCCGGTCGATGCCGGGCGTCAATAGAGCAAGCTTGTTCGGATCCACCATTGCGTATCCGTCCGCGTACCCTGTATAGCCGTGCCACGACGCCTCAGGGCCAAACCGCCAGCACTGCTGCTCACGCTTCAAGACCTCAGTTGGAAGATCCTCCCATCGAGTTTCGGCGACGTCTTCCGTGTGCTTTGAGTCTGAGATCGTCACGGAATCGGGCACGAATGGATCAAAGAACCATTGTTCCTGAGGCCCAGGACCAGTCGCCTCGTAATGGCGAACGAACTCGCGCAACTTCTTGCGCGTTTCAATGCCGAGCTCAATGCAGCGGTCCCAGAGCATCTCGCCCGCCTTCCCCTCGTGGACTTTCGCGTTAACGTCGAGCGAGGCGAACAGTGGATAGAACGGCGAAGTCGAGACATTCATGAGGAAGGATTCATTGAAGCGCTTGTGCTCGATGAAGCGGCGCTGATTGCGGATGTGTTCGTCACGCTTGTGGATCTGCGAGGCTTGCGAAAATCCCGCGCCCTGCTTGTGAACCGATTGCGTCGAAAACAGTCCCGGCATCTCGGGTCCGAGCGGCTCAATCCGCATCGGACTGTGATTCTCGAACAGAGGATGGAAGGCGTTGTACCCGATCCAAGCTTCGTCCCAGAGGACGTAGTCGCAAAGGTGCCCTATCTTTTCCATGACTTTGCGAACGTTGTAGATGGTGCCGTCGTAAGTCGCGAGCTGAATGCAAGCGAGGCGGAAAGGCCGCTCGGCATTCGCTCGCGCCTTGTCCGCCACCAGGGGATGGTCTGCTATTCGCTTGCGCAGATGTGCCTCCTCCCACGCCTCCCAGTCGACCGCACCGATCATTCCGAAGGCGTTTCGAGCCGTCGGGAGATAGATCGGGATCGCTCCTGCCTGGACGAGCGCGCCCTGGTGAAGCGACTTATGATTGTTGCGGTCGAAGAGTACGAGATCGCCAGCGCGGAGCACCGCATTCGTGACCACTTTATTAGATGTACTCGTGCCGTTCAGGATGAAGTAGGTTCGGTCCGCACCAAAAATCCGCGCGGCATTCTTTTGCGCTTCGACTGCGGGCCCCTCGTGGATCAGCAGATCACCCAGATCGACATCGGCATTGCAGAGGTCGTTACGAAAGATGCTCTCTCCGAAATACTTGAAAAAGAGTTGTCCGGCCGGCGACTTGCGATAGAACTGGCCGCCTTGGTGGCCGGGGCAATCGAAAGCGATATTCGCCTCCCCGTCATAAGCCATCAAACCACCGAAGAAAGGCGGCAAGAGCGTTTTGCCATAGTTCACCAGGCTCGAGATGATCTGCTTGGCATAAAAGACGGGGGTCTGCTGCCCCAGATAGACGAAACCGTCGACCTCGCCCGCCAGTTCAACCGCAGCGATATCCGCGATGCCGCGAGCGTCTGCCAATGCCCATAAGGGCGTGCGGAAACCGATCTGTCTGACCGATCGAACAAATTTGCGAGCGTCATCGATCCTATTGCCTTCCACCGAGCCGATATAGGCGCCGACCGATGCGTCTTCCGACACATCCAGCGTGAAATTATCTCGTATCTCGACCTCGAAATTCGCCGCTGCAATTTGCTCGAGAAACTCCCTTGTCTGGGCGTTGGTCACGTCCACGATGGCGACAACCTTGAGCAATTTGTGAAATGGAATCGCCACCGTCGGTGCCTTGACATCACGCGGGATCATGGCGCCTCTCCTCGACGATGCAATCCACGAGGTAGCGCCGCCCACCATCGTTGTGCGTGAAGCGGAGCCCGTGGATGTCTGTTTCAAAGCCGGGGAACTTGCGGTCGAAGGCGCGGGCATAGACCAGATAGTCCTGGATTGATTTGGTGGCAGCGGTGATACGTTCTCCCGGCATGATGAGCGGAATCCCCGGCGGATAGGGGACAATCATCACCGCGAGCGTCCGCCCCATCAGCGCGTCGATATCGACGCTTTCTACGCGTCCCTTGACCAAATGGTCATAGGCATCCGCAGGCCGGAGCGCCATATCGGGCAGTAGCGTGTACATCTCCCGCTGGGCTTTCGGCATGTCGTCCTTAAGGTAGACTTGATGGATCTGCTCACACAGATCCCGCAGCCCCATTGCCGCATAGGCCTCCGGATACGCAGCCGCAAGCGCCGGTAGAGCGCGCGTGAGGGGCGCATTGGCGTCGAAGAGATCTTTGAAATTCATGAGTTCGGTGATGAGCGTGCTCCACTTGCCCCGCGTGACCCCCATGGAGAAGAGCACCAAGAATGAATAGAGCCCGGTCTTCTCGATTTCGATGCGGCGAGAGGAGAGGAATTTGGTGACGACGGCGGCCGGTATACCGTGCTCCTGCATTGTTCCGTCGGCCAACAGCCCTGGCGAAAGAATGGTGACCTTGATGGGATCGACCATTACGTGGTTCTCGATCAGCTCCCCAAAACCATGCCAGACATCACCGGACTTCAGGACCCAATCAGTCTTGGAATCGCTTGGCGTCTCATCGGCAATGGAAGGCTCCCATACGTCGAACCACCAGGAATCTGGCATCTGTTTCCTGGCGTTGTTCATGGCCCTGCGGAAGCTGATCGCCTCGTCCAGGGTTTCCTGAACCAGCGCCCGGCCGGCGGGCTGCTCCATCATCGCCGCCGCCACGTCGCACGAGGCGATGATGCCATATTGAGGGGAGGTCGACGTGTGCATCATGAAAGCTTCATTAAAGCGTGTGATATCGAGCCGTTTCGTTTCGGCGTTTTGCACATGGATCATTGAGGCCTGAGAGAAGGCCGCGAGCAGCTTGTGCGTCGACTGGGTGGCGAAGGTTATCGCATTCTGAGAGCGCGCCGGCTGCGCCGAGGAGATCGCATGATAGCCATCATAGAACTCGTGGAAATTCGCGTAGGCATACCAAGCTTCGTCAAAGTGGAGGATTTCCACGGCATCGCCCAGTGATGTCTTGATCCCGTCGACGTTGTAGCAAAGCCCGTCGTAGGTGGAGTTGGTGACTACCATCAAACGAACCTTGCCGCTCGTTTCGCCGGCAAACGGGCTCGCAGCGATCTTTTTTGCAATGGCTTCGGGTGTGAACTGATCCTTGGAGATCGGGCCGATGATGCCGAGCCCGTTTCGTGACGGCGTCAAATAGATCGGGGTTGCGCCGGTCATGATCAGCGAGTGCAGGATCGATTTGTGGCAGTTGCGATCGCACAGGACCAGATCGCCCCGGCTTACCGTGCCATGCCAGATGATCTTGTTGGCGGTCGACGTACCGCCTACCACGAAGAGCGTCTCATCCGCGCCGAATATGCGAGACGCATTTCGCTCCCCCTCGGCGATCGGCCCGACATGATCGAGAAGCGAGCCGACGCTGCCGACCGAAACGGAAATATCCGATCTCAGCGTGTTTTCTCCAAAGAAGGCATAGAAGAGCTGCCCGACTGGGCTTTTGCGAAAGGCTACGCCTCCACCATGGCCCGGCGTGTGCCAGGAATAGGCGCCATGAAGCGTATAATCCATGAGCGCCTTGAACATCGGCGGAGGAAGGCGATCAAGGTAGTTGTGCGCCGCACGCACGATGGTCCGGGCCATGAACTGGGGAGAATCTTCGAAAAGGCGCATGAAGGCATTGGCGTGGCGCAACACGTTCGCCGGCACCATCTCTGCGGTTGTGTCGTCGCCAAAAAGAAAAATTGGCAGGTGGGTGTTCTTTGAACGCTTGGCGGACAGTACCTCCGCCAGAACCTCCCACCGGGTCGCGTTGTCCTCGGCCCCGTCGACCGAAACTAGCCAGCAGGATTCGGTATTAAAGATATGCACAAGCCGGCGCGCATCCTCATATGTGAGGCCTGCCACAACGCGAAAGCCTTCCTTTTCGATCGCTTGTGCCAGATTTCGCATGCCGCGGCCGGTCGCGTTCTTGCCTTCAAAGTCTTCATCAATGACTGCTATCGGGAATGCCTTGTAGAACTCCATGGTCCCCACGCTCCCCTGCGACTAGGCGTACGCCCGATTCAACATAGACGCGCGGCGCTGATCCGTCGTTGATTCCAATCAAAATCAATTTGCCGCAGGTGCGGCGTGCTTCGACTTGGGCCTTTCACGATAGAGGGGTTCGGAAGCAATTCGCGGGCAGGCAACGCCCCGCGGGCATATTCACTCGGCCCATTCGAGATCCGCAGTGAAGGCGATCGTCAGCCAGCGGTCGTGGCCCTCGCCCCCAATCGCCGCACCGACCTCGTCGCGGACGCGATCCCATGCCTCGATACTTCTCGGCGGCAGATTTTGAGGCACTATAAAGTAGAGCTCGATCTGCGTGGCCCGCCCGACCTTGGCGACGTAGGCGCGATAAGTGAGGAACCCCTGACGCCGTACCACTTCGCCGGCAACGCGGTCGATATGCGCCTTGAGGTCTCCTGGCGTAATGAGCAGGATGTCGGACAAGGCCTGCCGCACAATGCCGATCGGCAATGGGATAATCACGATACATACCAAGGCCAAAACGGCCGGATCCACATAGGCGGAGATCCAGCCAAGGGGAGTTCCGCGAACTCCATAGCCAAGGAGGAAAGCCAGCAGGAGGGCGAAAGCGATGCCGCCCGACATTATCCAGGCCTTCACATCGAGTGCAATGAAATCCGACTGCAGCTTTCGGTTTACCCGAGCGCCGGTCACCGCCATGATCGTACAGGCGACGACGGTGAAGGCAGCATAGACGATCGCAAAGCCGAACTGCAATTCGTGGCCTCCCCGCAAGACACTGATGACGGCGTTGATCAGCGCATAGATCGCAACCACGATCAGCAGCGTGCCGTTCAAGAGGAGAACGATTGGCTCTAGATGCCAGAAACCCATGGTGAAGCGATCACGCATTCTGCCGGGAAGCGTGTCGCCTGTCGCCGACCTGGCGATGAGACTGGAAACCCAGAGGGCCATTACCGTCATACCGGCATCGGCAAGCGAATAGACTCCGTCAAAGGCAATGGAGAAGGAACCAGACAGCAGGCCGAAGACAATGCCAAACGCCGCGACAACAGCGGTAGCGGCTATAGACATACGCAGGAAGCTTGCCTCGTCGAACATTCGCGTCCCCCAAATGCATCGTCGCCGGATAGGAATTCCGCGACAACTCTTTTTTACCCGAACGTTGAAGCACATGCACACTCATGGATTCTCGCGCATTCGCCCTTTGCGAGGCAAGGCGACCCGCGCATAGCGTCTCGCTTCCCTTCGCGGACCGTTGGAAGGCTAGTCTCGCGTGCTTATCGCTTTCATAGGCGAGGTCTTCCAGCGCGAACGGTGGCCAGAACGGTTCGCAGGTACGGTGGGTTGATTTCCGCTTGTGGCGCATCCCTGCCATGGCGGAGGTCGGCCTTTGCGCCACAATATCAGACGCTGTCGGCTGCAGTAGTCCGGTCGAGTTCAACATAATGATCAAGATGCCGAAGCCACTTGCGCTCGATGGCGGATGCGATGTCGATATCATTTTCGCGCAGATACAGGACCACTTGGCCGGACAAATCTGCGGCTTCATTCTCCAGTGCCTCACGCGTGCCCCTGACCCATCCGCGTCTGGTTTAGCTCTGCCGCCAATCAGCAGATGTTCGGCTGTCAATTCGCCAAGTTCCTCCGTCAGCTACAGCAGATACCAGTCCGCGCCACGCAGGATATTGTGCACTCGTGCGTAAAGCTCTCCGACTTGACCTATCCGGTCGCAGCTCTTTGAATGTGGCGCTCATTCGATCCCCGGCAGCAATAAAAGACTAATCGAGAAATACCAAGGGTTTGCGACACGGCCGTTGCGATGGCCCGCAAATGGCGCATCTTACCCATTCAGCCTCCGACGTCGAAACTCCGCTCACCACCCGGTCCAGTCATTCCCGCACGCTTCGCGGACGACCGCTGTACGCCCCAATATCGGTCGTTGAGGAACAGCCCCTGTTATTCGAAGCGGACTCGATAGCGGCCGCGCAACGAATGCATCCCGAGAGCGACGTGCCGTTGCGTCACGTTCGGATCACACCATCCTCTAACGCCAGCAGGTCACTCGTGCGGAAGGGGTCCCCGGAAATGCCGTGCTTTGCTCCCCTTCGAACGATAAAGAGAAGGGGCGAATGAACCGCCCCGGTCTCATCGTAGCAACAGTGCCTGAGCGCTAGTTTTTCAGGCGCGCTTGAGTACGGGCTCCAGGCCAACGGCGGCGGCTAACCCGCCGATATCCTCGATCTCGGTATATTCGTAATAGGGATTGGCTGGCTCATGGCCGCGGTTGACCCAGACCTTGCTCTTGATGCCCAGGTCATAGGCGGTCATCAGGTCGTAGCGGAAGGATGAGGACACATGAGTAATGTCTTCGGGCCCGCAGCCGAGCTTGTCGAGCATGTATTCGAAGCCCTTCATCAGAGGTTTGTAGGCCCCAACTTCTTCTGCCGTGATGACCATATGGATGGGCGCGCCCAGCTTTTCCACGTTCGACATGATCAGGCTGTTCATGGAGTTCGACAGGATGACCAGCGGAATTTCCTCGGCCACCCTGGACAGGCCAGCCGGGACGTCCGGGTGCGGACCCCAAGTTGGCACTTCGTCATAGATGCGTTGCGCGTCTTCGGGTTTGAACGGGATACCGATGCGTTTGCAACTACGTTCGATGGAATTGTGCACCACTTCGAGGAAAGGTTTCCATGGCCCTAGCACCTCGTCAAGGCGATAGCCTCGAAAAGCCTCGACAAAGCCGGCCATCGTTTCTGGGGAGAGGCGCTCGGCGTAAACGCGTCGCGCAGCGCCGGCCATATCGAAATTGGTGAGTGTGCCGTAGCAGTCGAAGGTGACGTACTTCGGTCGAAATCGAGTCATGGCGTGTATTCCTTCCAATTTTCACGGCAGAGTGTGCCTATACAAGGTAATGGTGCTCGGCATGCCGCCTGTCTAAAGAGGTCGCGGCGCCGATAGACCGCAATGCTGCAGCGTATCTGATCAGTTTCATTGCCTTTGCCTTTTTTTGGTCTCGGGCCAATTCCGCCCAGCGGAGCACTCCAACTGGGTTGCTGCACTCCGGCCAGAGGGAGCACACTGGCATAACTTTGTGGCGATGGCAAATGATTGTCCAACAATTTCCAAACAGCCAATCGTCCTGACGCTTGCCAACAGCTTGAGTGCGTCGTAGTTCAAACAATACAAATTGCGCGGTAATGCTCTGACGACCCCTGCATTTTGCGCGGTCGTGTGCCTACTCACCAGAAAATCTCGCGCAGTCGTCAATCTTCTTTCGGCAGAAAAGACTGATCTCAACGGCAGAAATCTCTATCCAAAAATAAAATTGTTGTACAAAAAATGGAAAGTGAGATACTAAGGCCTCGAGCTGCCCATTCCCGAGGCAGGATCTGAATGAGTTAAAGATGGGTCACAAGCATCAGTGTGGGCCAGCCCGCGTCCCTGAGCTTTCCGAGGTGTGCCACCCCGTGGGCGCTGCGGAAGCCGAAGAAATCGCCGCACGGCTGTATCGCGCGCGAGGCTCGGCCACGCGCTTTGAAACCGAGAAAGACGACACCTTCCTCCTCAACTGCGCGGCCCGGGGGAAGTTTGTGCTGAAGATCGCTCATCCTTCCGAGCGGATGGAGGAGCTCGATTTCCAGGTCGCCCTGATGCGTCATCTCGAGCAGCGGGCGCCAGATCTACCCGTCCCCCGTGCACTTCGCGACGCCGACGGTGTGGATTTGCCCATCGTCACCACCAGGGCCGGCGAGCGGCGGGTGGTGCGGCTCATCACCTTCCTCCAAGGTACTCCGCTCGACCGGACATCTGCCACAGCCCCGCAGCGCGAACGGATCGGCGAAATCCTGGCAAAGCTGCGTCATTCCATGGCCGATTTCTCGCATCCCGCAGACGGCCGGGCGCTGGCATGGGACGTCACCCATCTGCTCGATCTCGCCGATCTGTTGAGTTTCATCCCCGGGGGCGGCAAGCGGGCCTGGACCGTCCGCGCGCTCGAGCGGTTTGCCGAAGTCAAGCCGAGCCTCGACCTGTGCCGGCGGCAGGTGCTCCACAACGACTTCAATACGTCGAACCTAGTCGTCAATCACGCCAGCCCGCAGTTCCTGACCGGCGTCATCGACTTCGGCGATGCGGTCCGTACCGCTGTCGCCGTTGATGTCTCCACGGCGTTGATGAATCAAATGCCAAAAACGTTCGACCATGGGAACCGGCGTGACCTGTTCGACGAACCGCGCGACGTTCTGCGCGGCTATCTCCGCCACGCCGAACTGACGGACGAGGAACTTCGGCTCATCCCCTTCCTGTCGATGGGCCGTCTTGCGGTCCGTGCGCTGCTGACGTGCTGGCGTGCCGAAATCTTCCCGGAGAATAGCCGCTATATCCTGCGCCATACCGAAGCCGGCTGGGCCCACCTCGAGTGGTTCCACTCGATTTCGACCGCACAGATTTCCGATCTTCTGACACGATAGGAACCGTGATGTCCCAGCAATCGACTACCCTGCCCAAGGGCTTCCGTGGCGACATGCCAAATGGCTTCAACCCCCAGGACACGTCTCATCTCACAAGCGAAGATTTGGCGCATATCGCCAGGCGGCAAAGGCTGCTCGGGCCCGCTTATCGACTCTTCTACAAGTCGCCGGTCGAGATCTCCCGTGCCAAGGGCGTCTTCCTCTATGACAGGCACGGCGACGAATATCTCGACGCCTATAACAACGTGGTATCGCTGGGTCACTCTCATCCACGCGTCATCGAGGCGATCCAGAAGCAGCTCGAGGTACTCTGTACCCACACGCGTTACATGCAGGAGCCCCTGCTGGACTATGCCGAAGCCTTGATCAATACGTTCGGTGGCGAACTCGGCCGAACCGGATGCGCGATGTTCACATGCACCGGCTCGGAAGCTAACGATCTCGCCTTGCGTATCGCGCGTTATCACACACGTAAGACCGGCGTCATCGTCACGGCCGACGCCTATCACGGCAACAGCGGCGCGATAGCGGCAATCTCGCCGTCGCTCGGCAAGAAGTCGGCTCTGGATCCCTATGTCCGCACGGTCGCCGCGCCCGATTCCTACCGCCTACCCGTCGAGGAAATCGGCCGGCGGATGGCGGAGGACGTCGCACGGCAGATCGCCGACATGGAGCGGCATGGCGGCGGCCTGGCGGCCTTCATCGCCGACTCCGTCTTCTCCTCCGATGGTCTCTATGTCGATCCGACGGACGTATTGGCGCCGGTGGCGGAAGTGGTGCGTAAGGCAGGCGGCCTGTTCATCGCCGACGAGGTGCAGTCCGGATTCGGGCGGACCGGCACCCATTTTCGGGGTCACTCCCGTCACAAGGTCGATCCGGACATCGTAACAATGGGCAAGCCCATGGGCAACGGCTATCCCGTTGCCGGCGTGGTCCTGCGGCCCGAACTCGTCGCCGAATTCGGATCCAGCATGCGCTACTTCAACACGTTTGGCGGCAACTCCGTCGCTATTGCCGCGGCAAGAGCCGTGCTCGACACGATCGTCGAAGAGGGCCTGTTGGACAACGCCGCCAAGGTCGGTGGCGAAATCCTCGACGGCCTGCGGGACCTGCAGAAGAAATATGAATTCGTCGGCGATGTTCGCGGGGCCGGCCTCTATTTCGCCGTCGAACTCGTCAGGGATAAAGACCGGAAAACGCCGGACATGGACCGTGCGCTTGCTGCCGTCAATGCATTGCGCGACCGGCGCATCCTCATTTCCGCGACGGGAGCGGACGCGCATATCCTCAAGATCAGGCCCCCGCTCATCTTCACATCGGCCAATGCGGCGCGTCTCCTCGAGGGTGTCGACGAGGCGCTTCGGTCCGTGCAGATCTAGGACCCGGGCGGCACAATATCATCTCCCTTGCCCTATGCCGCCGCATGTGGCGTAGGTATGAAAACAAAATCAACGAGCAAAGCCACAGCCATGCCGACGCTGCACGCCACGAATCAAGCCGAAGATCTTGAGATGAAAGTCGAGCCCATGCCGGCTAGCGCGGTGGAAACCCTGACACACGCCTTGCGACGGCGCATCTTGTCGGGAGATTTCCATCCGGGCGAGTTCCTTCGCGATGTGAAGATGTGCGAGGAGCATTCGACCTCGCGGCACACATTCCGTACAGCAGCCCAGGTGCTCGTCACGCAGGGCCTGCTGCGTCAGATACCGAACAGAGGCTTTGTGGTGCCTGAATTCGGGCCCGACGATATCGTCGATATCACACGCGTGCGCGGCGCCATCGAAGGCGAGGCCATTCGTCTGATCGTGCTGACCGGCGTCATCCCATCTCAGGCGCTGGAGGCGGTCGAGGTTATGCACAGGTCGACTCTATCCACCGACAGATCCCTGTTGGTTGGCGCGGACCGTGACTTCCACCGCGCGATTATCGCCGCTAGCGGCAGCGCTCGGCTGAAGCGAACCTATTCAGACCTCGAGGGCGAGATCGAGCTTCTCCTCGCACAGCGGCAGGATTTCTACGCCACTGCCGAAGAAATGGCGGAAGAACACGAGCGGCTCATCAACAGCTTGAAAAGCCGACACTATGATACGGCGCGGGAGGCGTTCCAGGAGCACTGGGAAGATCTCCAGATCAAATTGCTTGATCAACGCTGACCAGCGCTCCGCGCCCATAACCGGCGAGGCGACGCTGTGGATGCCGGCGCCGCCGGTTCGACGCGGAGCAAGCACCACCTCGGGTGCTTCCTCTCCGGCTGGGACAAGATGCTGGTCGATGCCATGACGGTGCGGATGACGCTCAAGCCGCAGAGCCTCAGCCGCGTACCGGCCGGATTCCTCGGCCCATCAGCACAAACTCGGGACGAAAGGTCAGGTTGGCTCTTTCGATTTCGCGTGGAGGGTGATGCAACCTCGAAGCGCCCAGGCGGAGCCGCCATTTGCCAGTCCGCAAAGGATAAAACACCATGACCCGCTTCTCAGCGCCTACCGCCAAGGCTAATGATGGCGCCATGTATATTCGCCCCGCCTCATCCGCAGACGCTCCCGCCGTCTGGTCAATTATTGAACCCATAATCCGAGCGGGAGAAACCTATGCGCTTGATCCCAACCTGAGCCGGGCAGAGGCTCTCGCGTACTGGATGGGAGCAGACAAGGAAGTCTTCGTTGCCGAGCAAGCGGGCGCCATTCTCGGCACCTATTACATGCGTTCCAATCAGGCGGGCGGTGGTCAGCATGTTTGCAACTGTGGATACGTCACAGCACCTAATGCGACCGGTAAAGGCGTTGCACGTAGTTTGTGCGAACACCCAATGGCAACCGCCCGCGCCCACGGGTATCGGGCGATGCAGTTCAACTTCGTCGTGAGCACAAACCTGCGGGCCATTTCGCTATGGCAGAAAATGGGTTTTGAAGTCGTGGGCACATTGCCCGGCGCGTTCAGGCACCCGACACATGGCTACGTTGACGCCTTCGTTATGTATCAAGCGCTATAAAGGCAGTTGGCGTTCGCGATGTAGAGTGAGATGCTGTCCTGCCCGTGCGGTCGCGGTGACAGTTGCGTCCTTGGCCGTTTCAGCACCCGCCCGCCGCTGGCCGCGATAGGACGGTGAGTGGATGAGGCAGATCGCACCGTCGAGTCTGACATGCGAGTCCACGCAGTTTTTAACCAAGATCAACCGAGTGCCTGACTGACCAGCGCGTAGTTGCGGTGATACGTGGGTCTGCTTTGCCCGCACGCGGTGAGCCATCGTGCAAAAATCCTTGGCGCGCGCTGCGCTGCGTGTGATTTTCGCAATTGGGTGAACCGCTGGGAGATCGCCTCCAGGTTCGGCAGCCAGAGCACCCGTGACGAATTACGGTCGAAGCTCCGATGTTCACGCTGCGGAAACAAGAGCAACAATGGTTGGCGGCTCGGCAGGATCGACCGCGATTCGGAGTGGGTGGATGTGCAATCGATACCGCATCGAAGTCGCATTTGATGAGTTGTGGCATGCGGCGCGCCGGCATAACGACATGACCAACCGGGCTAGCCCGACAACGGAAATATTCCCCGACAAGCAGGGCGTGTGATCCGCAACAACGCCGATGGCGAGCGCGAGCTGGTCAATCTGACCTGGGGCATGCCGTTGCCGCCGACGGTCACAAATGGCAGGCCCGATTACGGCGTCACCAACATTCGCGACCTCGACTCTTCCCATTGGCCCCGCGGGTCGGCGAGCACGAACTGTTCGCCTTCTCACCTGCGAGGCCAACTCAGTCGTCAAGCCGATCCATACGAAAGCAATGTCCATCATCCTGACCGAGCCGGAGGAAATCGAGCTGTGGCCGACGGCCGATTGGAAGGACGCCAAGGCGCTGCAGCGGCCGTTCCCTGCAGAGGCGATGACGTTGCTGCCGGTTGAGCAAACAGAAGCTGGTCAGCAAGCGACGCTCTTCTAAGTGTTCTCAACGCTGGCGGCTGAGTCCCTGGTAGTATCCACCTTCACCGCCCTTCACGACCCGTTGAACCGGTTTCACCGTGCTTGGGAAGCCATATGTGGCGGAATTCGTCCTGATGCCGCCGGTCGCGCCATCGTCGGTATTCTTGGCGGGCGAAGCGGCTCGGCTCTTCGCATTGATATCAACGCCTTCGTAGTAGTCGAAGGCGGCGAGCGCGGGTCCGAAGCTCGTAAGCGTCCCAAACGAGACGATGGCGGCTGCGATATAGTGCTTGGTAGTCATTGAATTCTCCTTGTGCGTGTTCGCCATCGCGCCCTTGCTCGGGAGGTGTTAGGGCGCGATGGCGACGAAGTCCGAACAGATGCGAGGGAACCGCGAGGCGTCGGACAGGAGAGACCCTAGAGGTAAGTTGTCGCGTGGTTATGCGAGTGAATGTGCTGTTCGTGGCAAAGTGTATCAACGACGTTGGGTGGTCTTGGATGCTCGTGCCGCCGCAAATTCCCCGATTTAGTCATGTTGCCGGGCAACATGGGGCGTACAACAGAATGCCATCGTCCAGGCCGAGGTTTCGCAGTTGACACTGTTTGATACACTTTTTTGAATGCGGAGCCTGGGCGCTGGCGATATGTGTTTGTAAAGACAACTCCGCCCCGGACGAGAGCGATATGCAACCGACGCCTCACATCGCCGTTGTGGATGATCATCGCGATATTCGCGACCTGGTCGGGAAATATCTCACACAACAGGGCTACCGTGTTTCCGTCGCGGAAAGCGGCGAAGCGCTTCGACGCCTCTTGGAGAAGGGCGCCCCCGATCTCGTCGTGCTGGACATCATGATGCCTGGCGAGGACGGCCTGACCGTCTGCCGTCAGTTGCGCACGACGACGGAGCTGCCGGTCATCTTTCTGACGGCGATGGCAGACGGGACGGACCGGATCGTCGGCCTGGAACTCGGCGCCGACGATTACATCACCAAGCCGTTCAACCCGCGCGAACTCCTGGCAAGGATCCGGGCGGTGCTGCGGCGCGTCAACAGCCTCCCGCCCCAGCGCGGAAGGATCAAGGCCAAATCGATACGCTTCGACGTCTGGGAACTCGACACTGGCCGCCGGGAGCTCCTCGGGCGCGATGGCGTGAGCGTGGCGTTGAGCACGGCGGAGTTCCGGCTGCTCAATGCCTTCCTGGAGCACCCCGGTCTGGTGTTGAGCCGTGACCAGCTACTTGACCTGACGGCTGGACGTGCGGCCGAGAGCTTTGATCGCAGCATCGACAACCAGGTCAGTCGGTTGCGCAAGAAGATCGAGAGCGACCCGAAAAATCCATCTTTGATCAAGACGCACTGGGGTGGAGGATACAGCTTCGTGGCGGAGGTAGAAACCTACTGATGCGGTGGTGGAGGAAGAGCCTCGCGGCTCAGTTCATCTGTTTTCTGTTGATGGCGCTTGTGTTGTCGCAAGTGATCGGGTTTCTGATCTCCTGGGACGAACGCGACAAGGCTTTGCGTGCGGCATCGAAGGGTGAATTCTTGAGCCGTACGGCGTCGCTTGCAACTCTGCTCGAGTCCATTCCTCCAGGTTTCCATACCGATGTCCTGCGGGCAAGCGGAACAACGTATACACGCTTTTGGATGTCGGGACACGATCCCGTCGATACGCTCGCCTGGCGAAAACAGGCAGTCGCGCAACTGGAGGAACCGCTACCCAACCTGCTCCCAGCCTATCGCCCGCCTGAGCTAACCTCGGCTGCGCCAGCCAAGACGCCGTCAGCCAAGGGCCTCCAGCTTTTCGAGAGGGCGATTGCCTCTGAGGGCTGGACGCGACTTTCGACTGACGTATGGAGCCTGCCCCGGTTTGCCAAGTTTCTTCCGCTGGGCGATTCCCACGGCATGGGACTTGCGGTCCAACTCAGCGATGGGCGCTGGCTGAACTCCGTCTATCGCAAGACGATGCCGAATCCTTTCTGGAACACGCAGTCCCTCGTCTCGCTCGCCGTCACCGCGACAACGCTTGCGTTGATCGGTGTCTTCGTAGCTAACCGCATGGCAAGACCCATGCGCCGGCTGGCAGGCGCCGCGGAGGCTCTCGGCAGAGGCCAATCCGTCGAGCCACTGCCGGAAACGGGTCCCGATGATATCCGCAGGACGACGGAGGCCTTCAACCGGATGCAGGCGCGACTTACGCGCTTCGTCGAGGATAGGACGCGCATGCTCGCTGCGATCAGTCACGATATTCGCACGCCGCTTACTTCGCTGCGTCTGCGGGCCGAGTTCGTGACAGATAGCGACGCTCAGCAGAAAATGATGGCGACGATCGGCGAGATCCAGACGATGACCGAGGCAGCGCTTGCCTTTGCACGCGAGGAGGCCGTGACGGAGCCAACCCGTACCGTCAATTTGACGGCTTTGATCGAAAGCCTCTGTGACGACCTTGCTGACCTCGGGCAGAATGTAACATTTCTCGATAGCCCCAAGATCACCTATCGCTGCCGTCCGGACGGCCTCAGGCGCGCCGTCCGCAACCTGATCGAAAACGCCGTGCGCTACGGCAACGAGGCTCGCGTCCAGCTCAATGAGACGCCCTCCTCCGTTCGAATCGCAATTGAGGACAAGGGGCCCGGGATTCCCGAAGCAGATTTCGAGCGTGTTTTTGAGCCATTCTTCCGACTGGAGTCCTCGCGAAATCGCGAAACAGGCGGGGTTGGCCTAGGCCTGTCGATCGCCCGGGCAACCGTTCGCCACCACGGCGGCGACATCACCCTGTCGCGACTGAAGAATGGCCTGAGCGCGACGATAACGCTTCCCAAGTCGGATCGAGGCGCTTGAAGCGCTGCTACCTTGGCTGTGGATAAGGCGTTCCGGCCGCCCTTGCGCGGATAGCGGCAACCCTACCGTCCAGATCGGCGACGAGCGCATACCGCATCCCGGCGGTGCAATGGCGATGTGTGCGGCCGCGCCCTTCCCTGATTGGCGGCTTTTCAGCTTGTGTGCCGCAATGACGGTTGCACGCCGTAGGCCTGAGCCGGCGCCAGCTTCAGGCACGGCGCTTGTTTTTCGGCGCTTGCTGTCTGAGCCGCGCAAGTCTCTTCGGTAAGGTCAGCCGCCGGAACAATCATAGCGGCGCAAAGGATCGAAGCTGCACTCAGCAGTAAACCCGCTAATACATTCGCCGCTGGCCGCGCACCAGCTTCACGGCGATCACGAAGATACCCAGGCTCACTCTCGACGAGTTTACGTTTCATGCTTCAGAACTTTCTTGAGGGATGATTTGATGGTCGAAGCTTAGCCGCAACTTGTCGCAATATTTTCCCAGATTCTATGGTAATTGTATCAGCATGTGTCGGCCAGCTTAGTGTAAGGTGCCGGAAATATATTCAGTCCGAGTAGCGGCCGAATATGCGTCAAAAATAAAGCTCCCCAGAGCCGAAATTCAGCTTGACACTTTCACCAGGGAAAACTCGCGCGGGCGGAGCAAAGCCGCAGCGCCAAACCAACCGTCGTGGCGTGGGAACTCGATCGCCCTGCGCCTGTGGCATCCGGCCAGCCTGTCTCGCGCTCGGCCTCATCCAGCATGTTTTGAGATAATTCGTTACAACTCGGCAGTTCCACCGGCAAATCTCTGCGACAAACGCCAACTATCCTTCGGTTGTCGAAGCGATCTGCACGGGAGGTGTTCGTGCCCTGCCTCGCAGCCGCCAACTCCGAGGATTGTTCATGAAAAACAAGCATCTGATCTCCGCTCCCATTCTCGGTGCCCTGCTCTGGCCTGGCGCGAGCCCGGCACAGGAACCGGCGGCTACCGCAGGCGAGAGACTTTTCCGCACCCGCTGCGCCTCCTGCCACAGCCTGAATCCGGGCGAAAACCGTGTCGGTCCGCATCTATCCGGGCTCGTTGGCCGCTCAGCCGGCAGTGTGGAAGGCGCTCGCTACTCGAAGGCACTCAGCACATCGGGATTCGTCTGGGACGAAGAGCGTCTGCAAGACTACTTAAACAATCCACGCCAGGCTGTGCCGGGCACCACGATGAGCGTCAGCATTCGCGACGCGGCGCAGCGATCGGCGATCATCTCCTATCTGCGGAGTAATCCTGGCGAGACGACCCAGTGAGGCAAGCATGCGACTGGTGAACGTTCAAGCAATCGCTGGCGGTTCGCCGCCGCTAACCCGGCAAGGAAAGGTATCATGGCTCAATTGACCATCAACGGCGAGACGCGGAATATTGAGGTAGATCCCGAGACCCCCCTTCTTTGGGTACTACGCGAACAGGTAGGTCTGACCGGCACCAAATTCGGCTGCGGGATAGCGCAATGCGGCGCCTGCACAGTCCATATAGACGGTGTTGCGACGCGCTCCTGCGCGTTGCCGGTCAGTGCAGTAGAATCAGGTCAAAAGATCGTCACGATCGAAGGCCTGTCCGAGGACGGCTCCCATCCGGTCCAGCAGGCATGGCTGGCGCTCGACGTTCCACAATGTGGATACTGTCAAGCTGGCATGATCATGGCGGCCGCCGCCCTCATCAGCAGCACGCCAAGTCCGAGCGACGACGATATTAGCGCCGAGATTACCAACATTTGTCGCTGCGGGACCTATAACCGCGTCCGCGCCGCCATCAAACTCGCCGCTGAAACCGCCAGCGCATCCCAGAAAAGATGAGGACCTGACCATGACAGTCGCAACCTTGTCGCGCCGCAAATTCCTCATTGGCACCGCCGCCACGGCCGGCGGCCTCTCGCTCGGCTTCCATGTGCCCTTTGCGGCGCAGGCTGAGGGCGCTCCGCCGTCCTTCCTGAGATCAACGCTTGGGTGCTCATCCGCCCGGATGACACCGTGGTGATCCGCATCGCTCGTTCGGAAATGGGCCAGGGAACATTGACAGGTCTCGCACAACTTGTGGCCGAAGAGCTCGAGTGCGATTGGTCGAAAGTGACCACCGAATATCCCACTCCCGGGGACAGCCTAAGGCGAAACCGCGTTTGGGGCAGCTTCTCGACCGGCGGCAGCCGCGGTATTCGTGAGTCACACCAATATGTGCGCGAGGGCGGAGCGGCCGCACGGCAAATGCTCATCTCAGCTGCCGCGAGCCTTTGGGAGGTGTCCGCTGACGAGTGCTCGGCCGCGAACAGTGTCATCACCCACGCTTCTTCGGGTCGCACCGTCACATACGGCACGGTCACCTCGCTAGCCGCACAGATGCCGCTGCCGACGAACATCGCTCTAAAAGCACCGCGGGAGTGGAAGATCGCCGGAAAGCCGCTACCGAGGCTCGACACGCGCGACAAGCTCATAGGCAAACAGATTTATGGCGTCGATCTGACGTTACCGGGCATGTTGAACGCCTCGATCAAGGCCTGCCCGGTCTTTGGAGGCAAAGTTGCAAGCTTCGACGCGACGGTCGTATCTGGAATGCCCGGCGTACGAAAGGTCGTCCAGGTCGATGACACGGCCGTTGCCGTCGTTGCCGACACGTGGTGGCAGGCGCATTCCGCCCTTAATGCGCTGCCGATCGTTTGGGATGAAGGCCCGAACACGAACGTCACCAGCGAAACGATTGCCGCGATGCTGAGAGAAGGACTGGATGCGGAGGACGTCGTCGCTGGCACGGCGATCGGCGATGCGCGCGCCGTGCTTGACGGCGACGCCAAAGTGGTGACGGCGACCTACTCCTTTCCGTACCAAGCCCATGCCACCATGGAGCCGATGAACGCTACGGCGCGATATACGACGGACAAATGCGAAGTCTGGGTGCCAACACAAAACGGAGAGATGAGCCTTGCCGCCGCGGCCGAAGCATCCGGCCTGCAGATCGAGCAATGCGAGGTCTACAAGCTCCACCTCGGTGGCGGCTTCGGCAGGCGCGGCAACTATCAGGAATACGTCCGTCAGGCCGTAAAGCTCGCCAAGGAACTCCCGGGCACACCGGTGAAGCTGATCTGGTCGCGCGAAGAGGACATGCTTCACGGTGCCTACCACCCGGTAACGCAATGTCGTTTCAGAGCTGCGCTCGACGCCAGTGGTAACGTGGCTGCTCTTCATATGCGGATCAGCGGCCAGTCAATTCTGTGGCCACTTCGCGCCGAAGTGCGCGAAACCGGTCGCGATCCGGCCGTCTTCCAAGGTCTGAACGATGGCGGGACGGAGGGCGCCTTTGGCTACACCATTCCCAATCTCCTGATTGATTACGCCATGCGCAATCCGCCAGTTCCTCCCGGTTTCTGGCGTGGGGTCAACCTCAATCAGAACGCGCTTTACGTGGAGTGCTTCATCGATGAACTGGCGCATGAGGCCGGCATCGATCCACTCGAATTCCGCCGCAAGCTGCTCGTCGACCATCCCAAGCACCTTGCCGTTCTCGAGGCAGTCGCCGAACGGGTCGGCTGGGAAAAGCCGGCAGGAAACGGGATCCATCGCGGTCTTGCCCAGATCATGGGATTCGGCAGCTACGTCGCAGCCGCGGCGGAAGTCTCGGTCACAGACGGTCAGCTTAAGATCCACCGCATCGTCGCGGCGACGGACCCGGGCCACATTGTAAATCCCGCCCAAGCCGAGCGGCAGGTGGAGGGCTCGTTCGTCTATGGTCTTTCCGCCTGTCTCTATGGAGAGTGCACGATCAATGGCGGTCGCGTCGAACAGGAGAATTTCGATACCTACGAGGTCATGCGTATGGACCAGATGCCGCCCGTCGAAACCATTCTCATGCCATCGGGGAATTTCTGGGGCGGCGTCGGCGAGCCGACGATCGCGGTAGCGGGACCAGCGGTTCTTAATGCGGTCTTTGCGGCCACTGGCAAGCGCATCCGACAATTGCCGTTGAAGAACAACAGCCTCGGCGCTTGATGGGTGGTGGTGGCGAAGGCATCGCGCGCTGCCGAGGCGCCTTTCAACGACGCTTTATGAGACCGCCCGTTCAGGGCGCCCGGATGATCTGTCCTCTCGGCGCAAGCTTCAGGGACGAGAAACGAGGCTCCCGACGCGACCGCGGGTGATGGTGCCGCAGCCATGGCGAGTCAACCCCGAAAGCTGGCTTAGGCAGCGGCGCTATGGGCGCACCAGTGATCTGCCGCTCGAGATAGAGGATTGTCAGCTCGGCCAAGTGGCCGAGCGTTACCTGGAGGTTCGAGAGCGGTTGAATACCCCGACCGTGACGATGCGAAAGAATTGGATGCCAGCTCAATACCTACCCGCCGGGCCCCCTCCTGAGTTCTTGTTAGCTCTGACGCCGACGCCGAAGGTAAGAACACCAACTCCCCGTTTTTTTACCCCAAGCCCTTCCACCTCATCCAACGTCAACCCAATGAGATTGCGCACTGGCGACGATTTCGGCCACTTGCATCTTCCTACAATTTCGCTGCCCGAGCGCTGCCATTAAGATCCGGTTCTCCGATCTGAACAGTCAGCGTCGAAACACAGAGCGATGGCAGCAAACTGAAATTTCCACCGATGGTCGACAACCGCAGACTCTCACTGTCCCTGAGGACGCTCCACGCAGCGAAGCATCGCGAGGACCTTCACCCCGCATTGCGCAAACTTTGCGTGCGACACGGCCTGTCGCACATGACATTGCTTGTGGTTTGCACCGGAGGCAGGTCGGGTTTGTACCCCGACTACTGCACGACATATCCAGATACGTGGACTGAGACATACATCGACAAGGGCTATTTCGACATAGACCCGGTGATTGACGTCGTCCGTTGGGGGTTCCTCCCGGTGGACTGGTCCTCTCTCGATCGGCGGTCAGCACAGGTCTACCAATTGTTTAAGGAAGCGCGTTCGTACGATATTGGCCCCTATGGCTTGACGATCCCCATCCGAGGCTCGAAAGGCGAACGGTCTCTCTTTTCCGTGACCTCGAACCTGCCCAAGCGCGACTGGTCGCGGCTACGCGCTTCGAGCATTCACGAGCTGCAGATCCTTTCCCACTATCTTCATGAGACGATGCTGTCTGCAAGCGGTCTTCGAGAGATTGGCCGCTACCGGAACCTCTCCAGGCGCGAAAGCCAGTGCCTTCAGCTTCTTGCAACAGGTCGGATTTCCAAACAAATAGCAGCGGATCTAGGCATCTCAGAAAACGCGGTGAAGTTGTACCTGCGATCGGCAAGACAAAAACTCGGTGCTTTTACAAGTTATCACGCCGTTGCCAAGGCAAGCTTCCTCGAGCTGATCAAAATCTGACCGCGCCCGATCGCATTCGCGGCCCGTCCCTCTCTTTCGACATTCCCGGAACGGTCAACCTCCCGAATTAGGTAGATTGGCTACCCGCTCCGCTCGGTCCACAGATGAGATCGGAAGCTCACGCATGGCAGATGCGGGCGGCAAATAAAACATCTCGACGATGGCTGAGATGAAGCACGCCACCCGACGGCTATATCGGGAGGTAGCGATGGTGGATCGAATAACTATTGAACACTGGCGGAATGCTCCCAGACTTACCGCGTTCGCAGAGTTCTTCGAAAGAACCGCCAGCGGAAAGGGTGGAGCACCGGACCTTGCCGAACCGAAGATCGACATGAGCCTGCTCGACTTTGATCTCGAGAGCGCAATTTTCGCTGATACGCATCGGCGTCTTTGGGGTCATTTTGACAGCCATTACTTTGCCAGTATTCCCTATAGGCTTGAAGAGGAGTGCCGTCTGGGTGCTGCACTACTTTCCTTCACCTTAAGGACCTGGGCGCGCAACGCCTCCCCAACGACAATATACACGTTGGGCACGGGCACCGGTTGCCTCGCGCGCACGCTCGCCACGCTTGGCGATGGTCGCATCGAGGCGCTCTGCTGCAGTCCAACCGCAGCCAATCGAGCGTCGTTCTTCGCGAACCGGGGAAGCGAGCACGCGCACTTCTTCCACGGCCCATTCTTTGAGTTGGACGACGATCGATACGCGACCGACAAGGATCTTCTCCCATTTCGGGGCGGCTTTGACGTGCTGTTGGAAGACGCGACGTTTCAGATGTACGACCGTGATCGGCTAAAGCAGCTGGAGTTCGTTGTTCCCCGCATCCGGTCTGGCGGTCTCCTCGTGCAGGTGCAGAAGCTCGCGCATGAAGACCGCGACATCTATGAGGAACGCGAGCGGCAGAAGGACGAGCTTTTCAAGTCCCGATTCTTCTCCACAAGTCACATCTCCAAGAAACAGGATGAAGTCCTCAACACGATGACGGATCTTCAAGTCGATCTGGCGACCACGGTAGCCGCTCTGCGGGCGTTTTTCCGATACTCAGTGCTGACCTGGAACAGCGGGAATTTCTACACCATCGTGTCATCCAACTCCCGCGCTTCCATGTTGGAACTGGTTTCGCTGATGGTGAAGCCGGCAATTCCACCGAACTATTGCTACGAACGTTTGCCAGCGGCGATCGTCGACACCGAGGCAGAGGCCTTGGCTCCTGATCTGAGGTGGCGTAGCGCGAATACCATGGTGCTGCTCGCCCCGAAGTTCGGCGTCATGAAATGACGATAATCGGAAAGGCCGGCGAGCATTGCAGCGCAGCCGACGTGCGCCGCACGTTGTCTGCCTTGATGCCGCACCTTACCTCCTATTGGGAATGTCCCCTTCGACACTACGCGTCGGTTGCCCACGACGTGGAGAAATTCCATTCCGAGTGTTGCGCGCGTCGCCATGCAATGGAGCTGCTATGCCGTTGCGTCGAGCGGGCAGCTCTCAGATCCGGTTACGACCCTGAGGAAGCTCGAAGCGCCAGCCTTCAGTTGATGGGGGCACCGGTACTGCAGACCGGTCCGCATTGCCTGCTGCTGATCGAGCCGGATGCGTTCTACACGCATCTGTTCAGCCTGCTAGGCCTGCAGGCCCATGGCCGCGAATGGTACATCACCTATCATGCCTCGACGGTCAGTTTCTCGGAAAAGGCAAAGAAGGGTCCGGGCTGGCTCTGGCTTCAAGACGAGCCCCTCAACGTCTTCGGCTTACCCCGGAGCCGAATGGATTCATTCAGCATCTGCGGGTTGAATGGTCCCTATCGCTTCGCGCTCTCGAATGCCAAAGGCGATCCGGCACCAAATGCCACTGCCGCCGGTCTCCTCGGCGAACTGCCGCCGGAGGAATTTGCTTCTGCGACCGACGCAATCAGGGCGGCCAATCAAACCCTCTGGCGCGGCAAGCTCCCCTCCCCATCAAGCTGCTTCAGCTCGATGATTTCGACATCGCAGACCTGGTCGCCGACCATCTCGAAGACGCTGGTTCCTGGATGTCGGCTGGTTTCATCGGAGACGGAAAGCTCGCCGAGAGCATCCTGGATTCCATGGATCGCCTGAACATTGGACCGTGGCAGGGTTGGGTCCGCAGGACGACCGATCTCTTCTGGCGCATGGAAAAAGGGAGGATTGTTCCACTCCGCCTCCAGGACAACGCCCTCAGGGCCAAGTGTCCGTCGGACTTCGAAGTGAAGTTCCGGCCGGACAGCATCGCTGCGGCGCTTCGGCAACGAGCGATCGTGCCGAGCCTGTACACCGTGTTCCTGGTGACTTCAATTTTGCCCGGCGTGAGAGCGCTTGGGGGATGTCGCCAGACGATCTACTACCCGCTTATGCGCTATCTCACCGCCATCGGGCTTGAGCGATCGGGTGATTTCGATTTCCTGACCGAAATGCGTGAGGACGACCAACCTGGGCTTTGGGGCCATCGTGTCTTGAAGCCTCTCAACGGCAATCCCTTCCAGGAGATCAAGCTTTTCACAGGAGCCGAGACGCCTCTTGAAACATACGCGGCGATGCCTTTGGTGCAATCGAGCGGTGACCTCGCAAGTTTCATCAGCGATCCGATTTGGGCGGACCTTTCAGGGCACATCGCCAGTGGAGCTATCACCTTGGGGTCCGAGGAGTGGCAGTGGTCGGGCTCGTGATCGAGGATGCTGAGCGGCTTCGATGCTGGGATTTCGTCCGACCTGACCTGGAACTTTTGTTGGAGGTCGATGTGTCGATTGAAGAAGAGGCGGTAATCAGACGCCTGTCAGTCCGGGACGTAGACGTGTTTCGCCGCATACGCCTGGAGGCGCTTTCACATGAACCGCTTTCGTTTGCGAGTGTATATGGCGATTGGGTCCATCTCTCCGACCGCGAATGGCGCCGACATCTCGACCAGCCAGTTTTCGCCGCATTCTTGAATGGTGAGCCCGTCGGCATGATGGGGCTAAGATTTGAGCGTGCAAGGAAAATGGCGCATCGTGCAAGGCTTGTCAGCGTGTATGTGCGGAAAGGCGAACGAGGGACCGGGGTTGCGGCAACCCTTTTGCATGAGGTTACGGAGCATGCACGAGACCGGGGAGCACTGCAGCTGGAGCTTGCCGTAAATGCCGAGAATTCGGCAGCGATACGCTTCTATCAGCATCACGGATTCCTCAGAGGTTGGCCGCATTCCGAACGGCTTACTGGGTCACGATGCGGAGAATGACGAGTTAATCATGGTCCTGCGCTTGAAGAGATAACCATTTCCGTTCGTTTCACTTCACTCGCCTCATTAGGCCCAATTGACGGACATTTGTTTTAGTATGAGTTCAGCTGAGCTTTGCGTCTAACATGGCTCACCTGTTCGTATGGGTCTCACGGAAGAGTCGCGGCGTCACCCCGAAGCGTCTTTGGAAGACCTGCGTGAAGCGTGCGGTCGGCGCAAGCCCCACCCGCCTTGCGATTTCCTTCAACGGAAGTTCTTGGGAGAGCAAGATACGCGCCGCGTCCAGCCGCACGGTCTCGATATACTGTGCCGGCGTCTCGCCGATCGCGGCGACAAACCGTCTGTAAAACGTCCGCTCCGAGAGGCCAACCCTGGCTGCAAGGCTCGGCACATCCAGCGCGGTATCGAGATTGGCTTGTGCCCACACCAGGAGATCTGCGAGAGGAGCGTCGGCTTTCGCCTGGGCAAGCAGCAGCGGGCTGAACTGAGACTGATAGCCGGGACGGCGTGTGTAGAGGACTAGGCGCTTGGCGACTCGACCGGCAAGCGCGCTGCCGAGGTCCTCGCTGACCATGGCGAGGGCCATGTCAATACGGGTGGTCACTCCCGCCGATGTCCAGACGTTGCCGTCGACGACATAGAGTGCATCGGCGTCGACCGTAAGGGAGGGGTAGAGTCGCGCGAGCGCTTCGCAGGCGCTCCAGTGTGTGGCAACACGCTTACCGTCCACCAGTCCCGCCGCTGCGAGCACAAAGGAGCCGGCGCAAACCGACCCGAGTCGTCTGACGGACGAGGCGCTCCGCGACAACCACCGCCCTAATTCCGGCGTCCGGGTTGCTGCCGTGACCGCGCCGGCCTCGGCCCCGGCCACCAGGATTGTGTCAACCTCTCGTGGCACCTTCGCCAGTGCTTTGGTTTCGACGACGACCCCGCTGCTACTCGGCACCGCACCGCCGGTCGGCGAGGCCAAATGCACGGCATAGCGTCCAGGCTCTCCATCCTCTGCGAGTGCGTGGTTGGCGGATGCGAAAACGGAAGCCGGGCCGGTCGCATCCAGCAATTCGAAGTCTTGATAGACGACAATGACGATATGATAAGGCACTGGCAGGATTTACCATCCTTTTGTCATTTCTGCCAACCCTGTCCGCCTGCTAGTGTTCATACTGGTGGTCGGCCAAGGACCGCGTCACCGCAGGGAGGAGTAATCATGACTGAAGCATCGGAACCATCAAAGTCAGCGCCCGGAGCCCCCACGTCGGGCTGGCAGTCGATACAATGGTGGCCCACGGCTATCGGCCTGGCATTCGCGGCTTTCGTTTCGGTCGATCTGCTCAATGGTTCGGAGCACGGCACGGACTTGGCTGCGATCGTCGTCGCCTCGGGCCTCGTGTACCTGGCAGCGGCTGCCTTGGAGATTCCGTGGGGTTCCTGGCCGGTATTCCTGCTATCGGTTGTAGTGATCACCGTCGCAAGGTTCGACCTTATACCGTTCGATGCGACATGGGCGATGCTTATCCTCGCCGCCCTCTTTGCGGTCTATGGCGTGATTCGGGCTCTGAGACGTCCTAACCGCGAACTGCCGCTGCAAGCCATCGCAATGAGCGCCTTCGGCGGTTTAGCCACCGTGGCCCTCTTCATCAGCCCCTTTGTGGGAGCGCTGCTGGTAGCGGCGGGACTGGTCGCGCATGCCGGCTGGGACGTCTATCACCACGTCAAAAACAAAGTCGTCGTACGGTCGATGGCCGAGTTCTGCTTCGTGCTGGACACTGCTCTCGCGATCGTCATAGTCTTAGCAACACTGAGAGGCTGAGACGGGCACCCTGCCGTAGTTACGGCGTTGAGGTTGATCTCGATGCGCTCGCGCTGCGACGCCCTTCGACAAACCTGCGCAGTGTCCGCTGTGACACAACCTTGTCATGGCCTTGACGCTGCTATGTCTGCTTCTAGAACGGGAACGGACGGCGGAATGACCGTGGTAAGGGCGCGTTCCCGCCAGAAATCAACCTTAATCCAAATGTACCGAATGCTAACCTTGATCAAGGTGAGCTTTGGCTGAGCACCCTCCAGGTAGAGTGTCTTCACACCGGATTGAAGGCAGTGATAAAAAAAAACTATGGGCATCAAGAACTATCTAATCGAAGGCGGCTCGGGTACCGGAAAGACGTCTGTCGCTACCGAACTGGAGCGGCGGGGCTACCATGTCGTCCATGGTGACCGCGTTTTGGCCTATGTCGGCGACCCCGAGACAGGCCAGGCGCTCGCAGGACCACCCGAAGGCGCAGACCGCATCGCTTGGGGATACGCGCACTGGATCTGGTCTGTCGAGAAGGTCCGAGCTATTGCTGCCGACACCACCCATCCCGCCACGTTCTTTTGTGGCGGCTCGCGTAATTTCCACAAATTCCTGGACCTGTTCGATAAGGTTTTCGTGCTCGACATCGACGTTGAGACGTTGAACCGACGACTGGATGGGCGGCCCAATGAGCCGGGTTTCGAGCCGGCGGAGCGGGCCCTGGTACTCCGCTATCATCGTACCCGGGAGTATCTTCCTGCCGGCATTAATGTCGACACGGCGTATAGCGTCCCAAGTGTCGTCGACGACATCCTCGCTAAACTCACCTGAAGCCCGGCAGGTTTGTGCTAGGGAGGGAAGCAACTGATTGTTGCGAGAAAGACGTCAGCTGCCGTACGGCCCGCTGGCCGTCGGTTTCATAGCCGACGGCAGTTCTAAGAATGACAACCGGGCGTCCTGACGGCCATCTTGAGGGCGCGTTGCCGCTCAATCGCAATCTTTGGAATTGAGAAAGTTCCCTTGGCACGAGGAGCCCCACTGCCGCGGGGCCGCACGCGCGCAAATCTCAGTGTGCTCAGCTAGTTCCAGTGCATCCTCAATGTCCACGCCGAGGTATCTGACCGCATTTTCGATCTTGGTGTGCCCCAACAGGATTTGAATGGCGGGAAGATTGCCAGTCGCCTTGTCGACCATTGCGGCTTTGGTGCGCCGAAGCGAGTGCGTGCCGTAGTCTTCGCGTCGCAGACCAATTGCGGTCACCCATTCATCGACCAACCGGGCATACTGGCGAGTGCTCAGATGATCGACATGGTCGACCCTGCTTGGAAGGCGAAGTCGTCGACCGCTCCACCACGGCGCTGAAGCCATGTAAGTAAACTTGCCCTTACCTCTGCCGTGATTTCGAACTGAACCGGACGCCGGTCTTTTGCTGAATGACCATAGCCCGGTTTCGGATTTCCGTTCCTCTGACAAGACTTCCGATTTTATTTTCACGAGATCGCAGCCGCGAAGCTTGCTGTCGATTGCGAGATCAAACAACGCACGATCTCTCATGGGTCCTTCCATATCAAGGAAGAATCGCGTCGCCCAAATCTGACGCTGCTTCAGCGGTTTCTTGACCCCGACTTTCGGCCGGCGTTTCAAGCGGATGTCTCAGGGCGTTAGGATCATATTGTGCAATACCCATTTTCGTTCTCCTTCCAACATTGTCCGTCAGAAGAACGCATGAGAGCAGCGAGGGGGCCGAGAGCGGCCGGTCGTCTTAGATGAACGGAACTTGATGGCGTACGTCCGTTTCAGCCGTCCAGGAACGCTAAAAGCGCCGCATTCACCGTGCTGCTCTCTTCCCGTTGAACCCAATGCGTCGCCTTCTCGAAAGTCTGCAGGCGGCCATCGTCGCAAAGGGCGAGACTCCGCTTAGCCAGACCAAATTCCAGAGCCTGGTCCTGCATCCCCCACATTACAAGAGTGGGTCTCGTGATCCGCTCCTTCAGGCTCGGGCGAAAGCGCAAGGCGCGATACCAGTTGAGCATGTTGGTCAGCGCCCCCGGCCGCTCCCAAGCCTGCCGATATTCCGCGATCTCATCTTCTGCAAAGGCGCCTTCCCGGCCGGATCCCCTGAGTGCTCGTGCGAGCAAGGCCGAGCGGCGCCCACCCAAAACGACTTCGGGCAGCAAGGGGATTTGGAAGAAAACCGCGTAACTGCTCCGCAGAAACTGCGTCGGAGATCGCAGGGCATGGGCAAATAGCACATCGGGATGGGGCGCATTCAGGATGACGAGCTTGTCCAAGCGATGAGGCAACTTGGCCCCGGCTGTCCAAGCGACGATACCGCCCCAGTCATGGCCGACGAGGTGAAACCTTCCGATGCCCAGCGCGTCGGCTAGGGCGACGACATCGCCGAGGAGCTTGGGGAGCGTGTACTCGCGGATGCCCTTGGGCTTGTCGCTGGTGTTGTAGCCCCTCTGGTCGGGAACGATGACCCGATATCCGGCGGAAGCGAGCGCATCGATCTGCCGTCTCCAGCCGATCCAGAAGTCGGGGAAGCCGTGCAGGAGTATGACCGGCTTACCCCCGGCAGGCCCGGCCTGAACGACATGTAGCCGAATGCTTCCGGCCTTGATGAACTGATGTTCAGGCGCGAGTGAGATCATGGCTGGTAACGCGGTTGTCGTTAAAGTGATCCAGCGCAATGAGGTTTTAGATCAAGCTGCGTCGCATCCTCCCACTGGAGGGGTGGGAGCCGAAGGTTCAGATTGCCGAAAGCCGCCGTTCCGCGGAGGCCCATCCCTCCCGGCAGTGCGCCGCGCACGAAATCTATCGAGAGCGCCTGCACGTCGATGGCAGGGCGCCTGCAACCGGCGGGTCATCTGACGTCCTAGCCATCCCACAGCCGGTTCGCTGGACATTCACAAATTCGCGACACAAACAATGACACCAATTGACGGTCGCTCAGTTTAATGTCACATGACGTGCCATCAATTTATGGAGCACCTGTCCTTGTCGACCACGCGAGCCTACAACAGCCCACTGCGCGAGGAGAGAGCGCGCGAGACACATGACGCGATTTTGGCAGCGCTTCTCTCGCTGATGCAGTCTTCGGCCCTGCCTGACGATATCAGCATGGAGGCAATCGCCGCAGAGGCGGGCGTCCAGCGCCGGACCATCTTCCGGCACTTCGCAAGCAAGGACGATCTGCTCTTTGAGTTTTGGCCGTGGTTCAACGCGAGGATTGGGGTCTCTATTAAACCTGAGACGCTAAGAGACATTGTCAGCGGTCCGCCGCGGGCCTTTCCGCTGTTTGATGAGCATGAGGCAGCGATGCGCGCCGCCCTCCATTCCCGCACCGGTCGGCGAATGCGTCTGGGGACCGTTTCAGCCAGGCGCAAGTATTTCTCGGGAGCGCTGGCCCCGGTGCTCTCCGCCCTTCCGCCTGAACGGGCCCGAAAGGTCGAGGCCCTCGCGCACCTGCTTTACTCCGCCTCCGCGTGGGAGGTGCTGAAGGATTATGGCGGCCTCGACGGCACCCAGGCCGGCGAGACCGCTTCCTGGGCGCTCGAACTGATCCTGTCCGCGGTTGGCTCGGGCGAATCTCCTGCGGACGCAACCATCGCAGCCAAAGGAGACACGCGATGAATATTGAAGTGACTACCGCCAACAATGCCGACTACCTCTGGGTGGCGGCCGACCGCATCCGCTTCCTGGGTGGCGTTCCGGGCTCGGACCTGGAACTGCTCGATATCGAGGTTCCGCCCGGCTCGGGCACGCCGCCGCATATCCACGAATCCCCTGAACTTTTCTACATCCTCGAAGGCGAGATGACGGTCCGCCAGTTCGACGCGGGCCTGCCGCAGGTCATTAAGGCCGGCCCAGGTACGTCGGTGCGGGTGCCCTCGCGGGTGCCGCACAACTATAGCAATGAGAGCGACAAACCGATTCGCATGTTAGTGATGCTGGCTCCTTCGATGATTGCCTTCTTTCGCGACATCGGCTCGGTGGAGCCCCCCAGGGCGCCCCCGACTTCGCCCGCATCGGCGCAGCAATGGATCGCCATGGTATCGAGGCGTTGTCGATGGCGGCGTAAAGGGCGATGATGGCGCTCGGGGCTGTCAACCGGCCGTCCCGAGCCGACAACTAGCCACATCGCCGGTGCCTCATCCGACCGTAGAACTCACGGCTGGTAAAAAGGTGTAGGCGGTGAGCCGGCAATGACAAGGCGCCCAGATGGGGATTTGGCATGCCGAGCGCGACGGAGGCTTCCACGCGGGGGTCACAGAGCCCGCGACCAATCTGATAGCGGCATCGACGCGCACATACAGTGCATCGTTCAGATGCGCTGTCGAGACGGAGAACCTGCTCCAACGACGGACAGCCTTGTTCAATTCATGAGCTCAAAGCGGACTCGACGGCGCAAACAACCGCTGTTGCAAAGAGCCTCATCCAACATGAAATCGACGGCAGCTTTCGCGAACGGAACGGTTCATGTGAATGACTTACATGGGCGCGAAGCGGAAATCGTTTCCGCTTCCTGCTGCTGGCGGCTTCTCGGGCACATCACCGCCTGCGGCCGATCGGAGCGGGCCTCTATCGACGCCAGTTCTATCCGCCCGGCAACATCAACGCTACTGCAGCCCATGGGACTGGAGCTTTGACAAAATACATGCGGTATTCACCGAAAAACTACAGCGCCAACTCGCGGCGCAATGCTTCGAGACGCTCCATGGCAACCACGCCGTCTGCGATCGTCGGGGCCGAAGTTTTATGTCCCGCTAACGCCGGGATAACGTCGGCGAGCAGCGAATGGTAACCCTTTGGGTCCTCGTTGGCGGCCGCAGTGAAGTTGGGTTTCCAGACTAATGTGTCGACAGTATCGTCAAGCGTGGCAGCGGGATCGTCGACCTTAAAGGGCGGGTTGCGGTTCCAGCGCACCTCGATGACGTTGTCGACCTCTATGCGCTGGTGATCGCCCATAATTTCGATGCGTTCGACGGGCGCGCCGCGCGATTGCGCGGTGCCCATGGCGATCGTGCCGATGGCGCCGCATTCGAAATCGAAGTTCACATGGAAGAGCACCTTGCCCCTGCCCTTCTCGACCTTGCGCGCCGTCAGCTTGGTGACCGGCGAGACGAGGAAGGAGACGAGGTCCATGTAATGCACACAGTGATGCAGGAAGAAGCCGGTATAGTCGACATTGCCTGCGAAATAGCCGGGCGCGGTCATGTAGTAGCCGGTAAGGCCGTAGATTTCCCCGAAATGACCAGAGCGCAGGATATTGGCCGCGATCTTGTTGCCGGCTGAATAACGCTTCATGAAGCCGAGAAGCAGCGGCTTGCCCGACTTTTCCGAGGCCGCGAGCAGTTCGCGTGCCCCGGCGGCGCTACCGGACGGCGGCTTTTCCATGAAGACGGGAAGGCCCCGCTCCAGCGCCATCTTGCCGAACAGGAGATGCTGGTCCGGCCCGACCGCCATGCCGACGGCGTCGATGTCGGAGCGGCGTATGAGCTCCTCCGCATCACTCGTCAGGTTTGAGACGCCGAACTGCCGCCCGGCGGAGGTCAGACGATTGCCGTCGATATCGCAGAGCGCGCCGATCTGCACATCATGGCGAACGAGCTGCGGAAGCAGCATCTGAGTGGCGTGGACGCCGCAGCCAATCCAACCGATCTTGAGTGTCATCGACGAAATTCCGTAAGCAGGATGTGCGACTTGATGAATGCGGCACTTGCGGCGAGACGCTCGCTCTCGTCCTCGTGCGGAGCACGCCACTGCGCAAAGGGCACGCCGAAGCGGTCGTCGTTGCGACGGAAGGGTTCGAGCGAGATCGGGCCGCCATAACCGATATCATGGAGGGCGCGGAATACCTCGACCCAATCCGTCGCCCCGGTACCGGGAAAGCCGCGGTGGTTCTCGTTGGCCTGAAAATGCACAACGCGCTTTCCGCCGAGTCGGATCGCCTCGGCAATGGAGGCTTCCTCCATGTGCATGTGGAACGTGTCGAGCATGAGCTGGATGGCTGGATGATCGACAGCGTCGAGCAGTTCAATCGCCTGCTGCGTGGTGCAGAGCACGTCGCTTTCGAACCGGTTGAGCGGCTCGACCGCCAGGACGACGTTCAGTCTGGCAGCATGATCGCCCGCTTCCTTCAGGCCCGCGACGCAGCGAGCCTTGCGGGAAAAGCGCTCCTCCTCGCTCACCGGCTGCGGCGGCCGACCGGCAAAGACGAGCGGGTTGCCCGTGAGCGGGCCGCCGACGATCGTGGCGCCGAGAGCCGCGGCGCAATCGGCCGCATATTTGAGGTAGTCGACGCCGGCGCGATGCGCGCCCGGATCATCCGACGAAAGATTGCGCTGCAGGTTGACGCGGGCGGCGAGAACGACCTGGAGCTCGGCAGCCTCGAGCGCATGGCGCGCCTCCTTCAGGTCGAGCTCGCCCGGTTCAGGCACAAGAAGCTCGACGAAATCGTAGCCGAGCCTTTTCATCTCGGAAAACAGCGGGAAATGCCCCGACGTAAACGGCCGCGCATATTGCATGGAGATCAACCCGACGGGGTTCATTGTCTGTCCTCTTTCACTCGGTTCAGCCCTTCACCGCGCCTTGGGTCAGCCCGCCGATCAGGCGGCGCTGCACGAGAAGGAAAAGGATCGTGGCCGGCATCGCGCCGACGACGGCGCCCGCCGCAAGCAGGCCCCATTCGATCTGGTATTCTCCGATCAGCGTCTGGATCGCCACCGTGACCGGACGGACGTTCCTGCCGCCGAGCGTCAACGCGTAGAGATATTCATTCCAGGCCGTGATGAAGATGTAGATGCCGGTGGAGATGATGCCTGGTATCGTGAGTGGCAGCACGACCCGGAGCAATGCCGTCAGCCGCGAGCAGCCGTCGATCATCGCCGCCTCGTCAAGGCTTTTCGGGATCGCGCCGATATAGCTCGTTAGCATCCAGACCGCGAAGGGAATGGCGACCGTTGCATTGGCGAGGATCAGGCCGAAATGGGTGTCGAGAATGCCAGCCTTCCGCATCAGCACGAAGAGCGGCAGGATCAGGAGCACGATCGGGAACATGTTGATGAGCAGGAACTGCAACATCAGAAGCTTGCGGCCCGCAAAGCGGAAGCGCGAGAAGGCGTAGGCCGCCGTCACCGCGACGGCAAGGCCGAGCACCACTGTGCCGCAGGCTATGATCAGGCTGTCGAGCATGTTGTCGAGGAAGGAGGTCTGCTGGAGCAGGCGCACATAGTTGTCGAGGCTCCAGCCGGCGGGCGAGACGGAAACGCCGGTGGCGTTCAGCGCCTCCGTCGGCGTCAGCGAAGTCAACACCATCCAGACGAAGGGCCCCATGGCGAAGAGCACGATCAAGAGTACCGGCAGGTCGGTGGTGAGGATACGGCGGAACGTGCAGGGTCTGTTCATCGCTCAACCTCCCGCATGGTACGGGCAAGATAGACGGCGACGATCGCTCCGAGCAGGATCGTGAAAGTCACGGCGATCGTCGTGCCGTAGCCGAAATCGAGGTTCTGGCGGGCGCGGACGAAGGCGTAGAGCGGCAGGGTATGGGTTGCATAGCCCGGGCCGCCGCCGGTCATGACGAAGATGACGTCCATAGAATTGGCGACCCAAATGACGCGAAGCAGTCCCGCCGTCGCCAGCACCGGGGCGATACCAGGCAGCGTGATATGCACGAACTGGCGCCATGGAGAGGCGCCGTCGATGGACGCGGCCTCATAGTGGCTCCGTGGAATTCCCTGGAGGCCGGCAAGGATCATGACGGCGAAGAACGGAAAGCCCTGCCAGGTGAGCGTCGCTATGATCGCATAAAGCGCTAGATTCGGATCGGCAAGCCACGGCACGGCGGACTGCACGACGGAGAGATAGATGAGGATATCGTTTAAGACGCCCGTATTGGGATCGTAGATCCAGCGCCACATCAACGCGATCACCACGCTCGGCAGGGCCCACGGAATGATGATGAGGGCGCGCGCAAGTCCCCGCCAGGGGAATTCCCGGTTGAGCAGCAGCGCAGTCAACAGGCCGAGCCCCATCTGAAGCGGCACTGTCAGGCCGATCCAGATGGCGGTATTGCCGAGCGCAGTCCAGAAGACGGGATCGGCGAAGAGCTTCACATAATTCCCGAACCCGACGAAACGGCTGGCGTTCGGCTTCCACAGGACAAGATCGTAGAGACTGGTGAAGACCGCCTGGGCCATGGGAAAGAAGACGATGAACAGCGTGACGACCACGGCCGGCGCCAGCAGCATGTATGGCATCAGCCGCACGCTCCAGGGCGTCGGAATGGCAGGCGTCGTCGGAGATGGAGCGGTTGTCGCGGTCATGCGGTCGTTCCCGGCAGTTGGCATTCGGAAGCCATCCGCCCTGAGGTTCGGGCGGGCGGATGGCAAGGGTGGAGCGTGCGCAGACTGCTCGCTCCGGGGGCTACTGCTGCGCGAATAGCGCCTCGAGCTGCTGCATCATCTGCTCGGAGGTGATCTGGCCGGTCAGCGCTTGCTGCATCGCCGTCTGCCAGGCCGTATTGACGAACTCCGACGTAGCCGTGTTCTGCGGCAGCACATGGGCGAACGGCAGTGACTGAACTGTCGCGTCCACGAAACGACGCTCATGCAGCGTCCAATTTTCTGCGCCGCTCTTCGTCACCGTCATTTGGCCGGTCGCCTTGTTGAAGGCCACGTTGTTGTCACCCTCGGCCAGGAAGGATATCCACTTCCACGCCGCATCCTTCACCTCCGACGAAGTGAAGATAGCCAAGGACTCATCGCCGTAGGACGTCCAGTGCCCACCGCCGCATTCCGGCACCGGCACGGCGGAAACCTTGTCGCCAAGCGCCTTGACCATGTCGTTGGAAGAGCCGATGTGATGGATCGTCATCGCCGTCGTGCCATTCTTGAAGGCACCGGTGATTTCCTGGAAGCCATCGTTCGGTGCCGATGGCGGAATGACCTTGTCCTTCTGGAAGAGATCGATCAGCCACTGGTTGGCGGCAATCGCCTCCGGCGTCGTTAGACCACCGGACTCGAGCTTGGCGCCCTGCGAGAGCACGAAGGCGCCCCACTGATCCCATCCACCCTTTCCGCCGCGCAGGCCGAAGCCGTAGGTCTCAGGCGCCTTGGTGAGCTTTATTGCCGCGTCGCGGAACTCCTCGCAGGTCGCAGGCGGCTTTAGGCCCGCCTGTTCGAAGAGGTCGGCGCGATAATAGAGATAAAGCACGACGTACTGGATCGGTAGATAATACTGCTGGCCGTCCGGACCCTTGTTGAGTTCCAGCAGGTTGTCGAGCAGGTCCGCCTTGCCGGGCCAGGCATCGATGCGCTCGCCGATCGGCTCCAGCGCTCCCATTTCGATGAGACGCGGCTGCGCAAACAGCTTCACCATGGCAGCATCCGGGGCATTGCCCCCGACAAGCGCGGTGTAGAGATTATCGTAATAGCTGTTCCAAGGAACGTTTTCCGCCTCGATCTCGATGCCCGGATTGGCGGCCTCGAACTTGGCGACCAGATCATCCATCGGATTTTCAGGATTGTCGAAGTGATACCAGAAGCGGACAGTTTCCGCCGATGCAGTGCCTGCAAGAAGCGACGTCGCGAGCGCAGCGCCGATTGCCAGTTTCTTCCAGTTTTTCATTGTCTCCTCCTCTGAAAACCCACGTCAGTTGCCGGCAGCCATTCGTTTTGCCGCCACCCCCGCGGCCACCAGCGCCTCCCGCGCGGCAGCCAGATCGAGGGTATTCTGCAGAAAGCCGTGCGTAACACCCGGCACGACCGTCAGAGTATCGCTGCGCCCGAGGCTCTTGAGGCGGGCGTGCAGCAGGATGCTGTCGGAAAGCAGCGGATCGACACCTGCGGCCATCAGGTGAAGTGGCGGCAGGGCCTTCAGTGTTTCGTCCGAAGCGACGAGCGGACACGCCAAAGGGTCGGCTGACCTATCTCGGTGGCCGACATACCAGTGCCAATAGCGTTGCATCTTTGCGGTCGTCAGACCCGGTCCGTTCTCGAAATCGCAGTAGGATTGCGTATGAAAATTGCCAGCATAGGTTCCATAGAAAAGCAGTGCGCCGGCCGCAGCGGTCTTCGCTGTGGCTTGCTCGTGAAGCATGGCGGCCAGTGCCAGGTTGGCACCCGCCGAGTCGCCCGCAAGGATGAGAGGGCCGTCACCGACGCCGAAGGCGCCGGTGACGGCAAAGGCGGAGCGGAACGCTGCGACAACGTCCATCAGGCCCGCGGGATAAGGATATTCGGGCGACAGTCGATAGTCCGGGAGCAGCACTGGCAGGCTGCACTCCAGCGCAAGTACGCGCGCACAGCGCTCATGGGTCTCGGGGCTGCAAAACGCGAAACCGCCGCCATGCACGAAGAAGACCGCGCCCGGCCGATGATCTGGCGGCACGAGAATCTTCAGCCGCACGCGCGCAGAACCAAGGATTTCAGCCGCGTCGACCCAGGCTTCGCCCACAGTAGCCATCTGGGGGAGATCGAGGTTCCAGCGGCGATTGCTCTGTGCAGTCAGCGCCCTCCCCTGCGCAGGAGGCAGCGTCGTCGGATCCGGTTGCGGGCCCGTTTCTCGCGCGACGCGGTCAAGGAGCGCCGCCATTTCGGGAGAAAGCCGGGACATGTAGAGAGCCGCATTCATTGGCTCGCATCCGGGAAAACGTCGGGACCAAGGTCCACGATGGTCGCGATGTGGTGCCGAAGTGCTTCACTCGCCTTTTCCACGCCCCCACTCTCCACCGCTTCAATGATCGGGCCGTGACGCTGCGCTGTTGCGACAAGATCGCGGGGACTGGTGCTGCGCGAAATCTTGAAGCGGTGATTGTGCACCAGGCAGCGGTGCAAGATCGGGTCCAGCGCCGGGAGTTGAGCATCCTGAAAGATGCGACGATGGAAATCGCGGTCGAGAGAGGCGAGCTCAAGCTCGTCGCCAACGGTCGCCGCCTGCAGCATCTCAGCGAACAAAGCCTTTAGATCGGCAACAAGCGTACGGCTCGGCATCTGCAGCGTACGCAGAATGCCGCTGCACTCGATCTGCTGGCGCACGCGGAACATCTCCACCGCTTCGGCTTCAGTGCATTCAGAAACCTGCGTGCCCCGATGCCCCTGCCGACGCACAAGCCCCTCCTCCTGCAATTGCAGCAGCGCCTCGCGCACGGTTCCCTGGCTGCATGAGAAATGGGCGGCAAGATCAAGTTCCGTCAGTGAGGCGCCGGCAGGAAGCACTCCGAGCATGATGTCCCGCTTGAGCGCATTGAAGGCGGCCGCCGACTTCGCCGGTTTTGCGTCTCGCGAATGTGAATGGGCCGAAAAGTACTTCATGTGCGTCCGCGGAGTTGCCAACCATCTTTCCTGCGATTATTGATATTGATATCGATAATGGAGGTCAAGGCTTAAAGCTGACCTTTTGGAGGACCAAACCGTGACGGCAATCAGCTTGGCGCAGATTCGGAAATCCTATGGCTCGCTACAGGTCATCCATGACATTGATATCGACATAGAAAGTGGTGAGTTCCTCGTTCTGGTAGGTCCTTCCGGCTGCGGCAAATCTACTCTACTGCGCATGATTGCGGGGCTTGAGGAAATTTCCGGAGGCAGACTCGATATTGGAGGAAAGCTGGTGAACGCGCTTCCGCCATCCCAGCGAGACATCGCGATGGTGTTCCAGGATTATGCCCTCTACCCGCATATGAGCGTGCGCGAGAACATGGCATTCGGACTCAAGATGCGCGGCGCTGACGAAGCGATGATTAGGCAGCGCGTGACGCAGGCGGCCGAGATCCTACAGATCCAACCATTTCTCGACCGTCGGCCTGCCCAGCTATCGGGAGGTCAGCGCCAGCGCGTCGCCATGGGCCGCGCCATCGTGAGGGAACCTTCCGCTTTCCTTTTTGATGAACCGCTCTCGAACCTTGATGCAGCGCTGCGGGTAGAAATGCGGCTGGAGATCGCGAAACTCCATAACCGCATGAAGGCGACGACAGTCTACGTCACGCACGACCAGGTCGAGGCGATGACGCTTGCGGACCGCATTGTGGTGCTGAATGCCGGGCGCGTTGAGCAGGTGGGCCCGCCGCTGGAGCTGTACCGCCGTCCAGCCAGCCTTTTTGTGGCCCGCTTCATTGGCAGCCCGACGATGAACACTATCTCCGCGGAAGTCGTCACCGATGGCGATGAGATCGCAGTTCGGCTGAAGAGCCGCACAATCAAGCTTGGGAACGAGACCGCACATGAACTGCGAGCCGCGACCGCAACCGTTGGAATCCGCCCCGAGGATCTTGTCGTCTGCGCTCCAGAAGAAGCATGGTTCGGCGGAAAACTTGCTGTGGCTGAGCGATTGGGCAGCCAGACTTATGGCTATCTGGAAACCGGCGACGCGCGTATGCTGACGGTAGAGTTTCCCCGCGAGAGTACCATCAGCGTCGGCGATCTGATCCACGTGCGCCCAAACCCAGACGCTCTTCATGTGTTCGATGGCTCTTCCGGTCGGCGGTTGAATTGACGAGCGCCGTAAAGGCGAGCCAGGATCCTATTGGGAGCTAAGAGAGCTCCCGGGTTCTGCGCGACCATTGTCCGACTGCGTGGCCTTCGCTCTGGAACCACTTGAGAAGGCACTGCACCTTACCTGAAGCGTCGTGCGTAGGCTCTGTCAAGCTTAAAGGCGGGAGGACGCCTTGCCGTATCAAGGGCTCATCGTCACAATCAAGAAAACGGGCCGACTGTTTCCAGGCTTGAACCTTGGCTCATCGAACGTCTGAGTTGACGGCGCATAACGGCCTCTTAGCCCCCTCTCGACGACTTCCGCTCACCACCCTCTCGCGACTGAGGGAACCGGAAAGATCGACCCGTTGCAGCCATCCGAATTTGCTCGCGCTACGGCGCAAATCGGCCCGAAGCACACTCTCACAGGCGAAGCGCGCATGGCTGCTGTGCGCCCCCATCCCGGCCTTTAAGTACGTCTTTGCCGGCTCCTTAAAATCAGACATGTCCGGCGACCACGCTGCAGGTCGTGGGCGCCGGACACGGAGCGATCGTCATGCTTCAACAATGTGATTTGTGGTATGCACCAGGTATCACTGCGCTAACGCGATTCAGGAAGGCATTCTCCTTCCATCAGAAGTCGGTCGACACCGAAACGCTCCGCCATTCCGCGAGGATGCGGGCATCCGCGGCGTGTTTCGCCTCGATGGCGGCGACGGTGTCGCTGCCCAGCGGTAGCCGCACCGGCGGGTTGGCCGTATCGACGAAAGCGACCAACACATCGGCGAGTTTGGAGGGGTCGCCCGGCTGGCTATGGTTGAGCTCGAGCGCAGCCCGCCGAACCCTGCCAGCGGTGCCGTCATAGTCCGCTATCCGGGCGGGACTGGTCGACAGCGAGGAGGCGTCGAGGAAATCGGTTCGGAAATAACCCGGCTCGATCACCGTCACATGAATGCCGAGCGGAGTAAGCTCTGCGTGCAACGCTTCGGACAGTCCCTCGACTGCGAACTTAGTCGAGCTATACACGCCAAATCCTGCCGCGCCGCGATAGCCGCCGATCGAAGAGATGTTGAGGATGCGGCCTGACCGCGCTTCGCGCATATGGGGCAGGACCGCGCGGGTCACGTTCAGCAATCCGAACACATTGGTGCGATACACCGCTTCGATCTCTGCCGCGGTGGCCTCCTCCACCGCGCCCATCAACCCGAACCCGGCATTGTTCAAGAGGATGTCAATCCGGCCGAAACGCTCGGTCGCGGCAGCGGCGGCGGCAGCGGCCTGATCTTCGTTCGTGACGTCAAGGGAAACGGCAAGCAGATTGGGATGGCTGGCGAAGCGATCGGTGATCGCCTGTGCGCTGCGGGCGGTCGCGACGACGGCATCTCCCTTGGCCAGCGCCCGTTCGGCAATGAGGGCGCCGAAACCGCGCGACGCGCCCGTGATGAACCAGTTTTTCATGATAAACTTCCTTGTGAAAGGGAGCGGCCCCGTTTGCCGGGCCGCCGCTCCGGGATTGAGGGGAGGATCAGATTTCCGCCGTCCAAGCCGTGGCTTGCGCTTCCTTCAGCATGTCCTCAACGAACTGCGGGCACACATTGCGGAACTTGCCCGTGTCCGCCGGCACGATCGCGATCATGCGGTCGATCATCTCCTGTGGATCGAGGTGCCCTTGCGGTGACGCCAGCAGCGCGTCGAAGGTGGCGCGCAGCTCATCGCGCTTGGTGAAGTTCCTGTTGTCGTCCAGCCAGCGGAACGCCGTGTCTGCCATCGTCTCGTTGTAGCCGGTCAGATAGGCGCCGGGATTGATGGTCTGGACCTTGATGCCGAAGGGAGCGACCTCCTGGGCAATGGCTTCGGCGATAGACTCCAGCGCGTGCTTGGTCGACACATAGGTGCCCCAGCCGGCCGGGGTGAACAGACCACCCATCGATGAGGTGAAGACGATCTTCGCGCGCTTCTTCTGCTTCATCCATTTGGCGATGAAGCCCTGCGTGAGTTCGAGCGGCTTGAAGACGTTGGTTTCGTAGTTGCGGCGGACGAGGTCGATCGGGATCTCGCTGATCGGACCGCTCTCGCCGATGCCGGCGTTGTTCCAGAGGACATCGATGTCGAAGCGTTGGGCGAAGGCCACGTCGTAGGGATCGAGCAGATCGAGTTTCTCCACCCGGATATTGTCGAGGCCGAGTTCGGCCACCTTGTTCCGTAGCGCCGCAACCTGGGGAGCGATCTGCGCGGTGGCAATGATGTTGTGACCGGCCTTGGCCATGCCGATGGCGGCGGCTTCAGCGAAACCAGAGCCAGCGCCGGTGATGAGAATGGTTTTGATCATGGGAATGGTCCTTTGTGAACTGTGAGGAAGAGGCAGAAGGCGGGTGTCAGCCAAGGAGCACGGTTACCGCGGCCTCGGCGATTTCGAGGTCTTGCGGTACTGCACCGCCGGGACACGCCAATCGCGCCGATCATCGCGCCATTGGCACCTGGATCGGCAGACCGCCCGCAAAGGGGGCCAGGCCGCCGTTGCTGGCTTCCAGGTTGTGCGCTGGCGCTCCCGGCTTGCAATATTTCCACACGGCTTCGCTGCTGACGGCAAACAGCGCCGCAGTGGGGTTTGCGCATGGCGAGATCAATCGATCCGAGGACCGCGGCGTCCATGCGGACGAACGCATTGAGTGCGCCCCGGCGTCCAGCACGGCGATGTTGGCTGCCACGCCGATCCGCTCGGCGCAGGCTCCGGCAGAGGCAATCGCGTGACGCGCCTGATCGGCCGTTATCGTTTCTGTGATGATGGTCATATCTGTTTCCCTTGTTCGCCAATCGCGATCGGCTGACGGGAGCAATTTGAGCCTTTTCAATTGAACTGATTAGATTGATAATTCTCAGATCAACCATGAATGAGGTTCAGTAATGCGAACGACCGATCTCGCGGAACTCGCGGCCTTCGATGCGGTGGCGAGGCATCGCAGCTTCCGAAAGGCAAGCGAAGAGCGAGGCGTGACGGCCTCCGCGATCAGCCATGCCGTGGCCAATCTCGAGGCTCGCATAGGCATTCGCCTGCTCAACCGCACCACCCGAAGCGTGTCATTGACCGACGCCGGTGCCATGCTGCTGGCGGACCTGTCCCCCGCGTTCAATAGCATTGGCTCGGCACTCGACGCCCTCAACCAGTACCGCGACACGCCCTTCGGCAAGGTCCGCATCAATGCCCCGAATTCGATCGCTCCCTTCGTGCTCGGACCAATCATAGGCACGCTGGTCGAACGGAATCCGAAACTGGTGTTGGAGGTCATCGCAACCGATCGCCTCGTCGACATCGTGCAGGAAGGGTTCGACGCTGGCATCCGTCTCGGCGAGAGCCTGCACGAGGGCATGACTGCTGTGAGGATCAATCGACGGCTGCGCTTCACCGTGGTCGGGTCTCCCGCCTATTTCGCGCGCCGGCCGATGCCGACCACGCCGGACGACCTGAAGCAGCATGTCTGCATTCGGAACATGTTCGCGACGGGCGCGCACTATCCATGGTGGTTCAACCGCGATGGAAGCGACGTCGAGTTCGAGCCGACCGGGCCTATCGCTCTGCATGATCACGAATTGATGATCGAAGCGGCGCTCGCCGGGGTCGCACTCGCCTATGTCTGGGAGGATCGGGCGCGGCCCTATATTGCAAGCGGACGGCTGGTCAATTGCCTGGAGGCATGGATCGCCCCGGAGAACTGGCTCTACATCTATTATCCGACGCGCAAGCACATCTCAGCGGGGCTCCGGGCCGTCATCGACGCGCTGCGCGGCAGGGCGGGGATTTGACGTTCGGTGGCGGCCATTGAGTGCGTGATCGCCACCGGCAGCTTCGCGCCTTCATGTCGGTCATAGCGGAAGTCATCGCGCCTGGCGAAAAGCAGACATGGTTCTGAAAGCGGCGTCACGCCGCCTGTGCGCCATGAGCGGCCCCGTCTTTCGGGTTGTCATCCATGGGGCTTTACGTAAGCTCCATTTTCCTGGATATCCTTCAGAACGACAGCGAAGCCATATGGACATTCAACCAGCAGCCCCCGAAGACGAGGAGGCGATAGTTCACCTTTGGCATCAGGGATGGCATGACGCTCATGCCGAACTGGTTCCTCCAGAGGCTCTAGTTTACCGGACCAAAAGTCACTTCCGCATCTGGTTGAGGGAAGCGCCAGATACTTTCTACGTTGCTCGATCGGGCGACAACCTGATTGGTTTCGTTTTCTTGATGGGGATCGAAGTCGTCAAACTCTACGTTGGCGTAGGCGCTCGGGGCACCGGCGTGGCGTCTGCCTTGTTGGGCTTCGCAGAACACGCTTTGCGGCAAGACGGGGTATCTCAGGCGGAGCTTTTTTGCACAGCGGGCAACATCCGAGCCGAACGTTTTTACATCCGACAGGGTTGGTGCCTCATCGACACATTCGACGATGCTCTCTGGGCACCGCCTGGCATCAGTCAGAAGTTCGTCGTCTCCACTCACCGCTATCGGAAAAGGTTGGCCGACAAGCAATGACGGCCAAGGACCGACAGCGGCCATGTCGCTGAGTGCCGGTAGAAGACATGCACTGGCCGGATCGGCTAACATCGGTTGTTCGCCATATCGACGGATCCGCACATGCCGAGCTTAGTCGAACTCGTCCCGTACGATACGAATTGGTTGAAAGATTTTTCAGCGGCTGAAGCTTTGCTAAGAACAACGCTTGGCAAATGCGTCTTGGCTGTCGACCACATAGGCAGCACGGCTGTACCGGGCTTGGCCGCAAAGCCGATGCTCGACATTGATGTAACCCTATCCGGGTTGGCCGACATTCCCGACGCAAGCGCGAACCTCATCAAGGCTGGATTCGAACCGCGTGGCAATCGCTACGATGTCAATGTTCGCGCTTTCCTTTTGAAACGCCCTGCGCCTCAGATCAGGGTCTACCTCTGCCCGCCCTCAAACCAGACCCACGAACAGCGGATGCTTTTCCGAAATCATCTTCGTCAACATGACGACGTGGCTGCTGCATACCTGGCCCTGAAAAGCCAGCTTGCGGCGCAGTTTCCGTATGATGGGGATCGTTATACCTCGGGAAAGAGTGCCTTCATCTCCGAAATAGTCCGCGCGGCGCAAAGAGAGGCGCGGTGACCGGGGCCGACTACCGCCTTGGCAGGAGCGCTCCAGAAGCGTTCTTCGCGAGTGATCAATGCTGATTGACGAATCAGCGCGGGGCGGCGCATCATTCGTTCGGCGTGGCCTGCGCCTAACCTCCTAGACCTCCCCCAGCATGGTCTTGAACAGAGGCAAAGGGACTGACGTCTCGGGTCGATTGTCTTGGTCCGAACGTTTCGGCGGGTTGCTGGGGAACTACGTCCGGAACGTGAAAGGCCTCACAATGACCCAAAACGGAAATCTCAAACGTCGTGTACGCGCTCGCGCGGCAAAGACAGGCGAATCTTACACCGCAGCTCTTCACCACATCCGCCAGCCGTCGGCCAAGCTTGCCATCCACGCAATACGGCTTGCTGTGGCGCAAACCTCTCTATTTGAAGATCCTCGCGACAAGTCTGCGCTTCGAGCGAGTGGGACGGAGCTGCGCGCCCTGATGATGGACGCTCATAGAGCAGGCGCTCGCGTAATCCATTTCCCTGAAGGTGCGACATGCTCGCCCAACAAGCGGCTTATGTCAGAGAGCGGCCCCAAGGAGATCGGCCCCTCAGACTGGGGACGGTACGACTGGGCGACTTTGCGTTCAGAATTGGCGGCCACCAGCGAGCTGGCGAGGAAATTGAAGCTATGGACGGTGCTTGGGTCCGTCCATCAGCTTACACCTCCTCATCGGCCGCATAATAGCCTGTACGTCATATCTGATTGCGGAACACTGGTGACCCGCTACGACGAGCGCATGCTATCGAACACCAAAATTTCCTTCATGTATTCGCCTGGAAAACTTCCAGTGACATTCGAAGTGGATGGCGTGCGGTTCGGCTGCGCACTCGGGATGGAATCACACTATCCAGAGTTATTCACGGAGTATGAGCGGCTTGATGCAGATTGCGTTCTGTTCTCGACTACAGGCGAAATCCCTTCCGCCGCCCCAGCTTTCGCCGCGGAGGTGTTAGGCCACGCTACCAGCAATACGTATTGGGTCAGCTACTCAGCTCACGCGCCGCAAAGCGTAGCCATTCCTGCTGGGATAGCATCGCCAGATGGCCGCTGGGCAGCCCAATGCGCGGCAGATGGCTCAACTTCGATCTCCGTCACCGATGTTACAATTGACCGGGAGCATCCGGCGCGGCCCTGGCGGCGAAGCGCTCGCGCCGACCTCTACGCTCCTCATCAGGTGGACGGCGACGTGAGAAGCGACAGCCGGGACCAATTCTGATTAGAAATACGGTCAGGGGCAGCCCCTGGCCGCGACTTGATCCCTTCGGGCCGGCTGCCGACTTGGCCGGATCGCGCCTTCATGTCGGCCGTTCCGGCGCGCTTCCGGCGACCCTAAAACCTGCCATAAGCGGGCCGCGCTGCTTGGTAAAGGTCCAATGATCGCCTTCAGAGCCTCCGACACGTATCCTTGCAGATCCTCTACTTCCTTCGTGCCGCCCTTGATGTTCACCTTCTTGGTGCGCCTTTCTCATCGAGGCCGAGGTTATACTCATCCCTCTTCTGCCTTTCGACGACCGTTCCGCCGCCCACCTTCGAGCGTCCGAGCGAACAAGCGTTGGTGAAGTCGACGGTCTGGTAGGTGATCTGCTCCGGTGCGCGCTGGGTATTGACAGTTCGCACAAGGAGATAAATTATACGTCGTATAATTTAGGGGCGCGAGATGATTACCGCTCATATTTTTATTGCAACCAGCCTGGACGGGTTCATCGCTCGCGATAACGGCGACATTGAATGGTTGCTTGAGCATGACGCTTCAGGCGAAGACCACGGCTACAATGATTTCATCAAGGACATCGACGCCATAATCATGGGCCGAGGCACCTTCGAAGCGGTGCGCGACATGAAACCGTGGTTCTATGGTCGCCCGGTGCTCGTCCTTTCAGCCACCCTGGCGGACCAGTCGGTTCCCGACGATCTTACCGGTAAGGTGCGTTTCACGGGAAAGTCGCCACAGCAAGCCATGGCGATGCTCGAAACGGAAGGGTGTCGTCGTGTCTATGTCGATGGGGGACGTGTCATCCAATCCTTCCTTTTGGACGGATTGGTCAGCGATCTGGTGGTCACGCGCGTTCCCATACTGCTCGGCAGCGGCCGTCCCTTATTCGGCCCGCTCACGCGCGACATTCGTCTCGCTCATGTGAGCACCCGCGCGTTTTCTTCCGGGCTGGTACAATCGACCTACACTATTGCGCAATGACAAGGCGAAGCCGAGGCAGGCCGCGCGCCGATAACGAAAGCGTCTCGCCGGCAAAGATCCTTTCGGAGGCGCTGGCTCTGCTGGACATTGGGGGGTTGAAAGTCTCACCATGCGCGCGGTCGCCCTGCGTGCGGGCGTCAATCCTATGACTATCTATCACCACTTCCAGGATCGGGACGGATTGATCCGAGCATTGGCGGACACCGTCTATGCCGATGTTGCTCCACCTTCGGGAGGAACCGTCCGATCTCGGATTGAGGGCTTGTTGCGGGCATATCGGTCGGAGGTGGTGCGCCATCCGGGTTTGACCCTTGCCATTTTCAACCGGCCAGCCGTGTTCCCTCAACACGCTAGACGGATCACCGATAACCTTGCGAGCCTCTTGGGCAACCTTGGCCTTTCGCCTTCGCAGGCCTTGGTATGGGTCCATATTCTGGTGGACTATACGCACGGCGCGGCGCTTGCCGTGGCGATGAACGGGACGAGCGGCAGCGCGCTGCAGGCAGACATCGATCCGGATTATGGAAACTACGAACGGGCCGTTTCTGAACTGCTGGACCGTCTTACCGAGTAGTGCTAGCGGCGGCTTACGAGGGCGCTAAGTACCAGGCAGCAATGACCGTTATAACGTCGAAGCCGAAAGGCAGATTCTGCAAAATTCCACCCGATAGCGGACCATCAGCAGACGGCCCCCGAGCTGCAACGCTGGTGTTTCCCGTTTCTCCATCGACCAATCAAGGCCGAGGAGAACTCACATGGGCCACTCTCAATACGATGATGCCAGCCGTGAACGAGCCGCTTGGAACGCAGGAAAGAAGGTGGGAACCAAGCGTCCGCTCACACAGAAGCAAATCTGGGCTGTTCGCTTCTTCCTCGATCGCGAGGGACGTGTTCGTGACCGCGCCTTGTTCGATCTGGCAATCGACAGCAAGCTTCGCGGCTGCGACCTGATAAAGATCAGGATCCGCGATCTGGTCGCCGGGCCGGAAATTCGGACCCGTGCGATCGTTGTTCAGCAAATGACGGGTCGGCCAGTCCAGTTTGAGATCACCAGCGACGTCAGAGCCAGCCTTCTGGCTTGGCTTGAAAGGCGTGGGGGCACGGTCGACGACTATGCATTCCCGAGCTGGATCAATCACGCCCACCACATGAGCACGCGGCAATACGCCCGCCTGGTAGACGAATGGGTCACCGCGATTGGTCCGCCTCCAGGGAGTATGGCACGCATTCGCTTCGACGCAGGAAGGCATCGATGGTCTACAAAGCGACAGGAAATCTCCGCGCCATCCAGATCCTGCTTGGCCACTCCAAGATCGAGAACACCGTTCGCTACCTCGGCGTCGATGTCGAGGACGCACTGCTCTTGGCAGAGCGAACCGAAATTTGACATCTGGGCGGTCACCTGATGCATATTGGATGACCGCTTCAGCTTAAGGCGTACGTTGCCGTTCTGTCAGTCCTGGGTGCCGAACGACCGCTTTAAGACTGGCAGTGGATAAAGCGACCATTCGGTGTCGCAGAAATCGGTCACGCAGGACCGAATTTGGCACCTAACTTTTGCGACGGAAATTCCTCAGAGTTCGCCGGCGATTTTGACGCGAAACTTAGGATTTCTGCGACATGCCTTGAAGCGCGGATAGAAAACGGGGGTACGTCGGGGCGAGCTTTCGCAAGATGGCGGCCGCCTCTGCATCACGCCCAACCGCCAATGGGTATTGCAGCGAGCCAATCAAAACGGCTTGGTCAGAGGCTATTTGGGCCGCGTCAGATCGACCGACGCGGGCAAGGCATCTTGCCGCATCGGCAAGCCGCCTTGCGCCCACGCGCACGGCGAAGTGGATCAGGTGCCCACGTAGATCGTCGCTGCACCCGTTCTCGATCATGCTTGCCAGCAGGTCGGCGGCCTCATCATTGCCAACGGTGCCCTCTGGCACGTGCTGCGCGTGTTCCATCGACAGCCACCGCATCGCAGCGGGCAGCGAAGCCCGGATTATGTCATTCTCCCCAACCTCACGCACACGGCGAAAATGGGTCCGCATGGTATAGGGCTCGCCATAGTCGAGGGTTTCCGCCCGCCACGCGGTTAAAAAATCATCCAGCGGCAGGGATGCGAAGGGATAGCCTTGCGGGTCGTGCATCCGCACCTGTCTGTTATCAACGGCAAGCACGACAACATAGTGGTCCGCTCCTATGGGACCATCCATGCCGGGCTGGTGCCGAAGATAGCCCATCTCAACCGGGCCAACCCAGACCGGGCCGTCGGAGAGCGCCGATTTGAGCCGGGCAAGCGCATCCTCCGCGCTGCCGCCCTTGGTGACGGCCGAAGTCCAGCCCATCGCGTCGAGGGCGTCGTTGAAACCGGCTTCGGGCATCCATCCATAGGGATCGAAGAACGGCAGCGCGCCACCCACGAGCTGCATACCGAAGGGGCTGCTGGTCGCGAACTCGATGGCCGCTGTTGACGGCGCATCCCCTCCGAACATCATCGCGAACGAATTTGCGTAGCAGTATGGGCCAGAGCCGACATAGGGAACATGCTTCATGGATTTGCCTCCGATGTGAGCGCGAGAGGCAAGACAAGAGCGGCATTTTCCCAAAAATTGTCAACTGTGTCGCGAAAATGATCCAAGATAACAGCGACGTGCAAGGTTCGCTGTAAGCGCCCTTGCCTCCCATCATAAACGGCAGAAATGGGGTCGCTTGCCGAACGGCAGCTATCGGCTGGGCATATTCCAGGACCGGACAGTCCGCAGTCGGCCCCCATTCCGCCTAGTGCGATCAACCTGAATGAGACCGCTAGTGGCGCAACGCGGAGTGAGTGCTCGTCCGCCTCTTGCCCGGGGACGACGGAGGCGCGCATGGCGGATCCAATCTGAAAATTTCCGGACGAATAGCCGTCTCCAGGCAGGCACGACGGCTATGCGGTGGAAAGTTATGCCCATTCACGGGCTGGTTTTCGAAGTGCACTCAGAAATCCCTGCACCGGCGCCCTGAGCGGCTCGCCCCGCCGGTGAAAGGCAATGACCGAGATCGGGGGAATGCCGATGATCTGACACCGCACGAGCCCACGGGTTGCATACTCGTGTGCAGTCATTGCATCAACGATACCGACACCGCCACAGGCGAGCACCAGGCTGCAGACATTAGCGCAAAAAGGCACCATGCAAACCGGATCGTAAGCTAGGCCCTGGGCGGCGAAGGCGCCCCGGATGGCTTCTCCCATCGGCGACCAGTCGGCATTGTAACAAATCAGGGGCTGCGCCGACAGTTCCGGGCAAGTCAGCGCCCGGGAGTGGGCGAGCGGATGGTCCGCCCGCATGACGGCCACCAGTGTAGTCTGGCCCACCTTGTATGCCTGAAATTCCGCCTTAGGCGGCAACGCCATCTGCAGCCCGACATCGGCATCACCCGTGCGAAGGTCGTCTTCCGGAGAGTGTACCCTGAGCACGATGCGCTTATTCCAATCCCGGTATCCGGCTTGAACCAGGGCCGGCCCGATAAAGGTTTCCACGAGAGCCGGCGTCGCCGATACCGCCACCGGTCGTGACGCAAGGTTGCGCAGGCTGGGCAGCTTGGAGCGAACCAGCGCGTGCGTGTTGAAGATCGTCATCGAGAGCGCGAAAAGCTCGTTCGCCTCCTGCGTCGGCTCTAGGCGGTTGCCGGTCCGGTGAAACAGCGCAAAACCGAGCCTGCTTTCGAGCCGTTTCAACTGCCCGCTGACGCTCGGCTGGGAAATACCCAGGAGCCTCGCGGTTTCGGTGGTGGTTCCAACCCGCATCAGCGTGCCGAAAAGCTCGATTTGTCTCAGATCCATTTATCAACCTGCTGATAGTCGCTACCACATTTATCATTATTCGGCTGCCCAGCCGTTGTCTAACATGATCCGTCATCCGATGTGGCTGCGCGACCGGCGGCAGCGGTTCAGGACATGTTCCACGACAGGTTTAGGAGAACCTCTTCATGCTTCCTCGAGCGAATTTGAAACGACTGCTTCTCGCCTGCGTGTTTGCGCTGGCGGGTATGGCTGCGCACGCTGAAACGCTGCGCGTCGCAATGGGCTACGATCCGGTCAGCCTCGATCCGATCGCTAGCAGCGACAATGGCTCGATATGGACGCAGCTCCTGATCTTCGACACGCTGATCCGCCCGGACAGGACAGGAAAGGGGCTGGAACCGGGACTGGCCGAAAGCTGGACCGTTTCGGACGACGGTCTGACACTGAACTTCAAACTCCGCGACGCGAAGTTCTCCAACGGTACGCCGGTGACTGCCGAGGATGTCAAATTCTCGATCCAGCGCGCCGCATCCGAGGCGTCCGGCTGGGGACGTTTCTATCGTCCGATCACCAGCTTCGAGATCGTCAATCCACGCGAGATCACCATGAAACTGGGGGAACCGTTCACGCCGGCATTCAACAATCTTGCCCTGTTCGCCGCGGCGATCCTGCCCAAGGGGCAGGTGGAAGCCAAGGGTGATGCGTTCTTCGAGGCGCCGGTCGGCTCCGGCCCGTACATGCTGAAGTCGCGCGTCCGCGGCTCGCGGGTCGAGCTGACGAAGAATCCGTATTACTGGCAGGAGGGCAAGCCTTTCGTGGACGAAGCGGTACTCGAGGTCGTCACCGAGCCGTCGGCACGGGCCATCAAGCTGGAAGCCGGCGAGGTGGACGTCGCGCTCGATCCGCCGCTGAACCAGATCAAGAACCTCGACGGCAAGGATGGGATCTCCGTGGGTCAGACCACGCCCTACCGGGCGGATTTCGTGCAGTTGAATACGACGCGCAAGCCCTTCGACGACGAACGGGTCCGCCAGGCCCTGAACTATGCGGTCGATAAGAATGCCCTGGTGCAGGGCGTTCTCTACGGTGCCGGCAAGCCCGCGGCGTCGGCCATGCCGGTCATGGCCCATGCCGATCCGAATCTTCTGCCCTACGCCTACGACCCGGCGAAGGCCAAGCAACTGCTGGCCGATGCGGGCTACGCGGAAGGGTTCGAAGCGCAGCTTATCGTCGATTCCGGCGCCGCGACCAGCCGCAATGCCGCCATAGCCTTGCAGGCGATGCTCCAGCAGGTCGGCGTGAAGCTGAAGGTGCAGATGCTGGAAGGCGGCACCCAGTGGGAAACGACGAAGGACGGAAACTATGACATGTCGGTGTCCTACACCACCTCCGACACGATCGACCCCGACCAGATCATCGGCTTCGTCGCCGTCAACCCTGAGCGGGCGAACGCCTATCATACGCAGTGGAAGAACGAGCGTCTGAATGCCCTCTATGCCGAAGAGCGGAAGACCGTGGACGGCGAGCCGCGCGGCGCCATGTTCAGGGAAATGATCCAGATCCTGCATGACGGTGCGCCTTACATCTTCCTCTACCATCCGTCGTCGGCCTGGGCGGTGCGGGACTACGTCAAGGGTTTCGAGATCCTTCCGACCTCGAATTTCCGCCTCGAGGAAGTCAAGCTCGAAAAATGATGCGACCGCCTCCGCCCTGCGGGCGGAGGCTCCTCCAACTGTGTGGGCAGCCGGCGGTAAACTTCCGTGATACTTGCAATATCAAAACGTCTGCTGATGCTGATCCCCGTGCTCCTCGGGATTACGATCATCAGCTTCCTGCTTCTGCAGGTCATGCCGGGCGATCCTGCCTCCCGCGCGATGGGAACACGGGCGAGCGCCGAGGAACTGCAGACAATGCGAGAACTCTGGGGCCTGGATAAGCCAATCTGGATGCAGTACCTCTATTTCCTGCGCGATTGCCTGACCGGCAGTTTCGGTGTCTCGATCTTCCACAAGCAGCCGATCATCAATCTGGTGGCGGAGCGCTTACCGTTCACGCTCGCCATCGTTGGCTATTCGACCGCAATCGCCGTCATCATCGCCTTGCCCTTTGCCATTCTGGCAGCGGCAAACCGCGGGCGCGTGATCGACAATGTCATCCGGCAGATCTTCGTCGTGGTGATTGCCATGCCCCCTTTCTGGCTCTGCTATGTGCTAATCATTTGGCTGGCGCTGCGCATGGGCTGGTTCGCGACAGGCGGCGTGGGCGACGGTTTCGTGGCCAATCTGGGCCGCCTGTTCCTGCCATCGCTCGTGGTCGGGCTTTCGACCGCAGCCCTGATACAGCAAAGCCTTCGCGCGGCGTTGATCGACACGATGAAGGCAGACTACATCGACACCGCGCGTGCCAAAGGCCTGCGCGCCCACGAGGTCTTTCTTCGCCATGTGCTGCCGAACAGCCTAATCTCGACGATCTCGATCATCGGCGTGCGGGTGAGCTGGATCGTGGGCGGGACGGTCGTGGTGGAGAAGATCTTCTCCGTCCCCGGTCTAGGCAGCCTGCTGATCGACGCGATCGTGTCGCGTGACCTGCCCATCATCCGAGGCCTGACGGTCTTCTTCGCCATTATGGTCGTGGTTGTCAACCTGATCACCGACATCTGCTACGCGCTGGCCGATCCGCGCGTCCGGCTGGGGTGACCGATGGCCTTCCTCCGCAAATTGCTTCGCACCCCCGCAGGTGCGACCGGCCTGCTCATGCTGGCGGTCACGGTCGCAGCGACGCTCCTGACCCCGATCCTGTCGCCTTACGATCCCTTTGCGCTGGATTTCGGCGGCGCGATGCAGCCGCCCTCCGCCGCGCACTGGTTCGGCACCGACAATTTTGGCCGTGACATCTTCACACGTGTTCTCGCGGGCGCGGTCTTCGACCTGCGACTGGCGCTGATCTGCGTGTTCGGACCAATGGTCATGGGCGTGGTGATCGGCCTAATCGCCGGCTTCTTCGGCGGGACCGCCGACGCGGTTCTGATGCGGCTGACGGACATAGTATGGGCATTCCCGTTCTATGTGCTCATCCTTGCCATCGTCGGCGTGCTGGGAGCAAGCGAGACCAATCTCTACATCGCCTTCTTCATTGTGAATTGGATCGGCTATGCCCGCATAGTCCGCGGAGAGACGCTGCTGGTTTCCCGCCTGGAATTCATCGAGGCGACGCGTGTGCTTCGCTTCAGCAAGTCCAAGGTGATGCTGCGCCATGTCCTGCCGAACGTCCTGACCCCCGCTTTGGTCTATTCCATGTCGGACGTGGTGCTGACCGTGCAGGCCGTGGCGGCGATGTCCTTCTTTGGACTGGGCGTGCAGCCGCCAGCGCCGGAATGGGGCCTGCTGATCGTCGAGAGCATAGACTACATGCGGGAAGCGCCATGGATGACCATATTTCCCGGCCTTGCCATCGTCTGGGTCGGGGTTGCCTTCTCTCTACTTGGGGAAGGCCTCGCGACCGCGCTGAAGCCAAAGGGATGACGCCATGAGCCTCTTGTCCGTCCGCAACCTCGTGACCGAATTCCAGAGCCCTTCCGGGACGGCAAGAGCGGTCGATGGCTTCAGCTTTGACGTTCAGCCGGGCGAGATCTTCGGCATCGTCGGGGAATCCGGCTGCGGGAAGTCCGCCGTCTGCCGGTCAATCCTGCGCCTGTTCGGAGGGGCGCCCGCCCGGGTCGCCGGGGGCCGGATCCTGCTGGAAGGGGCGGGCGATCTTGCCGCCATGAACGAGCGCGGTCTTTCCCAGATCCGCGGACGCGATGTGGCGTTCATCTTTCAGGACCCGTTAACCGCGCTCAATCCGACGATGCGGATCGGCAAGCAGATCAGCGAAGTCATCCGCCGCCATCGCAAGGCATCCCGCGCCGAGGCGCGTGAGGCAGCCTTGCAGCTCTTGCGCGACGTGCACGTCACCTCTCCCGAGCGAAGACTTGAGTCCTATCCGCACGAATTGTCCGGCGGTTTGCGGCAGCGCGTCGTCATCGCCATGGCGCTCGCGCTGCGCCCGCGCCTCATCATCGCCGACGAGCCGACGACGGCCCTCGACGTGACGGTCCAGGATCAAATCCTGCGCCTGCTGAAGGAGCGACGGGACAGTCTCGGCACCTCGATCATCCTGATTACCCACGACCTGGGCGTGGTCTCGCAGATCTGCGATCGGATGGCGGTCATGTATGCGGGCCGCATGGTGGAGATCGGCGGGGTCCGCGAGGTCCTCGATGCGCCATCTCATCCCTATACCCGGGCGCTGCTTGCGGCCCTTCCGGGAAATGTCAGTCGCGACAGCGAACTGGTGCCGATCAACGGAGCGCCGCCCAGCCTGATCGACCCGCCGCCAGGCTGCCGCTTCTCGGCGCGCTGCGCATTCGCACGGTCGCAATGCACGACGGGCCCCGCGCCGGCGCTGCGCTCCCGTCTCGGCGCCGCCGAAGATCATCTCGATGCCTGCATCCAGAGCGAGGTTTCCGATGTCGCTGCTTGAGTTTAAGAAGGTCGAGCGTCGCTTTCCCCTGAAGCGCAGCCTTGTGGACGTGCTCGCAAACCGCGATCAGGTCTATCTTCATGCGGTGCGCGGCGTCGATCTGTCGGTGAAGCAGGGGGAAATCCTCGGCATCGTCGGCGAATCCGGTTGCGGCAAGAGTACCCTGGCGCGGATCGGCGTCGGGCTCCAGCCCAGCAATGGCGGACACGTCGTCTTCGATGGCAAGCCGCTTGACGGGCCGGATCGGGCCGGCCGCCTGCAAATGGTGTTTCAGGACCCCTATTCCTCGCTAAACCCACGCATGACTATCGGGGCACAGCTCGAAGAGGTCGTGGCCCATTACAGGCCCAATCTGTCGCGCGCCGATCGGCGCTCCGAGGTCCGGCGCGTGCTGGATGATGTGAGCCTGGTTTCCGAGACGGCGGTGAAATTCCCCCACGCGCTCTCCGGCGGCCAGCGCCAGCGGGTATCCATCGCGCGTGCTCTGTGCGCCAATCCGCAGGTTCTCGTGGCGGACGAGCCGGTTTCGGCGCTGGACGCGTCCGTGCAGGCGCAGATCATCAACCTGCTAAAGGCGATCAATCGCGAAAAGGGACTGACCATCATCTTCATCTCGCACGACATGAATGTCGTTCGGTATTTCTGCGACCGTGTGGCGGTGATGTATCTCGGTGAGATCGTCGAATTGCAAGAGAGCACCCGCCTCTTTGCCGCTCCACTCCATCCCTATACGCAGGCGCTGATTGCCTCGGTGCCGGACGTTCGCAGGCCGCAGTCGCTGCGGCAGCCGATTGCCGGCGAAATACCCGATCCCTTTGCCGTTCTGCCCGGCTGCCGTTTCGTCCCGCGCTGCCCGCTTGCCGAGGCCGCCTGTCGCTCGCCTCAGCCGGAGCTGCCGCTCGACACGGGTGGCTTCGTCCGCTGCTGGAAAGTCGCCTGCGCCCCGAATTAATCCCATTCAGAAAGATCCACTCAATGTTCTTCAAGCCCAACGCCGACTGGACCAGTCGCTGCGAAAGCATCAAGGCCCGCCTTCTCGAGCAATTCAGTGCTCAGGGACTGACGCTCGACAATTTCGGCTTCGTCGCATTGCGGGAGAACGGTTTCGGCGAGGCACCGGACGGCTTCAGCTATCGCGGTGACTGGCGGTGCTATCCGTGCAGCCTGGTCAAGGCTTTCCACCTCGTCCATGTGCTGAGCGCCATCGACGCCGGCCGCATCGAGGACCACGAGGAACTGTCTCGTGCGATGCGGGACATGATCCTCTGGTCGACCAATACCGGCACCAATTATGTGATCGACGTGGTCACCGGCACGACCGGCGACACGCTCCTGGAGGGTGAAGGCTTCGACGCATGGCGCGATAAACGCGAGGCGCTGAACCGCTTCTTCCGCGACCTGGGCTGGCCCGAGTTCGAAGGCTGCAACATCAGCCAGAAGCTCATGGACGACGTTCGCTATGGTCGGGAGGCCCAATATGCCGGGCGATCCGGTGAGTATCTCAACGTTCTGACACCGCTTGCCGCTGCGCGGCTCTTTCATGAGATCTTTGCCGGCACGGTTCCGCTGTCCGATGTAGCTCGTACCCGGGCGCAGGATATTCTGCTGCGCGACCGCGAGAGCGCGGAGGCGAAGCAGCCGCGTTTTCAAGTTGCCGATTTTCTCGGAGCGGGGGCGCCGGCTGAGGCGCGCATCTGGAGCAAGGCGGGGCAGAATTCCTGGACGGGCGATCCGCGCGCATCCTATTACAAGCACGACCTCATTCGGATTGCCATGCCCGGTAACGCGTCGATCATCATCTGCCTTATGACCCAAGGAAAGCAGATCTGCGAAGTTTACCCGAAAGCCGTGCCAGAAATAGGTAAAGTATTCTATGACATCCTCCTTGCCTGACAGAACCGTCTGCATGCCTCGATCGCGAACCGCTGCAATGGATAGAGACCGGATCGTTTATTTAAACGGAGAATATCTGTCGGAGACCGAGGCGAAGGTTTCGATCTTCGACCGTGGCTTTCTTTTTGCCGATGCAGTCTACGAGGTAACATCGGTCATCGACGGCAAGCTGGTGGATTTCGAGGGACACGCCGCGCGGCTCGAGCGCTCGCTCGGGGAGTTGGTCATCCGATACCCGTTTTCGCGGGATACGCTGCTGACCATCCACCGTGAGCTGGTGAGGCAGAACGAAATCGTCGAAGGTCTAGTTTATATGCAGATTTCCCGCGGGAATCCCGGCGACCGCGATTTCATCTTCCCGACCGATGACGTTCAGCCGACGGTCGTTCTTTTTACCCAATCCGTCCCCAATCTCGTGGACGCACCCAAGGCATCGGCCGGCATCAAGGTGATCTCGATCGCGGACCTGCGTTGGTCCCGCCGCGACATCAAGACGGTCCAACTGCTCTATCCCTCTATGGCCAAAATGATGGCGAAGAAGGCGGGAGCCGATGACGGCTGGTTCGTGCAGGATGGCTTCGTCACCGAGGGGACGGCCAACAACGCCTATATCGTCAAGAACGGCCAGATCGTCACCCGCGCATTATCCAGCGACATCCTGCACGGCATCACGCGTGCCACCTTGCTACAGTATGCCCGGGAAGCACAGATCAACGTCATTGAGCGGAATTTTTCGATCGAGGAAGCGCAGCATGCGGACGAAGCCTTTGTCACGGGCGCCTCGACCTTTGTCATGCCCGTCGTAGAAATCGATGGCCGCAAGATCGGGAGCGGTACACCCGGACCGGTCGGCAGGCGTTTGCGCGAGCTCTATATCGAGGAATGCCGTAGAAACGCGGTCTGATCAGCCATTGTGGATGACTCACGGGAGACAGGCAAAACCTGACGGTGCACTCTTCTCCAGCTTTCCGGCACCTTCCGAACCTTGCAGCGTCTGCGGGGGAAACCTCATGCAGATCGTGAAACGGCCTATCGCCTAGCTTCTTCGCAAGGCAATACGCCTCCCGAAGCCGCAGGTGTTTTGCTTCGCATTTTTATGTGGTCAGAAGCGGGACTTCACAAACGTCAGCTTACCCGTACCGCTCTGGCTGAAACCGGACATGCCATATACGGTCGCTTTTTCGTCTGCAACGCGCCCTCATTTGCGCCAGACCACCGTTGCAGTTTCCCGAAAGCTGGCGGTCTGCTAAGCCGGCACTAATCGGGTGGTAGTACGCCGCCTGTCACAGGTCCTGGAACACCGCGCAAGGCGTTGATGGCAATACGGGCATCCAAAACATCAAGCATATACTCCTTCGCGGCCTCGTCTAGGCTATCCGCCCGCGTGGTCGCTGCCACCGTGCGCGGCGATGAACATGGCGACGGCCGACTGGCAATAGGATTCGATTTCGTTATCGTCCTCTGCTCCCGCCTCATCGAAGCGTGCGACAATCAGGAGATCGGAGCCTTTGAAAAGTGCGGCAAACAAGCGGGCGGACCGGAGAGGATCAGGCACGTTCAAAGCCGCCTTAGCGTCCAACTGACGCAAAAGGGCCTCGATTTGGGCGATGACATGGGCGGGGCCGGCTTCGTAATGCACCTTACTCAAGGACTTTTGATTCGGCGTGTCGGCCATGACCATGGCTTCGACACTGCGGATGTCCGGGCGCAACAGCGTGCGGAGCAGCGATGATCCCACAGCCATGAGCTGATCTTCGGCCGAACCGTCGACGCCTTCAAAAAGGGTCTCTGGTACAAACTGCTGGCAGCGGGCCGTGAAGGCCGCGCCGAACAGCGCCTCTTTGTTCTCGAAGTGCCTGTAGATACTGAGCTTGGATATCTTTGCTCGCTGGGCGACCTTGTCCAATGTCGTCCCTTGAAAACCCAGTTCAGCAAAGAGTTCGCCCGCTGCGTCCACAATTGTTTGGCCAAGCGCCTCATTGGCGGGCCGGCCGCGCCGGCCCCGATTATTTTCGGTCACGACAATTCCAGTCCTTGACAGTATCGTTATTCGTGAATTACGATACCATGTGGTATCCGAAATACGCAAGCCAAAGGTTGGATTTTGCCCTGTCCTCCAAATTAAGTTTCCTGCGGCCGCTTTCGCGCCAAGGACAGCCCAGCCCCTCCACCCGTAAAACGGAGCGCATCACTATGGATAACGTCATCATCATCGGCGGCAGCTTTGCCGGCCTCGCCGCCGCCCTGCAGCTCGGCCGTGCCCGCCGCAAGGTCACCGTTCTCGATACCGGCCTGCCGCGCAACCGCTTCGCCGGCCACTCGCATGGTCTGCTCGGCCACGATCACAAGCCACCGCTGGACATCCTGGCCGAGGCGCGGCAGCAGCTGACGCGTTATCCCACGATCAGGCTGGTCAATGCCCGGGCCGACAGCGTCTCCGGCACCATCGACAATTTCTCCGTCCTCACTGGCGATGGCGAAAGCCTTGGGGCGCGCCGCCTGATCCTGAGCTATGGCGTCGTCGACCAGATGCCTGCTGTTCCAGGCTTTGCCGAAAGCTGGGGCACATCCATCGTGCCCTGCCCCTATTGCGATGGCTTTGAAGTCGCCACCCAGCATTGGGGCCTTGTCTGGTCCGGCCCGCCGTCGCACAATTATGTCAGGCTGTACCAGGATTGGACCGACACGTTGACGGTCTTCGCAGATGGTCACGACATTGCACCCGATATCCGGGCCGATCTGGCGAGCCGCCACATACCTGTCGTTGATGGCCGGATCACCGAAATCGCCCGTCACAGGGGCCATAGTGCCACCGTCAAGCTCGATACCGCCCCCGATGTCGCAGTCGATATCTTGTTCGCGCATCCGCGCAACAAGCCGTCCGCAAGCCTGTATGAATCACTGGGCCTCGCCACGGTCAATACACCCTTTGGCATCGCCCTCAAGGTCGACGAGCGTCGCGAAACCAGCATACCCGGCATCTATGCCGCCGGCGATCTTGCAAACCCAGCCATGGCCTCGGTCACCACGGCAATATCGCAGGGCGCGACGGCGGGTATCTCCGCCCAGCAGTCGATGCTGGTTTGAGATCACAGATTGGAGATGAGTATGGCCGTCGAACCGGACAGCGCGGGTGTGCGCTTCCCTCCGCCCTTCGTCTATCTGGGAGCGCTGCTGTTGGGGTTGGCGGCGGAGCGGTTCGTCACCCTGCGCTCGTTCGGCATCGACTGGCGGTTGCTTGTCGCGACGGGCGCGCTTCTGTTCGTTGCCGGCGCAGCGATGATGCTTGCGGCGGCGGGGCTGTTCCGGCGGCTGGGCACCAACGTTCCGCCGTCGCAGCCAACGACCCTCATCGCAACAACCGGTCCTTATCGGTGGACCCGCAATCCGATGTATCTCGGCATGGCGCTTATCTATGCCGGTCTTGCGATCGGCTTCGACGGGCCGATCGCCTTCGCATTGCTCCCGTTGGTGCTGATCGCGATCCAGACGCAGGTGATTGCCCGCGAGGAGCGCTATCTTGAAGCGAAGTTCGGCGACGACTACCGCCGCTACAAGGCCGAGGTTCGCCGCTGGCTCTGACTATTTGGTCACCGCTTGCCGCCACAAATGAGCCGTCGACGCACCGCACGCCGATGTCTGCTTTCGAGAAGCGGTAACCAAGAGCGGACAGACCGCCACCGTGAAAAGTTTCGGGCGCCGGCAGGCGTACGAAAGTGCCCGAGGAAGGAACCCGCGGGCCACGGGCGAAGGCTATGGAGATTTCGATTTGCGGCTGATGTCGGCGATGGGTGGGGCGTCGCCGGGAGGCACTAGGTTGGACGCGGCCAGTCCGCTTCGTTGCACCTCGGCGCTATGTTGCTGGCTTGGCAGGCGGCTGATTATGGCCCTGTCGGCGTCGCTGATCACCATAGGCACGCGTGGATCAGTTGCCGGAGAGCGAGCGCCTGCGGCTTGGGGCTGAAGCATGTCATGCCGGGTCATGGGGCATTCTCCCGGTTCGCGGCCGTTGCGTGCGGAGGTCCGCGTGGCTGTTTCCATCGTTCGAATGTCTCGATGACGATCATGCGCCCGCCGCAGCACGGGCATGCCGGCTGGAAGTCCTCCGGTTCGCCTAAGGTGTCGTCATTGGGTGGCGCGGCGACACCCAGCAGTTCGCGGGCCCGTGCCAGGCTGACCCTGCGGACGGAACCGGCGAGCAGGCCGTAGTGTCGGATGCGATGGAAGCCACGCGGCAGGACATGGAGCAGGAAGCGGCGGATGAACTCGTCGGTTGCGAGTGTCATCACCTGCTGGCGATCCGCGCCGTCGCGACGGTAGTCCTTGTAGCGGAAGGTGACGCCGCTCTTGTCGAAGAGGATGAGGCGGCGGTTCGAGATCGCGACCCGGTGGGTGTAACGGGACAGGTAGGCGAGTACGGCTTGAGGCCCGGCAAACGGTGCCTTGGCGTAGACCACCCAGCGCTTCTTCCGGACCGTCGACAGGTGGCGCAGGAAGGCCCTTGGCTCGGCGAGGTGCGCCATTGATCCGAAGAAGGCGAGCCGACCGGCGTCGTGCAGCGCGCGCAGCCGGGTGAGGAACAGGCGGCGGAACAGCTTGCCGAGCGCACGCACCGGGAGAAGGAAGGCCGGACGCGATGATATCCATCGGCTTCCGTCCGGCGCGATGCCGCCGCCCGGCACGATCATGTGCACGTGCGGATGGTGGGTCATCGCCGAACCCCAAGTGTGGAGTACGGCGGTGATGCCGATGCGCGCGCCGAGATGCTTTGGATCCGCCGCGATGGTCAGAATCGCCTCCGATGCGGCCTTGAACAGCAGGTCGTAGACTGCCTCTTTGTTCTGGAACGCGATGTCGGCGACTTCGGCGGGCAGCGTGAACACGACATGGAAGTAGCCGACCGGCAGCAGGTCGGCCTCACGCTCGGCAAGCCATGTCCGCGCCGCGGCACCCTGACACTTCGGACAGTGCCGGTTGCGGCAGGAGTTGTAGGCGATCCGCCACTGGCCGCAGTCCTCGCAAGCCTCGACGTGACCACCGAGGGCTGCGGTGCGACACTGCTCAATTGCCGACATGACCTTGAGTTGCTGCAGGCTCAGATGACCTGCATGGTCCGATCGGTAGGCTGAGCCGGCTAACCGGAAGATGTCGGCGACCTCGACAGAGGCGCGCACGGCTCAGCCGTCGGGCGATATCTCTCCCGGCTTGAACAGGCCGAGCTTGTCGAGCGGGCTCGTCACCGTTCGCACCGTGCGGGTCGCGACCTTGGTATAGAAGGCAGTGTTGTTCAGCTTGGCGTGGCCGAGCAGGACTTGGATGATCCGGATGTCGGTGCCGTCCTCCAGCAGGTGGGTGGCGAAGCTGTGGCGTAGCGTGTGCGGCCCAACCCGCTTGGCAATGTCGGCGGCCTGGGCCGCTTCGACGACGACGCGATAGAGCTGCCGCGTGCTGATCGGCTTCATTGCATGCTGTCCGGGGAACAGCCAGCCGTCGCGATGCATCACGCCCTGCTGACGCCCGACAATCCACCACTGGCGCAGAAGAGTGAGCAGGTCTTCCGACAGCATGGCGTTGCGATAGCGTCCGCCCTTGCCACGCTCGACGCGCAACAGCATGCGCTCGCTGTCGACGTCGGCAACCTTCAGCGCCGAGACCTCGGCGACCCGCAAGCCCGCGCCATAGGCGACCGACAGCGCGGCCTGGTGCTTGAGGCAGGTGGTGGCATTGAGCAGCCGCGCGACCTCGTCGCGGCTGAGCACCACGGGCAGCTTGCGCGGATGCGCCAGCCGGACGAGCCGGCGCGCCAGATCGGGACGATCAACCGTATGCGTGAAGAAGAAGCGCAGCGCCGACACGATACTGTTCATGGTCGGCACGGGAACGCCGTCCTCCTGCTGCTCGATTTGGAACCGGCGCAGGTCGTCGGAGGTCGCCGTGTCTGGGGAACGCCCAAGGAACGTCGCCAGGCGTCCGATGTCACGGAGATAGTTGCGCTGTGTCTCCCGTGAGAAACGCCGCATGTTCATGTCGTCGATCAGCCGCTGGCGCAGCGGGCTGACAGGGGCATCGAGAGTGGGATGGGGCATGGTCAGGCTCCTTGTTGAAGAAGCCCGTCATGCTCTGCCTCAGCCAAACCACACTCAATGCAGGTGCAACTCCCCGTCTGGGCCCTCTACCTCAACCGCAGGCACCCTCCCGCGCAGCGGGTTCGTTCACCGGGCCCCCGAGTTGCAACGCTGGTGTTTCCCGTTTCTCTATCGGCCAATCAAGGCCGAGGAGAACTCACATGGGCCACTCTCAATACGATGATGCTAACCGTGAACGCGCCGATTGGAACGCAGGAAAGAAGGTGGGAACCAAGCGTCCGCTCACACAGAAGCAAATCTGGGCTGTTCACTTCTTCCTCGATCGCGAGAGACGTATTCGTGACCGCGCCTTGTTCGATCTCCGCCGCGAACACACCCGAGGGCGGCTTGCAGCAAACTGCCTCTATCTGTCAAGCGAATCGAGGAATTGACCCCGCATTGCCTCAAGCAAAATGTTACCGATAGTGTTGATGCTCCCGATGGGATGGTGATGGTTCGCTGTCCCAGTTCGGGGGATGGATGGCACGGCGGATCAGCATGGCGACTCGGACGGAACTGATTGAAGCAATCATTGAGCGCTATCAATCGAGCTGTCGGGCGGACAAGCATAGAATCCTAGATGAGTTCGTCGCGGTTACCGGCTACCACCGCAAGCATGCGATCAGAGTGCTCCGCCATCGTGGGTCCGAGCCGCCTTCCGCCAGGCAGCACGCTGTCCAGTATGGTTCCGATGTCAGGGAAGCGCTGGTGGCTCTATGGGAAGCGTCCGATCGTCTTTGCTCGAAACGCCTGAAGCCGCTGATTCCGATTTTACTGCCCGCCCTTGAGCGTCACGGCCGGCTCGAGCTGAACAGCGAGCTTCGCGACAAACTGCTAATGGTCAGTGCAGCGACGATGGATCGGTTGCTGTCAGAGGTACGTGTGGTGGCTCGCGGTGGCCAGCGTCGGCGTGCCGGAATGAGTTCCGCAGTTCGCCGGTCGGTCCCGGTGCGCACTTTCGGGGACTGGAACGATCCGTTGCCCGGTTACGTGGAGGTGGATTTCGTGGCCCATTCGGGTACCTCTTCGTCCGGCAGCTTCGCGCAGACGATGGTGCTGACCGATATCGCCACGGGCTGGACCGAGTGCGTGCCGGTGCGGACGCGCGAAAGCGGCCTGGTGATCGCTGCCATCAAGCAGGCCCGCTCGCAGTTTCCATTTCCGCTGCTTGGCGTCGACTTTGACAATGACAGCGCCTTCATGAACGAACTGGTGGTCTGCTGGTGTCGAAGCCAGGGCTTGGAGGTGACCCGTTCGCGCGCGTATCGAAAGAACGATCAAGCCTGGGTCGAGCAGAAGAACGGTGCGATCGTGCGAAGGCTGGTCGGTTACGGAAGGTTCGTCGGCGCGGAGGCGACGACAGCGCTGGCTCGCCTCTACGAGGTGGTGCGTCTGCATGGCAATCTGTTCCAACCTTCGTTCAAGTTGCGGGAGAAGACGCGGATCGGCGCTCGTGTCATCAAACGCTACCATCCGCCCGTGCCGCCTGCTGCGCGGGTGCTGGCCCATTCCGCTGTGGCCGAGGCCGACAAGGATCGGCTAAAGGCGATGTTGGAAAGCGCGGATCCAGTGATACTGTTTGCCGGGATCCGCGCCGCCCAGGAGGAGCTCGGAAGGCGTGTCGATCGGCGTGGCCTAAACGCCAGATCCGAAGAACCGGTCGCCGTCGATCTGCAACGCTTCACCTTGAGCCTGAAGACAGCCTGGCAGGTTGGGGAGAAACGGCCGACACATCGGAGGCCATATCGTCGGACGAAGCCTTACCCGAAAAGGCAGAGCATGCTGGAGCCATTCGAGCCCCAGATTCGAGCGTGGCTTGAGGCGGATCCGGCGGTCTCGGCAGCCTCGGTCCTAGAGCGTCTAATGAGCGCCGATCCGTCACGCTTCACGAAGAAAAGCCTGCGGACGGTGCAAATGGCCGTCAAGGCTTGGCGCATCGAAACAGCCGGGCAGATTATTCTCGATGGAGACTGGATGGAGCGCGCGCCGTTATCTTCTCCCGCCGCGGCAGGAGAAGATAACGGCCATCTCAGCGCCAAACACTTCGGTAACATCCCTGGGTGAGGCAATAGGGGGGTCAGTTTTTCATTTCGCCCGACACTATCAGCCGAGCCGCGATGCCTGATGCCTTCTTTGGTACCAACTGCGCGATCGGATCGGGCGGCTTCGAGACTGCCCGAGACTGCTGAAAGCCGGCAGACGCTGCCTAACTTTCATCACTTTCCTGAACGCGTGAGCGCCCCTTCAATGCGGAGGACATGTGCAGGACACCAAGTTCAGGGCTGGTAAGTACCGGCACCGATGTCTCGCTCATCTCATTTAGAGCATTTGCCATTGATGCTTGAGCAAGAACAACCACGTCGACACTGCCGACAAGGGACTCGAGGCCTTCGCGTATCATCGCATCATGCGCCGCCCTGTCCCCGTTTCGTAATTTATCAAAGGCTCCTTCACAAAGACGACCGGCGACGGAAACGTCATGACCCATTCTTTGAGCATGGCGTTCAATTAGGCGGGTTGTAGGGTTCATTGTTGTAGGCAGAGTTGCAAGGACGCCAATTCGGTCCCCGCGCTGGATCGCCTCAATCGCCATCCCATCATCTATACGGAAGAGGGGGACGGGGCAGAGTGGCACTGCCGCATCCACTGCAGGGCCGAGCGAGGAACAGGTGACGAGGACCGCCGAAGCCCCCGCGTCCACCGCCGACCAAATGTGTGTCGCGAGCCGCCGCATGGTCTGACGTGACAGCGTGCCCTCACGGACCGTGTTCCCCAGCAGACTCTCATCCAGCATGTTGAACGGGCGCCAACCGGGCAGATGGCGGCCAACGAGTTCGTTGAACGCGGGGATGATCCCGGGGACCGTATGGATCATGGCAAGCGCAGGGGACTCGTGAGTGCCTGTAGTCATGGCTTACATCTCTGTTCTTGATTGTGCACGCTCTTCAATTCGAGCCTGCAGCAGCGGGGGCGACATGAACGAGCGTGGCATCTGTCGTGCTCGACCGGAAGTCGATTCAAAACCACTGTCGTCTGACGATGCTCTGTAGCTTACCCGCGCGACGGCCGCAGATTTGACCGTCGTGTCGCCCGAAAACGGAATTTTCGGCCGTCCCTCTATCTCCAGTCGATGCATGCTGCTCGCCTTCCTCCGGTAGCCTCTTATGAGCTCACTTCGAGGACGCGCGACGACAAGCTTTGAGACAGTCTCCCCCTGCCCGTCGGGGAATTTCATCGGCGAGGGAGTGCGCTGTCGAAGGGGCAGAAAATAGTGCCGATAGATCAGCCGCCAAATAATTCCAGGTCAGCCTCCATGTCTCCAATCGTCAAGCGCATACAAAGCGATCAAGAGCTTCCCGCCAAGGCGGATGTCGTCGTCATCGGCGGCGGCA